>CAVWNW010000010.1:0-86461 GCA_963756425.1 uncultured bacterium | reverse complement strand
GTTATTAGCAGGCTGACACGAAGGAGAATTGTTGAGCGCTGCTGCTAGATTTGTGTATTACTCATTCCAGATCGTACGGTACCGAGAACCTCTCACTCACTTCGCGCAAGCCCTTAAGCACCGAGCTATGCAACGGGATACCATGCTCAGCTCTCTCTTGTAATGTCTCGAATTCAATTTCGCCTGCCACATAAACGCGTTCTTGCCCGGCGATCGGGGGCGTAGATTTCAGCTCTCGGATCAGCCTGTCCATGTCTTGCTTGAATTCACCCGCTGGCCGAAACGAATCGATGCGAATCGCGCCGAAGAAATGACCGCGCGGATCCTGATCGGCGTTAAGCGCGGTCATTGTCCCCGTCAACACACCGCAAAGAATCTCCACGAGAATCGCGAGCCCGTAGCCCTTATGGCTGCCGCCTTCACGGGATCCGCCGAGGGGCAATAATCGCCGCGCGGCCTGCGCAGTTCGCGGGTCCGTGGTCTGTTCGGCTTGCTGATTCAAGGCCCAGCCGAGCGGAACATCCTTTCCGAGGCGCGCCGCCAACTCCAGCTTCCCGGCGGCCGCCGTCGTGGTTGCCATATCCAAGACAAACGGCAGCTCTCTATCCGCCGGCACCGCATAGCACATCGGATTGGTGCCAAACCTTGCTTCGCGGCCGAAGGTCGGCACCACCTGCCTGCTGGCATTGGTCATGGCGATGCCGATCATGTCATGCGCCAACGCCTGCATCGCATAATTCGCCGACATACCGAAATGCCGGCTGTTACGCACACCCACCATCGCCACGCCTGACTCTTTGGCTTTGCGAATCGCCAGTTCCATCGCCCGATGGCCGATAACCATGCCGATACCGCGGTCGCCGTCCAGCAGCGCTGAGGACGGGGTCTCGCGGATGATTTTGATGTCCGGCTTGGCCTTCATAGAGCCCTCACTCAGCCACTTTACATACCAAGCATTCGGGCTAAACCGGATGACGCCATGCGTGTCCACGCCGCGGAGATCGGCCATAACCAGGGCATTCGCCGCGATCTCGGCATCGCTTTTTGGCACACCGAACTTTTCGAAGGATGCGACCAAGAATCGGCGTAACTTCCGGTGATCGATCCGTGTCATTGCTTCATCAGTAGATGACTCCATTGATTTCTCCTCGTACCGTGTAGAGAATGATCTCATCCGCTTTCGTGGCCTGATTCAAAATCTCAGGCGTCTAGGCAGAACGAAAGCAGACAGCGAACTATAGACAACACCAAGCTCATTTCTTGGGCAGAGGCAGCCCGCGCAATGAGCATGACACCCGTCAGCACGATGGTAAGAATCGTTCCATGAGACAATGCTCTTCGGGCTATATGCTTGCTCCCAAGAAATGAATGCTTCTCACCTTATCACGGAGCCGAGACATTTCCACTTAATTGCGAGGCTAGTGTTCTCTGCCGCTAACGGCCGAAGGTTGAAAAAAGACGGCATTTGGATTGCTTCCAAGACGGCAGACATCATAGAAACTACCCGATGGAAAACCATACACTAACGTTCGGGCTCACGATCATCTTCTCGGTTGTGCTGGTCGGGCCCTTTTTAAACAAGTGGATCGAAAGTAACCTAGAAATCTTTCTTTTCGTGATGGGAGCCGTCAGCGCAACTCTCTCCAACGCTTGGACTTCGGAAGTTATCCACGAAGGGTTTGTTGCGCCGATCAACATCACCCTAGCCGTTCTCGGCGCTGGTGTGCTCTTTCACTATACCCGAAGATTCGTCGACGGAGCGATGCGACGTGTGCTGATAACTGTTCCTCTTCCTGCCATCGTATGTGCTGGGATTGTGATCTTGGGTCTGCTTTCAAGCATCATTTCAGCCATCATCGCGGCCCTGCTCTTGGTGGAATTGATCGCGGTTTTGCCGCTGCACCGGCGGGCGGAGGTCCGTCTCGCTGTCATCGCCTGCTTCTCGATCGGTCTCGGTGCAGCTCTGACTCCGCTAGGAGAACCGCTTTCCACTATCGTGGTGTCCAAGCTAAGTGGCGCGCCGTACCATGCCGGCTTCCAATATCTAGCCAAGCTCTTAAGCTATTACGTCGTTCCACTCGTCGTTGTCTTGGGCATCGTTGGAATCTTCCTCGTGCGCCAAGCTAGGGACGACACCGAAGCTTCTCTCACAGCCGAGGAGGACGAAGAAAAGCTAAGCGAGGTCTTTCTGAGGGCGACAAAAGTCTACGTTTTTGTTATGGCGCTTATCTTTCTGGGCGCCGGCTTCAAACCACTCATCGATGCCTATCTGATAAAAATGTCCACCCAAGCTCTGTTCTGGCTGAACATGGTATCGGCCGTCCTGGATAACGCGACTCTCGCGGCGGCCGAAATCGGCCCGTCCTTGACCGAAGCTCAAATCAAGAGCGCGCTATTGGGACTGTTGATCTCCGGCGGGATGCTGATTCCAGGAAATATTCCGAACATCATCGCCGCCCACGCCCTGCACATCAAAAGCACCGAGTGGGCTCGTCTCGGTGTGCCGTTGGGCCTGATCATCATGGCAGGGACCGCGGTCCTGTTGTCGTTAGGTTGGATCTAACTCGATTAAAGCTGCAGCGCGGCCCTTCGTAAATTCTCGGAGACAGCCTTTAGGCCTTGCCGTGGGACTTCAGCAATGCGCCAAATTGCTTGTGCAACTTGTTCAGCTTGGGTGGGATCAGATACTGACAATAAGGCTGGTAAGGATTATTGGCATAGTATTTCTGATGATAGTCTTCGGCTTCGTAGAATTCCCCCAGAGGTTCCAGTGTGGTAACGACGGGCTTGCCAAAGGCTTTTGTGTCGTTCAGTTCCTTTATGAAAGCTTCTGCTTCCCGCTTTTGGTCTTCATTGGCATAAAAAACCGCCGACCGGTACTGCGTGCCGACATCATTGCCCTGCCGATTGAGGGTCGTCGGATCGTGGGTCGCGAAAAATACTGTAAGCAGATCCTTAAAGGCAATCTCTCCGGGATCGAACTCAATTTTGATGACTTCGGCATGCCCCGTGCGGCCGCCGCAAACTTCTTCGTAGGTGGGATTTTTTGTGCTTCCGCCAGCATAGCCGGACACGACTGATTTCACGCCGCGTAATTCATCAAACACCGCCTCCGTGCACCAGAAACAGCCGCCGCCGAAGACCGCGACTTTTGATTCAGGATCGTTCATTGCTTCCCTCCCAATTCTTCACTCGTTAGGACGTTCCCATATTCAAACCAAGCTATCGTTATAGTTGGGCTTGGGCACAAAATTAAAAAAATGGCCCGAACCCTCGATAATTCGCTGGCAATGCGGGGTGCCCGCCGGGATATTTACGCCCATCGGGCTCTCGAACACCACTTTCTCGTCGCGTATGACAAATTCGATCTTGAGGCCGGTCAGCTCAGGTCCGGAACCGATCGCGATGTGCTGGGTGTCGCAGTTGTGTGTGTGCTTGTCGACGTAATTGGCCTGCGTCGGCCGGACGTCGGAGACGCTGCGGACTACGGTGTAAAAGCCTGCCTCAGGTTTGAGCTTGCCGTCGACGAAAACATAGCGTACTCCCGGTGCCGCGTCGGTGTGGTATTTGATCTCGGTGGTCGGGCGCACCTCAGGTTTGATAATGTAACTCGCAAACTTCGCGGCTTCTCTGTTTCCCTTTTCTAAGTCAGGTTGCTTATCTTCATGTGTGTAACCGCGGTTTCTGAACAGGACCGTCACCGTCCCCGCACCGCGGGTGACCTTGTACTCGTGGACCGCACCGGTAGGAATATAAACACACGCCGGCGAAACGATTTTGTGCACCCGCCCTTCAAAGATGATCTGGCCTTCCAGGCCAGACAGGTCGGGATTATTGCCGATAAAATAGTAAAATTCGTCCGTATTGTGAAAGTGGGGCACCTGATAGTCCGGTACGTTCGGCGGCAGATCTTTCGCCTCATGGATAGCGACATAAATGTCCGCGTCAGGGTGTGAATCTCGGTTGATAAAAATATGCCTTTTCACCGGCAGCTCGATGCGCTCGCGTAGCGGCCGCTTTTCTTCGAACTTTCCGCCGACAACCCCAGGCCGCGCTTTGACAATGTATTTTTCAATGTTCATCTGTGTCCCCCAATTATTCGCCCATTACTTTTTTCATCCGCTCGATGATTTCCGGCGGCTGATTGATAACCTCTTTGGCCAGAGCTTCCAGCCTTTCACCGCTGATGGGATTTATCTCCCACTGCCGTTTGTTTGCGTCAGCAAGGAACTCCGGATCTTTCAGCATCTGCGTGTAGGCGTCGCGCAGTAGCTTGACTCGGTCTGCGGGAATCCCCGGAGTCGCCAAGATCGGCCGACCAAAAGCGCCTGGGCCCAGCACGACTCGTGCTAAACGCCTTTTTGCCTCCGTTCCTTTTTCTTGGTCCATCAATTCCCAGATCGTCGGCGTGTCCGGCAGTCTATGATTTCTCTTGTCCCCCGTCTGCACAAGGAACCTCACAAAGCCATTCTTGGCCCAGGTTCGACCGGGTTCACGACCAAAAAAAGCGCTGATCGTTGTCCCGCGGCAGTGAACTTCGTTCTTTTCCACAGCCACATCCACGTCTGCCGCCCCGGGGTATCCAGTGACCATGTTGATCTTCAGGCTGAAAATCTCCTCGAGCAGTTTAGGAATATAGAAGCCCGTGCTGCCAACTCCCGAGGCACCGCAGCGCGGAGGTTCGCTGGCTTTGCGCAGATCGAGTAGTGTCTTGTAGGGCTGATCCGAGCGAAGGAAGAACAACTCGTCGTTTTCTTCCGGCGTTCCAATCCAGGTAAATTTGCCCCAGTCAAACTGAACTTCTTTGCGACTCAGCAGCTGGGCGAAATAAATTGGCGCAGTGACCGCTCCAAGAGTCAGCCCATCTGGTTTAGCCACACTATAGACATAGTTGGCCGCAGTTATGGATCCGCCACCGGGCATATTCTGCACGATAATATCAGGCTTCCCGGGAATCTGTTTCGGCAGGTGATGAGAGACTACGCGGGCGTAGAGATCGCTAGCTGCGCCGGTGGAAGCGCCGACGACAATCTTCATCTGCTTACCCTTGTAAAAATCGCTCTGTGCCTGAAGCGGCGGCGTAAAGCAACCTACATAGACAATAAGAAAAATGACTCTTCTCATTTCAATTATCTCCGCCGCTTGCCGGCGAAATACTTCGCCTCGAGCGTGCTTAGCTCCGTCATGCCGGTCGCATCCCAGCTCCACTTTTTGCCACCAGTAAACGGCGTGTCAGGATTTGCGACGATAAACTCTTCCCATGCCCGAATGCCCTGCCTTCTAAAGGCCTGCAAGAAGGACCAGGCCGAAGCTTTGAGAACCTGGTCGGGAAGGAACGTGTACCAGGCCGCGCTGAGGCGTAAAGCTTTATGCTCCTCTAGACTTAGAGCCCTCGGCAATTGACCTTTCATGGCCGAAAACGGTCCCCTTACCGCTTTGCGAGCGCGCTTAATCTCATCGATGGAATGGGGCGCTTCGAACTGGACCCAGTCAGCGCCTCCCTCCTTTTCATAAAGCCGAAGCCTTTTCAAAGTCTCTGCCATGCCGCCGTTCACAGCGTTGCGGGCATAACACTGGGCCATAATCACGAAGTCAGGATCTATTTCATTTTTAGCGTCCGCTGCCGCGCGATAGCGTGCCACGGCATCCTCGCGCGAGACGATAAAGATACCGGCGGACATCGTCCGCCGCTTCTGCTCCAACGGTTGATCGTCAAGGCGCAGCCCTGCAATTCCCGCATCGATGCATTCGCGTACTAGCCGGCGCACCGCCATGATCCCGCCATGCCCCGTATCGCCGTCGAGGATGACCGGAATCTTCACGCTGCGGGCAATCCACCTGGCAATCCCGACGCATTCCGTCATAGACAGTATGCCGAGATCGGGAAGCCCGGTGTAGTTACCGCCGGTGATGCTCGTGCCGACGAAACAGGCCTCGACTCCATTGGCCTCCATGATCTTCGCGTGAAAAGCATTAGGGGCACCAAGGACGGCGAGGACCTTATTTTTCCGTCGCAGGAGCTGCCGTAATTTTGTTGTGGGTCTCATCCCGCGTAACGCCGGTAATACCGGGCGGCGTTGTCCCAAAGGAGCTTGCGCATGTGATCCTCTTTAAGCTTCCAACCGAAAACCGTATCCACCGCAACCGGGAACCAGCTTTCGCCGTGCGGATAGTCCGAACCGAACATCAGAATGTCGGGGCCCAGGAGATCAATGACCATTTGAGTGAGCGCCGCTCCCTCGGACACCTCGATGCTTTGAAAGTAGCGACCGCCGGTTACGTAGTCGCGAATTGTTTGGTTTAGCTGTGGCAGAGCTTCAGGACACAGCTTGATGTGTTCTTCTAAGCGATTCACCCAGGCCGGCAGCCAGCCGTGGCCGGCCTCCAACGTCCCGACCCTAATATTCGGATAGCGATCCATGATCCCGGCGCCGATTATCGCGGCCATGTTGCGCTGGCCGCACCAGGGATGGGCCGCCGACCTTTGCAACCACAAATTGTCCCAAGAGTCCAAACCGCCGGGCGCATAGGGCGGCATCACCGTGAAAGTATGCAGGGCAATGGACAAGTCACAATCGGCTGCGGCTTTCCAAACCGGCTCCAAGTCCGGATGATCCAGTGGAAACTGATATGGGGCATAAACGAAGACGGCCAAGGGCCATGACTCTTTTGCACAACGGTGGAGCTCAGCCAAAGAGCCGTCGACGTCCCGCGCGGAGATGAGAATCACGCCTTTCAGACGACTGGGAAACGCTGCGCAGTAGGTTGCCATCCAGCGATGATAGGCTTCATAGATCGCCGTCTCCAAACTCACATCTTCGATCGTGGTCCAGGCACCGAACCAACCGGAGGGAAGCATCAGATTGACATCGACGCCCTCGATATTCATGTCTTTGATTCGCACTGCGGGGTCCCGCTCACAGAGCGGATCAGGTTTGCCGTGCTGATGCCTCTTATAGCCCCGCATATAATCTTGATTCTCGGGAGCTTCATCATCGGCAGCCCCGAGCCGGCGTTTATAGTGACGTGTACCCATCAGATAGGTGACCGCACCTTCCTTGTTTTTTGTCCTGTGCTGCTCAAACTGGGCGAGTTTTGCGCGTGCTGCGGTTGAAAGGTAGGGTTCGAGGAGATCCGCATCGGGTCTCACGTGCGTATCCGCGTCAAAGATTTTGAAGCCGTTTCGCATAGTGTCAAACTCCCTAGCGCAGTTGGCCAAGCTGGAAACATCAAGAACTGAGGACCGGGAATCGATCATGGCCAAGCTGCGTTGCGATACTGAGCGTCTTCTATGGTAGCAATGGTTAACACAGGAAAGATTTTGAGAGCAAGCTTGAAATCGCCAGGCAAGGATCGCCTTGCAACCCCGTGACCCCCTTTGTTATGTTCGAGCGAGATTAAGCCTTATAATACTGAATCCAAGGGAGGAACAGGAATCATGCAAGAGCTGCATTTCAGGGAAAAGATCAACTGGCCGGATGGATATCGCATGGCTGTCGTGCTCACATTTGACTTTCAGGGCGGTGAGGACGTGAAGCCGGACAAAAACGGAAAAATCAACCATGAGGAATGGACCCAGGGAGAGTACGGACCGCAAACCGGGATCTGGAGAATTCTTCGAATCTTGGATGAGACCGGTGTGAAGGCGACGTTTCTCACCTGCGGCGCTATTGCCGAACGCTATCCCGAAGCGATCAAGGCGATCGCCCAAAGAGGTCACGAGGTCGCTGGCCATGGCTATCACCATGAGGTCGCGCGCGACCTTACCCGCGACGAAGAGCGCGAGGTCATGCGCAAGACCATAGAGATGATCGAGAAGCGGGCAGGCAAGCGACCCGTTGGGTGGCGCTCCTGCACGCAGAGTCCCAATAGCCTCGAACTCTTGATGGAGCACGGGTTTCTCTGGAACAGCAATTCATTCGCTCATGATCTTCCCTTCGTCTGGGAAAAAGACCAGGGTATCCTGGCCGAGCTACCCAGACACCCCTTCGGCGACGGCAGAGTCTATACGCACCGAGATTCCGGCAACCCGAATGACGCGCTGGTGATTTGGAAGGCTTTTTTCGACGAGCTCTACGAAGAGTCGAAAAACGGACCTACCTTTTGCCCTTTTCAGATCCACCCTTACATTTCGAGCCGACCGGGTCGTGCCAAGGCTTTGAAAGAGATGATTCAGTATATGCAAAAGCACCAGGGAGTTTGGTTCGCGCGCGGCAGCGAGATCGCCGAGCTGACCCTTAAACTTGGGAAAACGGCGCGAAAGGCACATCTCAAAGAAGCCGTGGGTTCCTGACGCACCGAACTAGACACTTCGACCACATTGATTTGATCCATAGAGGCCCGAACTCCCCAAAAGTCGGGCCTTTGTGTTTGTGCTGCGGTCGGTTTCCGCGTCGGTTTCGCTTCCAATTCTTGACAACCACCTATGAACATGATTGTTCTTGAAATTCTGAAACTAAACGGAGGATTCTATGGCAAAGCTGCTAGTCGCCAGTGAGTTTATTGACTCGGAAAGCAAAGAAACCACCCCGGTCCGCAATCCAGCCACCGGTGAGGTGGTCGATTCCGTACCCAAAGGAACAGTCGCTGACATTCGCCGGGCTATTGATGTGGCTGCGAACGCTTTGAAGAAATGGTCGATTATGGCACCTTCCAAGCGCGGTTCTATATTGCTTCAAGCAGGGCATCTGATTCTTCAGCAAGAAAAGGAACTTGCCAATCTTCTTACCCGTGAACAGGGTAAGCCGCTGCGCGAATCAATTCTGGAAATCCGCCGTTTCGTTCACACCATGGATCATTACGGGGGGATGGCAAAGAGCCTTCGAACTGGCGCGGTCGTTCTTGATAACGGCCGTCATGGTTTGGTCCTGCGTAAACCTTTAGGGGTTTGCGGGGCTATCGTACCGTGGAACTTCCCCGTATCACTCATGGGTAACAAGCTCGGTCCAGCACTGCTGGCGGGTAACACAGTGGTGGTTAAGCCTGCCGGCACCACCCCGCTTACGGATCTTCGCGTCTGTGAATTGATCGATAAGGCGATTCAGGAAGCTGGCGGCCCAAAAGGTGTCCTCAACGTTGTCACTGGCCCGGGAAGCGTGGTCGGTGAAGAGCTGCTGGTCAACCCAACCGTGCGCAAAATCGGTTTCACGGGCGCAACGGACACCGGAAGGCGGGTGATGCAGTCCGCCGCCAAAGACTTTAAGCACGTCACGTTGGAGCTGGGCGGCAGCGATCCGATGATCGTCTGCGACGACGCGGATATGGACCGGGCGGTGAGCGCTGCCTCGGTGGGCCGTTTTTTCAACTGCGGTCAGGCCTGCCTAGCGGTCAAGCGCCTCTATCTGTTTGATAACATTGCCGACGCTTTCATGGAAAAGCTGGTTGAAAAAGCCAAGAGAATCAAAGTTGGGAACGGCTTGAGCAAGGACACTCTCATGGGCCCGCTGCACACCAAAGAACAGCGTCAAGAGGTCGAAGAACAAGTGGAAGATGCGGTGAAGCGTGGGGCGAAGATCCTCTACGGAGCGCAGCAACCCAAGGGCGAAGAATACGACAAGGGTTCTATCTCCAGCCAACCTTGGTGGCAGACGTCGACCCCTCGTCTCGGCTCTTGCAGGAGGAATGTTTCGGCCCGGCGCTTCCCATTGTTCGAGTCAAGAATCTCGACCAGGCCATAGAGCAGGCCAATAATTCCATCTTTGGCTTGGGATCCTCGATCTGGACCCGCGACATTAACAGGGCTATGGCCGGGGCGGAAAGAATCGAGGCCGGATATACCTGGGTCAACTCGGCGCAGATCATCTACGACGAACTACCGTTCGGCGGAGTAAAACAGAGCGGATTGGGCAAAGAGCACGGCGAGGAGGCCATCGAACATTATACCGACTCGAAGTCCGTCGTGATCGCAACCGAGACCCAATCGGAAATGGTTGGCGGCGAGTGAAGGGACGGCGAGGATATAAGATCGAGCACAGAAACTAGCGATCGATCCTCAAGCAGCTCTACAAATACCCATGAACCTCGACCTGCCTGAGATTTACAATGCCACCACGACCTTTGTGGACGATAATATCGCCCAGGGGCGTGGTCAACGCACCGCAATTTACTATCAGGATCAGAAACTTACCTACCAGGAAGTCTTCGAGAAAGTTAACCGAACCGGCAACGCCCTCAAAGAACTCGGCGTGGAAATCGAGCACCGGGTGCTGACTGGCTTTGCCCGACTCGCCTGAATTCGCTTTCAGTTTCTTTGGCGCCATCAAGATAGGCGCCGTCCCCATTCCAACTAATCCATGGATGGCCGCCAAAGATTATGACTACCTGCTAAATGACAGTCGCGCGCGGGCGATCATCGTTCATGAATCGGTTCTTCCTGAAATCAAAAAGATCTGGGACGGCACCCGCTTTCTTAAACATATCATCGTCGTCGGCAAGCCGATCGGCAAAGCGCTTTCCTACGAGAGTCTTATCGATAAAGCTTCCGATAAACTTGAGGCCGAAAGGACGAGCAAAGACGATGTATGCTTCTGGGCCTACACATCAGGCAGCACAGGCGCGCCGAAGGGTGCCGTTCATCTTCAGCACGACATGATCACGATCAGCGATTTGTTCGTTAAGCCGGTACTTAAAATGAACGAAACCGATTTATGCTTCTCAGCTTCCAAGATGTTTTTCTCCTACGGCTTGGGCAATTCGCTCTACTTCCCGTTCCGCTTCGGCGCCGCAACGGTTCTCTGGCCCGAAAAACCCGATCCCGAAAAAATCCTTCAGGTCATCGAGAAATATCGACCCACTTTCTTTTTTTCCGTACCGACCCTTTTCGCACGCTTCCTGCGCATAGAAAAGAAGTATGATTTGAGCTCGCTTCGGATCTGTCTCTCCTCCGGCGAACCTCTGCCCCCGGCGATTTTCCATCAATGGAAGGAACGCACCGGCCTGGAGCTTTTGGATGTGGTCGGCTCCACCGAGGCAACTCACGACTTTCTTGCCAATCGGCCGGGAAGAGCCAAGGCGGGAAGCAGCGGCGAAGTAACACCTGCCTTCGAAGCAAAAATCGTCGACGACGAAGGACACGAGGTCCCGGTCGGCGAAGTGGGAAATCTCATGGTCAAGGGCGACGCCAATGCGCCCTATTACTGGAACAAGCACGAACAAACTAAAAAAATGATGCAAGGGGAATGGCTCAAAACCGGCGACACCTACTACTGCGATGCCGAAGGCTATTATTGGTACTGCGGTCGCTCTGATGACATGCTTAAAGTCGGTGGCCTGTGGGTGTCCCCCATCGAAATCGAAAACACCCTGATGGAGCATCCGGCAGTATTGGAGGCCGCGGTCATAGGCGGCCAAGACGCCGATGGATTGCTCAAGCCCAAAGCCTATGTCTTATTGAAGAGCGAGTTCACAGCCAGCGTCCAGTTACAAACCGACCTTCAATCCCACGTAAAGAGTAAACTCGCGCCCTATAAATATCCCCGCTGGGTCGAGTTTGTTGATGACCTCCCAAAAACAGTTACCGGGAAAATCCAAAGATTTCGCCTACGGGCGCAAAACTGACACCGAGCTGCCCCGTCAACAAGGAGAAACAATGCCTAGCATCAAGGAGCTAAAAGAAACCCTGGCGTATTCCTGCAACATCCTCGCTCACGAGGGCCATTGGGACAATATTCTCGGCCATGTGTCAGTGCGTATCCCGGGACAGGACCGAGTCCTGATGAAACCGCATAGCTTTGGTTTCGAAGAGATCCGGCCCCAACACATCATCGTCGTCGACCTGAGCGGCAAAAAGGTGGAGGGCAAGTATGAGCGTCACTCCGAGGTCTTTATCCATACCGAGATTTATAAAGCGCGCTCCGATGTGAACTGTGTTGTCCACTCGCACCCGCCCTATGCCACTGCCTTTGGCGCGCTCCGCCAGCCGCTTCGGCCGATTAGCCATGAAGGCAATATTTTTTACGATGGTTTGCCACTATTTGATTATACGACGGCATTGATCCGCAGCCCTGAGCTGGGCAAAGAAGTAGCGAAGAGCCTTGGTAAATGCCGCGGTGTGTTAATGAAAAATCATGGCTCCACGGTGGTAGGCGAGAGCATCGAGGTGGCGACGCTTTACGCCATATTTCTCGAAAAGGCGGCACGCATCCAACTAATGGCGACCGCTTCTGGCGAACCTTCCTGGACCAGTGATGAAGAAGCGAAGATTAAATACGAACAGATCTACACACCGCACCGATTGGGCTCCATGTGGGATTACTTCGTTCGCAGGGCCAAGAAATTACGCAAGTCGACATAGGTTACGCACATATTTTGTTTTTTTCCGATCCTGATTTTGCCTATTTAATAGCAAACCTTCTGAAAAAACCTTCTTTCTCCAGCTCTGCGATAAAGCGCATATCGATAAAATCATCAGGCTTGGCTGCCTTAGCTGCAGGATCCTTATCGGCAAACTCCGCGAGGACAGCCTCCATTCCTTTGCGGCTGACGTAAGGCGGGTATGCTAAGTAATCGCTGAATTGGCCGTAGGTGTCTTCCTGGATCTCTGGGTCGCTCACCTTGAGCTGCTTCTGAATCATCCTGAGCGCCGCTGGCTTGTTGACTTTGAAGATTTGTACGCCTTCGGCATAGGCCCGTACCACGCGCCGCACGACATCTTCGTTGGCTTTTATGTAGGACCGGCTAGTGCCGACCGCGACGGAAACAAACTCCGGACCTTCTTTTGCGACGTTCATCAGCTCGACGAAACCGGAACGTTTCGCCCGCGCATTGGTCGGAGGCGACATGACGCCCGCATCGATCTGACCAGCCGCCAAGGCGGTATAGATATTCGGCACTTCGAGCAATGGCAGAAGCTGATAGTCCGACGGCCTCAACCCTGCCGAACTAAGCGCGTATAGTGCCGAAGTATGCGTCGACGATCCCACCCGAGTAATGCCGATTTTTTTGCCCCTCAGGTCGGCGATCCTTTTGAAATCCGATTTCGCCATTAAGGAAAACACCTGACGGTTGGTGGCGCCGGCGACCAAGGCAAGGTTGGCGCCTTTCAAATTGGCCTGCGCCGCATTGGAGCCGTCCATAAAAGAAAACCCAATTTCGCCGGCCAAAATCGCCTGAATACCTCTTGAACTTGATGGGATATGGATCAATTCCACATCCAGGCCATTTTTTTTGAAAAGGCCTTCCTGTTGCCGGTTGCGGGCCTTCCTGGAGGCCCACCCCGAGACCGCCGGCCGGTTGCGGCTGACCTACACGCGTCCGTGCACACTGCACCTGTGCCAGCGGGTGCGGTGACGCCCAGCCGCGAGCGGGCAATGCTCGCCTGGGGCGAGTCGCACCTCCGCGACCTGCCATGGCGCCGCACGCGCGACCCGTGGGCCATCCTCGTCTCCGAGGTCATGGCCCAACAGACCGGCGTCGACCGGGTCGTGCCCTACTACCAGCGGTTTCTGGACCGCTTCCCGACACCGGCGGCGTGTACGGCGGCGCCGCTCGGCGACGTGCTCCCGCTGTGGACGGGGCTGGGGTACAACCGGCGGGCGGTGAGCCTGCACGGCTGCGCCCGGGCGGTGGTCGACCACCACGGTGGGGCCCTGCCGCCGGACCTCGCGGCCCTGCTGACGTTGCCCGGGGTCGGTCCGTACACGGCTCGGGCGGTGCTGGCGTTCGCGTTCGAGCGAGACCTGGGGGTGGTCGACACCAACGTCGGGCGGGTGCTGGCCCGCTGGGCGGGGCGTCCGCTCCGCACCGCCGAGGCACAGGCCCGGGCCGACGCGCTGGTGCCGCCCGGCCGGGCGTGGGCCTGGAACCAGGCGGTCATGGAGCTGGGTGGGACCGTATGCCTGCGGCGGCGGCCCCGGTGTGCGTCGTGCCCGGTCCGGCGATCCTGCGCCTGGGCGGCCGCGGGGCTGGCGGCGCCGGATCCCGCGGATGGATCGGCCGGGGTCGGCACCGGGCAGCCACGGTTCGAGGGCTCCGACCGCCAGGGCCGGGGGCGACTGGTCGAGGCGCTGTGTCACGGTCCGGTGGCGCTGGCCGACCTGGCGACGGTGATGGGCTGGCCCGACGACCTGGCCCGCGCCGACCGGGTCGCCGTCGGCCTGCTCGATCACGGCCTGGCGGTGCGGGACGGTGCGGTCCTGCGCCTGCCCTGAGACCGTCCGGCGGGGCGTCGGCGAGGCACGCGGCTAGGCGGGGGCGGGGCGGTGCCTCGGGCTCCAGCGCGCGTCGGTGGGTCAGCGCTCGGCCAGGAACTCGCCGACCAGCTCGTTGACCACATCCGGGCGCTCGAGGTGCAGGAAGTGGCCGGCGCCGTCCACGATCTCCGCCCGCGACCCCGGTGTCGTCAGCCCGGCCACCGCCAGCTCCGCCAGGTCGGCGCCCATGCACCCGTCGGTCCGACCGTGCAGGTACAAGGTGGGCACCGGGGGTGGCCCGGCCGAGGCGTCCTGGAGCGCCTGGACCTCGGGATCGGGGTCCAACCCGAGGCCGCCGAGCGTGGCCCGGTAGTAACCGATGGCGGCGTTCAGGTTGGCGGCGTCGCGCAGTGCATGCTTCACGTGGGGCAGGTCGGCGCTGGCGTCGTAGCCGGGCGACCAGTCCGCCCAGAGGCGCTCGATGAACGCCAGGTCGTCCATGGGCACGGCCAGCTCGGCCAGGGGGTGCTGGAAGAAGAACATGTACCACGACCGCCGCAGCTGGTCGTACGTGAGAAAGCCGCTGGTGATGGTCGCCGGCGGGGGCACGGCCAGCGTCACCACCCGACGCCACGGCGTGGCGTGGTGGACCGCCGCGTACGCCGCGAACGCACCCCAGTCGTGGCCGATGAGGACGGCGTCCTCGCCCCCGCCGAGGGCCTCGTGCAGCGCGCAGGCGTCGAGGCCCAGCACGGCCGACTGGTAGCGGCCGTCGGGGGGTACCGTCGTGGGTGCGTAGCCCCGCAGCCACGGGGCTACCGCCCGGTAGCCGCCGCCGGCGAGGAAGGGGAGCAGATGCCGCCACGTCCACGCCGAATCGGGAAAGCCATGAAGGCAGAGTGCCAACGGCGCCGTGGGGTCGCCGGCCGCGAGGTACGCGAACGTGAGGCCGTTTGCCTCGACGTTGTGCTGCGTGATGCCACTCTCTCGCCCTTCGGGCCGCTCGCTCGGTGCACCCCGCTTTTGGCCTTCGGCCGGGCCGCTCGGGCCACGCTCGCTCATGCCGGCGGACGCTAACCGAGCCCGTCCGGGAGCGCCCGGAGGCCGCGTCTGGTGATTGTGGTCACACTCAGTGCTCGCGGTGGACGCAGGCGGATATCGTCCCGAGACCGCCGCGAATCGGGGATCCCTTGCTGAACGTGTCCTTCTTCGGAGTCAGGGGTTCCACCCCCTGCCCATGCGACGAGAACCGTCGCTACGGGGGGAATACGTCGTGTGTCCTCCTCGACGCGCCGGGTCACGACCCGATCGTCCTCGACCTCGGCACCGGGCTACGGCAGCTGGGGTATGCCCTCCCCACGGACGGGTCGTTCGAGGGCTCGGCGCTCGTCACCCACCTGCATTGGGACCACGTCCAGGGCCTGCCGTTCTTCGGCCCCATCCTGGCGCCGGGGGCCCGGCTCGACGTGTACGGCCCGCCACAGGAGGCGGGCTCGCTGGAGGACGCGTTCCGCCAGTTCGTGCGCCCGCCGTTCTTCCCGGTCACCGTCGAGGAGCTGTACGGGCACATCGCGTTCCATGACGTCCTCGACGCGGACATCGAGATCGACGGTGCGAAGGTCCGTGTGCGGCCCGTACCTCACGTGGGCGCCAACAACGGCTATCGGGTGGAGATCGGCGGGGCTGCGGTCGCCTACCTGGCCGACCACCAGATGCCGCACGACGGCAGCCACCATGTGACCGACGCCGTGCTCGAGCTGTGCGACGGCGCCGACCTGGTCATCCACGACGCCCAGTACACCCCCGACGAGTTCACGAAGAAGTACTACTGGGGCCACTGCACGGTCGACTACGCCGTGTTCGTGGCGCAGGAGGCGGGGGCCAAGTGCCTGGCGTTGTTCCACCACGATCCGGCGCACGACGACGCCGCCGTCGACCTGCTCCTGGCCCACGCCTGCGACGTCGCCTCGAACACCTCGTTGTCCGAGGTCATCGCCGCATACGAGGGCCTCACCGTCTCGTTCGGCGGCTGAGCCGAGCGGACCGCCCGGATACCGGGTGGTTTGGACCGATCGGTAGTGTGCCGGCGTGAATACCGAGCGGTCCGCAGCGTCGCCCGCCGCCGACGGCGCGCGGTTCCGCCAGGTCCTGGGGCACTTTCCGACCGGCGTCACCGTGGTCACCGCCGGCACCGAGGAGGGACCGGTGGGGTTGTGCGTCGGTTCGTTCACGTCGGTGTCGCTGCATCCACCGCTGGTGGCATTCTGCGCCGGCCACTCGTCGACCAGCTATCCCCGGATCGAGGCCGCCGGGCACTTCTGCGTCAACATCCTGGCCGAGGACCAGGAGGAGATCGCCCGTACGTTCGCCGAGAAGGGCATAGACGACAAGTTCTCGGGCATCGGCTGGCGCCCGTCGGTGGTGACGCGCGCCCCGGTCATCAACGACGTGCTGGCGTGGATCGACTGCGAGATCGGCGCCATCCACGAGGCCGGCGACCACTGGATCGTGGTCGGCCGCGTGCTCGACCTCGAGATCGGCCACGAGGGCGGCCCGTTGGTGTTCTTCCGGGGCGGGTTCGGCCGGTACAGCTCCTAGAGGCCGAGCAGATAGCGACGATGCGGTGGCGCCGAACCGCGATCCGGCCTGAGCCTCAGAGGGTGCACGGCTAGGCACATTGTCTCGGGCCACGGTGGTCAGTGTTGCCGGGAGGCCGAGCTGTCGGGCCCGGGCTTGCGCTGCAAATCCCGTACGGTTCGGTGCCCATTTGCGTGCCCATTCGCTCGGCCTCTCAGCCGGAGCCGAGGAACTCGAGTGGCGCGAGCGGCAGGTTGCGGGCGACCGTGAAGGCCGCCACCAGCGCCACCGCACCGACCGTCGCCCAACGCGGCAAGCGCAGGGTGCCGGCCGGCCGACCCACGAGCGGCAGGAGCCACAGAGCGAGCGCCACCCCCAGGACCACCAGGAACCCCGGGAGGAGCAGGTTGTGGTCGAGCGCCTGCCCGACGTGCCCCCTCAACAGGTCGTGCGTGCCCCGGAGGCCCCCGCAGGCGGGGCAGTCGACGCCGAACAGCAGGCGGCTGGGGCACAGCGGGTAGACCCCTCGTCCAGAGGGGTCGACCAGGCCGACGTACCCGGTTGCGCCGGCGACCGCGGCCAGCGTCGCCCAGCGCACGCCTCCACCATGCATCGACGGTCAAAGTAGCGTCGGCGCCCATGGACGTCGGGCGCGTCGGCATCTGGACCGCCCAGCTCGACCTGCAACCGGCGGCACAGGCCCGCGAGGCGGCCGCGGAGCTCGACGAGCTGGGATTCGGTGCGTTGTGGATTCCCGAGGCGGTCGGCCGGGAGCCGATCTCCCACGCCGCGGTGCTGCTCGACGCCACGGAACGAATCGTCGTCGCCACGGGCGTGGCCGTGATCTTCAACCGGGTGCCCAGCGTCGCCGCCGCCGCCCAGCGGCTGCTGGCCGACGACTCGGGCGGGCGCTTCCTGCTCGGCCTCGGAGTCAGCCATGCGGCGATGATCGAGGGGATGCTGGGCCAGGTCTGGGACAAGCCCGTCGCCCGCATGCGCGACTACCTCGACGCCATGGACGATGCATTCACGGTGTCGCCTGCCCCCGCCGACGATCCGCCCCGGATCCTCTCCGCGCTCGGCCCGAGGATGCTCGAGCTGGCGGCCACCCGGGCATGGGGGGCGCTGACCTACTTCGTCCCGGTCGAGCACACCGCCGAGGCGCGTGGTCACCTGGGTGACGGGCCGATGCTGCTGGTCGAGCAGGCGGTGGTGCTCGAGGCCGACGCTGACGTTGCACGCGCGGTCGGCCGCAAGCACATGTCGATCTACCTGACCCTGCCGAACTACGTGAACAACCTGCGGCGGCTGGGATGGGGCGACGACGACCTCGCCGGAGGAGGCAGCGACAAGCTGGTCGACGCGCTGGTGGCGTGGGGAGACGCCGACGCCGTCTCTGCGCGGGTGGCCGCCCACCACGACGCCGGGGCCGACCACGTGTGCATCCAGGTGCTCGGGCCCGACGCCACCGCACTCCCGATCGGGCAGTGGCGGGCGCTGGCAGCTGCGCTCATGCCCCGGTGACGGTGGCCGGGGGACCCGCCTGAAAATGGCGTTGTCGGCCGGCGGGCGCACGCCGGTAGCGTTGACCCGCGGGTCAAGGCCGAGGGGACGATGGCGCAAGGGGCACAGACGACGAGGGACACGGGGAGCAGCGGCAGGACAGGCTGGCGCCTGATCCTGCGGTCGGTTCGGGCCCGCCGGGCCGGGCTGATCCTCGGGGTGTCCACCGGCCTGGCCTGGACGGCGGCCAAGGTGTCGACGGGCCTCATCGTCAAGACCGCGGTCGACCGGGGCATCGAGTCCAACGACATGGGCGCACTCGTCCGCTGGTCGCTCGCGCTGGGCATCGTTGCCGTGTTCTCGGCCACCTTCACCGGCCTACGCCGCTACCTGGCGTTCCGCGAGGCCCGCTGGATCGAGGCCGACCTGCGCGACCGGCTCTTCGCCCATCTGCAGCGGCTCCACTTCGCGTTCCACGACCGGTCTCAGACCGGCCAGCTCATGAGTCGGGCAAACACGGACCTGCAACAGGTCCAGGCGTTCGTGGTGATGATCCCGCTGACCATCTCCAACGCCGTGACCGTGCTCGCGGTCACTGTGATCCTCGCCCTCATCGACCCCGTGCTGACCGTGCTGGCGCTGGGATCGCTGCCGTTCATGAACGTGCTGGCCACCCGCTTCTCGCGCCGCCTCTACCCGAGCGTCATGGGGATCCAGCGGGAGTCGGCCGAGCTGGCGGCAGTGGTGGAGGAGTCGGTCGCCGGCGTGCGGGTGATCAAGGGATTGGGCGCCGAACGGGTGCAGGCGACGCGGCTGAAGGGCGAGGCCGAGGACGTCTACGACCAGTCGATGGCTGCAGCGCGCACCCGGGCGAGCTTCCTGCCGGGGCTCGAGCTGCTCCCCAACATCGGATTGATCGCGGTGCTCGCCTACGGCGGCCACCAGGTCCTCAACGGCAGCCTGAGCCTCGGCTCGCTGATCGCGTTCAACATCTACATCGCCATGCTCGTGTGGCCGCTGCGCATGCTCGGCATGATCGTCGCCCAGGCGCAGCGGGCCGTGGTCTCGGCCGAGCGGGTGGACGAGGTGCTGGCCACCGACCCGTTGGTGGCGGATTCGCCGCACCCGGTCGGGCTCCCCACCGCCCGCCCGAGACAGGACATGAGCTCCCGTGGCCACTCGGGCCCGGGGAGCGGGGGGCCTGTCGGTGCGGTGGCATTCGAGGGGGTCCGGTTCTCCTATGGAGGGCGAACCTCGGTGCTCGACGGGTTCGACCTGCGCGTGCGGCCGGGCGAGTCGGTGGCGCTGGTAGGGGCGACAGGATCGGGCAAGACCACGGTGGCGCGGCTCATCCCCCGCTTCTACGACGTCGAGGCCGGGCGCATCACGCTCGACGGCATCGATGTGCGCGACCTGCGGCTGCGCGACCTGCGCCAAGCCGTCGGCATCGTGTTCGAGGACACGTTCCTGTTCAGTGACACGATCGCGGCCAACATCGCGTTCGCCGACCCCGACGCCCCCCATGCCGCCATCGAACGGGCGGCCCGGCTCGCGGGGGCGCACGAGTTCATCGGCGAGCTCGGCGACGGCTACGCCACCCGCATCGGTGAGCGGGGCTACTCGCTGTCGGGCGGGCAGCGCCAGCGGATCGCCATCGCACGCGCCATCCTGGCCGACCCGCGGGTGCTGATCCTCGATGACGCCACCTCTGCGGTCGATCCGACGAAGGAGCACGAGATCCGCGACGCCCTCACCGGCGTCATGCGTGGCCGGACCACCATCGTGATCGCGCACCGCCCGGCCACCATCGCCCTGGCGGACCGGGTGGTGCTCGTCGACTCCGGCCGGGTCGTCGCCGAGGGCACCCACGAGTCACTGCTCGCCACCGACCACCGCTACCGCCAGGTCCTCGCCGCCGCGGCGGCCCGGGAGTCCCGCCGCGTGACCGCGGGTGCGGACGGCAACGGCGAGGGGGCTCGCCAGCCCGAGGAGGCCTGGCGCTGATGTGGATGGCCTCGGGCGTCAGCGAGGACGACAAGCTCGACCGCGTCGCCGCCCGCCGTGTCTTGCGCCGGACGGCTCGGATGCTGCGGCCGCAGGCGCGCCGCGTCGCGGGGGCGCTGGCGATGGTGTTCCTGTGGACCGGCACCGTGCTCGCCGGGCCCTGGCTGGTTCGCTACGGCATCGACAACGGCATCAACGAGGGCGATGCGGGGGCACTGAATGTGGCGGTGGCCGGCTACGTGGTGGTCGCCGTCCTCGCCTACATCACCAACCGCATCCAGATCAGGCTGATCAGCCGCGTCGGCGAGGACTTCCTCCGCCGTCTCCGCATCCGTGTCTTCGACCACCTGCAAAGCCTGTCGATGCCGTTCTACGACCGCTCCAAGGCCGGCGTGCTGGTGTCGCGCATGACGTCCGACGTCGACTCCCTGGCCGAGCTCATCCAGCTCGGGCTGGCCATGTTCGTATCCAACGCACTGCTGCTGGTGGTGTCGGTGATCGTGCTGTCCACCGTGTCCTGGCAGCTCATGCTCGTGTGCATGGTGGGGCTCCCGCCGGTGATCCTCGCGAGCATCAAGTTCCAGCGCGACTCCAACGACGCCTACCTCGAGGTGCGCGACCGGATCGGCTCCACGCTCTCGCACCTCCAGGAGGGGATCGCCGGGGTCCGGGTCGTCCAGGCGTTCGCCCGCGAGGATGTCGAGGTCGGCCGGTTCGAGGAGGGCAACCGGGAGCTCTACGACAGCCACATGCGCTCGGTGGCGATCTCAGCCTGGTACCTACCCGTCATCGAGCTCGCGGGCTGGGGGACCACCGCCCTCGCCCTGGGCATCGGCGGGTGGTGGGTTCACGAAGGGATGCTGACGGTGGGCACCGTGGCGTTCTTCGTGTTGACGCTCTCGAACCTGTTCGAGCCGGTGCAGCAGCTGAGCCAGCTCTTCAACATGGTGCAGTCGGCGGGCGCCGGGCTGTCCAAGCTGTACGAGCTGCTCGACACCCCGGTAGACGTGCCCGAGCGACCGGGCGCCGTCGACCTCGCCGGCATGGGCGACATCGAGGTCGACCGGGTTTCGTTCGCGTACGGGGACGGTCCCAGGGTCCTGCGGGACGTGTCGCTGCGGATCCCCACCGGTACGCGGCTTGCGCTGGTGGGGCCGACCGGCGCGGGCAAGTCAACGCTGGCCAAGCTCGTGGCCCGGCTCTACGACCCGACGTCGGGGTCGGTCCGCCTGGGCGGCGTCGACCTGCGTGACGCCACGCTGGCGTCGCTGCGGGGGCGGATCGTGGTGATCCCGCAGGAGGGGTTCCTGTTCAACGGGACCATCCGCGACAACGTACGCCTTGCCCGGGAGGACGCCACGGACGCCGAGGTCGACGATGCGCTACGGGCCGTCGGTGCCTACGAGCGCTTCGCAGCGTTGGCCGAGGGCCTCGACACCGAGGTGAGGGAGCGGGGCAGCCGGCTGTCGGCGGGGGAGAAGCAGCTGGTCTCGCTGGCCCGGGCCGCCCTCGCCGACCCCGCAGTGCTCGTGCTGGACGAGGCCACGTCGAGCCTCGACCCCGGGACCGAGGTCCTGGTCGAGTCCGCGGTCGACCGGCTGCTGGAGGGACGGACCGTGGTGGTGATCGCCCACCGGCTGTCGACGTCGGAGCGTGCGGACGTGGTGGGCGTCGTCGACGGCGGCGAGCTCGTCGAGCTCGGCACGCACGCCGACCTCGTGGCCGCAGGCGGCCGCTACGCCAGCCTGTACGCCACCTGGGTGGCCGGCACCAGGGCACCGGCCGTCTGAGCCGGCCGCGGCCCGGCGGCCGCGGCCCTACGGCTCGATGGGCACGTCCTTCAGGTCGGTCCAGAGCTCGTTCGGCCGTGAGAACCTGTGGTCGGGCAGTCGCTCGAGCAGTTCGAGCACTGCGGGGCGGGCACCGACGCGCTGGGCCGCCAACAGGAGATCGGACCGGGTGAGCGGTCCGCCCGTGAACGCGGCACCGATGTGGTCGATCACCTCGACCCGGGTGACTGTGGCATTGACGGTGCTCGTGAAAGAGCTATTGCCTGACATCTCTGGCCTCCGATCACGCCGTTGTGACTGGGCCGGACTGGCGTCGACCCCAGCTGCGAAGACCCCCCAGGCCTCCAAAACGTGACATTACAGTTAGATGTAACGCCTGCGCTAGCTCCTGGGACCGTGGGTCGCGGCGGGAGGCGAACCCGACGGGCGGCTCACACGGGGACGGAGATGGTCGCGGTCTCCTCGTCGGACCGGCGCTCGCCTCCTTCGGTCGGCGGTCCGGCCCGCCGCCCCGGCAGCAGCGCATCGACGGCCACGGCGGCGAGGATCACGACGGCGGGCTCGGCGGGGGCGCGATAGCGGGTCTGAGCGAATATGGCGGCCACGGCCATGAGGACGACTGCCGGCACCACCAGGAGTGGGAACACGGGCACCTCGCGACGGCGTCGGACGACCACCGCCCCGGCCACAGCCAGGCCGGCGACGACGTACCAGGAGACAAGACCGGCGTACACGACCCACCGATCCTGGCCGTGGATCAGGTCGTCGTACTCGATCTCCTGGCCGACGCCGTAGACCTTGAGCGCGCGACCGAGGCGCGCCGCCATGACCACTGGCACCCGATCGGCGTGGTCCCCCATGTAGCGGAACACCTCGCGGCGGACCAGCCGATCCAGCGTCGAGCTATCGAGTTGGTCTCCGTCGGGCGACCGGGCTCTGGCCGCCCGGTACGCGTCGTCGCCGCACTCGTAGTCCTTGTAGCCGATCAGGTCGCCGAAGTAGGTCGAGTCGCAGTTGGCGGCGGCCATCGCGCCGCCGAGGTTCGTGGAGATGTACACCGGCTCGTCGAAGCGGCTCAGGTTGAATGCGACCCACGGTGCCAGGGTCGCCAGCGCGGTTGCGCCCCCGACCGCCAGCCAGCTGATCTTGCGCCCGACCGGCACTCCCTTGGTCAGGACCGTGAGCGGCACCAAGAGCAGTGGCAACAACAGGATGAGCTCGGGCCGTGACAGTGCCGCCAGCCCAGTGCTGAGACCGAGCCATGCCGCCCGCCATCCCGTCGGCACGTCCCAGAACCGGTAGGCCAGCCACAGCGTGACGCTGACCATGAAGATCGACATGGTCTCGGACAGCAGGGCGCCGTCGTGCAGCCACATGTTCGGGTAGAGCGCGGCGACGCCCGCGGCCACCAGCCCGCAGCGCGCCCCTGCGACCCTCCTACCCACGAGGCCGCAGAAGACGACCGACCCGGCGCCCAGGACGCACGACCAGAGCATGTGCGTGACCTGCCACGTCTCGTGGCCGGGGTCGACAACGGACGCGATGGTGAGCCACAGCTCGTAGAGCGGGGGGTGGTCCGCCGACTGATTGACACGGCCCACGGACGCGGCGAGCGGCTCGATGAAGCCCCGGCCGGCCGCGATCAGATCGGCGCCAGCGCTGTAGTAGTAGGCGTCGCCGGAGAGCGGCACGACGCTGCGTCGGAACGCCAGCACGTAGCCCACCCGTAGCGCGAACCCAGCCAGGCCCAGCAGGACCAACTTCAGCTCGAACCCCCACCGGCGCCGTGGCACGGAGCCGCATCGTAGGTGCGTACAGGGTGTGGAGGCCCGGCCGTCGGTCCGACGGAATGCGGCGCCGGCGGCCGCTAGCCTCGCCGGGATGCTGGGAGAGGGGTAGTGGGCGCTCGCGGAAGTTCCCCGCTCCTGATGCGTTGGCGCCTGCGGGTCGGGCCCTGGCACCTATGGCTCGCGGCACTCGTCGCCCTCGGGCTGGGCATCCGCCTGGGGTACGTCGTCGGCTGGAGCGGGCCGGACCGCGAGACGGGCGACGCGATCTACTACCACGAGGGGGCGAACCTGCTCGCCAACGGCCACGGGTTTATCCACCCCGTCGCCATGGCGTTCGCGTTCAGGGAGATGCCGGGGGCGGATCACCCGCCTGCGTACATCGTCTACCTGGCCGCTGCCTCGGTGGCCGGCTTCCGGAGCTTCTTCGAGCATCAGGTGTGGTCGTGCTTCCTCGGTGCCGCCACCGTGGGCGTCGTCGGGTTCGCGGGCAGGCGCATCGGCGGGAACCGGGCCGGCCTGATCGCCGCGGGCCTGGCCGCCGTGCTCCCGACATTGTGGATGCCTGACGGTTGGGTCCTGTCGGAGACCATTGCGATCTTCGCGACGGCGCTCGTCATCCTCGCCGCCTACCGATGTTGGGACGATGCCCGGCCGCGCAGTGCGCTCTGGCTCGGTGCCGCCATCGGGATCGCCGCCCTCAGCAGGTCCGAGCTGCTGGCGTTGAGCCCGCTCATCGTGCTGCCGTTGTTCTGGTTCCGCCGGGCGTCGGCGCAGAGACCGGTCGTGTCGGTCCTGGCGGCGTTCGCCGCCACGCTGGTGGTGATCGGCCCATGGGTTGGGTACAACCTCGCCCGCTTCGACGACGAGACCGTGCTGCTCTCCAACAACCTCGACCGGACGATGGCGGCGAGCTGGTGCTCCGATGGCTTCTACGGCCCCATCGTCGGCTACAAGTCCTATCCATGCCTCGAAGCCGCCACCGTGGGTGATACCCAGGCGGAGGAGAACGCCCACGCCGGGGAGGTGTGGCGCGCCTACGCCCGGGACCACCTCGGTCGAGTGCCGGCTGTCGCGGCGGCGCGGGTCGGGCGCCTGTGGGGGCTGTTCCGGCCCATCCAGCAGGTGGACTTGGAGACGACGATGGTCGGCGGGCCGGAGCGGCGGCCGACCTGGGCCGCATTCGTGATGACCTGGATCCTGCTGGCGCTGGCACCGCTGGGGGCGTGGCGACTGCGTCGACGAGGCAGACCGATCTTCCCGCTGCTGGCGCCGATCATCGCCGTGAGCGCCGGCGCCGCGCTGACCTTCGGCCAGCTTCGCTACCGGATGCCCGCCGACCCGGCCTTGGTGCTGCTGGTCGCAGGGCTGGCAGCCGTACCCCGGTCGACGACGTCCGGCGCCGAACCGGCGGAGGGGGCGGTGCCCAGCGGCGAGCCGGCGCCGGAGCCCCAGGTCGCGACCGCCGCCACCTGACCGGTGGAGCGTCGCCAGCGGATTGCTACTATCCACGTAGGAGAAATTCACGTGGCCATCTGTCCACGAAGGGGACGCACATGGCAGTCGCCGATCTCGACCTCGGGCGTTACAAGCTCGGCTGGGCCGACGAGGAGAACTACGTCTTCAAGCCCAAGAAGGGCCTGAACGAGGAGATCGTCCGCGAGATGTCGTGGATGAAGGGCGAACCCGACTGGATGCTCAACTATCGCCTCGCCTCACTCCGCCACTTCGAGAAGCGCCCCATGCCCACGTGGGGCGGCGACATGTCGCAGATCTACATCGACGACATCTACTACTACGTCAAGCCCACCAACGCGCAGGTCGACGAGTGGGAGGAGCTTCCCGACTCGATCAAGAACACCTACGAGAAGTTGGGGATCCCCGAGGCCGAGCGCAAGTACCTGGCCGGGGTGACGGCCCAGTACGAGAGCGAGGTCGTCTTCCACCGCAACCGCGAGGACCTCGAGCGCCAGGGCGTCGTGTTCTGCGACATGGACACCGCCCTGCGGGAGTACCCCGAGCTCGTCAAGCCCTACTTCGGCACCATCATCCCCAAGAACGACAACAAGTTCGCCGCGCTCAACTCGTCGGTGTGGTCGGGCGGGTCGTTCATCTACGTGCCGCCGGGTGTCGAGGTGGACATGCCGCTGCAGGCCTACTTCCGCATCAACGCCGAGAACATGGGCCAATTCGAGCGCACGCTGATCATCGCCGACGAGGGCGCCAAGGTGCACTACATCGAGGGCTGCTCGGCCCCGGTGTACACCACGGACTCGCTGCACTCGGCCGTGGTCGAGATCGTGGTCAAGCCGAGCGCCCGGGTCACCTACACGACCATCCAGAACTGGTCGAACAACGTCTTCAACCTGGTCACCAAGCGGGCCCGGGTCGAGGCGGAGGGCCACATGGAGTGGATCGACGGCAACATCGGGTCCCGCCTCACGATGAAGTACCCGTCGGTGTACATGGTCGGTCCCAAGGCGACCGGCGAGGTGCTGTCGGTGGCCTACGCCGGCCCCGGCCAGCACCAGGACGCCGGCGCCAAGATGGTGCACGCGGCGCCCGAGACCACGTCCAAGATCGTGTCGAAGTCGATCTCCAAGGACGGCGGCCGCACGTCGTACCGCGGTCTGGTCAGGGTCGAGGACGATGCCTACGGCTGCAAGAGCCACGTGCAGTGCGACGCACTGATCCTCGACGAGGACTCGGTGAGCGACACCTTCCCCTACATGGAGGTGGGTGCCCGCGACGCCCAGATCGGCCACGAGGCCACCGTGTCCAAGGTGGCCGACGAGCAGCTCTTCTACCTCATGAGCCGCGGGCTCTCCGAGGAGCAGGCGATGAGCATGGTGGTCAACGGCTTCATCGAGCCGGTCACCCGCACCCTGCCCATGGAGTACGCCGTGGAGTGGAGCCGCCTGATCGAGCTCCAGATGGAGGGTTCGGTCGGCTGACCGGCGGGATCGGGCCCTTGGGCGCCGGGAGCCGCGAAGAAATCGCGCCACTAGCTGGCACAATGTGTTGGTGCCGATGCGCCAGGACTGCAAGCATTTCGAGTCCCGCACTTACCGCAACGGGGAAACCGTCCGGAAGTGCAACCTTGACTTGGCGCCCGAGGCGCCGTGGCGTTGCCCGGAGAACTGCCCCGCCTACCAGCGGCGGATGGCCGACGTCAACTGGGCGCACGGGTCGCTGGTCACCCCGAGGACGCCAGACGAGCCGCTCGACGCGCTCGACCGGGCCGACGGTTCGGTGGCCCGCCTGCTCGACGAGGCCGAGGAGATCGTCAATTCCGCCGGCCCCGAGATCATGGCCGAGGTCCAAGCGGAGCGGGTCCGCGAGGAGGAGCCTCGCTGGCGCCGCTGGTTCCGCCGCAAGTCATGACCGGCCGGTAGGCTCCAACCTCCTGACTGCGGCGCCCACCCGCTCCGGGCGAGCTGCGAAAGGACCCCACCCTGAGCACGTTCACCCCTGACGCGAGCGCCGCGCTCGACGGCCCCGAATGGCTGCGCCGGCGGCGAGCCGCGGCGGCCGCGGGGTTTGCCGACGCCAGCCTGCCCACGACCGAGGAAGAGGTGTGGCGCTACAGCCGCATCGATGACCTCGACCTCGACGACTTCCGGCCGGCGTCCGAGACGGCCGCCGACACCGGGGGGGTAGCGGCCAGCGCGCTCGAGCGGTTTCGCCCGCTGCTCGACGCCACGCCGGATCGTGCGGCCCTGGTCGTCGCCCGCAACGGGCGGATCGTCCACACGGAGCTGCGCGGCGACCTGGCCGCCAAGGGGCTGCGGGCCGACCGGATGGGCGAGGCCGACGGCGACGTGCTCGGCGGCGCCATCGACCGGGCGCCCGACGTGTTCCTCGGCTTCAACGACGCCTTCCTGGGCGAGCCGGTGCTCGTGCGGGTACCGGCCGGCCTCGCCGTCGGCGGCCCCGTCGTGGTGGCGCACCTGACCGAGGGAGACGGGCTGGCCGCCTTTCCCCGGCTGGTGGTCGAGGCCGGGGACGACAGCGAGGTGTCGGTCCTCGAGATCCAGGCGTCGGGAGCCGAGCCCGGCCTGGTGGTGCCAGTCACCGAGATCGCGGTCGGGCGCGCCGCCCGGGTCGGCCACCTGACGGTGCAGCAGCTCGGGCTGGCCACCTGGCAGCTCGGGTTGCAGGTCGCCAGCGTCGAGGCCGAGGCGAGCCTGCGCACCACCACGGTGGGCTTTGGCGGCGACTACGCCCGCCTGCGCACCGACTGCCGCATGGTGGGGCGGGGTGCGACCGGGGAGCTGGATGCCGTCTACTTCGGCGAGGGCGAACAGACCCTCGACTTCCGCACGTTCCAGGATCACATCGCCCCGGACTGCACGTCGAACCTGCTGTTCAAGGGCGCGGTCGGTGGGCGGTCGCGGTCGGTCTACACCGGGATGATCCGGGTGGGGAAGGAGGCGCGCGGCACCAACGCCCTCCAGACC
Source organism: uncultured bacterium (assembly GCA_963756425.1). Classification (GTDB taxonomy): domain Bacteria; phylum Actinomycetota; class Acidimicrobiia; order Acidimicrobiales; family VFJN01; genus DASQUK01. The sequence continues at coordinate 58,211 of CAVWNW010000010.1, read as the reverse complement.
AATCGCAACATCAAGCTGTCCGATGGCGCCTGGGCCGAGTCGGTGCCCAATCTGATGATCGAGAACAACGACGTCCGCTGCAGCCATGCGTCGGCCGTCGGCCCCATCGACGAGGAGCAGCGCTTCTACCTCGAGAGCCGGGGGTTGCCCACCGACGAGGCCGAGCGCCTCATCGTCAGCGGGTTCTTCGACGAGGTCCTCGGCCGGTCTCCGGTTCCTTCGGTGGTGCCGCCGCTGCGGTCCACGGTCGCGGCCAAGTTCGAGAGGCGAGCCGCCTGATGCCCGAGCATGCGACCCAGCAGCGGCTCTGCCGCCTCGACGAGCTGGCCTCGGGCGAGGCCCGCCGGTTCGAGGTCGGCAAGCGCCGAATCGTCGTCGTGCGGATCGGCGACGACGTCTATGCCATCGGCGACCGCTGTACCCACCAGGACATCTCCCTCGCCGAGGGGGAGGTGCACGTCGAGGACAGGACGATCGAGTGCTGGAAGCACGGCAGCGAGTTCTCGCTCGAGACCGGCGAGCCCCTGAGCCTGCCCGCCACCAGGCCCGAGCCCGTCTACGAGGTGCGCGTCGAGGACGGTGACGTCGTGCTGGTGGTGGAGGACGAATGACCCGCGCACCCAAGGTCGGCCACGTGCTCGAGATCTCCGGACTGCGGGCCGGCGTCTCGGGCAAGGAGATCCTGCGCGGCATCGACCTCACCGTGCGGTCCGGCGAGGTGCACGCCGTCATGGGCCCCAACGGATCGGGCAAGTCCACGCTGGCCCACGTGGTGATGGGCCGGCCCGGCTACGAGGTGCTCGGCGGCACGGTCACCCTCGACGGCGTGGACATCCTCGCGCTCGACCCGTGGCAGCGGGCGCAAGCGGGGCTGTTCCTCACCCTGCAGTACCCGACCGAGGTGCCGGGCGTGTCGCTGCACGCGCTGCTCGAGTCGGCGGCACGGGCCGGCGGGCGCGACGTCACGTCCGTGGACGCCGACATCCGGGCCGAGGCACAGCGCCTGACGCTCGATCCCCGGCTCATCGACCGGCCGTTGAACGTCGATCTGTCGGGGGGCGAGAAGAAGAAGAACGAGACGCTGCAGTTGGGCGTGTTACGCCCATCCATCGCCGTGCTCGACGAGCTCGACTCCGGCCTGGACATCGACGCCCTGCGGGCCTGCGCCCGCCGGGTGGAGGCCGCCACCAACGAGATCGGCCTGGGTGTCCTCGCCATCACCCACTACAGCCGGCTGTTGCACGAGCTCCGCGCCGACCGGGTGCACGTCCTGGCCAGGGGCCAGATCGTCCGCTCGGGCGGCCCCGAGCTGTCGGGGGAGCTGGAGGAACGGGGCTACGCGGGGATGCTGGGCGCCGAGCTGGCGGGCGACGACGACGAGGGGCAGCCCGTCTCCATCCGCCCGGCGATCGACGATCCCTTCGGGGGTCCGGGTCGTCCGGGCGGTCCCGCCGGCGACGACCCGTTTGCCGATCCCCTGGCCTGAGGCTGCGGTAGAGCGCCCGCCCGGCAGGGGAACCCGGTTGCCTCGGGGTGTGGTGGCGGCGCAGTGATCGTGAGGTCATGGGTTCCGCTTCGGCGAGCTCGAGGTCATGCGTTCCAGACGAGGAACCCATCGCCTCGGGCCCCGGCTTCCGAAACCGATTGCCTCGGGTGCGGTGGTGGAGGCGGATCCGCCCCCGTGGGACGGGCCGAACCACCGCCGTCTCTCGCTCTGCTACTCGTCCCGTAGGTCGAGCGTGGCGGTCGTCCAGCGGGACTCGCCCCGCAGGTTTGCCAACCATTCACGGTCGGATGGCCGCCCCCGCGCCTCGAGCACGTCGGCGAGCACGCGCTGCGTGAACGCCACCCACGGGCGGGCCTGGAGCGCGCTGAAGCGGCGCAGCGCCGCGAGCATGTGGCGCTCGGCGTCGGCCCAGTCGCCGGTCACCGCCGCCAAACGCCCCAGGTGGAACGCAGCCACGCCGACGAACGTGCGGTACCCGATGCCGCAGGTCAGGTCGGCGTGAGGCGCCAGCAGGGCACGGACCGGCTCGACCAGTACCTCCTCTTGGAGCTCGGCGGCGACCAGCGCCAGGACACCCAGCGCATGGGGCAGCTCGTCTCCTGTGGGCAGTGGCTGGACGCCGGCGATCAGATCGCGGGCGACCAGCCGGGCGCGGTCGGCATCGCCGCGAACGAGGTGCTCGAGTGCGGCGTCCGCCGCCCCAGCCGTCCCCTCGGCTGGACCGGGGTCGGCGTACAGGGCCGCGGGAGAGCCGAGCATCCACGCCAGCACCCCACGGTGCCGCCGGGCCACGACCGCCGCAGCCTCGGGCCCGGCGACGAGGCTGTGGGCCCCTATTGCGGCCTCGACCGCCACCATTGCGTCGTCGAAGTGGCCGGTCATCGCCGCCTTGGCGGCCTCGTGCTCCGCCACCAGGGCCGCAGCGACCTGATCGTCGGACTTGGCCGCGGCCTCCTCGATGACCCGGAGGCAGGCCTGGGCCGTCTCGTCGTCGCCGGCCAACGTCGCGGCCATGGCGCGCTCGTGGGCCGCCACGACGGCCGAGGCCGCATCGTCGGCGGCGTCGGCGAGGACGGCCAGGTCGTTGGCCAGGGCGATCCGCTCGTCGAGCCGATCGGCACCGCCCAGCGCGTCCAGGCGTCGGCGCAGGACGTCCAGGGATTCGTCGGCAGGGCGCGGTGCGCGGGACCCCGCCAGCGCCACCGCGCGGGCCTGCAACCGCGCGTGGACCAGGAGGCCGTCCTCGTCGGCCGGCCGGAACGACCCCAGGGCCGCCTCTACCAGGGCGCCGGCATCGGTCCGCAGCTCCGGGCGCTCCCCGGCACGGTCCGCCAGCGCCAACGCGGCGCGGGCAAGCAGGTCGAATCGGCCGTGCCGCCGGGCGACCGCGGCCGCCTCGATGAGGGTCGGCTCCCCGCCGGGATCGCCGGCGGCCAGCAACGCCATCGCCAGGTCGGTGAGCACCTCGGCCCGCTGGCCGCCGTCATCCGCCGGCACATGCGCGAGCGCCTGGCGTTCCAGTCGGACGGCCTCGACCAGGGCCCGGCGCTCCGCTGCCTGGGCGGCGGCCGCACGCGACCAGCGGACCGCCCGTTCGTCGCCCCGGGGGCCGGCCGCAGAAGATGTGTGGTGCGCGAGGATCGCCGTGTAGGCGTCGAGGCGGTCCGCCCGCCGGGACACGATGGACTCCGCCAGCCGGGCATGCAGGGCACGGCGCCGGGCGCCGCTCAACTGGGCGACGAGGGTCCGGCGCACGATGTCGTGCGGGAACTGGTAGCGCTCGGCGGTCTCCTCCGCAACCAACCCCGAGCCCAGCGCGGCATCGAGCGCGTCGAGGGTTGTCGCCTCGTCGAGCCCCGCCGCCGCCGCCACCAGGTCCAGCTCGAAGCTGGCCCCCGCCAGCCCCGCCGCCCGCAGCAGGTCGATGGCGGCATCGCCGAGGCGCCCGAGCCGCTCGACGACCAGCTGCTGGACGCCGACCGGGATCGGCGCATCCGCCGCGTCCACGGGTGCGCGCAGCATCTCGGTGACGAGGAAGGGGTTGCCGGCGGTCTCGGCCACCAGTCGGCGGGTCAGCGCCGCGTGATCGCGCGGGGTTGACACGCTCTGACGCACCAGGGCGCGCACGTCGGACTCGTCCAGCCCCGCCAGCGGCAGGCGGCGGACCCAGCCGTCGCGGTCGAGCGCGTGGATCACGTCTCCCAGCACGCTGCCGGGGGCCACGTCGTGGTCGCGCGAGATCGCGACCACGAGCACCGGGGCGTCACCGGCGCGCCGTAGCAGGTGGCGGACGAGCAGCAGGGTGTCGTCGTCGGCCCATTGGAGGTCGTCGAGGACCAGCAGCACCGGGCGGTCGGCCGCCGCCGAAGCCACGAGGGTCGTGACGGCGTCGAAGAGGCGTGCTCGCCCGTCGGGCCCGCCGCCGGCTGGGCGCGTCCCGTGGAGCGACGGCAACACCGCTGCCAGCTCGGCCCACGCCGCCTCGTCCATCGTCATCAGTTCGTCGGCCGGCGTGGCGGCAACGTAACCGTCGAGCGCCTCCACGATGGGCTGGTAGGGCACGATCGCTTCCTCGTCGCAGCGGCCGAACAGCACCAGCCCGCCCTGTCCCGCAACCCGACGGGCCGCCTCGGTGGCGAGGCGGGTCTTGCCGATGCCCGCCTCACCGGTAACGACGACGACGTGGCGGGCTCCGCCGGCGGCGCGGTCCCAGGCGGCGCCGAGCACGGCCAACTCGGCGGCCCGACCGACGAAGGGCGCCGGGGCGGAGGCCCCGCTCCTGGCGCCGGCGGGCTCCTGGGGGTCGGCAACCCTCGCCGCCGTGCGCGGTGGTGGCGCCGGCCCCAAGAGCTGGAGGTACGCCGCCTCGGTGTCGATGTCGGGATCGACCCCGAGCGTGTCGGCCAGGACCCGCCGCAGGCGCTGATAGGCGAGCAGGGCCTCGCCCCGGTTGCCCGCGTCGGCGTGCGCGCGCATGCGGGCACGGTGGGCGCTCTCCCGCAGGGGCGCCCGCTCGACAGCCTCGTCGGCGAGGGCCAGCGCCGTTGCGGCATCCCCGCTGGCGGCCGCCGCCTCGCTCGTCACCTCCAGGGCCGCCACGAGGAGGTCGGACAGGCGATCGCGCTGCTCGTCGACCCACGTGCCGTGGCGCCCGGCCAGGAACGGGCCCCGGAGCCGGCTGGCTGCGCGCGATGCGTCGTGGTACCCGCGCGCCGCGTCACCAGACGCCAGCGCTTCGCGAGCGGCGGCCAGTGCCTGCTCGGCATCCTCGACGTCGACGTGGAGCGACACACCGTCGGGGAGCTGCCAGATGTACCGCCCCCCCTGGGCCACGATGGGGTCGGGAGCGGTGGGGTCGAGCGCGTCCTTGATGAACGACCGGACGCGGCTCATGGTCATGCGCAGCGCGGAGCCCCAGGTCGCGGGCAGACCGTCGGGCCACAGCGCCTCGGCGAGCCTCTCGGACGTGACGCCCTGCGCCCGCTCCAGCGCCAGCAGCGCCAGGGCCACCCGTGCGTTCGCGCCCGAAATCGTCCGCCCGGGCTCGTCGCCCTCAGCCCCGAGCGCGATGTCGCCGATGAGCGTGATCTCGAGACGCACCTGCCTCCTCCCCAACGAGTCTGTCACCCCTGGCGGAAAGCCCAGGTCACGTATAGGGGCGGGGCGTTTGCGGGGCGTTCATCGGCCGGCGTTGCGCGGATGTTGCGCGGCACCGGGCACCATGTGCGTCACGGAGCAACCTCGTGCGATCCCATCCGACACGTTGCGGCGGAACTCGTGGCGGGAAAGGGGTGAACACGGCGGATGCACCCCGGCAGTGGGCCGGCCTGCGGCGGGGCCGGCCCACTTGCGCGGCCCGGGAGGACAGGTAGGCATCAGCAGGAAGGGTTGGGGAAGGTGATCCAGCAGCAGACCGAGGCGAAACTGTCGCTCCCGCTCGACCGCCTGCGCGAGCGATACGAAGTCGTGGTCGTCGGCAGCGGCTACGGCGGCGCTATCGCCGCGTCCCGCCTGGCCCGGTTGGGCCGGTCGGTATGCGTGCTCGAGCGGGGCCGAGAGCTCCGCCCCGGCGACTATCCGGACACCCCCTGGCGGGCGCTGCGCCAGCTCCAGGTCCGGACACCCCGGCGCCGCATCGGGCCCCGGTCCGCTCTGTTCGAGCTCCACGCCGACGACGAGGTCAGCGTCATGGTGGGCTGTGGGCTGGGCGGGACCTCGCTGATCAACGCCGGCGTGGCGCTCCGCCCGCCCGCGTGGGTCTTCGACGACGAGCGCTGGCCGGCCGAGCTGCGCGGTCGCGGCGACGCGCTCGCCCCCTACTTCGAACGCGCGGAGCGGATGCTCGGTTCCGCGCCCTACCCCGAGGACTGGTCGGATCCGGTCAAGTTGGCGGCCCTGGCGGTCGCCGCCGAAGGCGCCGCGGCCACTGTCGAACGCCCCCGGATCAACGTCACCTTCGAGGCGGGCGTCAACGCCGCAGGCGTCCATCAGGATGCCTGCACCCTGTGTGGCGACTGCGTCAGCGGGTGCAACCACAACGCCAAGAACACGGTGCTCGTCAACTACCTGCCCTATGCCGTCGCCCACGGAGCGGAGATCTTCTGCGAGACGCCGGTCCGCACCGTCCGCCCCGCAGCTGGCGGCGCGGGCTGGATCGTCACCTTCGACGCCCCCGGCGACGGGCGCCACCGCCTCGGTGCCCCGGCCTCGTTCGTGTTCGCGGACGTGGTGGTTCTGGCCGCCGGCACGCTCGGGTCCACCCAGATCCTCATGCGATCCCGCACCGAGGGCCTGGCCGTCTCCCCCCGGCTGGGATCTCGGTTCAGCGGCAACGGCGACGTCCTGGCGTTCGCCTACGACGCGGAGGTCCCGGTGCGCGGCATCGGCACCGGCCGCCGCCACCCCACGCCCGAGACCAGCGTCGGTCCCACCATCACCGGCATGGTCGACCTCACCGCCGACCGGTCTCGGGCGCTGCTCGTGGAGGAGGGCGCCATCCCCGGTGCGCTCCGGCCGCTGATTCCTGCGGCCTTCGCGGTGGCGTCCGAGGCCGGCGGGGGAGGTGGCCCGGCGGCGTTCGCCCGGCGCGTTTGGCGCCGGCTCCGGCGAGATCCTCGGCGCCTGCTGGCCTGGCGGGGTGGCGCCGCCGACGACACGCTGACGTACCTCGTCATGAGCGACGACGCCGGGGACGGCCGGCTGCGGCTCGATGGCGACGGCGTGCGGGTCGACTGGGCGGGTGCCGGTGACCGCCCGGTCTTCGACCGCAACGCCGAGGTGCTCCAGAAGATGAGCGCCTCGCTGGGCGCCAGGTTCGTCGGGAACCCCCTGTCGACCCCGATGTTCAACGATTCGCTGGTGACCGTGCACCCGCTGGGCGGTTGCCCGATGGCCGGTGACGGCGCCGCCGGCGTCGTGGACCACGCCGGCCGGGTGTTCACGGGCGTCAACGGCGAGGTCCACGACGGCCTCGTGGTGGCCGATGGCGCCATCGTCCCGCGACCCCTGGCCGTGAACCCGCTGCTGACCATCTCGGCGCTCGCCGAGCGGGCGACCGAGCTCCTGGCCGACGACCGGGGGTGGAGCGGCCCCGACCGGCCTACCGTGCCCCCGCCTCCCGGCCCTCCGGTGCGCCGTCCGGGCGTGACGTTCACCGAGCGGATGGCGGGTTGGGCCGCCCCGTCGGTCGACGGGGATGCCGTGGCGGGCGAGCAGCGAGGCCGTGCCGAGGGCACGCCGCTGGAGTTCGTCCTGACCGTGGGCATCGACGACCTCGAGGCACTCCTGCGGGACCCGGCGACCCCGGGACGGCTCTCGGGCACCGTCACGGCACCGACGCTGTCCCCGCAGCGGCTGCGCGTCGTGGACGGGACGTTCCGCCTGATGCAGCACGACCCGACCCACGTGGCCACGTGGCACATGCGCTACTCGATGCTGCTGGTGGCCGAGGATGGTGCGGAGTTCAGTTTCGAGGGCACGAAGTACCTGCACGACCGCTCGGGCTTCGACGCCTGGGCCGACACCACCACCCTCTACGTCACGATCAGCCGCGGCCGCGGGCCCGATGTCGTGGCCGCCGGTGTCATGCGGTTGACCGCCGCCGACTTCGCCCGCCAGCTCAGCACGATGCGGGTCTCCGGCATCGGCGGGTCGCTCGAACGGGCGCGCTGGCTGGCCCGGTTCTCCACCCGGTTCCTGCGCTCGCTGGGTTCGGTGTACGGCGGGCCGCTCGACGGGGTGGGGGAGTTCCCGGCGGCGCCCCCCGTCCCGGTCCCCCCGACGGGCGACGGGACCCGCCGCCTCCGGCTGCCCGCGGCCGAGCCGCGCTGGTGCGACGCCGACGGCTGCTGGCACGAGGGCAGCGAGGTGGGCGACGACGCCTGGCTGCGGCTGACCCGCTACGAGGGTGGGCGGCGCGGTCCCGTGCTGCTCGCCGCCGGGTTCGGCATGTCGGCCATGTCGTTCATCGGCGGCACCACCAGCACCAACCTCACCGAGCACCTCGTGGCCAAGGGCTACGACGTCTGGTTGTTCGACTACCGGGCAGGCATCGACCTGCCCTCATCGCGCACGTCGTTCACGCTCGACGACATCGCCACCGAGGACTGGCCCGCGGCGGTGGCCGAGGTGCTGCGGGTGACCGGCGCGTCGAGCGTGCAGGCAGTGGGGCACTGCGTGGGCTCGGCGTCGTTGATGATGGCGCTGGCCGCCGGCGTGCTCCCCGACGTGCGCTCCGCGGTCTGCATGCAGTTCCCGCTCCATCCGGAGACGTCGCTGCTCAACCAGGCCAAGGCGAGCTTGGGGGTGGGATCGTTTCTCGGCCGCCTCGGGCTCGACAGGGTGGCCCCCTTCACCGGGGGCTCGATGGTCAAGAAGCTGCTGGATCTCGGCCTGCGGGCAGTCCCGATGCCGGCGGGGGAGCGGTGCTCGAAGCCGGTGTGCCGCTGGATCAACGCCATCTACGGCTGCACGCAAACCCATGAGCAGCTCGATGACGCCACCCACGCGCAGCTTGACAACATGTTCGGCGTCGGGAATCTGCGTGCCCTCGACCACATGGCGGTCATCATGAAGGCCCGCCAGGTGTTGGCGGCGGACGGGGCGGACAGCTACGTCAGCCATCCGGAACGCCTGCGGTTGCCGATCCTTCTGGTGCAGGGCGAGAACAACTACATCTTCCGCCCCGAGGGCAGTCTGCGGACCCTGCGATGGCTGCAGGAGGCCAACGATCCGGCCCTGTACGAGCGGGTGGTCCTCCCGGGCTACGCGCATCTCGACGCGCTGATCGGCCGCGACGCCCACGTCGACGTCTTCCCTGTCGTCAGCGGCCACCTCGATCGTTACAACCGCTGACCCGCGTCGGCGCCAGGGCGTCGGGCCGACTCAGTCCCGGCCCAGCTTGGGGTGCATGGGCGGGAGCGACGCCAGTCCCAGTTCCTCCTCGAGTGCGACGCTCTCGGCATACAGCAACAGGGCCCGGTCGGCGTCGTCGGGCGCATCCCGTTCGGACAGCACGTTGGCCAGCCAGCGGGCGGAGAGCGCCACGAACGGGCGGGCGCCGAGGGCGCGATGCCGCTCGAGACCCGCCTCCAGTTCGTCGGCCGCGGCGTCGGGCCGGCCCAGTGCGACGTCCAGCGTGCCCAGATGATGGTCCACGGCGCCGAGGAATGATGCGTAGCCCATCACGACGTTCCGGCCGGCATAGGGGCGCAGCGCCTCGTGGGCCGCGCCCGCCCACCCCGGGTGGCCCGTGAGGGACGCGACTGCGGCCGCAGCGACGACCGTGGGCAGCCACAGGTAGCCGCGGTCCTGGGTCGCGAGCTGGGTCGGGCCCTCCTCCTCGAGCAGGTCACCCGCACGGTCCAGGTTGCCGCAGCCGGCCTCCAGCCACGCGCGCAGCGACCAGATGTTGAGGCGGTACGCCCCGGGTTGGCGGCCGGCCTCGATCACGGGCCGTAGGACGTCCAGCCCGCCGTGCAGGAGCCTCAGGACGAACGTCTGAGCCACGTTCACGAGTTGGGCCTGCGAGTGGCCCGCAGCGCGCAGCTCGTCGCGGAGCGCGTCGGCCCGCGCCTGGGCCTCGTCGAACCGGCCCTCGACGACGGCCCACATTGTCGCCCACATCGACGCGATGCGTAGGTGGTCGGGGTGCCTGACCTCGTGGGCGAGGGCCGTCAGCTCGCGCGCCAGGATCTGCGCCTCGGTGTGTCGCCCGATCACGAACAGCGCCTGGACGCGAGCCCGGGCACCCTGCAGCACCAGGTCGGGATCGCCTGTCTGGCGGCCGATGGCCATGACCTCGGCGCCCAGTTCGAGCTGCTCGTCGACGTCGTCGGGCCCGTCGAGTGCGAGGCTGCGCGACACCAGCACCGAGGCCAGAACGACGGGGGCGTCGAGGCGGCGGGCCATGGCCACCGCCTCGTCGGACTCGGCCTGCCGCTCGGCATGCGGCGCGGCCAACGCGAGCACGTGGGACAGCCGCGCCAGGGCCAGCGCCCGGGCTCGGCTGTCGCTGGGGGCCAGTCGTGCCAGCGCGTCCTCGAGCAGGCCCTGCGCCGTGGGATTCGGCGGTGCCGCTGCCGGGAGCCGTCCGCCGTAGCCGAGTGCGGCGCGCGTGAAGAGATCGGTGCGATCGATCGCCCGTGCCAGGTCGGCCGCCTCCAGGTGGCGGCGGTCGCGCGCCGTGAACTCGCCGGCGCGATCGTGGGCCTCGGCCAGCTCGAGCCGCAGCTCGCACGCCAACGCCTCGTCCGTACCCCCACGGTCGTGGGCGGCGACGACGCGATCCAGGAACCAGACCGCACCCTCGAAGGCGGTCTCGCGGCGGGCCTGGTCGGCCGCGGCGCGGCCCCAACGGACCGCCACGGCGGCGGTGGCGGCGGCGTCGGCGGCCAGGGGGGCAGCGCCCGGCGGCGGTGCGGCGGCGAGGTCGCTGTCCGCGGCGCTCAGGTAGTGGTGGGCGATCTCGGCTGCGGACGACACATCCGACCGCTCGGCCAGCACGTCGGCAATCCGCCGGTGGAGGCCCGCGGTTCGATCGGCCGGCAACTCGTCCTGCAGCGTGCGGCGCACGACGGCATGGGTGAAGGCGAGGCGCTCGTCGGTCGCATCCCGCACCAGCCCGGCATGAACGGCGTCGTCGAGGCAGCCGCGGACCTCGATGGCCGAACGGTGGAGCGTCGCCGCGAGGACGTCGAGCCCGAACTCGGCACCGATGAACGACGCCGCCGCCAGGGCGTCGGCGACCTGGGGAGCGAGGCGCTCGAGTCGCCAACGCACGACGTCGTAGAGCCGCTCCGGCAGCCGGTCGCGCACGGCCCGCAGCGCGGCTCCGGGATCGGCCGCGTCGAGGCTGCGCAGGATCTCCTGCACGAACAGCGGGTTGCCGGCCGTCTCGTCTGCCAGCCAGCGGGCGATCTGCGCCTCCTCGTCGTCGACCGGGCGGCCCAGCGCCTGGGCCACCAGCCGTTCGATGGCGGATGGCGGCAGCCCGCTGAGCTCGAGCCGCTCGACGTCGTCCCCAGCCTCGAACAGGCCCAGGGTGTGCAGTGGCCCCATCCCTTCGACATCGCCGTCTCGCAGCGTCACCACCACGAGCACGGGGGCGTCGGGCGGACCGTCGAGCACGTGACGGAGCAGGAGCAGCGACGACCGCTCGGCCCACTGCAGGTCGTCGAGCACCAGCAGGACCGGGTGCCGCGCCGCTATCGACCCGAGCCAGTGCGTCACCGCGTCGAACAGGCGGCGGCGCTCGGCGTCGGGGTCGTCGACGAGGGCGGCCCGCACCCCGCCGACGCGCGCGCCGAGATCGGGGAGGAGGCGCGCCAGATCCTCGGCGTGGTTCGCCAGGTCGGCGCGTAGGAGCGGCTTGGGGGTCGCGGCTGCGTAGGTGCCGAGCGCCTCGCGGATGGCCTGGTATGGGGCCAGCGCCTCCTCGTCCCAGCGGCCGTACAGCACGAGGGCACCGGCTGCGTGGAGCCGGAGCGCCAGCTCTGCCGCCACCGTGGTCTTGCCGATGCCGGGGTCGCCCGAGACCACGACGATGCGATGCTCGCCGCGGCGGGCGCGCTCCCACGCGCCCTCGAGCAGCTCGACCGGCCCGTCACGGCCCACCACCAGCCCGGCTGCGGCTCGTCGGGCCCAGCCGAGGTTGGAGGCCCCGATGTCGTTCGGGGCAACGCCGTCCCCCGGGGTCGCCGGCAGCCGCAGCTCGTGCACCCGCTCGTGCCGATGCTCGCTGACCGCCAGGCCGCCCAGGTCCACCAGGTCGGCGCCCCTGGGCATCGCATGGCTGATCATGACCGCGGTCGACGACGACACCAGGATCGTGCCGGCGACGGGGAGGGCGGCCAGCTGGAGGGCCCGCTCGACCGCAGGACCGCGATAGCCGTCGTCCGTGGGATCCACCTCGCCGGTGCACAGGGCGATGCGCAGCGATGGGCGGTCCGGCCGGCGGGCCCCGGCGGCCGGCAGCGCCTCGGTCACGCGGACGGCCGCCGTGGCGGCGTCCGCCGCGATGTGGAACGCCGCCAGCGCGATGGTCCCGGCGTGCGCCAGGTCGACCGTCCGTTCGAAGATGGCGCCGCCCGCGGCCGCCACGGTTGCGTCGAGCTGGTCCCAACCGCCGTGGTCGGGCGAGTCTCCCGGTCCGACCGAAACGTCGACCAGCAGGATCGTCATCACCTCGGGCACGCGTCGAGTGACTGTACGACCCCCGTGGGCAGGTACGCGAAGTGGCGCCACGACCGCGCCACGACCGCACGACGGGCGGTAGCGGTCCCGTCACATGAGCGAGGGGACCATCGCCTCGATCAGGGTGGGACCGGGTTCGACCAGCGCGCGGGCCAGCAGGTCGGCCAGCTGGTCGGCGGTGGTCGCCCGGCGGGCGGGCACGCCCAGCCCGTGCGAGATCGCCACGAAGTCGATGTCGGGGCGCGACAGGTCGAGAAGCTCCTTCGCCTTCGGCCCGGCGGCCTCGGCGCCCACCCGGTTGAGCTCCATGTTGAGGACCGCGTAGGACCGGTTGTTGAACACGATCGTCACGACGTCGAGGCCCTCGCGGGCCTGGGTCCACAGTGACTGGACCGTGTACAGCGCGCTGCCGTCGGCCTCGAGGCTGACCACCTTGCGGTCGGGGCAGGCGACCGCGGCGCCCGTCGCCACCGGCATGCCCTGGCCGATCGCCCCTCCGGTGAGCGTCAGCCAGTCGTGGCGGGGGGCGCCCGCCGTAAATCCGGGCGCGAACAGGCTCGACGTGTTGCCCTCGTCGGACACGATGGCGCCCTCCGGCAGCAGCGCCCCAAGGGCGCGGGCGACGGCCTCGGCGGTCAGCGGCCCGGAGGGTGCGTCCGGCCGGTCGGGGGGCTGGCGAGTGGCGGCGTCGTCGGGGGCGCCCACCAGCTCGGCGAGTGCCTCGAGCGCCGCGGTGGCGTCGGCGCCCGGCGCCGCCAGCATGTGCACCTCGCAGCCGTCCGGCACCAGGTAGCTGTCCTTGCCGGGGTACGCGAAGAAGCTCACCGGTGCCTTGGCATCGACCACCACGAGGTGACGGAGGCCGTCGAGTTGGGCAATGGCGAACTCGGCGAGGTAGGCCAGGCGGTCGATGGGCGGGAGGCCGGCCCCTCGCTCGAGCCGCGTCGGGAACGTCTCCGCCACCAGCCGGGCGCCCGCGGCGTTGGCGATGCGACTCGCAGCCACCAGTCCCGGTTCGCGCAGCGCGGTGCCGCCGAGGAGGAGGCCCGCGGGCTCGCCGGAGCGCAGCGCCTTGGCGACGGTGTCGACGACGTCGGCGTCGGCCGGGAGCGCGGCGGTTGTGCGACCTGCCGGGGCGGCCACGGCGCCGCCCGGGGACCAGCTCACGTCGGCCGGCAGGATCAGCGTGGCCACGCCGCCTGGGGGACCGACGGCGGCGGCGACGGCATCGGCGGCGTCCCGGCCGACGTCGACGGCGGCCTCGGACCGGCGGATCCAGGTGGAGACGTTGCGGGCCACCGTCTCGATGTCGGACTCGAGCTGGGCGTCGTACTGCTTGTGGTAGGTGGCGTGGTCGCCGACGATGTTGACCACCGGCACGTGGCCCTTGCGGGCGTTGTGCAGGTTGGCGAGACCGTTGCCCAGCCCCGGGCCGAGGTGGAGCAGGGTGGCGGCGGGCCGGCCGGCCATGCGGGCGTAGCCGTCCGCGGCACCGGTCACGACCCCCTCGAACAGCCCGAGCACCCCCCGCATCTCGGCCACGGCGTCGAGCGCCGCCACGAAGTGCATCTCGGACGTACCTGGGTTGGTGAAGCAGGTGTCGACGCCGCACGCGACCAGGGTGCGGATCAGCGCCTGGGCGCCGTTGACGGTCGTCGGATCGGTGGTCTCGGTCATTCAACCCTCGTCGAAGGCGGTGCCGGGGTTGAGGATCCCGTTGGGGTCGAAGGCCGCCTTGATGCGCCGCATCACGGCGATCTTCGCCGGGTCCTCGAGTTCCATGAAGTACGGCTTCTTCTCGGTGCCGAGGCCGTGCTCGCCCGAGATGGCCCCGCCGAGCGCCATTCCTGCCTCGAACACGGCGCGCAGGAGCCGGTGGCGCACCTCGGGATCGGCCTGGAACACACCCATGTGGACGTTGCCGTCGCCGGCATGCCCGCAGCCCGCGATCCAGGCCTGATGCTCGGCGGCGAGCTCGCTGACCCGGGTCATGAACGCCGGCACCGCGGCCCGGGGCACGACCACGTCGATGATGTCGTCGGCACCGTTGGCCTTGGCCACCCAGAACGCCTTCTCCCGAGCCTCGATCAACGAGGCGGCGGCCCCCGGCGGCAACACGTAGACGTCGATGGCGCCCAGCTCGGAGAGCTGCTCGGCAACGGCGTGGGTGTCGGCCTCGAGGCGGTCCGCGTGACCGCTCTCCAGCGCCACCACCAGGTAGGCGAACGCCGCCTCGCGCACGTCCTCAGGGATGCCGAGGTCGAGTCCGACGTGGGCCGTGGCGGCGGCCATCGTCAGCAGGTCGATGTACTCGAGGATGAGCGGCCCCACGCCGCTGGCCAGGATCCGGGGCACCGCACCGGTGACGGCCTCGAGCGTGGTGAAGGGCGCCAGCACGGTCGACTGATGGGGTGCCCGCGGATGCAGCTTGAGGTAAGCCTTGGTGACCAGCGCCAGCGTGCCTTCCGACCCGATGATGAGCTGGGTGAGGTCGTAGCCCGTCGAGACCTTGACGACCTTGCCACCGCAGTGGATGACCTCCCCGGATGGCAGCACCGCCTCGAGACCCAGGACGTGGTGGCGGGTGACGCCGTACTTGACGGCCCTCATGCCGCCCGCGTTGGTGCCGACGTTGCCGCCGAGGCTGGCGCTGTACTCGCCCGGATAGACGGGGTAGACGAGCCCGAGCGGGGCCAGCTCGGCGTCGAGCTGGTCGAGCTGCACGCCGGGTTCGACCACCGCCACGAAGTTGTCGGTGTCGATCTCGAGGATGCGGTTCATGCGCTCGAACGACACGACGATGCCATCGGCTCGCGGGATGCAGCCCCCCGACATCCCCGTGCCCGCGCCCCGAGCCGTGACCGGGATGCGGTGCTCGTCCGCCAGACGGACAACGGCCGCGACCTCGCCGGTCGACGCCGGCGACACCACCGCCAGCGGTCGCTGCGGCTCGGCGGTCAGCGCCTCGTCGTGCCCGTAGTCGTCCTTGATGGCGTCGCCGGTGCGCACGTTCTCGGCGCCGACCACGCCCGCGAGGAGCTCGATCGGACCCTTCGCCATGGCCGGACACTAGTGCGGCTCGCAGCCACCCCATCGGTGCCGGAGACGGTGGACAATGGGACCATGGCCAAGCTCACCCATGACGAAGCCGAGTCCCGCCTGACCGAGGTTCCCGGCTGGGGCATCGCCGACGGCGCACTGCACCGCGAGATCGAGTTCCGCAATTTCGTCGAGGCCTTCGGGTTCATGGCGATGGTCGCGCTCGAGGCCGAGAAGGTCGATCACCACCCCGACTGGTCCAACTCCTGGAACCGCGTGGTCATCGACATCTCCTCGCACGCCGAGGGCGGCATCACCGACAAGTGCTTCGCCCTCGCTGCGGCCGTCAACAAGGCGCTGGGCGAGTAGCGCGCCCCGGGAACCGAGGGGCGCGCGCACATCCAAAGCTGCGGGCGGTTCCGAAGACTTGTACGGACGCCACCACCATCGAGGCGCCCAGGGCTCGGCCGCACACCACCGCGTATGACATCAACGAACGGGGCCAGATCGTCGGGTTCCGCGACCTGAGCGGCGATTCGCTCGCGGCCGATCCCCTCGGTTCGGTGATGGGGAGTTCGTAGCCGCACCCTCAGGTGTGGCGGCGGCCCTGCCCTTAGGACCTGCTCTGCAGATTCAGGGCCACGGCTCCACGAACCAGATCCCTGAGTGCGCCTTCGTCGATGGTGTCGGTCTCTCTTATGTCGATGGCACGCCGGGTCTTGCCGCCAAGGCTGGAATTGAACAGTCCCGAAGGATCGTTCAACGCCCCGCCCTTGAAGAACGTCAGCTTGACCACGCTCTTGTAGGTCTCACCGGTACAGATGACCCCGCTGTGGGACCAGACCGGTGTTCCGGGGCTCGTGGCCTTGGCCCACTTCCACTCCTCGACGACATCGGGATCGGCTTCCCTGATGATTCCCCGCACCTCGCTGAGCGTCTTGCCGCGCCAGTCGGCGAGCTCCCTGATCCTCTCGTCTATGAGTTTGGAAGCATCCGTCTTGCCATCGGCCATGCGTGCCCCCTACGCAGGGAATGACTCCCGGGAAGGACTCACCGGGGCGGCGAAGTGCTGGTCAGCTCGTCGATGCCTTGCAGCAAGGCGTTCCACGACAGCGTGGCGCACTTGATCCGCACCGGGAACTTCACCACGCCCCGCAGCGCTTCGAGGTCGCCCAGCTTCACGTTGGCGTCGGACTCGGCGGCCTCGCCGTCGCCATCGCCGTCGGACGGGCCGTCGAGCGATTGCTCGTGGATCGACATCATGCCCTTGAACGCCCGCGACAGGGCGCGTACCTCGTCGATGGTCTTGCCCTTGACGGCCGACGACATCATCGACGCCGAGGACTGGCTGATCGAGCAGCCCTGGCCGCCGATGCGGATGTCGCGCACCGTGTCGCCTTCGACGTCGAGGTAGAGCACGACTTCGTCGCCACACAGGGGGTTGAATCCCTCGACGCGCGTCGCCGGCGGGCTGTCCAGCTCACCCCGGTTCCGCGGGCTGCGGTAGTGATCGAGGATGATCTCTCGGTACAGGTCTTCGAGGCCCGGCATGCGGTTCGCGATCCTATCGGCGGCGGTAGACGGTCAGATCCCGAAGAAGTCGGACGCGGCATCGATGGCGTCGCCGAGCGCATCGACGTCCGACTCGTCGTTGTACACGTAGAGCGATGCCCGGGCGGTGGCGGCCACGCCCAGCTCGCGCATGAGGGGCTTGGCACAGTGGTGCCCGGCCCGCACGCACACGCCGTGCTGGTCGAACACCTGGGTCATGTCGTGCGGGTGCAGGTCGCGGTAGGTGAACGACAGGACGCCGCCGCGCTCGGCCGGCTCGGAGGGTCCATGGATCCGCAGGTCGCCGCCGAAGCGCTCGGTGAGCGACCGGAGCGCATACCCCGTCAGGCCCACCTCGTGCTCGCGCACCGCCTCCATGCCCAGACCGCTCAGGTAGTCGACCGCTGCGCCCAGGCCCACCGCCTCGGCGATCGGCGGGGTGCCCGCCTCGAACTTCCACGGCAGCTCGTTGGGCGTGAAGCCCTCCTTGGTGACGTTGAGGATCATCTCGCCGCCGGTGAGGAAGGGGGGCGTGGCGTCGAGGATGTCCTCGGTCCCCCAGAGGACGCCGATGCCGGTGGGCCCGCACATCTTGTGGCCGGTGAACGCGACGAAGTCGGCCCCCCATGCCGCCACGTCGGTCGGCAGGTGCGGCACGTACTGGCTGGCGTCGATCACGGCGATGGCACCGGCGGTGTGCGCCACCTCGACGAGCCGGCCGACCGGGTTGAGCGTGCCGAGCACGTTGGACATGGCGGCGAACGAGACCACCCGCGCGCCGTCCACCAGCCGGTCGAGGTCGGTCAGGTCGAGGTGTCCATCGGGCCCGACGGGGATCCACCGCAGCTCGATCCCGAGCTCCGAGACGAGCTGATGCCAGGGGACGATGTTCGCGTGGTGCTCGAGCTCGGTGATCACCACCGGGTCGCCGGCCCGTAGGTTGGCGCGCCCCCATGCCTTGGCCACCAGGTTGAGACCCTCGGTGGCGTTCTTGGCGAACACGATCTCGCGAGGCGAGCCGGCGCCGACGAAACCCGCGACCTTGGCCCGGGCACCCTCGAGGGCGGCCGTGGCCTCCTCGGCGATGAGATAGGTGCCGCGGTGGACGTTGGCGTTGGACTGCTCGTAGTAGCGCTCCATGGCGTCGAGCACCGGGCGGGGCTTCTGCGACGTGTTGGCCGAATCGAGGTAGACGAGGCGCTGGCCCCGGACGATGCGGTCGAGGATGGGGAAGTCCTTGCGGATGCGCGCCACGTCGAGGCCCCCCGACGGCGTCGCAGCCGGGCTCACGGATGTCTCGTTCAGCGCCATGCGTCGTAGCCCTCTCGTTCGAGGCGAGCCGCCAGCTCGGGGCCACCGCTGTCGACGATACGCCCGTCGATGAGGATGTGAACCCGATCCGGCCTCAGGTACTCGAGCAAACGCTGGTAGTGCGTGATGGCAAGAATGCCCAGCTCGGGTCGGTCCTTGCGGACCTCGTCCACGCCGCGGGCCACGACCTTGAGGGCGTCGATGTCGAGGCCGGAGTCGGTCTCGTCGAGAATGGCCACCTCGGGCTCGAGGATCGCCAGCTGCAGGATCTCGTTGCGCTTCTTCTCGCCGCCGGAGAAACCCTCGTTGAGGTAGCGGTCAGCGAACGACGGGTCCATGTCCAGGCGCTGCATCCACTCCATGATCGCCAGCCGCAGCTCGAGCACCGACAGGTCGATGCCCTTGCGGGCCGAGAGCGCCTGGCGCAGGAAGTTGATGACCGACACCCCTTGGATGGCCTGGGGGTACTGGAACGCCAGGAACACGCCGGCCTTGCCCCGCACGTCGGTGTCCCAGTCGGTGATGTCGTCGCCCCGGAACCGGATCCGACCGTGCGTGATCTCGTACTCCGGGCTGCCGAGCAGGGCATTGGCCAGCGTCGACTTGCCGGAGCCGTTGGGGCCCATGAGGGCGTGCACCTCGCCGGCGCCGAGGGTCAGGTCGACGCCCTGCAAGATCTCGTCGCTGGCGCCCGCGGCACGGACATGCAGGTCGTCGATCTCGAACAGGGGTGCCGGCATGAAGGCCAGTGTATTAGCCCTACGCGCATAGGAGAAATACCCCCCTTGCCCGTTCCGGGCCCCCGAGTAAGGTCACCGGCGATGGCCTCCCCGGTAGCAGGTGGCCTGGCCCACCTGGCGGCGGGCGCTCCGGTCACCCTCGTGGATGGAGCGTCGTTCTGCACTTCGGGGGCCGCCGGCGATATCGCGGAAGGCGTCGAGGGGCTGATCGTGGCGGGCCATCGGCTGCTGTCGCGCTGCGTGATGACGGTCAACGGCCGGCCGGTCCTGCCCATCGATCATCACGTCGACGACCCGTCGGCGTCGACGTTCGTGTGCCGGGCGCACACCTCGGGTGCGGACGGCAGGTCCGCAGCCGGCACCGCTGCCGCTGCGACCGCCACGGGCCCGATCGTCGTCCGGCGCCGCTTCCTCGGCGAGGGCATGCGAGACGACGTCGAGATCCGGAACCCGGGCAGAGAGGCCACGTACGCGGAGGTCGCCATCGAGCTGGCCGCCGACCTGGCGGAGGCCGGCGAGGTCCGCGATGGCAGCGTCGCTGCCGCACCGGTCGACCCGGCGCTCGAGCCCCCCGACGACGCCGGTGGCGCCTCGAGGAGGACCGAGCTGGTCCTCGCTCGCGGCCAGGGTGCGGCGCGGGTGGGCTGCAGGATCGGCGCCAGCGACGGGGTGACGGTGACGCCGGGGCGCCTGGTCTGGGAAGCGATCGTCCCGGCCCGCGGGGCCCGGTCGTTCAGCGTCGTCGTCACCCCCATCGTCGGCGGCGCCGAGCTGGCCCCGCGCTATCCACTCGGCGCCCCGGTGGAGCGCAGCGAGTCGGCCTGGCGGCTGGACCGCTGGCAGCGGGGCGTTCCCGAGGTCGCATCCGATCACCACGGGCTGCTCGCCACCCTGCGGCGCAGCGCCCACGACCTCGGCAGCCTGCGGGTCCTCGACCCCGACTTCCCGGAGCGCGCGGTCGTCGCCGCCGGCGCCCCCTGGTTCCTGGCGCTGCACGGGCGCGACGCCCTCTTCGCCGCCTACATGAGCCTGGTCCTCGACCCGGAGCTCGCGCTGGGCACCGTCGAGACGCTGGCCCGCTTCCAGGGCAACGACGTCAACGAGCGCACCGAGGAGCAGCCCGGCCGCATCGTCCACCGGCTGGGTTTCGGATCGATGGGCTTCGGGCAGGGGCCGGGCGCGGTCTCGTACGGAGCGGTCGACACGACGCCCCTGTTCGTGATGCTGCTCGGCGAGCTGCGGCGCTGGGGACTGGCGCCCGAGGTCGTCGATCGGCTCCTGCCCCATGCCGACCGGGCGCTCGAGTGGATCACGTCCTTCGGCGATCGGGATGGCGACGGCTACGTCGAGTACCAGCGCAGCACGGACCGGGGCGAGCGCCATCAGACCTGGAAGGACTCCGCGGACCCCATCCGATTCCCCGACGGGCAGCCGGCCCGCGGGCCCGTGGCGCTCGCCGAGGTCCAGGGCTACGCGTACGCCGCGTTCCGCGCGCGGTCCCACTTCGCCGCCGAGGCCGGCGACACCGCCACGGCCGCCCACTGGCGGGCGGTCGCCGCTGAGCTGCAAGGGGGCTTCAACCGCGACTTCTGGATCGACGACGCCGGCTGGGTGGCGCTGGCGCTAGACGGCGACAAGCGCCAGGTCGGATCCCTGGCCTCGAACATCGGCCACTGCCTGTGGACCGGCATCCTCTACGAGGACAAGGCCGCGATCGTGGCCAAGCAGCTGGTGTCCGACGACCTGTTCTCCGGGTGGGGACTGCGGACCCTGGCGGCATCGATGGGCGGCTACGACCCGATCAGCCCGCACAGCGGCGCGGTCTGGCCGCACGACAACGCCGCCTGCGTTGCGGGCCTTGTGCGCTACGGCTTCGTCGACGAGGCGCACCGGCTGCTCATGGCGCAACTCGAGGCCGCCGGAGCGGACGGCGGGCGGCTGGGGGTGCTGTGCGGGTTCGATCGCAACGACCTGCGGGCACCCGTGCGGTACCCGGACCCCTGCACCACCCGCGCCTGGTCCGCGGCGGCGCCGCTGTCCTTCCTGCGGTCGCTGCTGCGCCTCGACCCGTGGATCCCGCAGGGCAAGCTGTGGCTGGATCCGGTCCTGCCAGCGGCGATCCGGCGCTTGCGGGTCGAGCGCATCCCGTTGCTGGGCGGCCGGATCACCGTCACGGTCGAGGGCGACCGCGTCGAGGTCGAGGACCTGCCGCCCGGGATCGAGCTGATCTCGGCGCCGCGCCGCCCCCTCACGGGCGGCAGCTGACCCGGACCTACGCCGCCTGCGTGCCTGCGTCCTCGGCGCTCTTGTCTCCGTGCACTTGCCTCGCCCGTGAATACCTACTAAGCCTGTAGGAAATCTTGGTTTAGCGGAGGTCGCCGATGCGGCGATTGCTGGTGTTCGCGCTGGCCGGACTGTTCGGACAACTGGTCGACGGTGCCCTGGGCATGGCGTTCGGGGTCACGTCGAGCACCGTCCTGCTGTCCAGCGGGATCAGCCCGGCGGCGTCGTCCGCGAGCGTGCACCTGGCCGAGATCGGCACCACGTTCACGTCGGGCCTGTCGCACTGGCGCTTCGGCAACGTCTCGTGGCCGCTCGTGGCCCGCATCGGGGTGCCCGGCGCGGCCGGGGCCTTCGCCGGCGCCACCGTGTTGAGCTCCTTCACGGGCGACTGGCTTACGCCCGGCGTGGCGGTCGTGCTCTTCGGCCTCGGTGCGCTGGTCATCGTGCGGTCCCTCCGGGGGGACCTGCGGGGCCGGACGCGCCACCCGAGCACGCTGCGCAAGCGGTTCCTGGCCCCGCTGGGCGTGAGCGCCGGTTTCCTGGACGCCGTCGGGGGTGGCGGCTGGGGCCCCGTGGCGACCCCGACGCTGCTCACCGCCGGACGCCTCGAGCCCCGGATGGTCATCGGCTCGGTGTCGGCGTCGGAGCTGCTGGTCACCCTGGCTGCCAGCGCCGGCTTCCTGATCGGCATCGGCGGCGAGGGCATCCAGGCCTCGCTGGTGCTGGCCCTCCTGGTGGGTGGCGTGATCGCGGCCCCGCTGGCGGCGTGGCTGGTGCATCACACCGACGCGTCGGCGCTGGGCGTGGTCGTCGGCACCCTGCTGCTCGCCACGAACGCCCGCCTCATCATGCTCGAGCTCGGCACGCCGGGAGTGGTGCGCCTTCCCGTGATCCTCGGCGTGGCGTCGGTGGGCGCCACCCTCGCCGTCCGCACGGCCCGGAAGTCCCACGCCGAGCGGGAGGCCGAGGCGGCCGCGGTGCCGGTGGCCACCGCCACCACCACCGCCGAGGCCGCACCGGCGGTCGAACCCGAGGTCATCGGTTCCGTCGGCGGCAGCGCGAGGTAATGGGTTCCGCCCCCGGAACCCATTACCTCGCCCTCGCCAATGCGGAACCGATTGCCTCGAGGCCTCCGGCGGCCGGGACCTCAGTCGGCGTCGCGGAGGTCTTCCTTCCACGAGCGAAAGCGGGTGTGGTGCTCGCCGCTCGGGCCCACGCCATCGCCGGAGCCGTCGGCGAACAGGCGGAACGTGAAGCGGACGCTCAGGTCGTCGACGCGGGCGACCCAATACCTCGCATCCGCCCCCGACGCCGGGCCGGCGCGCCACAGCAGCCAAGGGCCGATGCGCCGCTTGTAGTCGGCGATCGGCCGCCCGGGCAGGTCGTTGCCCAGCCGCCGGAGATCGTCGGGCGCCTCGATCCATGCCGTGGCCGGGATGTTCCGGTCGCGCACCGGCGTCGCCGGCAGGTCCTCGGTGCTGACCGGCGTCTCGTCATAGGGCCGCTCGTCGTAGCGGAGCGCGTCGCCCACAGGTCTCACCAACCCCGGTCGATCCACTCTTGGAGGTGGGGGCGCTCCGTCCCGATGGTGGTGTCGTCGCCGTGGCCGGGCAGGACCAGCGTGTCGGCGGGCAGGGTGAGCAGCTTGCGGTCGAGCGATTGGATGATCGTCGGGAAGTCACCGCCGGGGAACGACGTGGCGCCGGGGCCGCCTGGGAACAGCGTGTCGCCGGAGAACAGCACGGGCGACCCCTCGATCAGGAAGCTCATCGAGCCGGGGGTGTGCCCGGGCGTGTGGATGGTCCGCAACCGCAGCCGGCCCACCGGCACGACGGCGTCGTCGTCGAGGATCTGGTCGTACGACGGCAGCATGTCGGCGTCCTCGGCGGTCACGTGCACCTGATAGCCGGCGTCGCGCATCTCGGGAATCGCCTGGATGTGGTCCCAGTGGCCGTGGGTCTCCAGGACGCTGCGCACGCCGAGCGACCGCGCCAGGTCCAGCAACCGCTCGTGCTCGTTGGCCGCGTCGAGCAGGACGGCGTCGCCGGTCTGCGTGCAGCGCAGCACGAAGACGTTGTTGTCCATGGGCCCCACCACGACCTTGTGGATCTCGCAGCGTTCGTCGGCGTAGTGCAGCGTGCTCATGGTCGCCAGTTTGCCCGGTGTCGGGCCGCCGACCGCCACAACATGGCCGGGCAACCGGCCTCGAACCCGACTTTTTGCGGCACGAAGGCGGAATTTTGACCACCCGTAGTGTCGTTCTTGACGCGTAGAGCGATGTGACATATTTCACGCATTCTTGGGTCTTGTGGGGTGAGGGTTCGCGTGGCGAAACTGCTGGCGCTCATGCCCACCGCAGAGCACCCGGAGGACGACAGGCCGACCGCCACGGCTGCCGTCGTCCGCTAGCGGCGAGCCGGTCTCGGTCTTGGGGAGAAGCCCGGGACCGGCCGCCCCGGGTTTCCAGCGCCACGCTCGGCCCTCACGCAGTCTCGGGGGAGATGACCTCGAAGCCGAGGGCGGCAGCGGCCGGGATCTGGCGCCGCTCGAAGGTCACGTAGCGCGCTGGGCGCGGGAGGCGATCGGCGGCAGCAAGGTGCACCGCGTCGACCGTTCGCAGCCCGTACGTCGCGCCCAGTTCGGCGGCGTGCGCGAGGCAGCGCTCGTCGACCGGGACGACGAAGAACGCGTCCCAGTCGTCGCGTAGCCGACCCCACATGCGCCCGTGCTGGCTGGGGGTGACGGCGAGGCGGTGCAGCGCCAGCAGCGTCTCTGAACGGCACAGCGCCGACGCGCACCACGCGTGGTCGGCCGCCATCGCCTCCGCCACGAGCTCCTGGCCAGGCGCCTGCACATAGCGCCGCACGAGCGCCGAGGTGTCGAGGAACAGCGCCATGTCGCAGCCCGCAGCCCCAGCCCCTCGGCTACCGGCCCCGGAGCTCGTCGAGCACGCCGTCCGGCCGCACGTCGACCGGCGCGTCCTCGACGTCGGGCGCGGGCGGACGGTCCCGCCGGCGGGGCGGGTCCAGCAGCCCGGCCGCCACGAGGTCGTCCAGCGTCACCCCGGCGGGAGCCTCCAAGGGACCGAGCTGCGCGGCCGGCACCCCGTCGACGGTCACGATCACCCGCTCGCCCCGCGAGGCCCGGCGGACGACCGCGGCGACGTTGTTGCGCAGCTCCCTGATGCCCACACGTTCGATCACCCCACGCTAGCGCCTCGTAGCACGCGTGTACACAGACGGGCTGGAACGACACGACCACCCGCCCTACGGTGCCGGCCATGAACTTCGCCTTCTCCGAAGAGCAGGAAGAGCTGCGCCGCATCACCCGGCAGTTCCTCGAGTCGAAGTCGCCGGAGACCGAGGTCCGGCGGCTGATGGACACCGAGGACGGCTACGACCCCGCGGTCTGGTCACAGATGGCCAACGAGCTCGGGCTCCAGTCGCTCACGATCCCCGAGGAGTACGGCGGGCAGGGATTCACGTACGTCGAGCTGACCGTCGTCCTCGAGGAGATGGGGCGGGCCCTGCTGTGCGCGCCCTACTACGCGACCGTGGTGCTGGCCGCCAACACGCTGATCCACTCCGGCGACGAGGCGGCCCGCAAGGCCCACCTGCCAGGGATCGCCTCGGGCGAGACCATCGCCACGCTGGCGTTCACCGAGCCCAACGGCAAGTGGGACGAATCGGGCATCGAGGCCGCCGCCTCACAGGATGGCGACCGCTGGCGCATCGACGGCACGAAGATGTTCGTCCTCGACGGCCACGTCGCCAACCTGCTGATCGTCGCGGCCCGGACCGCCAACGGCGTCTCGCTGTTCACGGTCGACGGTGATGCCGATGGCCTGACGCGCACGGCGCTGTCCACGATGGACCAGACCCGCAAGCAGGCCAAGGTCGAGCTCGCCGGGGTGCCGGCGACGCTCCTCGGCGAGGAGGGCAAGGGCTGGCAGGTGCTCGACCGCGTGCTGGACCTGGCGGCCGTCGCGCTGGCCGCCGAGCAGGTGGGCGGCGCGCAGAGGGTCCTCGAGATGTCGGTCGACTACGCCAAGAACCGGGTGCAGTTCGGCCGCCCCATCGGCTCCTTCCAAGCCATCAAGCACAAGTGCGCCGACATGCTGCTCGAGGTCGAGTCGGCCAAGTCGGCGGCCTACTACGGCGCCTGGTGCGCCGCCGAGCTCAACGACGAGCTGCCCGAGGTCGCCTGCCTGGCCAAGGCCTACTGCTCAGAGGCGTACTTCCACTCGGCGGCCGAGAACATCCAGATCCACGGCGGCATCGGCTTCACGTGGGAGCACCCGGCGCACCTCTACTTCAAGCGGGCCAAGTCTTCCGAACTGCTGTTCGGCGACCCCACCTATCACCGCGAGCTCCTTGCCCAGCGCCTCGGTATCTAGCGCGGCTGCCGGGGTCCGGGGAGGGGCACCCCGCCCTCACGCCGGCTCCCTTGCCGGGACGAGGGGGCGGGGTGCCGGGCACAGTTCGCTGTCTGGCGTCTCGTGCCGCCGGCCCAGCACCCGTGCGACCAGCGCCGGGCGCATCAGGGACGTCGGCGCCGCCAGCAGCGCGACCACGTCGAAGAACGCAGCGTTGACGACCGGGTCGACCGCTGCCGCCGCCACCACGCGGTCGAGGTAACGCCTCATCAGTCGGTCGGCGACGCCGACCTTCCCGCCCCGGGTCTCGGGGTACCGGAGGTCCTCGCCGATGGCGACCATCCAGGCGCCGGCGTTGGCCTTGGCGACGGCCCTCTGGGCCCGGGATGACACGCCCACGACGCTGTCGTGGCGCGCCAGGTGCGGGCCCAGGCAGCGGTCGAGCGCCTCGGCGGTGAGCGCGGCCGCGCTCATGCCCTGGCCGTAGACCGGGTTGAACGCAGATGTGGCGTCGCCCACCACGACGAACCCGTCGGGCATGCGCAGCGACTCGTAGTGCCGCCGCCGGTTCTCCGTGCGCCGATAGGCGACGATGGGTGACACGGGTTCCAGCCGGTCGATGATGTCGGCGATCACCGGTGAGCGCATGCCCTGGGTGAATTCCAGGAACCCCCGCTCATCGGTCGGGGGCACGTCGCCGTTCGTGCCGGCCACCGTCAGCATCCAGCGGTCGCCCTCGATGGGGAAGAGCACGGCCATGCGCCGCGTGTCCGGCGGGCGCGCCTGGAGAAACACGGCCTTCCAACCCCCTGCCTCGTCGTCGCCGGACCGCCGATAGAGGCGGGTGGCGTAGGCGAGCTCGGCGTCGACGGTCGTCTCCTCGGGCCGCTCGTAGCCGGTGGTCGCCAGCCAGTCGGGCGCATGGGAGCGGCGCCCGCTGGCGTCGACCACCAGGTCGGCCAAGATGGTCTCGGTCGGCTCGGGGCTGGTCGCGGCACGCGGCCGGACATCGATGCCCCGCACCCGCCCGACGGCGGCACCGCTGGACGGCTCGGCCACGACCAGGCCGGTCGCCTCCAGCCCGGACCGCACGATGACCTGCGGGGTGTCCGTCACCAGCCGCCGCGTGACCCACTCGATGAGGTCACGGCTAGCGGACAGCATCGTGCGAGGCTCGTCGTCGAAGGGGCGCATCCAGCCCGCGGCCGACAGCCAGCAGACGTCACGGGGCGCCGTGACCTTGACTGCGCCACTGGCCACGAGCTCGGCGCCGAAGCCCGGGAGCAGCCGTTCCAGCGCCGCCAGCCCTCCGGGCTGGAGGACGTGGAGGTGGCGGCCCTGAGGGATGCCCGCGCGGTGGGTGGACCGGCTGGGCAGGTCGTCGCGCTCGACGAGCGTCACCCGCTCGAAGTGCTGGCTCAACGCCTGGGCAGTGGCGAGGCCCCCCATGCCGGCGCCGATGACGACGGCGTGGAACGGACGGTTGCGGGTGGGGCTGCTCGACATGGGACTGCTCCTGGTCGTGGACCTGACCAGCAGTGTCCGGCCGCCCGGCCACCTGGGCATCGGGCGGATTCCTTACCCACCCCTTATTCGTGCGTCCTATTCGTGCGTCGCGACGTCCTCAGTCGCCGAGCAGGCCTCGGCGCCGGGCGACGGCGGCCGCCTCGCCCCGGGTCCCGGCACCCAGCTTGGCCAGGAGGCGCGACACGTGCACGCTGGCCGTCTTTTCGCTGATGAACAGTCGCTCGCCGATCTGCCGGTTGGTCAGCCCCTCAGCGAGCAGCGCCAGCACCTCGGCCTCCCGGGGCGTGAGGGCGGCCCCAGCGCCGTCGCCACGGGCCGAGCGGTCACCGGAGCCGGGCCGGGTACCCAGGTCGAATCGCGCCCGGCGGGCGAGGCGCTCGATCGCCGCCGCCAGCGGCAGGGCCTGCAGCGTCGTGGCGGCGTCGTGGGACCGGCGTAGCTCGGCCGCCACGCGGTCGCGGTCGCCGCTGGCGGCGAGCGCGGCCTCGGCGCCCCGGAAGCGGGCGTAGGCGCCGGCGGGGAGGAAACCGATGCCGTCCCAGGTCGCGACCGCCTCTTGCCAGAGGTCCGGGTCGGGACGGCCGGCGAGCCGGCTCAGCTCGGCCCGCCCCGTGAGGTACGCGGCGAACGTCTCGGAGGTCGCGGGCGCATGGCGGGCCCTGGCCTGGGCCGCCAGCTCCTCGAGCCGCTCCATCAGGCCGGTGGCGACCCCACCGGGATCGTCCGTTCGGCGCGACGATGCGCCGGTCGCCCGGCCCCCGGCGACCGCCCGGTCGGCCTCCGCCCGCAGCCCTACGGCCGCAAGGCGGGCTTCGAGCTCAGGATCTCCGGTGTGTGCCAGCAGCGCCAGGCCGGTGGCCGCCTCGCTGCGGGCGTCGTCGAAGCGCTCCTGCCACGTGGCCAGCTCGGTGAGCGCACGATGCAGCAGTCCGTTGAGCCGGCCGTCGCCCACCTGGTGGCACCAGGCCCGTGCCGTCTCGAGGTGCTCGCGGGCCACGTCGTGGTCGCCACGGTCGACGGCGAGGGCCCCCGAGACCAGCGTCCGCGTCACCGCGGTCACCGCGGATTCCCCGCCACCGTACGGCGAGGCACCGACCCCAACCCGGCCGGCCCCCAACAGGCGATCCGCCTCGTCCCAGCGCCCCAGCTGATGGAGGGCGGCGGCCGCGATGCTGCCCATCAGCGAGGGCGACGGGTCACCCGAGTCCGGTGACAGGAAGCCGACCAGGTCGACAAGGTCGCCTCCGCGTCCCGCCTCGACGAGCGTGCGCCACAGGTGGAGGTAGGCACCGGCCACCTCGGCCAGGTCACCGAGGTCGACCGCGATCTGCCCCGCCTTGTGGAGCTGGCCGATGGCCTCGTCGGTCCGGGCCTCCGCGGCGAGCACGAGTCCGAGGACGTGGCGGGCCTGGCCCTCGCCCCTTGCGTCGTCTATGGACAGGGCCAGGGCGATGGCCTCCTCGGCCCGGGCACGCGCCTCGGCGTGGCGCCCGGCGCGTTCGAGGGCGTGGCCCTGGGCATGGACGACCCCCACCCGCGCCGGGCTGGGGGGCTGCTCGGGGACGAGCGCGACCGCCCGTTCGTAGGCGTCCAGTGCCTCGGCGTCGCGGCCCGCCCGCATCAGGTACCAGCCCCGACGCTCCTGCAGCGCGCCGGCGCGCGTCGGATCGGCGCGCACCCGCCCGGTGGCCAGGGCCTCCCCGATGAGGGTGAGCGCCCGGATGATGGCGCCGGCTCGGCTGGCGGCGTCGGCGGCCCGCGCCAGCAGTTCGCCCCGATCGCACCCGGTGGCGGCGACCGGGTCGACGGCGCGATCCCAGAGCCGCACGCTCCACTCCAGGTAGCGATGCGCTTCGGGCACCGCGACGGCCCGCTCGGCGGCGAAGCCCGCCCTGACGGCGGCGCCGAGGGCGGCGTCGTAGTCCCCGGCCGCCGACCAGTGGTGTGCCAGCCGTGCCCAGCGGTCGCCCCCGTCCGCACCGCTCGCCGGGCCGGTGTCGCCCGGAACCTCGGCGACGAGCGCCTGCGCGTAAGCCCGGTGGAGGCGCGCCAGCTCCCCGGGGAGGACCTCGTCGAGGACGGCCTCGTGCACGAGGGCGTGGCGGAAGCGGTACCCGCCGAGCTCGTTGTCGACGATGAGGAGCTGGTGGTCGACACAGGCGCGTAGGCCATCCGCCAGCTGGTCGTCCGTGCGGCCGGTGCCGGCGAGCTCGACGACCCGGGCTAGGAGGTCGTGCTCGACCTGGCGGCCACCCACGGCGCAGGCCTGGAGCGTGGCGGCGGCGTCGGGGGGCATCCGCCCGACTCGGCTGAGCACGGCATCGCGCAGGTGCGGGGGCATGGGTGCGGACGGGTCACCGGCGATCGCGGCCACCAGTTCCTCGACGAACAGCGGGTTGCCGTCGGACCGGTCCGCGATCCCGGCCGCCAGCTCGGCGCTCGGGGGGCTGCCAAGGAGGGCGGTGGCCAGCTCCACCACCTCGCCGCGGTCCAGGCGCCGGAGGCGGACCTGGGTCGCGCCGCGGCGTGTCAACTCAGCCAGGAGGTCCTGCAGCCCGCGGCGCCGGCCGCCCTCGTCGGTGCGGTAGGTGGCAACGAGCATGAGCGGCAGGTGGCGGGCACCGGTGCTGAGCAGCGTGATCAGGTCGTCGGTCGAGCGGTCGGCCCAATGGATGTCCTCGATCACCAGCACCACCGGGCCTCGCGCCGTGAGCCGGTCGAGGAGGCTGAGCAACAGCTCGAAGACGCGCGCCCGCCCGAACGGGTCGGCGGCGTGGGCCGCCCCCACGGATGCGGCCGGCGACGCGTCGGCGGGTGGGCTCCCCAGCGCCGCTCGGAGTGGGCCGATGGTGGCGCCCCCCTCGTCCGCCGGCAGGTCCCGTTCGAGCGTGCGCAGGATGTCGACGAAGGGTGCGTAGGGCAGCCCACCCTCCTCCAGGTCCAGGCAGTGCCCGACGAGGACCCGGGCGCCGTTGCGACGAGCGTGGGCAGCCAACTCCCGCACCAGACGGCTCTTGCCGACCCCCGCCTCCCCGCCGACGAGCGCGGTCGTTGCTCGGCCCGCCCGGGCGTCGTCGAACGCCTCGATCAGCGCACTGAGCTCCAGGACCCGCCCCACGAACGCGGGCGTGGAACCACGACTCATCATGGTCACGGCACTACATCCTCGCATCGGGTGTGGGCCGCGGGCCGTTAGTTTGCCCGGGATGGTCTGGCTGTTCGCCGTGCTCGCCGCCATCGCCGTGTTCGCAATTGCCGCGGTCACGGTGGGGCGCGAGGCGTTCCGACTCGGCCACCAGCCGCCGCCGACGATCTTCGACCTCGACGAGGCGGTGGGCCACGTCGCCGACGACCTCCCGCCGGAGGCGCAGGCCCGGCTGACGTATGACGAGGTCCGCACGTTGATCCGAGCAGAGATCGAGCACCTGGAGGACGAAGGAGTCCTGGCCGCGCCAGGTCAGGAGATCCGGCTCGAGGGGGGAGCGACGCCCGACGTCCTGCTGGCGGACGACGAGGCAGTGGCGCTCGTGCTGGGGCGGGCCGAAGAGGCCGGCCTCGACGTCACCGACCAGGACGTTTACCACGTGATCGACTCGCTGCACGGCTACCTGGCGAGCATCGGTGCGGTCGGCCCCCGCGCGGCCCCGCCGGCGCCCCCGGGCAACGGGCACGGCGGGTGAGCGCTGGCCGGCCCGGTCAAGTCTCGCCGTCGCCGTCGCTTCGGGTGTTGCCAAGCCAGCTCTCGTAGAGCCCGGCGTACGTGCCCCCGGCAGCCACGAGTTCGGTGTGACTGCCGCGCTCCACGATCCGGCCCTGGTCGAACACCAGCACCAGGTCGGCGGCCTCGGCGGTGGAGAGCCGGTGGGCGATCGACACCATGGTCCGCCCCTCGGCCAACCGGGCCAGTGCCTGGGTGAGCGCCCGCTCGGTTTCCGGGTCGACCGCGCTGGTGGCCTCGTCCAGGACGAGCAGGCCCGGGTCGCCCAGCTGAGCCCGTGCCAGCGCCACCAGCTGGCGCTCGCCGACCGAGAGGCTGCCGCCGCGCTCGCCCACCGGCGTGTCCAGCCCCAGCGGCAGCTCGTCCAGCCACCAGGCCAGCCCGAGCTCGTCGAACGCCTGCCGCACGTCGTCGTCATCCGATCCGACGCGTCCGACGCGCACGTTCTCCGTCAGGCTGGCGTCGAACAGGAAGCCGTCCTGCGGGACCAGCCGCACCGCTCGGCGCCGCTCGTCGGGGCGCACGGCGCGCAGGTCGACGCCCCCGAGCCGCACGTCCCCCGTCGACGGATCGGCCAGACGGCACAGGAGCTTGGCGAAGGTGGTCTTGCCGGATCCGGTCTCGCCGACGACGGCTACGGAGCTGCCCGCCTGCACCCGCACGTCGACGTCGTGCAGGACCGGCACCCCATCGCGGTAGGCAAACCCCAGGTCGGACACCTCGACTTCGAGAGCGCCATGGGGGAGCGGCTGGCCCGGCTCCGGCTCGGGAAGGTCGATCGGGGTCGCCAGCACGCCCAGGACCTTGCGCCAGCCGGCGATCGCGATCTGGGTCTGGTCGAGGATCTCCGACAGCTCGGCGATGGGGTTGAGGAGCAGCCCGATGAGGAACAGGAAGGCCACGATCTCGCCTACCCCCAGCCCCCATCCGGGTCCGTAGACGACGCCGGTGACCGCGACGCCTGCGAGGGCGACCGACCCGAACAGGTCGCCCAGCGGGAACATGAGCGCGAAGTAGCGGGCCGCATCCAGGTAGGCGCGGTACTGGCGGTCGATAGCCGCCCCCAGACGCGCACGGCTGCGCTCCTCCAGCCCGTAGGCCTGGATCACGGGGGCGCCGGTCACGGTCTCCGACACCTCCGACAGCGACTCGCCCACGCTCGTCCGCACCCGATCCTGGGCAGCCAGCTGGCGGCGCTGCAGGCGCGGCAGCAGCAGCGCCACGGGCACGAACGAGACGACGGCGATCAGCGCGAGGTGCCAGTCGTAGACCGCCATCACGGCGACGGTGGCGACGATGAGGAAGCTGTCGACGATCCACGCCACCGCCCCCCATTCCATGAATTGGGCCAAGGTCTCGATGTCGCTCGTGACCCGGGCCACCAGTGCCCCGCGACGCTGCTCGTTGTGCTCGGCCATCGACAGCCGGTGGATGTGGTCGAAGGCGCGCACCCGCAGTCCCAGCAGGCTGTTCTCCGACGCCCTCACCAGCCGGAGGTAGGTGGCGCGGTTGGCCAGGTACAGGAGGACAACGGCGACGGCGGTGAGCGCGCAGGCGGGATAGACGAATCCCGGGCGGAACTCCCCGTCCTGTTGAGCCCCCCGGTCGAGGATCTGCTGGATCAGGACCGGTACCGCCAGCTTGCCCGCGGCGGTGGCGAGCGCCATCAGCGCCGTGAAGAAGATGCCCTGGCGCAGCTCCGGCGTGGCCGCCACCCCGCGGCGCAGGACCGCGAGCGCCCCGGCCTCGAGGATGTGCGTCTCGTCGGGCGTGGGGGACGGGTGCGGCCGTTCCTCATCGCTCGCCCCCGGGGGCGCGGTCTCCGCCAGCGCGTCGACCGCGGCGTCGTGCGGATCCGGTGGCTCCGATGCTTCGACAGGGGTGTCGCGCTCGTCGACGGTCACGCCGCGTCCTGCTCGTAGGCCCTGACGAGTGACGCGTAGGCGGGCATCGACTCGAGCAGCTCCCGGTGGGTACCGCTGGCAGCGATGCGACCGCCGTCCAGGAACAGGACACGGTCGGCCAGAGCGATCGTCGAGTGGCGGTGGGCCACCACCAGCGTCGTGGCGCGCAGCGTGTCGGGGAGGCCGTCGAGGATCTGCCGCTCGACGGTGGGGTCGACCGCCGAGGTGGCATCGTCGAGCATCAGCAGGCCCGGCCGCCGCAGGAGGGCCCGGGCCAGCGCCAACCGCTGGCGCTGGCCACCCGAGAGCGTGACGCCCCGCTCGCCGAGTTGCTGGTCGAGGCCCAGCGGCAGCCGCTCGACGAAGCGCCGGGCGCGGGCGGCCTCGAGCGCCCAGAGCAGCTCCTCGTCCGAGGCGTCCCAACCGAGCGCAAGGTTGTCGCGCACAGTGGCGGCGAACAGGAACGCCTCCTGGAACACGAGGGCAACTGCGGAGCGCAGCGACGCTGGTTCCGCCGTGGACAGGTCGACCCCGCCGAGCCTCACCGCACCGGCAGTCGGCTGGTACAGGTGGGCGAGCAGGTGGCACAGGGTCGACTTCCCCGACCCGGTGGCGCCGACCAGGGCGACGACCTCGGCGGGCGCCAGTGCCAGGTCGACACCGGTCAACACGGGCTCGGCGTCGGCGGCGTAGGCGAAGCTCAGCGCCCGCACGTCGACGGCCAGCGGCCCGTCGGGCAGCGGGGTTCCGGCCCCCTCGGCCGGGGCCGGACGTGTCGGCGTGGCGAGGACGTCGGCGATCCGGTCCGAGGCGACGACCGCCCGGGGCAGCTCCTCCAGCAGGAACCCGACGACACGCATGGGAAACGTGAGGATCGTGAACAGTGCCATCGCCTGGACCAGTTGCCCGGTGGTGATCACGCCCTCCGCCACGCGCCAGGCACCGAGCGCGAGCAGGGCGATCGTCCCGAGGTTCGGGAGGGCGTCGAGGACAGGCTCGAACGTGGCCCGGAGCCGGCCCACCGCCAGGCGGGCCGTGCGCAGCTCGCGAGCGACGACCGACAGGCGCTCGACCTCGCGCGCCTCGAGGCCCAGCGTCTTCACCAGGAGCGCGCCCTCGAACGACTCGTGGGCCACGCTCGACACCTCGCCCAGGCGCGCCTGCGTGCGGCTGGCGGGCGCCTCCACCCGGCGGCTGTAGAGGTGGTTGAGGATCGCCAGCGACGGGAACAGCGCCAGCCCGACCAGCATCAGCGCCGGGTCGATCAGGGCCAGGCTCACGATCGACAGCCCGATCAGCACCACGACGCCCAGCGACAGCGGCAGGGGCATGATCACCGTGATCGCCCGCTCGACGTCGGCGTCGGCGTGGGCGAGGAGCCGTCCCGTGGGGCGCGAGCCGAAGAACTCGAGGGGGACGCGCAGGTATGTGTCGGTGATGCGGTGGAACCAGGTGCGGTGCATGCCCCGCGCCGTCATGTTGCCGAAGTAGCGGCGGAGCACGACGCCGCCCGATCGGAGCAACGCCACGGCGAGGATCGCGCCGGCTGCGGCGGCGATCGAGGCGCCCGAGACACCTTCGTCGAATCCCGGGACGATGACCCTGTCGGTGACCTCGCCGAGCAGCAGCGACCCCGCGACCGCCATCGACCCGTACAGCACCGATCCCACCACCGACACCGCGAACGGGCGTGGGTGCGTTCGCACGCTGATCCAGAGCACGTGGGCCCCGCGCCGCAGGAGCGAGCGCCCGGCGGCCGGGGTGGCCTCGGGCGAGACGTCGACGGCGGTCACGGCAGTCATGGCCGCAGCGAGTCTGCCGGAAGTACGCCGGATTCGTGCCCCCGGTGTTCCGGCCCGACCCCCACCCGCCGCCCCTTGATGGTGTCGGTCTGCGACCGACCCGTATTCTTTCTCCGCAATGGAGCGTCTGGGCCGGTTCGAGAACTACCAGTTCCTGGGCGACAAGCGCAGCCAGGTCGTCCACGACATCGACCACGTTCCCGAGGACCACGAGGGCGCCATCACCGAGCTGGTCGAGGCCGAGGCCTTCACCTGCTTCGGGCCCGACACGCTGCCCGAGGCACACAACCGCGGCTACCACCTGTGCCGGGCCTGTCGGCGCGCCCGGCAGGTCGCGGGCGTCGACGAGGCGGCGCCGAGCACGGCGGCCTGACGGTCGCGACACTGCGCACGTCGTGACCATGGACGAGCGCATCGTGTCGAGCGGGCTCAAGCTCGCCGCGCACGTGGCGCGGCCGCCGGGCCGGCCGAGCGGGCCGCCGCCGGCGGTCGTCATGTGCCACGGCTATCCGTCGGCCACCGAGTCCGGGGTCACGACCCCGGAGCTGGCGGACCGCATCGCCACTGAGATGGGCTGGTTGGGCCTCGCCTTCGCGTTCCGGGGATGCGGCGACTCGGAGGGCCAGTTCTCGCTCGTCGGCTGGCTCGACGACATCGGTGCCGCGGTGTCCTACGCCCAGCGTGAGCTGCGGCCCCTGGGGGTCTGGCTCGCCGGGTTCGGCACCGGCGGGGCGTTGTCGGTGTGCGCCGCCGCCCGGGACCCCAGCGTCCAGGGCGTCGCGGCGGTGGGGGCTCCCGGCGACTTCGACGACTGGGCCGGCCACCCCCGCCGGCTGCTCGAGCACGGCCGCGAGGTGGGTGTGATCACCGACCCGGCGTTCCCGCCCGCGTTCGACGCTTGGGCGCGGGAGCTCAAGGAGGTGCGAGCCGTGGCGTGCGCGTCGCGGTACGCGCCGCGCCCGTTGCTGGTGGTCCACGGCAGCGAGGACGAGGCGGTGCCCCCGTTCGACGCCCGTGTCCTGGCCGACGCGCACGGCTCTGCCGAGCTGCGCTTCATCAACGGCGCCGGCCACGAGCTGCGCCACGACCCCCGGGCCGTGGCCGTCCTCCTGGGCTGGCTGGACCGTCAACGCAACAACCTGCACCGCTAGCCGGCGCCGGTGGCGATGGCGCGGCGGGACCTGTTCCGGCGTTCGGATGTGCCGGAAACCGTCGCCTTCGGACGCCGGTTCGGGGCGGGCGGCAGGACGTGGCCCCGGCGGAGCGCTTCCCGCACTTCCGCGACGACCTCGGCCGGCGCCGTGATGAACCGATTCCACGTGTACCGGAGCACAATCCAACCGCTCAGCTTGAGCCGGTTCTCGCGCACCGGGTCCGCCTCGAATGCGGCCTCGGTTGCGTGGCCTTTGCCGTCGAGCTCGATGGCGATCCAGGTGGCGGGATACGCGGCGTCGACGCTGTAGCGCGCGCCGCCGGCCTCGACGGCGTACTCGTACACGGGCTCGGGAAGGCCGGCATCGTCGAGGAGGCGTCCGAACAGGCGAGCGAACTCCGTGTCGGGCACCCGCCGGCCCCAGCGCTGCAGCAGCACCACGCGGCACGCCACGATGCCCGGCCTCCCGCGGCGGGCGTGAAGGACGAACGCTTCCCACAGCGTGGGCCAGGAGGCGAGCCCGAGCCTGCGGACCTCGTCGAGTGCCCGCAGGAGGACCAGCTCGTCGCAGCCGATGCTGGCCAGGTCGAGCAGGAGACGCGCCGGCCCGACCGTAGGCACGCCCCAGCGGACACTCGCGCGGCCAGGTCATACGCCAGCGTCTCGTGAACCGTGACCGCGGGGCGGCGGCGCGGACGGCTGTGCCGTCGCACGGTCACCTCGATGCGGCCGGGTGGGCCGAATCCCTCCAGGCCCCAGAGGTGGGCGGCGGTTCGGTGGGACGCCAGCGCCTCGGGGCCGGCGGCAAGGACGGCGGCCAGCGCCCGGCCATGCCAGGTGGGCGGCGCCCCGACGATGCGGTACACGCCCGGCGCGACGCGTTCCCAGGCGCGCCGGGCCACAAGGCGTCGAACGGCACTCGGCGACAGGTCACAGGAGCGGCACTGCTCCGACGTGATGTGCCCGTATTGCGCCGCAGCTTCCGCGGCCGCCCGCTCGACGGGGCGGGGGTACGACATGGTTCCCTCCGGATCGGTGGAACACGATCGGGGGGAAGAGTCGGCCCACCGTACTTGGCGCCGTTGCAGTCACGAGCCACGCGGGCCGACCGAGCGTTCCGGCGTTCGGATGTGCCGAATTCCGTCGCTTTCGAACGCCGCTTCGGGGCGGGCCGGGGCTTCCGAGCGTTCCGGCGTTCGGATGTGCCTGATTCCGTCGCTTTCGGACGCCGCTTCGGGGAAGGGGCGCGGCGCGGCCGCCGGCGGCGATTCACCCGGCCTGGGTGATCACGACCTTCGGCGCTGGGCGTGACCTTTGGGGTTCCCCCGACGAGGAGGCGTTGATGGCGACCCTGACCGCATGGAAGTTCGACACGCCCGACGGCACGAACGCGGCCGAGAAGACGCTGCTGCGCCTGCAGAAGGAAGAGCTGATCCACATCCACGACGCGGCGACGGTCACCTGGCCCGAGGGCAAGAAGAAGCCGAAGACGCGGCAGTTGACGAGCCTGGCCGGGATCGGCGCCCTCAGCGGTTCGTTCTGGGGCCTGCTGTTCGGCCTGCTGTTCTTCGTACCGCTGCTGGGCATGGCCGTCGGGGCGGCCGCCGGGGCGCTCGGCGGGTCACTCACGGACGTGGGCATCGACGACGACTTCATCGCCTCGGTGCGGGAGAAGGTGACGCCGGGGACGTCGGCGTTGTTCGTCCTATCGAGCGACGCGGTGCTCGACAAGGTGCAGGACGCCTTCGCCGGCCAGCATCCCGAGCTGATCCACACCAACCTGTCCACGGAGCAGGAAGCCCAGCTGCGGGAGGTCTTCGCGGAGGCCGAGTAGGTCCAATCGGGGTTCACCCGGCACGGTCACCTCCGCGGGTGAGGAAAATCCGCCCGATTTGCGGCAGACTCACGCCACGCGCCGGCTCTGACGCTGGATGCGCCACAACGGTGCGGGCCCCCGCACCTGCAGGCAGCTAGAGCACAGGCACGGAGGATCCTCCGTAGACCCGCAGAGGGGGAGATGGGCGACGAGCTTCCGCTGCTGGGGCCGAGATCCAGCCTCGCGCGCCTGCCGGAGGCCCTCGTCCGGCGCCCCCGGCTCGACTCGCAGCTTGCTGACGGGGCCCGCCGCCAGGTGACGTTGATCTCCGCACCGCCGGGGTCGGGCAAGACGACCCTGGTCACCGCGTGGCTCGCGTCCCGGCGCCGGCGAGACGTGATGCTCACGGTGGATGCCCGCGACAACGAGCGGGATCAGCTCGCCGGCGTGATCGTCGCGGCGCTGGTGGATCGCGGCGCCGTCGTCCCGGAGCAGATCGACGCCACGCTGCCGGGCACGACGCTCCTCGATGCAGCATTCGCCCAACTGGAAAAGCGGTCGAGCAAGCGCGTCCTGGTGCTCGACGACCTCCAGGAGCTGAGGTCCCGCCACGCCCTGCGTACGCTGGCCTATCTCGTCGAGCGCGCCCCCGCCCCTCTCGACCTCGTCCTGTGCAGCCGGGCCGATCCCCCCATCCGGCTGACCCGGCTGCGGCTCGAGGACCGGCTTGCCGAGATCCGCAATGACAGCCTCGCGTTCGACCTGGCGGAGACCTCGGCGCTCCTGACCGCCCACGGGCTGGCCCTGACCCGCGCGCAGGTGAAGGCGCTGTGGCGGCGGACTGAGGGATGGGTCGCGGGTCTGCGCCTGGCCGCCTGTGCGCTACAGGGCGAGGCCGACCCGGCCGAGTTCGTGCAGGGCGCGGCCGGGACCGAGACGGCCATCGCCGACTACCTGCTCAAGGAGCTACTCACCCGCCAGGACGAGGCGATCCAGCAGTTCATGCTCCGGACGAGCGTGGTCGGCCGGCTGACGCCCGACCTCGCAGAGGTGCTCACGGGCGACGCTGCGGTTTCCAGGCGGCTCGGCGAGCTGGAACGGAACGGCGTGTTCCTCGCCGAGCTCGAGGACCGCACCTGGTACCGCTACCACTCGCTGTTCGCGACGCTCCTCGAGGCTCGGCTGCGCCAACAGCACCGGGACCTGGCGGACGAGTTGCACCGTCGCGCCACCGCCTGGTTCATCGCCAACGACATGCCCGGTGAGGCCGAGGTTCATGCCCGGGCGGCGGGGGACTGGCCCATGGTGGGGCGGCTCGCCGCCGACCGCTGGGTTGCCCGCACCCTCGACGGCGCCGAGGCGAACGACGGCCTGCTGGCGGGCGTGCCGGCCCGGGCCATAGCCGCCGACGAGAGCCTGACCATCCTCGCTGCGGCCGAGGCCTGCTCCCGCCGCGACCGCCGCGCTGCGGACACGCACCGTGTGGCCCTCGACCGGCCCGCGCCCGATCAGGCCGCGGGCCCCGACGCAACTGATCCCCTGACAAGCGTGCCGCCCCTGGCGCGACCGTTGCTCGCCGTCTGCTACGCCCGGGCGTTCGGTTCCGACGCCCGAGCGCGAGCGGCCATCGCCGATCTGCGCGGGGTGGACGACGCCGCCACGACGGCAAGGGTGGCCGAGCTCCGGGCGATCGGCCTGGACCTCGACGACGGCCGGATCGAGCGAACCCGCCGGCGGGCGGCGGCTCTGGTGCGCGCGGCCGACGTCACCTGGATCGGGACCGAGGCGCTCGCGCTGCTCGCGCTCACCGACGCCGTCGATGGCGACCTCGTCGCGGCAGCGCTCCACGCCGAGCGGGTGCTCGACGAGCCGTCCCCCACCGGCGCGGCGCGCCACGTCGCCACGCTGGCGCTCGCGTTGCGCCACGCCCAGCGGGGCGAGCACCGGCACGCGGTGGATGCGCTGTCCGCCGTCCTGGCGCCGGCCACAGCGGACCGTGCGATCCTCGCCGTCGACGGCGCCGTCCGGGCTGCCCTCCGCACCCCGGGGGCGCCGTTCGTCGGGCTCGAGGGAGATGATGCGGAGCACCCCCTCGTGATGCGGACGTTGGTGGCACTCGGCGTGCTGGAGGCCCTGGACTCGGCCGGGCGGGTGCGGGTGATGGGCGGTCCGCTGGAGGAGGCCGTGCTCCTGGGGCGGCAGCGCTGGCGCGCCCGGAGTGGTGCCGGCGTCGTGTCGGTGCTCAACGATCATCCCCGCCCGGGGTCGCGCCGCTGCCATCCGCGCACGCTGATCGAGCGCTCCGGCCTGCTCGCCCTCGGTGCCGCAGACCGCGGCGACCGAGGCGGCACCTTGACGGCCCTCCGTGACGCGCTGGTGGCGACGGAGGAGACCGGGATCTGGGCCCCGCTGCTGGTGCTGGCGCCCGATCTGACCGACCTGCTCGAGGCCCGGGCTGACGGGCTGGGACCGCATCAGGGTCTGGCGCTCGAGCTGGTCGACCGGGCCCGGACCTCTCCGGCGCCGGCCTACGTGGAGCCGCTCACCGAACGCGAGACTTCCGTGCTGTGCCATCTGCCGACGCTGATGTCGAACCACGAGATCGCCGACGTCATGCACGTCTCGGTGAACACGGTGAAGACCCACCTGAAGTCGCTGTACCGCAAGCTGGGCGTCACCAGCCGGCGCGAGGCGGTGCTCCGGGGGCGCTCCCTGGAACTGCTCTAGCCCGTGTCCGATGGGGAGCGGTAGGCGATGTTGGGTAGCCGGCGGATCTCGACCAGCTCGAGGCCCAGCGCCTCGATGCGCCGGATGAGGCCGTGCAGCGCGGCCTGGTCCTCGACGGGCCCGGCCAGGACGGTCTCCACGGGCTCGACACTGGCACCGAGCGACAGCTCCTCGAACTCGTTGATGAGGGTGCTGCTCAGTCGCCCCCGGATCCGCAACTCGTAGTCGAAGCCCATGTCGTCGCCAACTTCCGAAGACACCCGTAGCGATGACGAGCATCTCCCCTCCTCGGGGCCCGGTCGTCACCCGCGAAGGGTGACGGGCACCCGGGCACGCGCCCGGGGCGAACCGCGGCCACCGGGATCCTCGGCACCGCTGCTCTTCGCCGGCGATGGCGGCGAGCCCCGGCGCCGGAGGGTCGCCGATGCGGTCCTCCTGGGGACGGCCGTCACGACGCTCGTGCTGGCGGCCCTGGCCAGCGACCAGGTCGAGGGCGACGAGGGCGAGCTGGTCGATGCGCTGGACCGTCTTCTCGGCTGGCTGAATCCGGTGTGGACCGCCTGCTACGCCGCCGTCGGACCCGCCTGCGTCGGCCTGCTGGTGGCGGCGCTCGCCGTCCGTCGCCTGGCGCTCGCACGGGACATCGGACTCGCGGCCGCTGTGGTGTTCGGCGTCAGCGAGCTGCTGTCCCGGGTCGTCGACGACGCGTGGCCCAGCGTCGGCGACATGCTCTGGCGGGTCGGCGACCCTTCGTTTCCGGCAGCGCGGTTGGCGCTCGTCAGCGCCGTGGCGCTGGTGGCGGCGCCCGAGCTCACGAGGCCGGCGCGCCGGGGCGCCGCCGCCCTGGTCGGCCTGACTGCGGTCGCGTCGCTGGTTCTCGGGACCGCGTACCCGTCGCAGGTGCTCGGCGGCCTGGGACTGGGACTGGGGGTGGGCGCGCTCGTGCGGCTGTCGTTCGGCTCGTCGGCGGGCTTCCCCAGCATCCACCGGGTGCGCGCCGCGCTCGCCGACCTGGGAGTGGAGGGCGACGGATTGCGCTACGCGTTCCGGCCCGACACGGGCGCCGCCCGGTACGTCGGCGACGCCGGAGGCCAGCCGCTGGGCATCCTGGTCTATGGACGCGATGCGCGCGACGCACAGTTGCTGGCGCGAGCCTGGCGGCAGCTCTGGTACCGCGATCCGGGCCCGCAGGCATCGTTGACGCGTCGCGAGCAGGTCGAGCACGAGGCCCTGATGCTCATGCTCGCCGGCCGGGCGGGCGTTTCGGTGACCGAAGTTGTCGCCGCCGGGACGGCATCGACCGGCGACGCCGTCCTGGTCACGGTCGAGCCACCCGTTCCGCGGCTTGCGGACCTTTCCCCCGAGCTCGTGTCCGACGAGCTGTTGGCGAGGGTCTGGGACGTGCCCGTGGGCCTGCGCGACGCCTCGTTGGCACACGGCTCGCTCAATGCCGGCTCGATCCTGGTGGCGGACGGCAAGGTCGTCGTGACGGGCATGGCCGGGGCTCGTCGGAGCCCGCCCGGAAGTGACCTGTTGGCCATCGACCTCGCCGAGCTCTTGGTGTCGTGCGCCCTGATCGTCGGTGACACGCGGGCGATCCGCTCGGCGCTGGCAGCGGTCGGCGACGAGGCGCTGCGCAGTGCCCTCCCGTTCGTCCAGCACGCGGCGCTGAGCCCGTGGTTACGTGACGCCGTCCATGGTGCCGGCGCCGACGTGGATCGGCTGCGGCGGCGCGCCGCGGACGCGACCGGTGGTGACGTCCCGGCAGTGGCGGAGCTCCGGCGGATCCGGCCGCGCGATGTGCTCCTGATGCTGCTGACCGTCGTTGCTGCGGTGACGCTGCTGAGCCAGCTGGCCGACATCGGCCTCGAGACGATCCTCGAGGAGCTCGCCAGCGCCAGCCTCGGCTGGGTGCTCTTCGGGCTGGTCCTGGCGCAGCTGGCCCTGCTGTCCGACGCGCTGGCCACGATCGCCGCCGTGGGCACGCCGCTCCCGCTCGGGCCGACGACGGTGTTGCAGTCCGCGATCAAGTTCATCAACCTGTCGGTCCCGAGCGTGGCGGGAAAGTTTGCCCTCACCGTCCGCTACCTGCAGCGCCAGGGGGTGGAGTCGTCGGTGGCTGCCACTCAGGGCGCGATCGACGGGTTCGCCGGCTTCCTGGTGCAGGCCGGGGTGCTGGTCGTGGTCGTCCCCATGATCAACCTCGACGTGGACTGGGGATCGCTCGACCCGTCGGCGCTCGTGTGGGTGGGCGTGGCACTGATCGCAGCCGCCGTCGTGGGCTTGGTGATCGCGGCGCTCGTGCCCTCGTTGCGCGCCCGGCTCGCACCGCCGGCGCACGCCGCCCTCATCAACGTCCGCGGGCTGCTCTCCTCGCCGCCCCGGCTCGTGAAGCTCGTTCTCGCCAACCTGGGTCCCAGATCGTGTACGCGCTGGTCCTCGGCACCGCCCTGCGCGCCCTGGGGGCCGACGCCTCGCTTGCCGATCTGTTGTTCGTCAACACCGCCATCAGCCTGTTCTCGGGCCTGGTCCCCATTCCTGGCGGCATCGGCGTCGCGGAGGCGGGGCTGACGGCGGGACTGGTCGCCGTGGGGATCCCCGAAGAGACCGCGCTGGCGGCCGCGCTCATCCACCGCCTGCTGACGTACTACCTGCCTCCGGTCTGGGGATTCTGGGCGCTGCGCTGGTTGGGGCGGCACGGCTTCGTCTGACGACCACCGTCATCCCCTTGGGGTGATGACCCGGGCCGGTGATCGGCGAACGATCGATGGTGTCGGCTCCAGGGAAGGGGAACGGCCCGTGCTCGGTGAAGCGATCGGCGACCTGCTGGCGTCGGCGGTCGGGGTCGCCCTGAGCCCGATCCCCATCGTGGCG
This sequence comes from uncultured bacterium, assembly GCA_963756425.1. Classification (GTDB taxonomy): domain Bacteria; phylum Actinomycetota; class Acidimicrobiia; order Acidimicrobiales; family VFJN01; genus DASQUK01. The sequence goes on along the minus strand of CAVWNW010000010.1, from coordinate 15,192 downwards.
GTGATCCTCATGCTCGGCACCCGGCGGGCGCACTCGACCGGGACCGCCTTCGCGACCGGCTGGGTTCTCGGGCTGGTGGCCGTGTCGGTCATCGTGCTGTTGGCGCCGGAGATGCCGATTCGAGCAACGACACCAGCACGACCGTCGACGTCATCGTCCTCGTATTCGGGCTGCTCCTGCTCTCCGTGGCGGTGAGGGAGTGGCGCGGTCGGCCCCGCTCCGGCGAGGAGCCCGAGCTGCCGAAGTGGATGGCCGCCGTCGACGAGTTCACGGCCGGGCGCGCCCTCGGGCTGGGCGTGCTCCTGTCCGCGGTCAATCCCAAGAACCTGGCCCTCACGGTCGCGGCCGCGGCGTCGCTGGCGCAGGCGGGGCTGTCGGCTGGCGGGGATGTGGCCGGGGTGGCGGTGTTCGTGGTGATCGGCTCGCTGACCGTCGCCGGGCCCGTCGTCGCCTACTTGCTGATGGGCGAGCGGGCGGAGCGGATGCTCGCCGAGATCAAACAGTTCATGTCCGCCAACAACTCCGTGATCATGGCGGTCGTCTGCCTGGTGCTCGCCGCCAAGCTCATCGGCAAAGCGATCGGCGGTCTGACGGACTGAGTCGTCAGTCGGACTTGGTCTTGCCCTCAGCCTTCATCGCCTTCTTCCACGACCGCACCCGCTGCAGCGTCTCGGGCGAGTCGATGTCGGCGACGGACCGGGGCTGGTCGTCGGAGAAGGGGGCGGTGGCCTGCTCCCAGCCGGGCGGCCGGACGCCGAAGCGCTTGGCCAACATCGCCGTGAAGATCTTGGATTTGTCCGCACCGAAGCCGGGTAGCGCCCGGACCCGCCGCAGCAGCTCGGCACCGTCGTCCACCCCGGTCCACACCGCAGCGGCGTCGCCGCCGTAGTTGTCGACGAGGTAGTGGCACAGCGCCTGGGTGCGCTTGGCCATCGAACCCGGGTAGCGGTGGAGCGCCGGGGGACCCTTGAACATCGCCTCGAGGGTGGCGGGGTTGAGTGCGGCGATCTCCGCAGCGTCGAGCCGCCCACCGAGCTTGTCGCGCAGCCGCAACGGCCCGCTGAACGCCCACTCCATGGGCACCTGCTGGTCGAGCATCATGCCGATGGTCAGCGCCAGCGGGTCGTCGGCCAGCAGCTTGTCGGCCTCGGGATCGCCGGTCACCGGCAGCGCCGGTTCGGTCGGTTCGGTCGGCCCGGACAGCTTGGTCGGCTCGCTCATGCCCGCACGCTACCGGGCGGCCCGGAACCGGCGTTCACAGGCGATGGCATCCGGCACATTTGAACGCCGGAACGCTCCACGCCCGGACGACGCCCCCGGTTCATCCCGGCGGGAGCGGGGGGAGGAGGCGCCCGGGCCGCCGGAGCACTCCCGCCGGGGGTCCTTCTCCACCGACCTGGCGGATCATGCCGAAGCTGGGATCGCTCGACCTCACCCAGAAGGGAGATTCACCCAGGTGATTCCCGGGAGGAATCCCAGAGCAGTCCTTGCTCGCGGGCGCGGGTGACGGCGTCCACCCGCGACGAGACCCCGAGCTTGCCGTAGATCGACCGGATGTGTGAGTGCACCGTGTTGTACGACACGAACTGCCGGCCCCCGATCTCGCGTTGCGACAGGCGCGTCGGGAGCATCCGTAGGATCTCGAGCTCGCGCTTTGTGAGCTCCGTGCCGTCGGCGATCGAGCGCGTGCTGACGGCTAGGCGCCGGCTGACCTCCTCCCATCGATCCGCAAGGATCCCGGGGTCGGCGCAGGCGTCGATGAGGTCCTTCGCCTCGCCGAGCGCCCGCCGCCCCTCGTCAGTGGCTCCCCGCGTGACGAGCGCGGCGGTCAAGGCGAGCAGCACCTGGATCACGAGCAGCGGCTCCGACGCGGTCCGCATGCGGTCGACCCCGAGCCTGAGTAGCCGCTCGCCTTCGTCACGGTCGCGGGTGTGGGCCAGCACCGCCCCCAACGTGGCCGAGGCCCAGCCGCCGGTCGCCGTGTCCGCCAGGCCCTGCGACTCCAGTACGTCGATCGCACGCAGCGCCCACCGCTCGGCCGAGCGGACGTCGCCGGCCTCCAGATCGACATACGCAAGGAGACAGTCGGCCCCGACGGCGTTGAGCCACTGCTCGGTGCGAGGCGCCAGGAGTGACCCCCGCTCGAGCAGGGGACGCGCCTCGTGGGCGCGGCCGGCGAGCGCCAGCGCCCAACCGAGCTGCACGTGCACGGTCACCCGCCACATCGACTCGCGGTGGCCCTCGAGCTCGAAGGCGCGCCGCGCCGCGGCCAGCATCTCGCCGACGTCGCCCCACGGGAACCCGGCCCGAAGCAGCGCCGCAGTCGCCTCGATCGAGCTGGTGCCGTCGGGGAGCGGGCCCTCGTAGCCGGCATCGATGGCGTTCCGCAGCGCGAGCTGGGCTGTGTCACGGCGGCGCTGGAAGCTCGCCACCCAGGCCTCGACGACCGACAGCCGGGCGTCGCCCACCACAACCCGGCGGGGGAACTCGTCGAGCCACCCCGCCACGGTGGCGTAGCCGCCCCATTCGATCGTCGACAGGTAGTTCTCGGCGACCAGGCGCGTCGCCGTTTCGATCTCGCCGGCGTCGACCGCGTGGTGGATCGCCGCGCCCACATGCCCGGCGCCGGCGAGCCAGGCGAACGCATTCCGGTGGAGCTCGCGGCGCCGCTCGGGGGCCCGCCGCTGGAGCTCGGCGCGCAGCAGCTCGGCGAACAGGTGGTGATAGCGGTACCACTCGCGATGATCGTCGAGCGCCGCCAGGAACAGGTTGGCGTGCTCGAGGCTGATCAGCAGGTCGGCGGAGTCGCCGCGGCCGGTGGTGGCGTCGCAGAGCGGGCCGGACATCCGCTCGAGGATCGACGTCTCGACCAGGAAGTCGCACACCGCGGGCTCCAAGGCATTGAGCGCAACCTCGGTGAGGTAGTCGCTGACGTGGCGCGTGGATCCGCCGAAGCCGGCGACGGCGCGTTCGCGATCGGTCTCGTCCCGCAGCGAGAGGTACGCCAGATAGAGCCCGGCGGGCCATCCCTCGGCGTGCTCGTGAAGCGTGGCGGTGGCCTGGGTCGACAGCCCCAGCCCGAGCGTGTCGTTCAGGAAGCGCGTGCTCTCGTGCGGCGTGAACGCGAGGTCGGCCTCGCGCAGCTCGAGCAGTTCGCCGCGGGCCCGCAGCGTGCCGAGCGGGAACGGGGGGTCGACGCGGCTGGCGACGACGATCTGAACGTTGGCCGGCTCGCGGGTCAGGAACAACTCGACCGACCGGTGGCACGCCCGGCTGGTGATCGCGTGGTAGTCGTCGAGGACCAGCACGACGTCGCTCTCGAGCGATGCCAGCTCGTTGAGCAGCCGCGGGACGATCGCATCGACGAAGTCCTGCTCACCGAGGAGGCCCGCTGGGGGGGTGAGCGGCACCGCTGGTTCGATCGCCTGCAGGGCGGCAACGACGTAGTTCCAGAAGAGCATGGGATCGTTGTCGGCGCCGTCGAGCGAAACCCATGCCAGCGGCACCTCGGCCGCCCGCCGCCACTGGCCCAGCAGCGTCGACTTCCCGAACCCGGGCGGCGCCACTACCAGGACTGGTCCCCGATGCGATGCGAGCCGCCCCAGCAGGGTGGTGCGCTCTATCGTGCCCGACCGCAGCCGCGGGACGGCGAGCTTCGTGCCAAGGAGCACGGGCGCGGCGGGCTCACGCTGCGGCCCCCGCAGTTGCGTGGTTCCCCCTGCCACCGGGCAAGTCTGCCACGGAGGCGGTAGTCATTCTGGCCCTACCGGGGATTGGCCGCGGAGCTCAGGCCGAGGCCGGTCGGCGTGCAGTTCCAGGACGAGCCGCGCTCACCCCATGTCGAACTCGTCGCTGGCGGACAGCAGCGCCCAGATGATCGTCACGTCGATCGCCAGCACCACCAAGGCCCAGATGGGGGCGACGAAGATCATGAACACGGCCAGCGACGCACTGATCGCCGCCCAGAGCACGCCGAGGATCTGCCCCATCGGGTGACGGGCGAATATCAGGTAGGCGGTCACGAGCTGCACCACGCCGATGATGACCCAGAACCATCCCCAGGCCGTGATGTTGACGCCGAACAACACCTCGTTGAGCGTCTCGGTCTGGTCGTCCTTGCTGATCGCGGCGATGCCGCTCAGGATGTTCCAGATGGCGATGATCGAGGCCATGACCCCTGCGAACGTGACCCAGCCACTGCGGAACCGTGTGGTTTCCACGCGCACCTCCAGAAGTGATGTACCTACGCACCGTGCAGCCCCGGGTGCCTGATTGCCTCACCCCCGTCGGGTGACGATCGACCCGATGCCCGCTCCCGACGATGGCCGCGTGAGCTCGAGCCAAGCGGCAGTTGCGGGCGGCGCGTCCGCACCTGGCCCCCCTCCCGCCGCCGGGATGGTGTGGGTGCCGGGCGGGACGTTCCTGATGGGCTCCGACCGGCACTATCCCGAGGAGGCCCCCGCGCATCGGGTAACGGTCGACGGCTTCTGGATGGACCGGTGCGCCGTCACCAACGCCGAGTTCCGCCGGTTCGTCGATGCAACCGGGCATGTGACGTTTGCCGAGCGGGCGCCCGATCCGGCCGACTACCCCGGTGCCGATCCGGCGCTTCTGGTGCCGGCGTCGGCGGTGTTCCGCAAGCCCGGGGGCCCGGTCGACCTGCGCAATCCGTACAACTGGTGGGTCAACGTCCCGGGCGCGTCCTGGCGCCACCCTCGCGGGCCGCAGAGCTCGCTCAAGGGGCTCGAGGACCACCCGGTCGTCCACGTAGCGTGGGCCGACGTCGAGGCGTGCGCAGCCTGGGCCGGCAAGGGGTTGCCGAGCGAGGCCGAGTGGGAGCGGGCGGCGCGCGGCGGGCTCGAGGACGCCGAGTTCGCGTGGGGCGACGAGCTCGCCCCCCGCGGTAAGCACATGGCCAACGTGTGGCAGGGCGAGTTCCCGCTGCGCAACGACCTGCTCGACGGCTACGAGTACACGGCGCCCGTGCGGTCGTATCCGCCCAACGGGTGGGGCCTGTTCGAGATGACGGGCAACGTGTGGGAGTGGACGGTCGACTGGTACCAGGCGCATGGCGCCATCACCGATGCCTGCTGCACGGTGGACAACCCGCGGGGCGGCGACCGCGAGGCCAGCATCGACGCTGCCGACCCGGCGAGCGTCCCCCGCCGGGTGATGAAGGGCGGCTCCCACCTGTGCGCCCCGAACTACTGCCGGCGCTATCGCCCGGCGGCGCGCATGGCGCAGGCCGTCGACACGTCGACGTCGCACCTCGGGTTCCGCTGCGTCATACGACCGTCGGCGTCGGACGCCCGCGGGTTGCCGTAATTCGGTTGCGCGGCGGTCACCGACGGGGCTGACCTAACCCGTGGCACCGCTGCGGTGGCGGTGCCATCCGACCGGACGGAAGGCGGTGACCGATGTCTGCGTTCACGTGCGCCGGGCGTCGCGCGCCCGGGGTGACCGTCCGGCCCTCGCCCGGGCTCCCCTGAGCCCGACGGTCGAGCCGAGCCTCTGAGGCGCCACCCCGGCGGATGCGACGCGGTCCTTTCGTCCCTGCATCTCGGAGGTCCTCCCTTGGCGCGCGATCAGCGCAACGCCCGCCGTCGGTCCCCCACGTCCTTCCGCTGCCGCAACTGCCGGCTCGACGTGCCCGCCGACGCCCCGGGCACCGCCCACCGCAACCACTGCCCCAACTGCCTGTGGAGCCGCCACGTCGACGACTCGCCGGGTGATCGCGCCGCGCTCTGCGGCTCGTCGATGGAGCCGATCGCCATCAGCGTGCGAGGCGCGGGCGAGTGGGTGCTCGTCCACCGCTGCCTCGGCTGCGACACGGTGCACCTCAACCGCATCGCGGGTGACGACAACCCTCTGCTGCTCGTGCGCATCGCCGTCGGTCCGTTGGCGCAGCCCCCGTTCCCGCTCGACGTGCTCGGCCGCCTGTGACTGGGCCCGGCTACAGGTCGGGCGGACAGGGACGTCGTCTCGGTGCTCGGTCGGCCTCTACAGGTCGAACTGGCGCGGGTCGATGCGCTCCGGGTCGATGCCGTAGTGGGCGATGGCCTCGGCCACCGTCTCGGCCTTGACCTCACCCTGCTGGGCGAGCGCCCACAGGGTCGTCACCACCACGTGCGGCATGTCCGTCTCGAAGAACTGGCGCAGCTTCTCGCGGGTGTCGGAACGACCGAAGCCGTCGGTGCCCAGCGGCACGAACGGCTGGCGCACCCACCGTGATACCTGGTCGGGAACCGCCTTCATGAAGTCGGTCACCGCCACCACCGGTCCGCCCTCGGCACCCAGCAGCTGCGTGACGAGAGGCGTGCGGGGCGGCTCGGTGGGGTGGAGCCGGTTCCAGCGCTCGGCCGCCAGCGCCTCCTCGCGCAGCCGCTTGTAGCTGGTGGCCGACCAGAGGTCGGCGCCCACGTCCCAGCGCTCGGCCAGCTCGGCCTGGGCGGCCCGGGCCGCACCCTGCGCCGTGCCGGAGAACAGGATCGTGGCCCGCTGCCCCGGCCCGTCCGGCGCCTCGGCCCAGCGGTACAGCCCCTGGATGATGCCGTCCTCCGCGCCGTCCGGCATGGGGGGCATCAGGTAGTTCTCGTTGTACAGCGTGAGGTAGTGGATGACGTCGCGCTCGTCGACCAGCATCTCGCGGATGCCGTGACGGATGATCGTCGCCATCTCGTACGCGAACGCTGGGTCCCAGGCCTCGACCGTGGGATGGGTCGACGCCAGGATCAGGCTGTGGCCGTCCTGGTGCTGCAGGCCCTCGCCCAGCAGCGTGGTCCGGCCGGCGGTTGCACCCAGCAGGAAGCCGCGAGCCCGCGAGTCGTTCGCCGACCAGATGAGGTCGCCCACCCGCTGGAACCCGAACATCGAGTAGAAGGTGAAGAACGGCAGCATGGGCACGCCCCGGTGGGCGTACGAGGTGGCGGCGGCGATGAACGTCGCCATCGACCCGGCCTCCGTGATGCCCTCCTCGAGGATCTGGCCGTCCTTCGCCTCCGTGTACGACAGCAGCAGCTGGGCGTCGACCGGTTCGTAGACCTGGCCCTGGGCGGCGTAGATCTTGAACTCCTTGAACAGCGCGTCCATACCGAAGGTACGGGCTTCGTCGGGGATGATCGGAACCACCCGAGGGCCGAGCTTGCGGTCGCGGCACAGGTTCCGCAGCAGGCGGGTGAAGGCCATGGTGGTCGACACCTCTTGCTTGCCGGATCCGGCGAGGACCTCCGCGAACGTCTTGTCGTCCGGCACCTGGATCGCCCGCTTCGTGCGCACCGTTCGGCTGGGCAACGATCCGTCGAGCGCCATCCGCCGGTCCATGAGGTACGTGTGCTCGATCGAGCCTTCGTCGAACCGGATGTACGGCGGCTCCTTGCCGTCGGCGATCGCCTCCTCCGGGATCACGTCCTGCAGGTACAGGCGCTCGCGCAACACGCGGAGCTGGTCCACGGTCATCTTCTTGATCTGATGGGTGGCGTTGCGGCCCTCGACGTCGGGACCCAGCGTCCATCCCTTGATCGTCTTGGCGAGGATGACGGTCGGCGCTCCCGTCTGTTCGGTGGCCGCCTTGTAGGCCGAGTACAGCTTGCGGTAGTCGTGCCCACCGCGGGGCAACGTGCGCAGCTCGTCGTCGGAGAGGTGTTCCACCATCTTCCGCAGCCGCGGGTCGGGACCGAAGAAGTTCTCGCGGATGTAGGCACCCGACTCGATGGCGTAGCGCTGGAACTCACCGTCGACGGTGGTGTTCATCTTGTTGAGCAGCACGTGGTCGCGGTCCCGGATCAGGAGCTCGTCCCACTTGCTGCCCCAGATGACCTTGATGACGTTCCACCCGGCGCCGCGGAAGATGGCCTCGAGCTCCTGGATGATCTTGCCGTTGCCGCGGACCGGGCCGTCGAGCCGCTGCAGGTTGCAGTTAACGACCCAGATCAGGTTGTCGAGCTGCTCGCGGGCGGGGAGTGACAGGGCGCCGAGGGTCTCGGGCTCGTCGACCTCGCCGTCGCCAACGAAGCACCACACGCGGCTGGCGCTGGTGTCGTCGATCTTGCGGTTCTGGAGGTAGCGCAGGAAGCGGGCGTGGTAGATCGAGTTGAGCGGGCCTAGCCCCATCGAAACCGTGGGGTATTCCCAGAAGTCGGGCATGAGCCGGGGATGCGGGTAGCTGGACAGCCCGCCGCCGCCCACCTCCTGCCGGAAGCCGTCGAGCTGGTCCTCGGTGATCCTTCCCTCGAGGTAGGCGCGGCCGTAGATGCCCGGGGCGGCGTGGCCCTGGAGGTACAGCGCATCGCCGGCGAGGCCGTCGTCCTTGCCGCGGAAGAACCAGTTGAAGCCGACGTCGTACAACGCGGCCGAGGAGGCGAAGGTGGACAGGTGCCCGCCGATCCCCTCGGCGTGCTTGTTGGCTTTGATGACCATGACCGCCGCGTTCCAGCGGATGTAGGCCCGGATGCGGCGCTCGAGATCCTCGTCGCCCGGGAACCAGGGCTCCTCCTCGGGTGGGATGGTGTTGACGTACGGCGTCGAGACCGTGGCCGGCGTGCCCACCTGGAGCTCCCGGGCCCGCTCCAGCAGCTTGGACATCAGGAAGCGGGCGCGGGTCTTGCCGTGGGCGTCCACCACGGCGTCGAGCGAGTCGAGCCATTCGCGTGTTTCGGAGGGGTCGGTGTCCGGGAGTTGGTGGACGAACCCGTCGATGATCATGAGCCCATGCTGGCACCGCCGGGGCGAATTCGAAACGAGTCGGTCGCCAGATCTGCGCCATCAGGGGCGGCGGTCGGGGTCGGGCTGGAACGTCCGCCCGGAACCGAGAGCCACGTAGGGTGCCTTCGTGCCCGCCACCCCCACGCCGTCGACCACGGTGTTCACCGACGGTGCCTGCCTCCACAACCCCGGTCCGGGCGGCTGGGCCTGGGCGGAGGAGGGCGGTGCGTTTGCGTCCGGTCACGACCCCCACACCACCAACCAGCGCATGGAGATCACCGCCGCGTACGAAGCCGTGCGGGCCCACCCTGGGCCGCTCGAGGTGGTGAGCGATTCGACGTACGTCGTCAACTGCTTCCGCGACCGCTGGTGGGAGGGCTGGATCCGCCGGGGCTGGGTCAACTCAGCGCGCAAGCCGGTGGCCAACCGCGACCTCTGGGAGCCGTTCGTCGAGCTGGTGCGGGCGCGCGGCGACGTGACGTTCCGTTGGATCAAGGCGCACGCCGGCCATGCCATGAACGAGCTGGTGGACGGGCTCGCCGTCGAGGCCGCCAAGACCCAGCGGTCTCGATCCGGCGTCGCCCGCTAGGCCCTACCGTGCAGGTCGGCGTCGACACCGGCGGTACGTTCACCGACCTGGTGACCGCCGATGGCGACGTCGCCAAGGTGCTGTCGACGCCCGATGACCCGGTGCGGGCCGTACAGGAGGCCATCACCCACGCCAGGGCGCCGGGGACGGCGGCTCGACCCGGCCTCCTGGCGCACGGCACCACGGTCGCCACCAACGCGCTCCTGGAGCGTCGCGGCGCGGCTGTCGCCCTGGTGACGACCGAGGGGCTCGCGGACGTCATCGAGATCGGGCGCCAGGATCGGCCGTCGCTCTACGACCAGCTCGCCTCGCGCCCCGAGCCACTGGTGCCGCGTGGCTGGCGGTACGAGGTCGTGGGGCGCCTGGCCGCGGACGGGTCGGTGCTGGCGCCCGTCGATGCCGGGGGGCTCCCGGACATCGACGGGGACGTGGAGGCGGTGGCCGTGTGCCTGCTCCATGCCGACATCGAGCCGGCGCAGGAGCGGTTGGTGGCCGAGGCGCTGCGGGCCCGCGGGCACGACGTGAGCTGCTCGCACGAGGTGTCCCCCGAGATGCGCGAGTTCGAGCGGACGGTGACGACCGTGATCAACGCCGCGCTGCGGCCCCGCTGCCGGGCGTACCTGCGCGGCATCGCCGACCTCGCGGACGACGCGCTGGTCATGACCTCGGCCGGCGGGCTGCTCCCTGCGGCCGAGGCCGCCGAACTGCCGGCGGCGCTGCTGTTGTCGGGGCCCGCCGGCGGCGTGCGGGCGGGGGCCGCCGCCGCGCGTCGCCAACGGCTACCTCGACGCCATCACGTTCGACATGGGCGGCACGTCCACCGACGTATGCCTCGTCCTGGGCGGCAACCCGGCGCCCGCGGCCGAGCGCGAGGTCGCCGGGTTCACGGTGCGGTTCCCGGCGCTCGACGTGCACACCATCGGCGCCGGGGGTGGCTCGATCGCCCGGATCGACGCGGGCGGGGCCCTCGTCGTCGGCCCGCACAGCGCGGGCGCCGACCCGGGGCCCGCCTGCTATGGGCGGGGTGGCGTCCACGCCACGGTCACCGACGCGAACCTCGTCGCCGGACGGATCCCCGCCGACGCCGCCTTCGGTGGCCTGCAGCTCGACGTCGACGCCGCGGCGCTCGCGCTGGATCGAGCGGGGCTGACCGCCGCCGGCATGATCGCCGTGGTGGACGCCAACATGGAGCGGGCGCTGCGCGCCGTGTCGGTGGAGCGGGGCGTCGACCCCGGTGGCCTGGCGCTGGTGGCGTTCGGTGGCGCGGGGCCGCTGCACGCCTGTGCCCTGGCGGATGCCCTCGGGATGCCCGCCGTCATCGTGCCGGCGAGGGCGGGTGTGCTGTCGGCGGTCGGGCTGCTGACAGCTCCCCGTCGCCGGGACCTGGTGCGGTCGTGGCCGAACCCGCAGGACCAGGCCGGCCTAGCCGAGGCGCTGACGCTGTTGGGGAAGGAAGCCGCCGCGCTGGTGGGGCCGGGCGCCGAGGCGACCACGGTCGAGACGGCGGTGGACTGCCGCTACCGCGGCCAGAGCCACGAGCTGACCGTGTCCGTCCATCGGCGAGTTCCATGACGAGCACCGCCGTCGCAACGGCTACGCCCGCCCGGACGAGCCGGTCGAGGTGGTGGCGCTGCGGGCCGTGGCGACCCGTCCGCCGACCGTTGCGGCCGCGGACCTGCCGGCAGCCCCGAGGCTCGCGGGCGAGGTGCGAGGGCCGTCGGTCATCGCGGAGCCGGACTGCACGATCTGGGTCGCCGGCGGATGGGTGGCTCAGGCGGGCGCGGACGGGGCGTTGCTGATGCATCGCGGGCTCCGGACGTGACGAGGTCCACCGACACCACGCCCGTTTCCTGGCGCAGTTCTGGTTGCTGGGCAACCAATTCGGCGCCAGGAATCCCCTCCGTCAGGGATGCGGTGGGGTGCGCGCCATGAGCCTCGGACCCGCAGAGCTGCAGGTGCTGATCTCGCGGCTCACCGGCATTGCCGAGGAGATGGGCGCGGTCCTCCGACGGGCCGCCTTCAGCCCCAACATCAAGGAGCGGGCCGACTGCTCGGCGGCACTGTTCACCCCGTCGGGCGAGTTGCTGGTGCAGGCCGAACACATCCCGGTCCACCTGGGGTCGATGCCGGCGAGCGTGGCCGCCGCCATCGAGGCGTTCGGCGACCGCCTCGACGCGGGCGACCAGGTTGTGCTCAACGACCCCTTCGCCGGCGGAACCCACCTCAACGACATCACCCTGGTGGCGCCATGTGTGGTCGACGGCGAGCTGGTGGGGTGGGCGGCTAACCGGGCGCACCACGCCGATGTGGGCGGCTCGGCGCCGGGTTCGATCCCGGCCGACGCGACCGAGATCTATCAGGAGGGCCTCCGCATCCCACCCACACCTCTCGACGAGAGCGTGCGGCGGCTGCTGCTCGCCAACTCGCGCACGCCGACCGAGCGGGTCGGTGACCTCGACGCCCAGGTGGGCGCCAACGTGGTCGGCGTCGAGCGGCTTGCTGCCATGGTCCGGCCGGCATGCCGTGTTGGCCGAGGTGGTCGACTACGGCGAGCGGCGCATGCGGGCGGCGCTGGCGGACCTGCCGGACGGCGCCTGGCGCGCGGACGACGTGTTGGACTCGACCGGTGCGGCCCCCGAGCAGCAGCGTCCGGCGCGTGTCGCCGTCTCGGTCACCGTGACTGGCGACGAGGTGGCCTTCGACTTCACCGGCAGCGACCCCCAGGCCCGCGGCAACGTCAACGCCGTGGAGGCGGTCACGGTCTCGGCGGTGTCGTACGCCCTGCGTGCTGCCGTCGATCCATCCATTCCTGCGAACGGCGGGGCGCTGCGGCCGGTGCGGGTCGTGGCGCCGGCGGGCACGATCGTCGCCGCCCGCCCACCCGCGGCCGTCGGCGCCGGCAATGTCGAGGTGAGCCAGCGGGTGGCCGACGTGTGCCTGCGGGCGCTCGCCGAACCTTGCCGGGAGCGGGTGCCCGCGGCGGGCCAGGGGACGATGAACAACCTGCTGATCGGTGGGGACGGCTGGGTCTACTACGAGACGGTGGCGGGCGGTCAGGGCGGCCGCCCCCACGCCGCGGGCATGAGCGGCGTCCACACCGGGATGACAAACACCAGGAATACGCCGATCGAGGCGCTGGAGCGGACGTTCCCGCTGCGCGTGCTGCGCTACCGGCTGCGGCGAGGGAGTGGTGGGGCGGGGCGGGCGCCGGGGGGCGAGGGGATCGAACGGGACCTGCAGGTGCTGGAGGACTGCACGGTGTCGCTCATCACCGAGCGCCGGGTGTCCCGGCCCTGGGGGCTATGGGGTGGCGAACCGGGTGCCCCGGGGGAGAACTGGCTGCTGCCCGATGGTGACGAGTCCCGAGCCGAGCGCCTGCCCGACAAATGCACGATCCGGTTGCGGGCCGGTGACGTCCTGCGAATGCTCACCCCCGGTGGCGGCGGGTGGGGGGCGCCCGCCGCTGGCGTGAGTCGTCAGCCATCGAGTGCCGCGCACCAGTCCGGCCTGTTCCTCGGCCTCCTCGCGCTCGCCAAGGAGATCGGCCAGACTGTGCCCGAGATCGCGCCCGACACGGCGCCGACCGGAAGTGAGGCGGTAGCAATCATGAGCGAGTCGTTCGGTCACATGTTTCCCGAGCCTGCAGGGCTCGGCATGACCGAGACCGAGGGGCAGCGAACGACCGGAGCCGGCGCGTTGTTCGAGTCGGCCTCGGGCTATGTCGGCGGTGAGTTCGGCACATTCGAACGAGCAGTCGAGGACTTCCAGGATTCGTCCCAGGAGTGGCGGCGGCTCTTCTCCGAGCTGTTCGGCACGTTCTTCCTCGTCCTCGTCGCCGCCGGCGGCGGGATGATGGACCAAGCGTTCCCCGGAACGATCGGTCGCGGCGCCGCAGTCGTCGCGCCCGGGCTCATGGTGCTGGCCATCATCTTGTTCATGGGAAAGGTGTCGGGCGCGCACCTCAACCCCGGGGTGAGCATCGCGTTCGCGCTGCGGCGCGACTTCCCGTGGTGGCGGGTCCCTGGCTACATCGTCGTCCAGCTCGCCGGCGCCGCGCTCGCCGCGTGGTTCCTCCAGGCCGTGATCGACGTGTCCGCGTCCTTTGGCTCGAACTACCCGGCCGCAGGCTTCTCGGACGGCGACGCGTTCTTGATGGAGATGGTGCTCACGTTCGGGCTCGTGAGCGTGATCCTCGGCACCGCATCGGGCGCGCAGAACGTCGGTGTGGTCGGCGCGCTGGGCGTCGGTTCCTACATCGCGCTCGCCGGCCTCTGGGCCAGCCCGCTCTCGGGCGCCTCGATGAACCCGGCGCGTACCTTCGGACCCGACCTCGTCGCCGCCGACTTCCCCGCCTACTGGGTATACATCGCCGGCCCACTCGCAGGGGCGGTCGTTGCGGTCGGCGCGGCGTTCGTCCTCAGGGGTCGGGGCGGAGGACTAGCCGGCTCCGCGGCCGCGCAAGGGGTGCTGCGCGAAGAGATCGCACGTCCGGACCGGCCCTGAACCATTCGCGAGCCCGCGGATCGTGGCCCTCAGCGTTCATGGGCGGCGATACGTCCCGTCGTGACCGCGTCGCGCAGTGCGCCGTAGTCGCGTTCGTTCTGATCAGCGTATGTTTCGGCGAATTCAGCGATGGCGGCCGCGAAGGTGTCGTTCGAACCCAAATAGGCCGCAATGGCGATGCGGTCTCCTGTCCGAGCATGTGCTCGAGCCAACGTCCAGCCACACGCTTGGCCGTAGAATCCCATTCCGGCAGGGGACATCCGCTCGATATCTTCGCCGAACTTCCAGTCCCAGAGCTGGCGTACATAGAAGTCTCGGGTCACACCGTCGTCGATGCCCTGAGCTGCGGAACCAGCCCAGGAAGATGTCGCTGGCCGCCTGCATGAGGCGCTGGCCTTCGACAACCCGTTGGCCCTGGTTGTCGAACTCGCTCGGCGGGAGGTACGGCGTCAGCACCGACGCCGATGCCTCCTTGACCTGCAGGAACAGTGGGTCGTTGCCATCGCGGCCGAGGAGCAGGACGATCCAGTCCCTGGTGCCGACACTGCCGACTCCGACGACCTTGCGGGCGAGGTGGGCGTATCGAAACCGGTCGACCAGGTGCTGTCGTTCGTCCGGGAGGCTGTCGCGATACAGGCCGAAGTTGACCTCGAAGATGTGCTCGGCGGCCGTGGCTTCTCCGCCGCGTAGCAGCTCCTCGATCGGGACGACAATGGGCGGGTCGCTGATGATCCGGGGTTCGCCGTCCACGTCGTGGGTGAGCTTGGAGAAGGCGGCGAGGCTGGTGCGCTTGTGCGCCTTGGCGACGGATCGCCGGAACGCCCGCACCGTGCCGGACTTGGCTTGTGACCGCAACTGCTCGAGTATCCCGGTCGCGTCGAGGCGGGCGTACCACACGTCGAGGTCTCCTCGACGCGCGAACTCTCGCATGGTGTCGCGGTACTGGAGAACGGTCCCCAGCACGATCGAGCGGCGCTGCTTGACACCGAACCCGCGTTCGCGTCCAGCGACGACCACGCTCGCCGCGAGGCGCTTCACGTCCCACTCCCAGGGACCGGGCAACGTCTCGTCGAAGTCGTTGATGGAGAAGACGAGGTCGCGGTCAGGTGAGGCGAAGCCGCCGAAGTTGGCGAGGTGTGCGTCGCCGCTGAGCTGGACGTCGAAGCCCGTGCGGGGCGTCGATGCGAGGTCAGCCGCCATGACGACGGCCGCGCCTCGGAAGAACGCGAAGGGGGATGCCAGCATCCGGGCGTGGCGTATCGGAACCAGTTCCGCCACGCGCGATGCGTCCTGGTCTTGGAGCACTCCTGACCGGGTCGACTCGGGCCGCACTCGGAGCCCACGATGCGTGACTCGACCGCGGTGTCGCCGTTCGGGCCGTCCGGCCAGCGGCGACGCGC
>CAVWNW010000009.1:0-123386 GCA_963756425.1 uncultured bacterium | reverse complement strand
TCCACGGTGTCGCCTTGGTGGCCTGGGCCGGTGGCGGCGTAGCCGAGCCGCACGTGCGCTCGGGCGTAGTCGGCTGGGAGCGTCACCTGACCGTGCCCCTCGAGGTGTGACACGGTCAGGCTGCCGTTCCGGCCGACGTCAACGACTGTCCAGCGGTCGCGGTTGCGGATGGGTTCGGCGCGGTCGGTGCGCAGGGCCCGGTTGTTGCGACGGGTGGCGACGATGTCGCCGACAGCTGCTGTCTCGCCCCCTGCGACACCGACGAACAGACGGCCGAGTTGGCCGTGCTGCCGGCGTGCCTGTTGGATGGCGGCGTTGAGCGCGTCGACCTGTTGGTTGGTCTCGGCGACGACTGCGACGCGGCGGCCGGCCGCGGCGTGGTCGATCCAGGCGCGGGCGGCCTCGGCGGCGAGCTGTTCGAAGGTGCCTTCGGTGACGCGGCCGTGGTCGATGTAGGCGTCGAGGGCGTCGGCGTTGCCGGCGCGCAGCTGAAGGGATGCGGCCTGTTCCCACGGCTGGCGGAAGCGGTGGATGGTGGCGAGCTCGTGAGCGCGCCCGCTGCGGCAGAGCTCGTCGAACATGCCGCCGCGGCCGACGGCCTGGAGCTGGCGGGGGTCGCCGACAAGGACCAGTCGCCAGCGTTGGGACACGGCGAGCGTGACGAGCTGGTCGAGGGCGCCGGTGCCCGTCATGCCTGCTTCGTCCAGGATGAGCGTGGCGCCGGGTGGCAGTCGGTAGGCGTCGGCGGGCTGGCGGTGACGCCATTCGTGGAGCAGTTTGGCCACGGTGTCGGCAGGGATGCCGGTCTCGGTGCGTAAGACCTTGGCAGCCTTGGCTGTGGGCGCGACCGCGAACACGGGCCGGTGGTTGCGCCGGAGGTCGGCGGCGGCGTGGTGGAGCATCGTGGTCTTGCCGGTGCCGGCTGGTCCGACGACGAGGACGAGCCGATCCTGGCCGGCCACAGTCGCGGCTGCGTCTGCTTGGAGGATGTCGAGGCCGGCGCGGTCGACTGTGGGCGACGGCCAGGCCGGCGCCTCGTGTGCCTCCGTGGCGAACAGGAGGATGCGCTCCTCCTGGGCGAGGACGTGCTCGTGGGTGAGGTGTGGCTCTGCCGGTGCGAGCCAGATGGACCGATCGTCGGAGACGCGCACCGGGCCGCTGCCGGGCGGATCGAGGCTGACGCAACGCTCGACGACGCGGTCGCAGGCGGCCTCGATGGCGCGTGCCCAGTCGTGTCCTGTCATCTGCGACACGGGTGGTGCGAGGTCGCAGACGGCTCGGAGCACGTCGGCGCGGGTCCAGGTCGAGCCTCGGGCGGAGAGCTGCTCGACGACGTCGGCCAGCGTGAGGGGCTCGCGCGCCGGCGTGGCGTGTGCCGCAGCCCGCATCGCGGTGGCGACGCGATCGGCGGTCCAGCCGAGTGCAGCTGCCTCCTTGCGCCATGCCGTGGCGAGGTGATTGGCGGATGCGCCGGTCTTGGCGGTGCGGGTGTCGCTCGCGGCCTCGCGGGTGAGGGCGGCGCGTTCCCAGCGCGAGGGGTCTCGTCCTTCGCGGTCGCGGAACGCGGTGATCTTGTCGGCGAGGGCTCTGTCGACCTGGGCGGTGCGCTTCGAGAACACCTCAAGCAGTTCGGCGGGCATGCCGGCGATCTCGGCTTGGCCGTTCTCAACGGGTCCCCATGCGACGCCGTAGCGGTGGCTCAGCTCGGCCCGTAGCACGGATTGGTAGAGCCCGCCGAGGGCGCGCTGGTGACGCTTGAGGTAGCGGGCGTCCAACGCCATCCATTGCCCGTCCGGTGCGCGCACCTTGGCCGAGAAGACGGCGTGGGTGTGGATCTGGGGGTCATCCTCGCGGGAGGTCGCCTGGCGGAACACCGCCATCGTCAGGCCCTGAGCGTCGGGGTGCTGGCGGGCGCCGTTAACCCGCAGACGGGTGGTGGCGCCGTAGCGCTCGATGTGCTCGAGCACGGCCCGCACCGCAACGTCGTGGGCTTCGACCAGCCCGGGATCCCCTGTGAGACCCCACCACACCGACAGCGACTTCGGCGCCGAGAAGGTGCCATCGAAGCCGGCCACGGCGGGGATAAGCCTGCCCTTGACGTCGTACCGGTCAGCGAGCGGCCGACCCAGCCGTGTCCCCGTCCTGGGATCGTGGCCCGACAGTAGGGCTTCGAGGTCTTCGGTCGAGACCGTGCCCGAGAGGCCCAGGCCGTCGGCCTGGCGACCCAGCCAAGACCCCTGGCCGTCGGGTCCCTCCTCCGCCAGGTACCGGGTGTAGTAGCGCGCCGAGGCCCCGGCGGTGGTGGCGTGGATGGTCGTCACCCGCAGCACGGGATCCCCGTGCCGCCGGCGGGCACTTGTCTGTCGTGCTGATCGGTTCGGGCCGTGGCGGGGACGCGGGTGCGCATCGTCAGCTCGGGGTGAGCAGCGAGAGCTGCGTGGGACCGGCGCGTCGTGGGGCGCGGGGACGTGGGCGGCGCGGTTGGTGTGTCGGTGAGGGCGCGGCGGCGAGGAGGTCGGTGAGGTGGAGGCTGTAGCGGCCGGGACAGAATCGGCCCCGGGCGTCGCGCTCCTGGACCGGTTCCGCTAGCCCGGCGTTCACCAGGTGGGCGATGGCGCGCTGGGCGGTGTTCTTCGCGACACCGACATCCGCTGCGATGGCGCGCACCGATGCCGTGGACGTGCGGCCGTCGTCCGACCGCTCGAGCAGACACTCGAGCACGCACCACGCCACTGGGCCGAGGCTGCGGCGCATCGCCGCCGCCCGTGGCCCGGCCGGCGATCGCACGGTCACGCGGCCGGCGGCCGGTCGAGCTGCGCCTCGACCCATCGGATCAGTGCGTCGAGCGGAATCCGCTTCTGGTTGCCGAACCAAACGAACGGGATGCCGGACCGGCCATCGCTGCGCTCCCACTCGACGGTGAGCTCGTAGGTCTTCGACCGGCCGAGCTGGAGCAGCTTGCCGGCCTGCTCGACGGTCAGGAAGCGGGGGAGGTCAGCCACAGCACACTCCTCCATGTTGTGGTACAAAGCGCTGCGTACTTATCGCGCCTATGTGGCACCGTTGTCAAGCACAGCAGCACAGATTGAGGAGGGGCCCGATGGTCCGCCCCCGCAAACGACAGGCGCCCGCCCCGCCGAAGTCGCCCGAGCCACCCGGGCTCGACGTCAACGCCGTCGTCTCCTACAACGTCAAAGCCATCCGCGAGCGCCGAGGCATGACCCAACAGCAGGTCGCCGAACGCCTCGCCCAACTCACCGGCCACCAGCTCCCCCAGGCGTCGATCTCGGCCATGGAACGCGGCTTCGACGGCGAGCGCCGACGCCGCTTCGACGCCCACGAGCTGTACCTGCTCTCCGTCGTCTTCGACGTCCCCATCGCCTACTTCTTCATCCCACCACCCGGCACCAGCATGGGCGAACTGGCCGACACCCGTCGCCCCATCGCCGAACTGTGGCGCAGCCTCCTCGGCACCGACGACCAACTCGACGCCATCGACGCCCGGCTCGCCGAAATCCAAATCGACAACCCCGACGAAGCCGACGAAGTGCTCGCCGCCATCTTCGGCCCCGAAGGCGCCGCCCGGAACTGGCACCCGCACTTCCGCACCTGGCGCAAGCACCGGCTACGCGAGATCGAAGTCCACTACGGCGACCAGCTCGACGAAGTCGCCGACTTCCTGGCCGACTTCGCCGCCAAGATCAAAGCCCTCGGCCCAGCCGGCTACCTGCAATCAGCCGCACACCGCGCCGGCGAACCCGTCGACCTCGACGAGGAGGATGAACAACCGTGAGAGGACACATTCGTAGGCGAGGCAGGACGTGGAGCGTCGTGGTCGATCTCGGACGCGACGACAGAGGTCAGCGGAAGCAAAAATGGCACAGTGGGTATCGCACCAAGCGGGACGCCGAGCGAGCGCTCGTCGAGATTCTCGGACGGCTCGAGAGAGGCACTTACGTCGAGCCCACACGGCAGGAACTCGGCGCGTACCTGCGCGAGTGGCTGCCCGCCGTCCGGAGCACGGTTCGCCCTGGCACATGGAACAGCTACCGGACGAACATGGAGCGCCACGTGATCCCCAGGATCGGCACGGTCCCCCTGCAGCGGCTGGGCGCGGAGCACCTGAACGGCCTCTACGCCGAGCTGTTGGAGGGCGGCCGATGTGACGGCCGTGGCGGACTCTCGCCCCGGACGGTGCGGTACACCCATACGATCCTGCACCGAGCGCTTCGCGACGCAGTCCGATGGGGACGACTCCCCCGGAACGTGGCTGACCTCGCTGACGCGCCTCGATCGAGGCCGCCTGAGATGCAGACGTGGCACCGGGACGAGCTGAAACGGTTCCTCGACCACGTCGTTACCGACCGCCTGTACGCAGCATGGCTATTGCTGGCGACCACGGGTCTGCGCCGAGGCGAGCTGCTGGGCCTCGGGTGGCAGGACGTCGACCTCGACAACGGTCGGATCGTGATCCGCCATTCGCTGATGTCCGTTGGCGGAAAGCTCAGCCTCTCGGCTCCGAAGACCTCGAAGTCACGGCGAGGTCTGTCGCTCGACGCCGCAACCGCCGCGGCACTGCGTGCTCACCGGGGCCGCCAGCTCCAAGAGCGGCTCGCTTGGGGACCGGACTACCAGGACGCAGGGCTCCTGTTTTGCCGTGAGAACGGCACGCCGGTGCGGCCGGACAGCTTCAGCCGCCGGTTCCAGACGCTCGCCCGCGCCGCCGGCCTGCCGGTCATCCGGGTGCACGACATACGGCACACGTATGCCTCGATCGCCCTAACTGCCGGAACGCATCCGAAGGTGGTCGCCGATCGGCTGGGCCACTCGACGATCGGAACGACCCTCGACACCTACAGCCACGTTGTGCAGTCGCTCGAGGAGCACGCGGCCGCTCGAGTGGCCTCGGTCATCCTCGGCTCGGCTTAGCAGCCCAGCACATAGAAGGAACAGTTGTTCCATTCATGATGGATATCGCGGTAGCCTGACGCCGTGGATTTCAAACGGCCAGTCGAGGCGGTGGCACCGGGAGCTCAGGGCCGAATCCTCGCAGTGCTGGTCGAGACCTCAGCTGAACTGAACCTGCGGACCATCGCCCGCCTCTCCGGCGTGAGCCTGGCACACACTTCGCGCGTCTTGCCGACACTGGTCGAACTGGGCATCGTCGAGCGCCGCGACGTGCCGCCATCCGCTCTGTTCCGGTTCGTGCGCGAGAACATCGCCGCGCGGGCGGTAAGCGCGCTGGCGGACGCTCGCCGAACCGTCCTGCGTGAGCTCGGCGAGAGCGCCGGCCACATCGAGCCGCATCCCGTCAGTGTCATCGTCTTCGGCTCATTCGCCCGAGGAGAGGCAGACCGCTACAGCGACCTCGACGTCGCCGTCATCCGGCCAGCCACCGTCGACGAGGATGACGACCGCTGGCGCGCGTCCGTCGACCGGTGGCTGGAGCAGGCTCGCCGCCTCACGGGCAACCCAGTTGAACTGCTGGAAGCTACGGAAGAGGAGGTCCGACGTGTGCTCGGCAGCCGAAAGCCGCTGTGGCTGGACGTTCGGCGCGACGGAGTGGTCGTGCACGGGCTGGAGATGGACGACCTCCGAGGCCGGCGCAGTGCCTAGGGCGAGCCGAACCCGGGCAGTCAGCGCCGTGCACGTCCGCCGCTACATGGCCAAGGCCGAGGAGTACTTGGCTGCGGCGACGACCGAACTCGAGGCGAGCCGACCGATCGCTGCGACCAGCCTCGCCATCCACGCCGCGATCAACGCTGCGGACGCCGTCACCGGCCACCGCATCGGACGTCGTGCCGCCGGGCAAGACCACGCGGAGGTCAGCCCGCTCCTCCGTGAGGCCGGCAAGGACGGGGCGGAGCTCGACAAGGATCTTGCGCGCTTACTACCGCTGAAGACGAAGGCGGAGTACGAGCCCGACGAGGTGCGGCTATCCGAAGCGCAGCGCGCCGTCGAACGTGCGAAACGTTGCGTGCTCGTCGCTCGACGAGTGGTCCCTGGCGAGTAGCCCGCAGGGCCGACCGTGCCGGCCACGGCGCAGCTTGCACGTCGCCGTGCCGCCTGGTTTGCATTCGGTTTGCACGGCGCCCCCCGGCCGGATCGTCCGGTGAGGCGCCGTGTGGCGTTTCCCCAGTTCAGCGGGTGTGGGCCGGGGTGGATTTGAACCACCGAAGGCATACGCCGGCAGATTTACAGTCTGCTCCCTTTGGCCACTCGGGCACCGACCCAGGAAGGGAACACGCTAGCGGTTGCCCTCAACGGCCCACCACACGGAACGTGTCGGTAGCCTCCGCGTCATGCCCAGCTTCGACGTCGTCTCCGAGATCGACATGCAAGAGGTGCGCAACGCCGTCGACCAGGCGTCCCGGGAGATCGCCAACCGGTTCGACTTCAAGGGCACCAACAGCTCGGTGGGGCTCAACGGTCACGAGATCACGCTCCACAGCGTGAGCGAGGACCGCCTGAACGCGCTGCGCCAGGTGCTCGAGGAGAAGCTGGTGCGGCGCAAGGTGTCGCTCAAGGCCCTCGACTACGCCAAGGTCGAGGAGGCCTCGGGCGGCACCGCGCGGCAGCACGTCAACCTGATGGCCGGCATCTCCCGCGACAAGGCCACCACCATCAACAAGTTCATCAAGGGCCTGGGCCTCAAGGGCGTGCAGAGTCAGGTGCAGGGCGAGCAGCTGCGGGTGACCGGCAAGAAGCGCGACGACCTGCAGTCGGCCATCCAGGCCATGCGGGCCGAAGACTTCGGCATCCCCCTGCAGTACAGCAACTTCCGCGACTGAGGCCGTCGGGGGCCGGCGGCGCTGCTGCCTAGCGCCACTCGCCCCCGCGGAGCCGCGCGACCCGGTCCTCGGTGGCCGGGTGCGTGCGCCACAGGTTGCCGAAGCTGATCTTGCGGCCCGCCAGCGGGTTGACGATGAACGCCGAGGCGTGGGCGGGGTCGATGTTCATGGGGATCTGCCGGGCGCCAACCTCGAGCTTCTCGAGCGCCTGCGCAAGCGGCTCGCCGTCGCCGATGAGCCGGGCGCCACTGCGGTCGGCCTCGAACTCGCGGCTGCGGCTGAGCGCCATCTGCAGCAGGCCCGCCGCCAGCGGAGCAAGGATCGCCAAGGCCAGCAGGGCGATGGGGTTGCTGCCCTCGTCGTCGCGGCCGCCACCGAAGATGGCGGTGAACTGCAGGATGTTGGCGATGAACGTGATGCCCACGGCGATGGCGGCGGCCACCGAGCCGATGAGGATGTCGCGATTGCCAACGTGGCTGATCTCGTGCGCCAGGACGCCACGCAGCTGGTCCCACGTGAGGATGCGCAGGATTCCCTGGGTGACGGCGACGGCGGCGTGCTCGGGGTTGCGCCCGGTCGCGAAGGCGTTGGGCTGCTGGTCGGGCGTGACGTACAGCTTGGGCATGGGCATGCCCAACTGCTGCGTGAGATCGCGGACGATGGCGTAGTACTCCGGCATCTCCTGCTCGGTGACGGGCACCGCGCGGGCCGCCCGGATCGCGAGCTTGTCGCTCCTCCAGTAGGAGAAGCCGACGAACACCAGGCCGATCGCCAAGCCGATGATGGCGCCCGCGTAGCCGAACAGGACCTGGCCGATGATCACAAGTAGTCCGCCGAGCCCAGCGAGTAGCACGAACGTCTTGAAGGTGTTCTTCACGGCTCGCAGGCTAGCCCCGGTTCCTGAGAGCCAGCTGTGTGCGAGGTGTGAGGCGATGCGGCCCGGCCTAGGCCCAGCCGGGCCGCGTGTGGCCCGTTCCGGCGTTCCGAAACGCCGGAATCCGGCACATCGGAACGCCGGTTCGGGAAGCGGCGGCCCCGGCTCCCGTTCCGGCGTTCCAAAACGCCGAAATCCGGCACATCCGAACGCCGGTTCACCTCTGCGGCGCGGGCGGCGGATCGGCCTCGACGGTCCGGCTCTCAGTCGTAGTAGCCCGAGTGGATGTAGATGCAGGGCACGCCTTGGGTGTGGAACATCTGGACGTTGCGGCGGTCGTCCTCGAACGCCAGCCGCAGGTCGAATCCCCAGGCCCGGAGGTCGTCAACCGCCTCCAGCTTGAACTCGCGCGACGCCGAGTAGTCGCCGTGGTCCCGCATGATCAGCAGGTCCCAGCGCAGCTCGTAGCGGTCGAGCCACGCCAGCGTCTGCGGCCGCACGCGCAGCGGCCGGGCGGTCAGCAACACGACCCGGAGGCCGTCGTCGAGCACGTCGAGCAGCCGTGCCACCTCGTCGATCAGCGCGTCGTCCCCGCACGCGGCGAAGAACGCCTCCCAGTCGCGTCGGGGCCAGTCGAGGAAGTGCTGGCGACGGGAGGCGTCGGACAGGACACCGTCCATGTCGAACACCACGGCAGGACCGCCCCCATCGACCGGCCCGTCACGCCAGCGCCAGTGGTCGGGGGTGCGGTGCACCGGTCTAGCTTGGCCCACCGGCAGTCCGGCAGGATCGCACCCACTACCGCGGGCGGGCGCGGATGGTGAGCAGGATCTGCCAGGCGACCAATCCGATGAGCAGGACGTAGGTCAGCAGGAAGACGCCGAAGACCGGCTCCCAAGCGGTGTCGCCGATCGTTCCGACGACGTCCATCGCTAGCGGCGTCAGAGACGCCAAAGCCGCGAGCGTCACCGCTCCGAGGAGGATGCATGTGACGAGCGTTGTCCGCAGGACCGAGCGCTTTGGGCCACCCGTGCGGTTGCGCTCCTCCGTGATCCGGCGAGCCTGCTCGGACGTGAACAGCGTGTCGAGCGCCAGCAGCAAGCCCAGCAGGCTGGCGGCCTGGGCGACCTGTTCGTCGAGTCCCGACACTACGCCGGCTCCGACAAGCCGAGCGCGGCGAGCACGTCCACCTTCCGTCCGCCCGCCGCCACCCGCGGAACGATGATCCGGTGGTGGGACGCCTGCGCGTCCGACTGGCGATGGAGGTCGAGGCGCTCCAGCTCGGACATGGCGGCCTCGTACGTGGAAGCCTCGGTGAACCGGAGCGTCCACGTCAGCCCGGCATCCTCGGTCCCAGACGGCAGCACGGTGGCGTCATCCCGCATGCGAGCGAGGAACTGCTCGTGGAGCCCCTCCTCATAGGTGGCCAGCATCGTGTTGAGGATGGTCCGGGCGGCCGTCGGCGTGATGCGGAACAGGATCTCGACCTCGCGCTGCGTCACCAGCCGGCCGAGGCGATCACAGATCCAGCGGAGCTGATCGGCCTTGGACGTCGTCATGCTCGTCGGCACTGGCCCCGAACCGTTGATGAGCTCGAACGCATGGTCGACGGCAGCGTCGACCATGGCGTCGACCAGTGCGGTGGCCCTGTCATGCGAGAGGCCACCGAGGGTCATCAGACGGTCGACGGCATGCGCGTGCGCAACCGGGTCAACCTTCACAGCGCCTCATCCGTCTCCACCTCCGGGATGCGCCACGGCAACGGCATCGGCCGCGATCCGGTAGACCACCGGGGATCGAGGGTAGCGACGGCTTTGCCCGCACGCCGCCGCCAGCCTGGTTCCCGTCCACTCCACTACACGCCGGCGAGGTGACGGCCGTGACCAAACATTCCCCTGCCCTCACGTACACCTCGTACCTGGCGCTCGACGAGGTGCTCGGAGCACAGCACCCGCGCTCGGACGAGCACGACGAGATGCTCTTCATCGTCATCCACCAGGTGTACGAGCTCTGGTTCAAGCAGCTGCTGCACGAGCTCGCGCACCTCCAGCGCCGCCTCGAGGACGGCGACACCCCGCACACGCTGACCACCCTGAAGCGCGTCCTCACGATCCTCAAGGTGGCGGTCGCGCAGATCGACGTGCTCGAGACGATGACGCCTCGCCAGTTCGTCGGCTTCCGTGGTCGGCTCGAGGCCGCCAGCGGCTTCCAGTCGGCCCAGTTCCGCGAGCTCGAGGCAGTGCTGGGCCGGCGCGATCCCGGGGTCTTCGAGCACTACGACGAGGCGAGCGAGGCCCGCATGCGCATCGCCGCGGCGATGGAGCGGCGGTCGCTGTTCGACTCGTTCCTGCGCTACCTGGCCGCCCAGGGCTACGGCGTTCCCGCCCGTGCACTCGCGCGAGACGTCTCCCGACCCCTCGAGCCAAGCACCGGCGTCCAGCGGGCCCTGCTCGCGGTCTACCGCGACGACGGCGATCCGGCGCAGGTGGCCGAGCGACTGGTCGACCTCGACGAAGGCATGCAGGAGTGGCGCTACCGCCACGTCAAGATGGTCGAGCGGACGATCGGTTCGAAGCCGGGCACCGGCGGATCACCGGGCGTGGCGTACCTGCGGGCGACCCTGTCCGCGCCGGTGTTCCCCGACCTGTGGGCCATCCGGAGCGAGCTGTGATCACGCTCGCCGACCTTGCGCACACTCCCAACGCGCTCGCGCCGCACTACTCCCGCTTCCGCGTGGCCGACAGGCTGCTGCTCACGGGTCACTCGCACCAGGCGTGGCCCGACGTGGCACGGCAGGCGCAGCTCGAGGCGTACGACGACGCGGCCGAGCTGGTGGACGGCAAGTGGGACCGCGCCTTCGCCCGGGCGGACGAGATCCGCACCGGGTTCCGGCGCCTGCTCTGCGACCCCCGCGCTGCCATTGCGCTCGGCGCCAGCACGCACGACGTCGTGGTCCGGTTCCTGTCGGCCCTCGACCTCACGGGCCGCCGGCGCCGGCTGGTGACGTCGACCGGCGAGTTCCACAGCCTGCGGCGCCAGCTCGCGCGGCTGGCGGAGGCGGGCGTCGAGGTCGAGTGGGTGGTCGCAGAACCGGCCGCGTCCCTTGCCGAGCGCATGGCCGACACCGTCGACGAGCGGACCGCGGCGGTGCTCGTGTCGGCGGTGTTGTTCGGGAACGCGCGGGTCGTTCCCGATCTGGGCGGACTCGCCGCCGCCTGCCGGCGCACCGGCACCGAGCTGCTCGTCGATGCCTACCACGCCCTCGGGGTCGTGCCCTTCCCCCTCCACGACATCGGCCTGAGCGACGCGTGGGTCGTGGGCGGCGGCTACAAGTACCTGCAGCTCGGCGAGGGCAACTGCTTCCTCCGCCTGCCGGGCCACGCCGACGGGCTTCGCCCGGTCGTGACGGGGTGGTACGCCGACTTCGACACCCTCCCCGACCAGGCCCGTCCGGATCCGGTCGCCTATGGCCCCGACGGGCAGCGCTTCGCCGGCGCCACCTACGACCCCACGAGCCACTATCGGGGCGCCCGCGTGTTCGGCTTCTTCGGCGATCAGGGGCTGACACCGGACCTCCTCCACCGCTCGTACCGTCACCAGCTCGAGGTGCTGGCGAGGGCGTTCGACGCGCTGGGCGTGCCCGACGACGTGATCACGCGCGACCGCTCCACCCCGCTGTCCGACTTCGGCGGGTTCCTGGCGCTGCGCACGCCTGACGCGGCCGCGCTACAGGCGGCGCTGCGGGATCGCGGCGTAAGCGCCGACTCGCGGGGCCGGACGCTGCGATTCGGCCCCGCGCCCTATCTGTCCGACGGCCAGCTCGAGGCGGCGATCGGCATCCTCGGCGACGTCGTCGGCCGCGCCGATCACAGGTCTCGGAGCTAGCGGATGTCGTGCACGCCCGCGGCCACGTCGGTCCCGCCACGACGTGGAATCGACCCTCAGTCCTCCTGCGGATGGGTTTCGGCGCGCTTGCGGATCTCGTCGACCACGGCGGGATCGGCGAGCGTCGTGGTATCGCCCAGAGCGCGACCCTCGGCGACGTCTCGGAGCAGCCGCCGCATGATCTTCCCGGACCGGGTCTTGGGTAGCTCGTCGGTGAAGATGAGCAGCTTGGGCCGGGCCGTCGGGCCGATCTTGGTGGCGACGTGGGCGCGCAGCTCCTCGCCCAGCTCGGGGGTGGCATCGATGCCCCCGCGGACGATGACGTAGGCGACGATGGCCTGGCCGGTCAGCGGATCGGTGGCCCCGCACACGGCCGACTCTGCCACCGCGTGGTGGTCGACCAGGGCGGACTCGACCTCTGTCGTGGAGATGCGATGGCCCGACACGTTCATCACGTCGTCGACCCGGCCGATCAGCCAGAAGTAGCCGTCGTCGTCGATCTTGCAGCCGTCGCCCGCGAAGTAGCGATCGCCGTAGCGGGCCCAGTAGGTCTCGCGGTAGCGCTCGGGGTCGCCGTATATCCCCCGGAGCATCGCGGGCCACGGCTGGGTGAGGGTGAGGTAGCCACCGCCCCGCTCGACCTTGCTACCCGACTCGTCGACGACCTCGGCGGCGATGCCGGGCAACGGGAACGTGGCGGAGCCGGGCTTGAGGGTGGTGGCGCCGGGCAGCGGGGCGATCATGATGGCGCCGGTCTCGGTCTGCCACCAGGTGTCGACGATCGGGCAGCGTCCGCCGCCGATGTTCTCCCAGTACCACATCCAGGCCTCGGGATTGATGGGCTCACCCACCGATCCCAGCAGGCGCAGTGATGACAGGTCGTGCCTCCCGGGCTCCTGCGCCCCCCACTTCATGAAGGTACGGATCGCCGTGGGGGCGGTGTAGAGGATGGTGACGCCGTAGCGCTCGGCGATCGCCCACAACCGGTCCCTGGCTGGCGTATCCGGCGTGCCCTCGTAGATCACGCTGGTGGCGCCGTTGGTGAGAGGCCCGTAGACGATGTAGCTGTGACCGGTCACCCAGCCGATGTCGGCCGCGCACCAGTAGACGTCGGTCTCGGGATGGAGATCGAACACGTACTTATGGGTGTACGCCACCTGCGTCAGGTAGCCGCCGGTGGTGTGCATGATGCCCTTGGGCTTGGCGGTCGTCCCCGACGTGTAGAGCAGGTAGAGCAGGTCCTCGCTGTCCATGGGCTCGGGCGGGCACTCCGCGTCCGCCTGTGCCATCAGGTCGTGGTACCAGTGGTCGCGGCCCTCGGTCATTTCTGGCGGCCCCGCCTCACCCGCGTCCGGATGGCCGGTGACCCGGCGCACCACGACCACGTGTTCGATCGACGGCGACGCCGCCGCCGCCACGTCCGCGGTGGGCTTGAGGAGGTTGGGCTGGCCCCGCCGGAAGCCGCCGTCAGCGGTGATCAGCACCTTGCACTCGGCGTCGTTGATGCGGCCCGACAGCGAGTCGGCGGAGAAGCCCCCGAACACCACCGAGTGCGGTGCCCCGATGCGGGCGCAGGCGAGCATGGCCACCGGCAGCTCGGGGATCATCGGCATGTAGATCGCCACGCGGTCGCCCTTGCCGACGCCGAGGCCCTTCAGCACGTTGGCGAAGCGCTGGACCTCGCCCAGCAGGTCTCCGTAGGTGATGGTGCGGGTGTCGCCGGGCTCGCCCTCCCAGTGGTACGCGACCTTGCCGCCATCGCCGGCCTCGACGTGGCGGTCGAGGCAGTTGTACGAGACGTTGAGGGTCCCGCCCACGAACCAGCGGGCGAACGGCAGGTCCCATTCGAGGATCGTGTGCCACTCCTGGTCCCAGCTCACGAGCTCCGCGGCCTGCCGAGCCCAGAACCCCTGCCAGTCGGCGGCGGCCTCGTCGTAGATCTCGGCGGCGGTGATGAGCGCGTCGGCCTTGAACGAGTCGGGGGGCGGGAAGGTGCGATCCTCGGCCAGCAAGTACTCGATTGCGTCGCCCGCCGCGCCCAGTCCGGATGCCTGTTCGGCCATCGCCTCTCCCCCTGCGTGTCTGGTGTCGTGCCTGGTCGTTCATGGCACTGGATGGCCCGACGAGCCTATCTGCCGTTGCTGGCGCGGTGGCCGGGCGGCCCCGGACGTGCCATGGTGCAGGGATGGCGACCCCACCCGGCCGGCCTGCGCTGACGAGGGCGCGAGTCCTGCGAGCCGCGCTCGACCTGGTGGATCGCGAGGGGGCGGACGCCCTCACGATGCGGCGGCTCGGACGGGAGCTCGGCGTGGAGGCGATGTCGCTGTACGGCTACGTCGAGAGCAAGGAAGACCTGGTCGAGGGCGTGGTCGAGCTGATCTTCGGCGAGATGCCACTCGTCGTGGCGGGACCCGAGCCCTGGCAGGAGCGGATCCGGCGCCACGCCGGGATCTACCGGTCGGTGCTCCTGAGCCATCCCAACGCCGTCCGCCTGGTGGCCGGCCGGCCACTGGTCACCGAGGGCACCGCGGCGTACGTCGACTCGGCGGTGTGCGAGCTCCGCGCCATAGGCCTCGACGTCGAGACCGCCGATCGGGTGCTGGGCGTCATCGCCAGCTTCACGCTCGGGCACGTGTCGGAACAGACCGGCGCCGGGCGGCGCACGTCGTCGCCGGGCGAGGTGCTGGACCTGAGCCGATTCCCGGACCTGGCCGCGGTCGAGAACCTCGGCAAGATGACGCCGGCCCGCTACGACGCCGAGTTCGAGCTGGGGCTCGACTTCATCGTCGCCGGTGTCGAGGCCCTGCTGGCGGCCAGCCCGGCAGAGCGGGCCTGACGCAGCAACCCGGAGGCTGGCGCGCCAGGCCGGCCGGCACACTTCCGCGCGGCCCGTGGGTCGATGACAATGGTTGGGTGCCACGGAAAGGCACGCCACCTCGTTTCGTCGGGCGGGCCGGCGAGTTGGAACTGCTCTCGGGCCTGCTCGATCGAGCGCGTTCGGGCTCGCCGACGACCGTGCTCGTGTACGGCGAGGCTGGGGTCGGCAAGACCCGGTTGGTGAACGAGTTGGTGCACCGCGCCCGCGACGGCGGCGTGTACACCCTGGTTGGTGGCTGCGCCGCGATCGGCGGGCACGCGCTGGCGTTCGCCCCGTTCGTCGAGGCACTCCGCCCTCTCGCCGCCGAACTGGCGACGGGTACGCATGACGACGTCACCGGTGCCGGACTCGTCACCCAGTTTGTGGCCCAGCCGTCCGACGGAAACGCCCACGGCGGGCGGCCCGACGATGCGCCAGCGGCGGTCCGAGTCGGCGAGATGGCGCAGACGCGGCTGTTCGAGGACGTCGTCGACGCGCTTGAGCGCGTCGCCACGCCTGGCGGTGCGGTACTCGTCATCGAGGATCTGCACTGGGCCGACGCCTCGAGCCGCAGCCTCTTCGACTTCATCGTCCGCAACCTACGCGGGGTCGCGGTCGCGCTCGTTGGCACCGTGCGAAACGACGAGCCACCTGATCCTGAGCTGTCGGGCTGGCTGGCCGAGCTCCAGCGTGGCGGCGGAGCCGTCCGCATCGACGTGGAGCCGTTCACGCGGCCGGAGGTCGGCGTCTTGATCGAGGGCGTTCTGGGCGAGCGCCCGCCCGACGAGACGACGGACAGGGTATTCGAGCGCTCTGGTGGTAACGCCTTTCTGGCCCAGGAGCTTCTCGCCGCGGACGACGGCGGCGGTGACGTGCCGCCGTCAGTACGGGACCTGCTGCTGGCTCGTACAAGGCGGCTGACCGCAGCGGCGCGGGAGCTGTTCGCGCTGGCGGCGGCGTTCGGGACTGACGTGGGTCACGACCTCCTCGCGTTGGCGAGTGGTTTCGATCCCAACGAGTTCGATGAGGTATTACGCGAGCTCGTCGACCAGCAACTACTAGTCGTCACGACGCCGGGCTTGGGCTACGCGTTCCGCCATGCGCTGACCCGGGAGGCGGCTTATGGCGATCTTCTTCCGGGCGAGCGCCAGCGCCTTCATGCCGCGTGCGCACGCGCGCTCGACGAGGGGGTAAGGGTGGATTCGCCGGCTGCCGTCAGGGCCGCGACTATTGCCGAGCACTGGGACGCAGCCGGCGATGCCGAACGGGCGCTGCGGGCGCATGTCGATGCGGGGAACGCGGCCGAGCGGGTATTCGCGTACGCTGACGCCCTTCGACACTTCGAGCGAGCGCTGGATCTCTGGGACCGCGTGCGCGACGCCGCGGCGTTCGCCAGCGCCGATCGGCCGGCGTTGCTCGCGGCCGCCGCTGAGGTCGCCA
Organism: uncultured bacterium; assembly: GCA_963756425.1. Lineage (GTDB taxonomy): Bacteria > Actinomycetota > Acidimicrobiia > Acidimicrobiales > VFJN01 > DASQUK01. The sequence goes on along the minus strand of CAVWNW010000009.1, from coordinate 107,539 downwards.
GCGCTATCGGTGAGGACGACCAGGCGATCGATCACACGAACGCTGCCATCGCCGAGCTTCAGAGTTCAGGGGCACTGCCGATCCGGATCGGGCTCCTCCATGAGCGCGAGTCGTGTTACCTGACCCGTGCCGGCCGCGATCTCGAAAGTGGAGAAGCGCTCCTGCGCGCCAAGGCGCTGATCCCCGCGGAGCCACCAAGCGCAGCGCGAGCTCAGGTGCTCCGGGTCATCGCCGGCGACCTCAAAGTTGTGGGGCGGTACGCCGAGGCGCGCCGCGAGGCCGAACTCGTGCTCCAGGTAGCGCGGCTCGCAGCAGCCCGAAAGCAGGAGGCCGCAGCCCGCAAGATCATCGGCTACGCACTCATCGCCACCGGCGAGGACATCGATCTAGGCATTCACGAACTGCAGCGGGCCCTCGCCATCGGCCGGGAGATCGCCGATGAGGAAGAGGTCATCCTCGCGGCCACCGATCTGTCCGACTCCCTGATCCGGCTCGGTCGCTACGACGAAGCCGCCACCATTGCCCTCGATGGCGCTGAGGCCGGACGACGTCGCGGTGCGGCCCGGAACGAAGTGGGCTTCATCACTATGAACGCCGTAGAAGCCTTGATCCCGGCTGGGCGATGGGACGACGCCGAGCGCATCATCCAGCAAGTGCTCGCTCTGCGAGCTGGTGTGCAGATTGAACTCATGGCGCACAACTGGAGCGCACTCATCAATGCCCAGCGCGGGCAGCTCGATGCGGCTTCGGCCGCACTCGCGCGCGCTGACCGCGTCGGGCCGGACGCCGTCCAACCGCAGCTCATCATGATCGTCGAGACTGCACGTGCACACCTGAAGCTCGCAACGGGCGACCTCCAGGAGGCGAGGCAGGCCGTGGCGCGCATGCTTGATGTCGGTATGTCCGATGATCTCCGTTACGTCGCCCCAGCTGCAGCACTCGGGCTCAGGATCGAAGCCGATCGCACCAGCCTCGCGCGGGCCCGGCGCGACACCCGGCAGCAGGACGCAGCCGTCGGGGCTGCTCACACATTGGCCGACCACGTGCGCAATCGGGCGCGAAGCACGCCCTCGCCCCCGGAGACCGCCAACATCGCTCTCTGCGATGCGGAGCTCGGGCGCGCCGACGGGCGGTCCGACCCCGATCAATGGCGGGAGGCGGTGGAGGCCTTCGTCGCCATCCGGCAGCCGTACGAAGTTGCATACGCAAGGTTCCGCGAGGGTGAAATGGCTCTGGCGGTGGGAGGTGATCGGGCGCGTGCCGTCGCGGCGCTGAACGCCGCCCACGGTTGCGCAACCGAACTGGGGGCCGAGCCCCTCGCCACCGAGATCGAGGCCCTCGCCCGCCGCGCCCGGATCACGCTTACCGAGCCCGTCCCGGCCGAGCCCCGAATGCTCGCCGACGCGTCCACGAGCTCCGCACGCCCGGAAGCGCCGCTCGGCCTCACCGCCCGCGAGGTCGACGTCCTGCGCCTGGTTGCCGCCGGTCAGACCAATCCGCAGATCGCGGAGGCGCTGTACATCAGCCGCAAGACGGCGAGCCATCACGTGTCGAACATCCTGCGCAAGCTCGGTGTCTCCACCAGGGTCGAGGCGGCCGGCGTCGCGCATCGCCTGGGGCTCGACCGCGACGTCGCCGGCGCGAAATAGGTCACCCGGGCGCACCCGAATGGGGCAGCCGCCCGATGGCAAGCCGCGTCCCGCTTCGTACGTTCGCCTCGAAGGTCCTGATGACCAGGAGGCGAGGACATGAGGCGGACACTGAAGGCAACAGCGGTGATGGCGACTCCGGCATTGCTGGCGGTCGGGATGCTGGCGGCGTGCGACGACGACGAGACGACGGAGACGGCCGGCGGTCCGCATGTCGCGGCGACGTCACCCGCACCGCCGGCGCGAGCCTCGAGCTGCGGCACCACGCAGTCCGACCAGTTTGACCCGGAGCACGACGAGTTCCTGCCCGGCTCCCGGCGGGTGCCGGTCCGTTGAACAGGTTTGGGGCCGGCGGTTCGTGAGCCTGCCGCTACCGCTTCCCCGAGCGCAGGCGGCAGCGCTCATCGACGGCCGGGTGCGCTGTCCCGGCGGCGGACGGACGTCACCGCCGGCCCCACCACTCCCTCAGCCCCATTCGAGGACCCGGAAGCCACCGAGGCCGGCGGGATCCAGCAGCGCATCGGACTCGCTGATGCGGCTGCGGGCCTTGATGGCGGCGAGGTCGCCGACCTGGGCGCGCTCGCCCCACTCGGCGCGGCCCTCGGCGACCAGCTGGTCGATGCCCCACGCTCGGAGCCACTCCGCCTGGGTCCGATCGATGAGCGGTCGCCTCACCGTCGCCAGCTGGTCGACCGCCACCTCGCACGTGACGTCCTGCTGGCCCAGGTTCTCGAGCACGCCGACACCATGGCGGTGCCCGCGGTAGGTGCGGACCCACTGGTCCTGGGGGCGGCCGGCGAGCCCGGCGGTTGTCGCCGCGTAGTCGATCACCACCACGCGACCCCGCGCACCCGCGACCGCCAGAGCGTCTCGCAGCCAGGCCCTGGCTGCATCCTGCAGCGGGACCCGTGCGTAGTTGGCCGGGTCGGGCACCAGGCGGTCCAGCAGCTCGGCCCGTTCGCCCTCGAGCGGCACCAGCACCTGGACGAACGCGGCCGGGGGCGCCGGGCCCTGGGCCCCGCCGAGATCGACGCGTACCTCCCACCACTCGCCGGCGCGGCGCTCGGCCAGGCCGAAGGGCAGGTTGTCGACCAGCTCGTTGGCCAGCACCACGGCCGGTCCGTTGACACGCGGGAGCTCGGCGAGGCTGACACAGATCGGCCCGCGCACCGCTTCGGGCACCGGCGCCTCGGTGTCGGGGTCGACCGGGGCGAAGGCAAGGGCCGGGTCCTCCAGGGGCAGCCCCTGCGCTTGCAGCCGCCGCAGCGCGGCCGAGCGTTCGACCAGGACGTACCGCAGGGCAGCCGCGCAGTCGGGGGCGGAGGCCAGCACGGCACGGCACAGCGAGCCGGGTCCGGCGCCGGCGTCGACCACGACGAACGGGTCGGGCGCCCCCATGTCTCGCCACCAACCGTCGAGCGCCCGGCCCACCACAGCGCCGAACAGCGGCCCCACCTCAGGGCTGGTGAGGAAGTCGCCCTGGCGGGCACCCGACCGGCCACCGGTTTCGTAGAACCCGTCGGTGGGGTCGTAGAGCGCGATGTCGAGCACCCGCTCCAGGGGCCGCGGCCCGTGCCGGCGGATCTCGGCGGCGATGCGCTGGGCGACGGTCACGGCCCCCTCTAGTGGGCGCTTCCGCGAGGGCCCACTAGGGGCCGATGTTCGCCACGAAGCTGGCCATGTCGCCCAGCTCGGTGGCCCACTGCGTGATGCCGAACACCAGCGTGAACGCACCGGTGATGGCGAGCGCCGCGGTGAGCGACACCGGTACCCGCACCGGCGTCTTGTCGCCGCCGGGCGCGGGGTTCATCCACATCTCCTTGGCGATGTTCGCGTAGTACGCGAGCGCGATGACCGAGTTGACGGCCATCACCACCGCCAACGCGTACGCCCACCCGGTGTCGGCGTCGATCACCGCCCGGAACGCGACGAACTTCGCCAGCCAGCCCGCCAACGGGGGGATCCCGGCCAGCGAGAACAGGAAGACCGACATCAGCACGGCGAGCGAGGGTGCGTACTCGAACAGGCCGCCGAAACTCTTCACGTCGGCGCTGCCGGTCTTGCGCGCCACGGCCATCACCACCGTGAAGGCCCCCAGGTTCATCGCCGCGTAGATCACGAGGTAGGTGACGATCGCCGTGAGCGTGTCGTCGCCGATCTGCCCGACCACCGCCAGCGGCGCCAGCATGAACCCGGCCTGCGAGATCCCCGAGTACGCGAGCATCCGGACCACGTTCGTCTGGCGCAAGGCCACGACGTTGCCGATCGTCATCGACAGTGCCGCGAGGACCCACATCAGCGGCCGCACCACGTCGGACCGCTCGGCGAACCCGATGATCACCAGCTGCAGCAGGGCGACGAAGCCCGCTGCCTTGGACGACACGGAGAGGAATGCGGTGATCGGGGTCGGCGCGCCCTCGTACGTGTCGGGCGCCCACGTGTGGAACGGGACGGCCGACACCTTGAAGCCGAATCCCGCGATGCAGAACACGATGGCCAGCGTGATCGCCGGCACGCTCTCCGCGCCCGCCAGGGCCGCGCCGATGTCGGACAGCTTGGTGCTGCCGGCCACGCCGTAGAGCAGCGACATGCCGTACAGCAGCACGCCGCTGGCGAACACCCCCATCAGGTAGTACTTGGCGCCCGCCTCGTTGCCCTTGGGATCGCGCTTGCGCCAGCCAGCCAGGAGGTAGACCGGGATCGACAGGAGCTCCAGGGCGACGAAGATCGTCACCAGGTCGCGCGCCGATCCCATGACCGTCATGCCCAGGATCGACGACAGCAAGAGGAAGTAGTACTCGCCCTCGGGGTAATCGCCCTCGGCGATGTAGTTGGTCGACTGGAGGACGGTGACGTAGCCGGCAACCAGGAACAGCGCCTTGACCACCAGGGCGAAGTTGTCGACCACGTAGGCGCCGCCGAACATCGAGCGGTCGGCCCCGTCGACGGCCAGCGTGAGCACCGGGATCAGCGCCGCCAGCAGCCCGAGCCCGGCCAGCGACGGCAGCAGCGCCTTGCGGTCCTCGGGGAGGAACAGGTCGGCCACGAGCACGATGCACAGCACGGCTGTGAGCACCAGCTCGGGGGCGACGGCATGCCAGTCGATCACCGGCCGGACGAAGCCGCCGTCGTCCTGCGCCAGGAGGGAGAGGAAACCGAGCATCAGCCGGCGGTCTCACCCGCGTCGGTCGCGGTCGGGCGCGAACGCACGGTCAGCCCCCCACCGCCGACGCGACCATCTGCGCCACCGAGGTGAGCTGGTCGTCGGTGACGCGGAACACGACGTTGGGGTAGACGCCGATCACGAGGATGAGCACCAGCATCGGCACCCAGGCGATCCACTCGGGCACCTGCACGTCGGGGATGGCCTCGTCCTCGAACTCGTCGGTGGGGACGCCGAACGACGTCCGCTGGTACAGCCACAGCAGGTAGCCCGCGGCGAACACCGTCCCCAGGGCGGCGATGACCATGTAGACGCGGAAGGTCACCGCGGACAGGCCGGCCCCAGGGTTGTAGGCCGACAGGATCGCCGGGAACTCGCCCCAGAACCCGGCGAGCCCGGGCAGGCCCAGCGAGGCCATGGCCGTGAATCCGAGGATCCAGCCCATGCGGGGCGCCTTGACCAGGATGCCGCCCAGCCGATGGATGTCCAGCGTGTGGTAGCGCTCCTTCACCGATCCGGCCAGGAAGAACAACATGCCGGTGATGATCCCGTGGGCGACCATGCCCATGACGGCGGCGTTGAGTCCGAAGTCGGTGAGGGTGGCGATGCCGAGCATGACGAACCCCATGTGCGACACCGACGAGAAGGCGATGAGCCGCTTCATGTCGGTCTGCGCCAGGCACGCCAGGGCGCCGTAGATGATGCCGATGACCGCGAGTGCGCCGATGTACGGCGCCCACTCGACGGCGGCCTCGGGCAGGATCGGCAGCGCCACCCGGATGAAGCCGTAGGTGCCGAGCTTCAGCAGGATCGCGGCCAGGATGACCGAGCCGACCGTGGGGGCCTGGGTGTGGGCGTCGGGCAGCCAGGTGTGGAACGGGAAGATCGGCACCTTGATGCCGAAGCCCATGAACATGCCGCCGAAGATGAGCACCTGCGTCGCCAGCGGGATCGCCTCGATGCCCGCTGCGGCCGGGTCGGAGATGTTGCGGGCCAGCTCGGGGATGACGAACGTCTCGCCACCCACGAAGTACAGGGCCAGGAAGCTGATGATCATCAGCGCCGACCCGAACAGCGTGAACAGGAAGAACTTGATGGCCGCGTACTGGCGTTGCTCGGCCCCCCACACGCCGATCAGGAAGTACATCGGCAGCAACACGACCTCGAAGAAGACGAAGAACAGGATGAGGTCCTGGGCCACGAAGGTTCCGAGCATGCCGGTCTGCAGGACGAGCAGCAGGATGAGGAACGCCTTGGGATTGCGCGGCTCGGGGAAGTGGTTCCAGCTGTAGATGATGCACAGCGGCGTGATCAGCAGGGTCAGCGCCACGAGCGGCACCGACAGCCCGTCGATGCCGACGAAGTAGCGGGCGTTGATGACGTCGATCCACGGCTTGTTGACGATGAACTGCAGCTCGGCGGTGCGGTCGTAGTTGAAGTCCGCCAGCACGGCGACGCCCATGGCGGCGCTGGCGAACACCGCGACCAGCGAGAGCCACTTGTGCGCCTGCTCTTCGGCCTTGGGGATGAGCAGCATCACCAACGCCCCTGCCGCCGGCAGGAACACCATGAGGGTCAGGCCCCAGTCGGTCAGGAACTCATTGTTCATCGGGTTCTACCAATCAAACGAAGACGATGAATACGCCGGCGAACAGCGCCGCCGCCCCGAAGAGGAGGGCGCCGTACTGCTGCACCTTGCCGGACGTGAGCTGGCGGAAGACCTGGCCGCCGCTCTGGGCGGCGGTGGCGGAGCCGTTGACGGCCCCGTCGACGACCTGCTGGTCGACGTGCGTGTAGACCCATCGGCCGGAGGAGGTGGCGAGCCGGCCGGCGCCGTTGACCACCCCGTCGATCACGTTCTGGTTGAACCAGTTGACGCCCCGGGCGACCGGTCCCTTGGTGCCGGCCGCGATCACATCCGTGTAGAGGTGGTCGAAGTAGTACTTGTTGACCAGCGTCGTGTAGCCGGCGTGAGCCAGGGCGTTGCGCTCGCTGACGCCCCGCAGCGCGATCCGGCCGGTGTACCAGGCGATACCGATGCCGATGCCCAGCACGGCGATCAGCGTGCTCACGATGGCGATGCCCCAGGAGAACTCGGGGTGGGCGAAGCTGGGCACGATGCTCGGGAAGTACGCGCCAACCGGTTCGTAGTAGTGCTCGAACCGCAGCTCGACGCTGTCGGGGGCCAGCGCCGAGGGCAGGTTGACCAGCCCGGCGAACACGCCGAGGGTGGCCAGGATCCACAGCGGGGCGACGATGCGCGGCCCCGACTCGTGGGGATGGCCGTGACCCCGGTACTCGCCGAAGAAGGTGAGGTACACGCACCGCGTCATGTAGACGGCGGTCATGAGCGCGCCGATGATGCCGACGACCATGAAGATCCGGTAGTTGCCGGCGCCGCCGAGCTGCGACGCACCCGCCAGGATCTCGTCCTTCGACCAGAACCCCGCCAACGGGAAGATGCCGATGAGGGCGCCGGTGGCGATGATGAACGTCTTGTAGGTCTGCGGCATGGGCTTGCGCAGGCCGCCCATCTCCCGCATGTCGAAGCTGTGGACGGAGTGGCTGACCGACCCGGAGCCGAGGAACAGGCAGGCCTTGAAGAACGCGTGGGTGAACAGGTGGAACAGCGCCGCGGTCCAGGCGCCGACGCCGAGGGCCATCACCATGTACCCGAGCTGCGACACCGTGGAGTACGCGAGGACCCGCTTGATGTCGTACTGCACGAACGCCAGCCCCGCCCCACCCAGCACGGTCACGCCGCCGACGAGCGCGAGGAGGTTGATGCTGGAGGTGCCGATCGACAGGCCCTCCCAGAAGACCCCGTACAGCCGGGCGACCATGTAGATGCCGGCCACGACCATGGTGGCGGCGTGGATGAGGGCGGACACCGGCGTGGGACCGGCCATGGCGTCGGGGAGCCACGTGTGCAGGATGAACTGGCCCGACTTCGACATGACAGCGGCGATCAGCGAGCACGACGCCACCAGCAGCGCCAGGTGGCTGATGTCCCCGTTGAGCGCCCGGGTGTTGATGTCGAGGATGTCGAAGGTCTGTCCCGCGGCGAAGAACAGGATGATCACGCCCACGATGAGGCCGATGTCGCCCACGCGGTTGGTGATGAACGCCTTGAGGGCGGCGTCGCTGTTCGCCTTCTCCTCCCACCAGTGGCCGATGAGCACGAAGGAACAGACGCCGACCAGCTCCCAACAGATCATGAGTTGCAGGGTGCTGCTGGACATCACCAGGCCCAGCATCGACGCGGTGAACAGCGACAGGAACGCGAAGAAGTGGGTGTAGCGGCGATCGCCCGCCACGTAGTCGGTCGAGTAGACGTGGACCAGCAGCGAAACCACGGTGACGACGATCAGCATCACCACGGCTGGACCGTCGATGAGCGTGCCGACGTGGACCTCGCGCTCGCCGAACTGGAACCAGTCCCACTCGCCGCGTCACCGGTTCGATCGAGGCATGCTCCTCGGACTCGGCCGCGGGCTCACCCTCCTGGGGCGGCGCCGCGGTCTCGCTGTCGACGTCGACGACGGCGGCGGCATGCTCCTCGGCGGGCTCCGACTCGTGCTCCGCGTCGTTGACATGCTGGAACCACTGCACCTGCGTCACGACCGCGAGCACGAACGCGGCACCCACGGCGGCGATGCCGAGCTCGCTCCCCTTGCGCGGGAGCCGCTTCCCGAACAGCAGGATCAGGAAGAACGAGACCGCGGGAATGACGGGGATGATCCAGGCCTGCTCGAGCACGCTGCGCCTATCCCCTCATGGAGTCGACCTCGTCGAGGTCGACGCTCTGGCGGTTGCGGTAGATGATCAGCACCATCGCCAGACCGACGCCCACCTCGGCCGCGGCCACGGCGATCACGAACAGGGCGAACACGGCGCCGGCGACGTCGGCGTTGGCGGCGCCGAACGTCAGCAGGTTGATGTTGACGGCGTTGAGGATCAGCTCGATCGACATCAGCACCATCACCGTGTTCTTGCGGGCGATGACCCCGTAGACGCCGATCGCGAACAGGATCGCCGCCAGCAGCAGGAACTGGTTGAGCATCAGGTCGTTCATCGCGCTGCCCCCTCAACGGTCCTTTCGGGCGATGACGATGGCTCCCACGAGTGCCGCCAGCAGCAGCACCGACACGATCTCGAACGGGATCAGGTACTGCGAGAAGATCGAGTCGCTCACCGTGGCGGTGTTGCTACCGCCGACCGAGTTGACCTGCCGGTCGGCGGGCAGGGCGTCGTCGCCCCAGCGGTCGATGAGCGCATACGCCATGACCCCCGCCAGCAGCAGAGCCGTGCCCAGGCCGACCCACCAGTGGTCGTTGGTCATGTCGACGTCGCGCCCGATGCCGGCCCGCGTCAGCATGATGCCGAACAGCATCAGCACCATGATCGCCCCGATGTAGATCAGCACCTGGGTGACGGCAACGAACTCGGCCGCAAGCAGGATGAACTGCGCGGCGACGCCCGCGAACACGGCGATGAGGTACAGCGCGGCGCGCACCACGTTGCGCGTGGTCACGACGGCGACGGCGGCACCCACCATGCCCGCGGCAATCACGTAGAAGAAGATGTTCTGGGCAACCATGTGATCAGCTCTGCATCAGCGAGGGACCTTGCGCACCTTCTGCTCCGACCCGGCCTCGTAGGCCTCGAAGTCGGGCACCGTCTGCATCCACTCGCCGAGGCGGTCCTTGTCGTGGAGCAGGTCGGCGAGGCGCAGCTCGGAGTACTCGTACTCGGGGCTCCAGAACAGAGCGTCGAACGGGCACACCTCGACGCAGATGCCGCAGTACATGCACAGCGCGTAGTCGATGTCGAACCGGTCGAGCTTGTTGACCTGGCGGGGCTTGCCGCCCGGGCGCCGGGGCGGCGCCGTGTCCTTGTGCCCCTCGATGTAGATGCACCAGTCGGGGCAGCTGCGGGCGCACAGCATGCAGACCGTGCAGTTGTCCTCCTTGAGGGCGATGACGCCCCGGGCGCGGGGCGCGGGCATCTCCTTCTCGTGGGGGTACTGGACAGTGGCGGCGCCGATCGACGGGGCGGGGATCAGCGTCTTCATCCCCCGCGACGGGAACGTGGTCTTTATCATCGTCTTGAGCGTCACGCCCAAGCCCTTGACCAGTCCGGGTGCCTTCGGCGCAGAGAACTTGGCCATATCAACCCTCCATGGCCGAAGCGGCCAGCCGTGCGGGCGGCGTTCGATCGCGCGACAGGAGAGCGACGCCGCCGGCAGGCGGCGGCCCAACCCTCGCCGAGCAACCTCTGGTTGCGAGGCGAAACATCAGAACATCACCTTGAGAGCCATGGTCGCCAGGATGTTGACCAGCGACAGCGGGATGAGGATCTTCCAGGCGAGCTGCTGCAGCTGGTCCTCGCGGAAGCGGGGGTAGGTGAACCGGACCCAGAACACCAGGAACGCGACCAGCATCATCTTCGTGATCAGCACCACCGGGCCGACGACGTTCATGACGTTGGCATCGAGGTCGACCCAGGGGATGCTCCAGCCGCCGAGGAACAGCGTGGCCGCCACCGCGGCGAAGGCCCCGGCGCTGGCGAACTCGGCGATGAAGAACAGCAGGAAGCGCATGCCCGAGTACTCGGTCATGTAGCCCGACACCAGCTCGGACTCGGCGATCGGCATGTCGAACGGGGTCTGCGTCAGCTCGGCCTGCGTCGCCACCAGGAAGATGAAGAACCCGATGAACTGGCTGAGGATGTACGGGTTGCCGATCCCCCCGAAGCCGAAGATCTCCCCGCTGTGCTGGGCGGCGACGATCTCCTGCAGGTTGAGCGTGCCGGCCTGGATGACCACGCCCACCACGGCGAGCACCATCGGCAGCTCGTAGGCGATGAGCTGGCCCGCGGCCCGCAGGCCGCCCAAGAGCGAGTACTTGTTGGCCGACGCCCAGCCGGCGATGAGGATGCCGAGCACCGAGATCGACGACACCGCCAGCACCCAGAAGACGCCGACGTCGAGGTCGGCAAACCAGGCGTCGGGCCCGAACGGCACGGCCAGCAGGATGAGGAAGACCGACGCCACCACCACGTAGGGGGCCAGCGCGAACAGCCGCCGGTCGGCCCGCCACGGGATGATGTCCTCCTTCTGGATCCACTTGCCGACCTCTGCCAGCAGCTGCATCGACCCGTAGGGCCCGGCCTCCATGGGCCCCAGGCGGCTCTGCATGAAGCTCATCATCTTGAAGAGGAAGACGTAGACGAGCGTGCCGGCGGGGATGAGCACCGCCACCAGCACGCCGACCGTCCGCAGGACGGTCTGCTGCCAGTAGGCGAGCTCGATGGCGACGCTCATCTGAGGGCTTCTCCCGCGCCAGACCGACGGAAGGCACTGGGTTCCGTCGGATCGAGGGCGAGGCAATGGGTTCCCGGCCCGGAACTCATTGCCTCAGGCCCGCCGAGACGGAACCCATGACCTCGGGACCCCCTGCGGACTCGGGTCGCGGCAGACGGCGTCGACGTCATCGGTCGATGTCCCCGAGGATGAAGTACAGGCTGGCGAGGATCGTGATGATGTCGGGCACGTACACGCCCCGCAGGAGCCAGGACAGGATCGACACGTTGGAGAAGCTGGCCGACCGGATCTTCACGCGGAACGGACCCAGGTCCCCCCTGCTCACCACGTAGTAGCCCATGGCGCCGAGGGGGTTCTCCGTCTCCACGTACGCCTCGCCCTCGGGCACCTTGATGATGCGCGGGACCTTGGCCATGATCGGGCCGCCGGGCAGCCCGTCGCAGAGCTGGTCCACCATCCTGGTGGACTCGCGGGTCTCCTGCAGCCGCACCCAGCAGCGGGCGAAGCAGTCGCCGTCGGGGTGGGTCCAGACCCTCCAGTCGAGGTCGCCGTGGGCGAGGCCGGCCACACCGCCGTCGCGGCGCAGGTCCCAGTCGACGCCCGAGCCGCGGATGCTGGCCCCGGACAGCCCGTAGGACAGCGCGACCTCGGCCGGCACCACGCCCACGCCCCGCGTGCGGGCCTCGAAGATCTCGTTGCCGAACAGCAGCTCGTCGACCTGGTCGCAGAAGCCGCGGATGCGCTCCATGACGGCCTTCGTGTCGGCGATCCAGCCCTTGGGCAGGTCGTCCTTGAGACCGCCGATCCGGTCGAAGTTGGGATGGAAGCGTCCGCCGGTCACCGCCTCGATCTGGTCGAGCACGTGCTCGCGGTCCCGGAAGGCATAGAAGACCGGCGTGACCGCGCCGAGCTGGGCACCCAGGTCGCCGAGGAACAGCGTGATGTTGGCCACGCGGGCCATCTCGAAGAGGAGCGTGCGGATGTGACGGGCCCGGGCCGGGGCCTCGATCTCCATGAGCTGCTCAGCGGCGAGGATGAATGGCACCTCGTTGGCGAAGCTGCCGAGCCAGTCGATCCGATTGACGAGGGTCGTGATCTGGGGGAACGTGCGCACCTCGGCGAGCTTCTCGTAGCCCCGGTGCATGTAGCCGGGCACGACGTCGGCCCACACGACCTGCTCGCCATCGAGCTTGGCCACCACGCGCAGCGTGCCGTGGGTCGCCGGGTGCTGGGGGCCGATGTTGAGGGTCATGCCCTCGTCGGTCTCGAGCTCGACGTTCACCCTGGCGTCGGCGGCTTGGGCGTCGACGTAGGCGCGCTGCTGGCGCTCGGTGACGGTCATGAGCGCAGCTCCTGACCGGCCGACGGCGCGATCGACCCAACTGGAGCCCGCTCGCCCCGTCGCCGCGAGACGGGCGGGTAGTTGGGTCGACAAGCCAGGGAGCCGGGCGGCGATGGGGTGCGGGGGCGCAGCCCCCGAGGGAGCACGGTCATGAGCGCAGCTCCTGACCGGCCGACGGCGCGATCGACCCAACTGGAGCCCGCTCGCCCCGTCGCCGCGAGACGGGCGGGTAGTTGGGTCGACAAGCCAGGGAGCCGGGCGGCGATGGGGTGCGGGGGCGCAGCCCCCGAGGGAGCATCGTCATGAGTCGTCCGTGTCCCCGTTGGCACCGCCCTCGGCGTCCCCGCCGGCGGCCGGCTCCCCGGGCATCGGTTCGACGTCGACGATCCCCGGCCAGGGCTTCACCAGGCGGGCCAGCAGCGGGAAGTCCTTGCGCAGGGGGTGTCCCTCGAACTCGCCCGGCAGGTAGAGGTGCCGCAGGCCCGGATGTCCGTCGAAGCTGACGCCGAACATCTCCCAGCACTCGCGCTCGTGCCAGTTGGCGCCGGCGAACAGCGGCACCAGGCTGCGGACCCGCAGGTCGTCGTCGGGCAGGTCGGCCTTGAGCATCACGTTGGCCCCCTGACCGTTCTGGCCCCGCACGTTGGTCAGGTGGCAGAACACCTGGAAGCGCGTGTCTCCGCCGGCGACGCCGGTGGCGAATGAGGCCGACTGGTCGAAGGACTTGATGCCCACGTCGACCGACGAGTCCTCGTAGCGCCCCCAGGGCGAGGGCATCCAGTCGATGGCCGACAGGAAGTCGAAGAAGGTGCAGCCCAGCAGGTTGTTGGCCGCCTCGGCGGCATCGAACCATGAGTCGCGGGTGACACGCACCCACAGGCCTCGCCCGGGGGCGACGTGGCTGCCGACGACGGCGTCGCCCAGGGCCGCAGTCAGCGTGCCGAGCCAGCCCTGGCGGACCTCGTCGACCTCGGGTGCCTCTTCCTGGGCCTCCGTCGCCACGTCCCCAGTGGTCGTGTCCGACATCACTGCACCACGAGCGGGTCCCCCCGCCACCGCTCCGCGGGGTCCTCCCGGCCGATCCGCTGCTGCAGCAGGACGATGCCCTCGAGCAGGGCCTCGGGCCGGGGCGGGCAGCCCGGGATGTACACGTCGACGGGCACCACCTGGTCGACGCCCTTGGTGACCGAGTAGCTGTCCCAATAGGGGCCGCCGCAGTTGGTGCACGCGCCCATGGAGATGACGTACTTGGGGTCGGCCATCTGCTCGTACAAGCGCTTGATGGCCGGAACCATCTTGTCGGTGACGGTGCCGGAGATGACCACCACGTCGGCCTGCCGGGGGCTCGCGGGCAGGGGGATGACGCCGAGGCGCATCACGTCGTAGCGGGGCGACGCGAAGGCGGCGCCCATCTCGATGGCGCAGCACGCCAGGCCCCATTGGTAGGCCCAGAGGCTGTACTTGCGGGCCGTGTTGAGGAGCGAGGTCAACGGCTTGGGCAGCTTGCCGCTCTCGACGAGGCCCATCAACGATCGTCCTTGATCATCGGCAGCATCAGATCCAGCGGAGGACCTTCTTCTTCCAGGCGTAGAGCAGGCCGAGCGCGAGGACGACGATGAAGATGCCCATCTCGATGAACCCGAACCAGCCGTACTCCTCGGCTCGGGTGGCGAACGGGAAGATGAACACGGCCTCCACGTCGAACAGCACGAACAGCAGCGCGAAGAGGTAGTAGCGGACCTGCGTCTGGCCCCACATCGAGCCCGCGGGGTCGACGCCGGACTCGTAGTTCATGTACTTCTCGGGCTGCGGGCGAGTGGGTCGGATCAGGCTCCCCAGCCCCATGATCGAGGCCACCAGCGCGACCGCAACGACCAGGAAAACGCCGGCCGTCAGGTACGAACGGAGGAGTTCCGACACGTGGCGGGAGCCTAGTGACCGTTTGCACGAGGGGCCAAAGCCGCCCCGACCAGGATTTTTATCCTGCGAGCGTGAATTGCTGCCGGGCCAAGAGGCCGCCCCGACCAATTTTTATCCTGCGAACGAGTGCTACCAGGTGTTCAGGAGCCCGTGAGTGAACAGCTCAGCGGCTGTGCGAGCGCCGGCGGGGGGCGTGGGGGGCAGAGGCTCCGCCGGAGCCCCCCCACCGTCGCTCGATCCGGCTCCGCCGGTCGAGCGACAGGAAACCGACGCCGCCGCCAGGCGGCGACCAAACCCGGTGGGGGGAGCTAGAGGGGGGAGGGTCTCCCTCCCCCTTCTAAATCATGAACACCCGTCGACGTAGCGGACGATGTCGTGGGCGCCGACGGTGATCTGGTTCACGGTGGCACCGTCGGTCAGGAAGGCGATGGCCAAGCCCGTCTCCGGGGCCGCCGGGGCGATGAGCACGTGACCGCCGGGGATGTACGGGTGGCTGTGGTCCTCGAGGTTCCCGGCGTAGGTGGCGAGCACCTGGTCCTGGGGTGCGCCGAGCCCGATGCCACTGTCGCTGGTCCGGGTCGTGGGCAAGTCGGAGTCGATGCCGACCGCGGCGAGAACGCCGTCCGCAGGATCGGCGACGCCCTCGCCGGCCACCGGGCTCCGGAAGCGCAGCACCATGTCGAGGGCGCCGGTGACCCGGGCGTCGTAGCAGTAGCCGCCCGAACCCTCGAACGTGGCCTGGTCGACGGTGAGGGCGACACCGGCCGCCTGCAGGTCACGGAACGACGTATTGATCCGCAGCGGCCCTACGCCGTCTGGCGCCATCGGGGCCGCGGCGTCGATGGTCCCCGGTGCGGTCGTCGTGGTCGCGGGAGCCGTCGTGGTCGTCGACTGGTCCGTGCCCTCGGGAGCCGACGTCGTGGTGCTGTCGGCCGAACCGTCGGCCTGAGTCTCGTCGTCGGGTTCGTACAGGGCGGCGGCGATCAGCACGGCGGTCACCCCGATGGCCACGGCCCAGACGAGGAACCGCAGCGGCCGTATGCGGCCCTGTCGAGGCCGAGGACCGGCGAGGTGCTCGGCCAGCTTGCGGTCGTCGATGACCGGCGGCGGTTGGGTGATGGGCCTGATGGCGGCTCGGGGCGCGAGGCGGAGTTGCGGCTCGTCCGCCAGGCGGCGATCGAGGTCGTCCCAGAAGCTCGGGGTGTGGTCGGGGGGCGCAAGCTCCCGCAGGGCGACGCTCACGGGGTCGCGCTGGCCTGCTGGGCGCCCCTCCGTGTCGGGCTCAACGGGATCGTGACCGTCGCCGCCGCCGCCTGCGGCCGGCGGTGTCACGACGCACCACCCCCGGCGTCGTCCGAGCCGTTGGTGCTGGCGGCCCCGCTCGATCCGTTCGGGGACCCGCGGGCGGCGCTCCGGCTGGCGACCTTGGTCTCGGCCGTATCGACCGACGTGGCGTCGTCGAGCTCGGCCGCCGGGTGCTCGGCCTCTGGCTGCTCGGACTCCAGCTGCTCGGCCTCGGCGTCCTCGGCCTCCGCGTCCTCGGCCTCCGGCTGCTCGGGCTCCGGCTGCTCGGGCTCCGGCTGCGGCGCTTCGGACTGCGCCTCCTCGTCGGCCCGGTGCTCCGCCCCCTCGGGCGGTGACTCCGGCTCGTCCTCCTCGGCCGGCGCGGCCGGCGTGGACAGCGTCGCGAGCACATCGGCGAGTTGCTTGGTGAGTCGGGCCCGCGCCCCTACCACCCGGGCCTGCAGGACCTCGGGGGTGAGGCCGAGAATGCGGGCCGCCGTCTCGGGAGCGAACCCCTCGCGATCGACCAGGACCACTGCCACGCGGTCCGCCGGCGCCAGCGTCGCCAGCGCCTCGACGACCTGCGCGCTGCGTCCGCCCGTCGTGGCGGGCCTGTCACCGTTGGCGCCGGCCGGCTCGGGCTCCACCGGAGGATCCGCCGACGCGACCGCCGCTTCCGCCGCTTCCGCCGCATCCGCGACGTCGGGCGCGGTCGGCGGTGCGGCACCGATACGGGTGCTGTCGCGGCGGAGCCCGTCGATGCAGGCGTTGTAGACCAGACGGTAGAGCCAGACCGGGGCGTTCTGGCGGGGGTCGATGCGGACGACCTCACGCCACGCCCTGACGTATGCGACCCGAAGAACGGCGTCGACCCGCTCGGGATCGAGCAGGAGCGCGTGCGCGAGGCCCCGCAAGCGCCAGTCGTAGCGGGTCAGGAGCGCGCGGAAAGCCCTCCGGTCACCCTGTTGCGACCGTCGCACCAGGCGGGCATCGGGGACGGATGTGTTCCTCGGCATGTCGAAACCGCGCTTCTGCTCATGGGCATTCCACCACACGCCCGACCCCCCGATGCGACACCCCAACGCTACGAAGGGTGATGGGGGGCAATGGCCCCCACGCGGGGCCGATTCTTGCTGGGTCAGCCGAACGTCACGAGGACCGGCACGGCGTCCCGGGCGAGGTCCGCGATGGATCCGGGCCAGAGGCCGGCGCCGATCGTGACGATGACGCAGGCGGTCAGGGCGATGATGGCGCCGGCGGGGATGGCGATCTGCGGTGCGGCCGCTGCGTCTCCCGGTCCGGCCTCTATCGGGTCGGCCATGTACATGCTCACCGCGATCCGCAGATAGATGAACGCCGCGATCACGGCGCTGAGCATGGCCACGGCCGCAAGCCACGTCGAACCTGCGTTGACGGCGGCGTTGATCACGTAGAACTTGGCGAAGAAGCCCGATGTGAACGGCACGCCGGCCTGAGCGAACAGGAACAGCGCCAGCACCAGGGCGAGCACCGGCCGCGACCGGGCCAGCCCCCGGTAGTCGTCGAGGCTGTGGTGACCGTCGCCCCGGCGCCCCACCAGCGTGATGATCCCAAACGTGCCGGCGATCAGGAACACGTACGTCGCCAGGTAGAACAGCGCGGCCTCGACCCCCTGGTCGGTGGCGGCCTGGACGCCGACCAGGATGAAGCCGGCGTGCGAGATCGAGCTGTACGCCATCATGCGCTTGACGTCGGTCTGGACGACGGCGAGGACGGCGCCGACCAGCATGGTCGCCACCGCGACGGCGTAGATCAGCGGCTGCCAGTCGACGGCGTAGGCGGTGAAGGCGACGTCGAACACCCGCATGAGGCCGGCGAAGCCCGCCACCTTCACCCCCGACGCCATCCAGGCCACCATCGGCGACGGCGCCCCCTGGTAGACGTCGGGCGTCCAGAACTGGAACGGCACCGCCGCCACCTTGAACCCCAACCCCACCAGCAGCAGCGCGAGCCCGGCGAGGATGAGACCGTCCTCGGTCAGCGCGGTGGTGCTGAACGTCTCGAGGATGGTCACCAGGTTGGTGGTGCCGGTGCCGCCGTAGATCATCGCGATGCCGTAGAGGAAGAACGCCGACGAGAAGGCACCAAGGACGAAGTACTTCATCCCCGCTTCCTGCGACGTCACGCGCCGCCGGTGCATGGCCGCCAGCACGTAGGCCGCCATCGACAGGACCTCGAGGCCGAGGAACAGCACGATCAGGTCGTTGGCGTGGGCCATGATCACGCCGCCGGTGGCCGACAGCAGCAACAGGACGTAGGCCTCGACGCCTTCGAGTTGCTCGCGCCGCAGGTAGTCGTCGATGAACAGCGCCGCCAGTACCACGGCCGCGCCGAGCAGGAACGTCACGAAGGTGGAGAACCCGTCGACGCCGACTGACCCGGCGAGCGTCGAGAAGGGTCCCCGTTCGTCGTCGGTGACCTCGATCCACAGCGGGATGGCGGCGCCGATTGCGCCCAGCCCCACCAGGCAGGTGAAGATGGTGTAGCCGACGGTCGAGCGGCGGCTAGACACGAACGAGGACGCCAGCATCAGGGCCAGCGCGCCGCCGACCAGCACCAGCATCGGGGCGACCCCGCCCCAGTCGACACCGGGTCGCTCGATCGGCACGGGGTCGACCGGCAGGGGCTGGGCGAGCGATCCCAGGATGCCGATCATCCGCCGGTCCCCTCGTCCCTGGCCTCGTCGCCGGCGGTCACCAGCGGTCCCTCGGTCGCCACCGGCGGCTCCCTGTAGTCGCTGTTCGCCTCGACGTGGTCGATCAAGCGGTCGACCGACGGCTGCATGCGTTCCAGCACGGGCTTGGGGTAGATGCCCAGGAACACGATCAGCCCCAGGAGCGGCGCCATCACCAAACCCTCGCGCCAGCTGATCTCCGGGAAGTGGCGGTTGTCGTCATCGGGTTCCCCATGGAACACGCGCTGGTACGCCCACAGCAGGTAGAGGGCGGCGAGGATCACGCCGGTCGTAGCCACGACCGCCCACCATCGCCGGGTGAGGAACGAGCCGATGAGCACCAGGAATTCGCCCACGAACCCGTTGAGCCCCGGCAGCCCGATCGACGACATCATCACCACCGTGAAGACCGCGGCGAAGATCGGTGCCGCCTTCTGTAGGCCCCGGAGGCCGGCGATCTCGCGCGTGTGACGCCGCTCGGAGATCATGCCGACCAGCAGGAACAGGGCGCCGGTCGAGAGACCGTGGTTGACGCTCTGGATCAACCCGCCCTGCAGCCCCTGGGTGGTGATGGCGAAGATGCCGAGCACGATGAAGCCAAGGTGGGCCACCGACGAGTAGGCGACCAGCCGTTTCAGGTCCGGCTGCATGGTGGCAACGATGGCGCCGTAGACGATGCCGATCACGCCCAGGGTCACGAGCGCGGGCGCGAAGAAGGACGCGGCGTCCGGGAACAGGTAGAGACCGAAGCGCAGCAGGCCGTAGACGCCCAGCTTCAGCAGCACCCCGGCCAGGATCACCGATCCCGCGGTCGGTGCCTCGGTATGCGCATCGGGAAGCCAGGTGTGCAGCGGGAACAGCGGCACCTTGACCGCGAACGCCAGGACGAACGCAAGGAAGATCCACCTGACCGCGGCCCAGTCGAACGGGTTGGCACCGGCGGAGTTGTCGGTCACGGTCCGGCCCTCCGCGATCTCGACCAGGTCGAAGCTCAGCGGCACGTCGGCCTGCAGCTGGTCGACCCGTTCCTGCACGGCCGGCGGGACCGTCTGCTGGTCCCCCTGCTCGGCCAGCAGCTCGGCGGCCTCGGCGCGGTTCTGGTCCTCGACGGCATCGCGGTTGAGGTATGCGAGGGCGACGATGCCGACGAGCATCAGCGCCGAACCGAACATCGTGAACAGGAAGAACTTGTTGGCGGCGTAGACCCGCCGCGCATAGCCCCAGCCCCCGATGATGAAGTACATCGGCACCAGCACGATCTCGAACATCACGAAGAACAGGAAGAGATCGAGCGCGACGAACACGCCCAGGCAACCGGCCTCGAGCAGCAGCAGCCACGCGTAGTAGGGCTTGGCGTCGTGTGACGGCGTCGACCCCAGCAGCGCCAGCGGGAACAGCACGCCGGTCAGCACCACGAGGAACAGCGAGATGCCGTCGACCCCCAGGTGCCAGGAGATGCCGAAGTCGGCGACCCATGAGCGGTTGACCTCGAACTGCATCCCGGCGTCGTTCTTGTCGAACGCCGCCAGCACGTAGATCGCCAGCGCCCCTGCCGCCGACGAGAACAGCAGCGCCACGCCCCGGTGCAGCTCGGCCCGGGCCCGGGGGATCAACGCAACCGCGACCGCGCCGACCGCCGGCACCAACACCAGGGCGGTCAGGACCGGGAAGTCGGGTGCCCCCTCCTGAGCCAACACCATCGGACCCATCAGAACGTCACCCTCGTGATGAAGTAGCCGAGGACGACCACCACGCCGATGGTCACGCCCAGGGCGTATGAGCGGAGGAATCCGGACTGCACCGGCCTCAGTCGTCTGCCGAGGTCACGGACCACCGCGGCCACCCCGTTCACCGCACCGTCGATGATGTGGGTGTCGAACCAGGCGATGGCGTCGAAGGACTTGCGGCCCGGCCCGCCCATGAACGCGGTGACCTCCTGGTCGTAGTACCAGGCGTGCGCCAGCACCTCGGGCTCGATCGCCCGCACCCGGTGACGCAGGTAGACGGCCGATGCGAGGGCGATGCCGACCAGCCCGGCTCCGATCGCGACCACCGCCAGGGCGACCTTGGCACCGGTGGACACGGCGATCTCCGCCTCGTTCACGCCCAACACCGGATGGAGGAAGTCCTCGAGGAAGTCGACCCTGTTGCTGAACGGCAGGTTGATCACGCCGCCGACGATCGCCAGCACCGAGAGCGCGATCAATGGCGCCGTCATGATCCACGGCGACTCGTGGGGATCGCCATGCGCATGCTCGTCGGACTCCACGTCCAGGTCGTTGGCCGCGGCGCCGACGCTCGCCGGTCGCGGTGCGGGCTCGGCGCGCCAGCGCGGCTCGCCGAAGAACACCAGGAAGACCTCGCGGCTCATGTAGTAGCCCGTGAGCAGCGCGGTCACGAGCCCGATGGCCCACAGGGCCTTCCCGCCGGTGGCGCCGCTGCCCCAGGCGAACAGCAGGATGTCGTCCTTCGACCAGAAGCCGGCGAAGGGCGGTACGCCCGCGATGGCCAGCCAGCCGACCATGAACGTGGCCGCAGTCAGCGGCATGAACTTGCGGAGCCCACCCATGCGGCGCATGTCCTGCTCGCCGTCCATCCCGTGGATCACGGAGCCGGCGCCGAGGAACAGCAGCGCCTTGAAGAACGCGTGGGCGATCATGTGGAAGATGGCGGCCACATAGGCGCCGACACCGACCGCGAGGAACATGTAGCCGAGCTGGCTGATCGTCGAGTAGGCGAGCACCTTCTTGATGTCGTTCTGGGCCACCGCGATGGTGGCGGCCACGAAGGCGGTGATGACCCCGAACCAGGCGATGATGTCCGGCACCCAGTCGTAGCCGGCCCCCAGGATGGGATTGACCCGGGTCATCAGGAACACGCCGGCGGTCACCATGGTGGCGGCGTGGATCAGCGCCGACACGGGGGTGGGACCGGCCATGGCGTCGGGCAGCCAGATGTACAGCGGGATCTGCGCCGACTTGCCGACCGCACCCACGAACAGCAGCAACCCGATGGCCGTCGCGGTGACCGGCGCGATGGTCGGGACGCTGGCGAAGAGCCCCTCGTAGTTGAGCGTCCCCACGGTGGCGAAGGCCAGGAACATCGCCAGGAGGAAGCCCCAGTCGCCGACGCGGTTGGTGATGAAGGCCTTCTTGCCGGCGGACGCGTTCGCCTCGGAGGAGAACCAGAACGAGACCAGCCAGTAGGAGCAGGCGCCCACGCCTTCCCAGCCCAGGAAGGTGACCAGCAGGTTGCTGCCGAGGACCAGCATGAGCATCGAGAAGACGAACAGGTTCATGTAGACGAAGAACTTGGTGAAGTCCGCGTCGCCGTGCATGTACCCGATCGCGTACATGTGGATCAGGGCACTGACGCCGGTGATGAACAGCGCCATGGTGATCGAGAGCGGGTCGGCGAGGAACCCGACGTCCACCCGCAGCCCGCCCGCCGGCACCCATTCGAACAGCGTCTGGGTGAACTGCCGGCCCTCCTCGTTCTCGCCCAGCAGGCCGGCGAACACCACCACGGACGCGACGAAGCTGCCGGCACACATGATCGTCGCGAGCCAGCCGGCGGCGGGCTCGCCCAGGCGCCTCCCGGCGACCAGCAGGATCAGGAAGCCGGCGAGCGGCAGCGCGGGGATCAACCAGACGGCATCGAGCATGGCGGGTTCAACCCTCCAAGATCGCGATGTCGTCGGCGGTGGCGCCCGGTCGCTTGCGCAGCAGGGCGACGATGATGGCCAGTCCCACCACGACCTCGGCGGCGGCCACCACGAGAACGAACACCACGATCGACTGTCCCCCTGTGTCACGCACCATGCGCGAGAACGTCACGAAGGTGAGGGTCACGGCGTTGAGCATCAGCTCCACGCACATGAACATCACCAGCGGATTGCGGCGGATCAGCAGCCCGAAGGTGCCGATCGAAAAGATCACCGCGCCCAGGATCAGGTACCACGCGGGCGTGACCTCGACGGCGGTGATCATGAACCCACCTCTTGGGCGGGGTCGGGCTCACCAGCAGGCTCCGCCTCGGCGCCGTCGGCCGTGGCGCCGTTGCGTGCGCCGTCGGTGTGGGCCGCCCGGGCCTCCGCCTCGGCTATCCGTTCGGTGATCTCGGCCTGGCGCTCGACCTGGCCTGGATCGATGATCTCGTTTTCCCGTCGCACCCGACGGGAGAGCAGCACCGCGCTCACCACCGCGATCACCAGCAGGACGGACGTGATCTCGAAGGCGTACAGGTAGCGGGTGAACAGCGCCTCGCCGAGCTGGTTGATGTCGGGGACGGTCTCGTCGAGCTCGCCCACCACCCCCGTCGCCTCCCAGCCCGTGCTGGCGAGCGCGGTCAGCACCAGGCCCAGGACGCCCAGGGCCACCACTGCGGCCGTCACCCGCTGGCCGCCGCCCAGCGGCTCCACGCGCAGGTTGTCGGCGCGGTCGACGCCCAGCAGCATGATCACGAACAGGAACAGGACGACGATCGCGCCGGCGTAGACGATGACCTGCACCGCGGCCAGGAAGTTCGCCTCCTGCGCAACGAACAGCACGGCGATGCCGAACAGCGTCCCCACCAGAGACAACGCCGCGTGCACCGGATTGCTGCTGGCAACGACGCCGATCGCGCCGGCCACGCAGGCGGCGCCTGCAACCGCGAAGACGACGAGCTCGATCACCGCGGACCCTCGCCGTGTCCGTCACCCTCGCCGTGCGCGTCACCCTCGCCGTGCGCGTCGCCCTCGCCGGGCGCGCCGCCCTCGGGGTGCTCTTTGGCCTCGCCCTCGTCGGGCTTTGGCGGCTCGCCGACGCGGCCGAGGTCCTCGATGGGCGTGTCGACCGGGTGGCCGCCCGGCTCGCGCGGGTGGCTCAGGATGACGTCGGCTTCGTGCGTGTCGACCTCGCTCTCCGGGCGCGACTGGCCGACCTCCGGGGGGCGCACGCCGAATCCGAGTTCGCCCGACCACGCCACCCGGCCCTCGTAGGCCGCCGCCCCCGACGGGGACGTCGCCCGTACCCAGGCCGACGTGTGAGGCGCGACCGCGTCGGCGTCGGTCCAGTCCTCCCAGGGAAGCTGCCTGGGCCTGCCGTCGTCGTCGACCATCAACTCGGCCTTCGTGTAGATGGCGTCCTGGCGATTGCTGAAGCTGAACTCGAACAGCTTGGTCTCGGTGATCGCCTCCGTCGGGCACGCCTCCACGCACAGGTCGCAGTGGATGCAGCGGAGGTAGTTGATCTCGTAGATGTAGCCGTAGCGCTCTCCGGGCGAGACGGGGTCCTCGGGCGGGTTGTCGGCCCCGCGCACGTAGATGCACTGGGCCGGGCACACACCGGCGCACAGCTCGCAGCCGATGCACTTCTCCATCCCGTCCTCGTAGCGGTTGAGAACGTGGCGCCCGTGGAGGCGGATGGGCTTGGCGCGCTTGCCGCCCTTGTCCTTCACGTAGTCCTTGGTGAGCCGCTCCTCGAACAGCTTCCGGAACGTGACCTTGAACCCGTCGAGGTAGCCCATTAGCCGATGACCTCCTCGGAGGGGGACTCCTCGCGGCGCTGCGCGATGGCGATGGCGCCCGCCAGGCCCAAGTAGCCGGCCACCAGGACGACGAAGGACACGCCCACGACGGCTGCCATGTTCCAGTCGGCGTCGCGGCCGATGTTGATCGCCCCGAGCAGCAGCACCCAGCTGAGCGCCAGCGGGATGAGTGCCTTCCAGCCCAGGGTCATGAGCTGGTCGTAGCGGAAGCGGGGCAGCGTGGCACGGATCCACACCTGGACGAACAGGAACACGATCAGCTTCACCGAGAACCAGATCAACCCCCACAGCCAGTGCGGCAGCACGTCGAACGTCGGTCCGGCCGGGCCGCCGAAGAACAGCACGACCATGATCGCGGACACCGTGATCGTGTTCAGGAACTCGGCCAGGTAGAAGAGCGCGAAGCGGAACGACGAGTACTCGGTGTGGAAGCCGCCCACCAGCTCCTGCTCGGCCTCCGCCAGGTCGAACGGCGGTCGGTTCAGCTCCGCGGTGCCGGCGATGAAGAAGATCACGAACGGCACCAGCCCGGTGGCGATGGCGTTCCAGCGAGGGATCGGGATCGCGCCGAACAGGTCGTAACCGTTGCCTGCCTGTGTGGCCACGATCTCGTGCGTGGACAGCGACCCGGCGAGCAGGACCACCGTCACGGTGGCCAGGCCGAGGGCGGCCTCGTAGCTGACCATCTGGGCCGCACCCCGCACCGATCCGAGCAGCGGGTACTTCGACCCCGACGACCAACCGGCCAGCATCACGCCGTAGACGGCGATCGACGACATCGCGAGGAACAGCAGGATGCCGACCGGCGGGTCGGCCAGCTGGAGGTAGGTGTCGTGACCGAACAGGCTCACGACCCCTTCCCGATCACCGTCGAACGCGCCGGCGATGGGAATTATGGAGAACGTGACGAACGCCGGCACCGCCGACAGGAACGGCGCCAGGATGAACACCCGGCGGTCGGCCTTCTCGGGGATGTTGTCCTCCTTGAGGATCAGCTTCATCCCGTCGGCCAACGTCTGGAGGATCCCCCACGGGCCGGCCTTGTTGGGCCCGATGCGGTTCTGCAGGTCCCCGAGGACCTTCCGCTCGAACCAGATCATCAGGATGACGGACCCGAGCAGCAGCCCGAACACCACGACCGTCTTCAGCAGGACGATGAGGAACTCGGCGAGCCCGATGCCGCCCTCCAGCAGCGGATCGAGCGCAATCATGGCCGCTCGACCCGCACGTCGGTGACCGGCGTGTTGGCGTCGATCAGCACGTTGGCCCGCCCGCCGGCCTTGTTGGCGTCGAGGACGGCCACGCCCCGAGCCACGGCAGGGTCGGGCTGGGCCGCCACCGTCACGTGGCCGCGGCTGGACGTGACGCGCACGTCGTCGCCGGGCACGATGCCGAGCCGATCGAAGTCCTGGGGATGCAGCCGCAGAGTCGCCCGCTCGGCCAGCCCGGCCAACGACGGCGAGTGCTGCACCAGCGTCCCCCGGTCGTAGAGCTTCCGGCGGACCGCCAGGCGCAGCGAATAGGCGTCGAGCAGCGGCGGTTCGATGACCCGCCAGTCGGGCACCGAGACCCCCACCATTCCCGCCGCGGGATCGGTGGCCCCGGCAACCGATTCCGCGGCCGGTTCGTCCGTGGTTTCGTCCTCGGTCTCGTCCTCCGTCTCCGCCGCGGTCTCCCCGTTGCTCGGCGACGGCAGGGAGACCAGGACGCCGTCCGCGCCGCTGGGAGCCGCGAGGTCGTGAAGCAGCCCGGCGAACGCCGGGGCGACCCTCTCGATCTCCTCGCCGATCTGCTCGATCGACTCGAACCCCAGGTCGGCGTCCAGCCGGAAAGCCAGGTCGGCGGCGATAGCCCAGTCGGGTTGGGCGGTGCCGGGGGGCGTGACGATCTGGGCCAGCGTCGAGACGCGGCCCTCGAGGTTCGTCGTCGTCCCGTCGACCTCGGCGTAGCCGGCGGCGGGCATCACCACGTCGGCCTGCCTGACCGACTCCGTGAGGAACTGGTCGCAGGCGATCACCGTCCGGGCCCCGGCGAGGCCGCGTTCGGCGAGGTCACGGTCGGGAAAGTCCGCCAGCGGGTCGGCGCCGAGCAACACCAGCGTGTCGATCTTGCCCTCCGACGCGGCGCGCAGGACCCCGGCGGCGTCGAGCCCCTTGGCATCCGGGACGGTGGGCCAGTGGTCGGCGAGCCAGCTGCGACCGGCCTGGAGCGTGACCCGCCCCGGGAGGACACCCGGCGCCATGCCCAGCTCCAGAGCGCCCCGCACGTTGGCCCGCCGCAGCGCCGACAGGAACCGGACCTGGGGATGCGCCTCGTAGATGACGTTGGCGGCGGCGGCGATGGACTTGGCGCCTTCGGCCGCGTTGGCCCGGCCGAGAACCACGGTGACCGTCCGCTCCTCCAGCAGCGACGCCGCCGCCACGATGGCCTCCGGGGCCACGCCGGCCACCTCCTCGTCGACCTCGTCCGGCGCCAGGAGGGCCCGCATCAGAGCCAGCGCGTGGCCCGGCCGGTAGCGCAGCGAGTGGGTCGCCAGCTCCGTGGTGCCGGTCTCCGTCGACGCCAGCTCGACGATCTTCACGTCGTCGTTGAGCACCGCGTGACGCAGCCGCAGGAAAAGGACCGGCAGCTCTTCCTTGGGGTCGGGCCCCAGGAGCAGCACCAGACCCCCGGGCCGGCAGGCGTCGTCGATGGTCGCCGGGGGGAGACCCAGCACGGCCTCGGCCGGCAGCCCATCGCCCAGCTGGGCGTCGACGTTGTCCGACCCGATGATGCCCTTGGCGAGCTTCACCCAGGCGTAGGCGTCCTCATTCGTGAGCCGGGCGCCCCCGAGGACCGCGAACCCTCCGGGGCCGCTCCGCTCCAGCCCCTCCTTGATCGATGCCGCAGCCCGCCGGACCGCGTCGTTCCACGTGGCGGGCTTGAGCAACAGGCCCTCGTCCCGCACCAGCGGGCCGCCGAGCCGCTCCGACGAGCTGACCGCCTCGAAGTCGAAGCGGCCCTTGTCGCAAAGCCAACCCCAGTTGACGGCGTCGACGTCGACCCCCAGGTAGCGCAGCACCTGGTTGCGGCTCGACTGGATCACGACCCGGCAGCCGACCGAGCAACTGGTGCACGTCGACTCGACCTGTTCCAGGTCCCAGGGCCGGGCCTTGAAGCGATAGGGCGTGGCGGTCAGAGCGCCCACCGGGCAGATCTGCACGGTGTTGCCGCTGAAGTAGCTGGAGAAGGGATCGCCGGGGAAAGTGTTGACCTGGGTCTCGTAGCCCCGGTCGATGAAGCTGATCAGCGGGTCGCCGGCGACCTCGGCGGCGAACCGGGTGCAGCGGTCGCACAGGATGCAGCGCTCGCGGTCGAGCATCACGAGGTCGCTGATCGGGATGGGCTTCTCGAAGTGGCGCTTCTCCTCGACGAAGCGGCTCTCGCCCGGCCCGTGCGACATGGTCTGGTCCTGGAGCGGGCACTCGCCGCCCTTGTCGCAGACCGGGCAGTCGAGCGGGTGGTTGATCAGCAGGAACTCGAGGACGCCCTCCTGCGCCTTGCGCGTGGCCGGTGATCCCGTGGACACGGTCATGCCGTCGGAGCACTCGATCATGCAGGCGGGCTGGAGGGAGGGGCCGCGCCCCGTGTCGATGTCGACGATGCACATGCGGCACATCCCCACCGACCGCATCCGGGGGTGGTAGCAGAACCGCGGGATGTAGACGCCGTTGCGCTCGGCGGCGTCGATCACCAGCTCGCCCTTGGCGGCGGTGATCGTCCGGCCGTCGACGTTGACGCTGACCGTGGGCGGCGCCTCTCGGGCGGCGTCGGTGGTATCCGTCACTGGTTCGCTCCGACGGCGGGGGGCGTCGACAGGTAGGCCTTGCCCTGGACCGGAACCGTGATCTCCCCGCCGCCGCAGTAGGCGAAGAACTCCTCCCGGAAGCGCAGCACCGCCGATGCGATGGGCGACACCGCCGAAGGTCCGAGCGGGCAGATCGTCGTCTGCTTGGGCGGCCAGGTGATGTCCGGACTGATGTTGTCGCAGATGTCGAGCAGCTTGTCGACGTCGCTGGGCCGGCCGTAGCCGTCGAGCACGCGGCGCAGGATCCGCTCGAGCCAGGTGGCGCCCTCACGGCACGGCGTGCACTTGCCGCACGACTCCCGGGCGAAGAAGCGCACGATGCGCCACGCGGCCTTGACCACATCGGTGGTCTCGTCCATCACCACGATGGCGCCCGAGCCGAGCATCGACCCGGCGGCACCCACCGCACCCGTCTCGAGCGGCAGGTCGAGGTGCTCCTCGAAGAACCAGGGCGCCGACGCCCCGCCGGGGATGAACGCCTTGAGCCGGTTGTCGTGGCGGATGCCGTCGCCATAGTGCTCGCCGTAGAGCAGCTCCCGGAAGGTGGTGGTCCCGAACTCGACCTCGAACACCCCGGGCCGATTGACGTGTCCGGACACCGTGAACAGCCGCGTGCCAAGGCTCCTGTCGACCCCGAGCGCGGCGAAGGCGGCGCCGCCGTTGGACACGATCCACGGCAGGTTGGCCAGCGTCTCGATGTTGTTGACGATGGTCGGCTGCATGTAGAGGCCCTTGGCCGCCGGGAAGTACGGGGGCTTGACGCGGGGCATCCCCCGGTAGCCCTCGAGCGACTCGATGAGGGCGGTCTCCTCACCCACGATGTACGCGCCGGCGCCCCAGGTGAGGATCACGTCGACGGAGAAGTCCTCGTTGCCCATGATGTTCCGGCCGATGTAGCCGGCGGCGTAGGCCTCGTTGAGCGCCTGGGCGATGCGTTCCTGCGCCAGCGCCATCTCGCCGCGTACGTACAGGAACGCCTGGGCGGCACCGACGGCGTAGCAGGCGATGAGCGCCCCCTCGATGAGGAGGTGGGGGTCCCGCTCCATGATGATGCGGTCCTTGTAGGTGCCCGGCTCGGACTCGTCGCCGTTGACCACGAGGTAGCGAGGGAACACGCCCGGCGGGACGAACCCCCACTTCACGCCCGCGGGGAAACCCGCACCGCCGCGTCCCAGCAGGCTCGCGGCCTTGACCTCCTCGGTCACCTCGTCCGGGGTCATGTCCGACAGCGCCCGCCGGAGCCCCTCGTAGCCGCCGGTGTCGAGGTAGCGCTCGAGCGTGTGCCCGTCGGCGAGGTCCCAGCGGCTGCGCAGGATGGTCGGGACCGGCGTGGCGTTGGCGTTCATCGGGCGGCTTCCGTCGAGACCCGGGATCGACCCGAGAGAATGGGTTCCCCCCGACCGCGGGCGAGGCGATGGGTTCCGACTCCGGACCCTATGGCCTCGGGCTGGACCGGTTGGAACCTATGGCCTCGGGTCACGACGACTTCCCCCTTCGCCGGCGCCGTCGTCTGCGCCATCGCCGTCCCCCTCGCTCTTGGCCCTGCGGTTGCGGGCCAGCCACGGCGGCTCCACGTTACGGTCCGGCGGGGCGTTGCCCGCGCGGTCCTCCGGCAGCTGCTGGCGGACCCGGCTCAGCGTGCCGTGGCGGGGGACCTCGTGCGCCAGCTTGCCGGCGCGCAGATCATCGAGCAGCTGGTCGACGCCGTCGAGCTCCACGCGGTGGAAGTAGCGGTAGTTCACCTGCATGCACGGGGCCTCGCTGCACGCCGCGACGCACTCGACCTCCTCGAGCGTGAACTTGCGGTCGGGTGTGGTGCTGCCGGCCTTGATCCCCAGCCGGTGCTCGAGGTGGTGGAGGAGCTCCTCGCCGCCGAGCAGGAGGCAGGAGATGTTGGTGCACACCGTCACGACGTAGTCGCCCACGGGCTCGTGCTTGAACATCTCGTAGAACGACGCCGTCCCCAGCACCTCGGCCGGGGTCGCATCCACGAGCTCGGCGATGTGGTCCATCGCCTCCTCGGTGAGGTAGCCGTCCTGCTCCTGCGCCAGGTGCAGCAGCGGGACCATCGCGGACCGCGCCCGGGGATAGCGGGCGATGATGTCGTCGGCCACGGCGGAGTTCTCCGAGGTGAACCGCGACATCAGTTGCTACCCGCTCTTGTCGGCTTCGCCGACGGGCCGCTCGGGCTCACCGATCGGTCTCCCCCATGATCGGGTCGACAGACGAGATGACGGCCACCGCGTCGGCGATCAGCCCGCCACGCAGCATGTGGGGCAGGGCCTGGACGTTGACGAACGACGGGCCCCGGATGCGCATGCGGTAGGGCACGGCGCTGCCGTCGGACACCATGTAGCAGCCGAGCTCGCCGCGCGGGCTCTCGACCGCGCAGTACACCTCACCCTCGGGCACCTTGAAGCCCTCGGTGAAGATCTTGAAGTGGTGGATCAGCGCTTCCATGGACTCGTCGATGCGGGCGCGGGGCGGCGGCGTCACCTTGCGATCCTGGATGCGGTAGTCGCCCGGAGGCAGCGCGTCGAGGATCTGGCGCACGATCGCCATCGACTCCCGCACCTCGTTGAGCCGGATGGCGTAACGATCGAACGCGTCACCGTAGCTACCCACGACCGCGGCGAACTCGACCTGGTCGTAGAACAGGTACGGCATGTCCTTGCGTAGGTCCCACGGCAGGCCGGTGGACCGCAGGATCGGCCCGGTGGCGCCTAGGGCGATGGCCTCGTCCGTGGTGATCACGCCCACGCCCTGGAGCCGGGCGCGGAATATGGGCTGGCCAGTGAGCAGCTCGTCGTACTCGCCGAGCCGGGGGGTGCACAGGTCGAGCACCCGCAGCACGCCATCGCGCCAGCCGTCGGGCAGATCGGCGGCCACCCCGCCCGGTCGGATGAAGTTGTGGTTCATCCTCAGGCCCGTGATCATCTCCAGCAGGCGCAGCGTCTCTTCCCGCTCCCGCCACCCGAACAGCATCATCGACACCGCACCGAGGTCCAGGCCGTTCGTGGCCAGGAACAGCAGGTGCGACGACATGCGGTTGAGCTCGCACAGCAACATGCGGATCCACTGCGCCCGGGGCGGGATGTCGTCGTCGATGCCGAGCAGCGTTTCGGTCGCGAGCGAGAACACCAGCTCGTTGAAGAGCGGCGAGGCGTAGTCCATGCGGGTCACGTTGGTGGGGCCCTGGAGATAGGTGAGCGTCTCCCCCGTCTTCTCCATGCCCGTGTGCAGGTAGCCGATGACCGGCTTGCTGCGCAGCACGGTTTCGCCGTCGAGCTCCAGCATGAGACGGAGCACACCGTGCGTGGACGGGTGCTGCGGCCCCATGTTGAGGATCATCGTCTGGTCCTCGGTGGGCTGGTCGTCGGCCAGGGCTGCCACCTCGGCCTCGGACATCCGCAGCACCGAGCCCACCTCGCGCATCAGCTCGGCGGCGCCTGCGCCCTTGCGCGGGGTGAGCTCCTGCGATCCCTCGTACGTCCGAGCGGTGTCGTCGGTGGACACGGAGGTCACGGCATCAGCCCCAACATCACCTGGCGTTCTGCACGCCCTTGAACTGCACCGGGATCGCCCCCACCGGATGGTCCTTGCGCAGCGGGAAGCCGTCCCAGTCCTCCGGCATGAGTATCCGGCTCAGGTCGGGATGGCCCGTGAACTCGATGCCGTACATGTCGTAGACCTCGCGCTCGAGGCCCTCGGTGCCGGGGTGCACGTCGAACAGGGACGGGCAGGTGGCGTCGTCGGCCGGCACCTGGACCCGCAGGCGCAGGCGCTCGCGGGTATCGAGGGCCAACAACCCGACCACCACCTCGAACCGCTCCGGTGCGACGTCCGGGGGCAGCCGACGCGGCGCCCCGTAGGCGAGGTAGTCAACGGCGGTGACGTCGATGCACACCAGGTAGCCCTCGTCGTCCCGCAAGGTCCTGACGAGGTCGACGAGTTGGTCGCGGGTTGGGTGCAGCACCTGCTGGCCCCGGCTCGAGGTCGCCGGAACGCCGAAGCGGGTCGGCGCCTCTGCCGTCGCCGCTCCGGCCTCGTCTGCGACCGGCTCCTCGTCGAATCCGGATGTCGCCTCGGTGTCGGACATGGAGGCTCAACCCGCTCCGCTCGCCGCAGCCGCAGCCGCAGGCGCCGGCTCGGCCTGGCCATCCCGCTGCTCGACCACCAAGCCGGCGCCCACTCCCCGGCCGCGGGCGTCGCGACGGCGCAAGAGCTCGCCGTTCTGGATCTGCTCGTGGATGGTGTTGATGGCGTGGATCAGCGTCTCCGGACCGGGCGGGCATCCGGGCGCGTAGACGTCCACGGGCACGATCTGGTCCACGCCCTGGACCAGCGCGTAGTTGTTGAACATCCCGCCGGAGCTGGCGCACACGCCCATCGACAGCACCCACTTGGGCTCCATCATCTGGTCGTAGACCTGGCGCAGCACGGGCGCCATCTTCTGCGACACCCGGCCGGCCACGATCATGAGATCGCTCTGGCGTGGCGAGGCCCGGAACACCTCCATGCCGAAGCGGCCGAGGTCGTAGTGCGATGCGCCGGCGGCCATCATCTCCAGCGCGCAGCACGCCAGGCCGAAGGTCACGCCCCAGAAGGAGCGGCGGCGCGACCAGTTGACCAGGTCCTCGACCTTGGCGGTGAAGATGTTGTAGTCGAGTCCCTCGAGGCCCCGCTTCATGTCCCAGCCCACTTATGCCACCTCCTCTCCCTCGGGCAGCGTGTCCTCCACTCCCCCGGCCGCTCGAGCCGCCGGCTCGACGGGCTCGGGCGCCTCCTCGCCCTCGGGACGGCCATCGAGGCCGACGCGCCGGATCGTCGTGCGGGTCGTCCGTTCGGGCGACACCATCGGGGAGGCGCGGCGGGCACGGCTCCGTGGCCCCCAGTCGAGTGCGCCATTGCTTATCAGGTACAGGAAGCTCACGAACACGGCCGCCGAGAAGAGAATGACCTCGACCAGCCCGAAGACGCCGAGGTTCCGGTAGATGACCGCCCACGGGAACAGGAGGATGATCTCGACGTCGAACACGATGAAGATCATCGCCACCAGGTAGAACCGCACCGGGAAGCGCTCGGGGGGCTCGCGCGTGGGGAGGATGCCGGACTCGTAGGCCGCGTGCTTGGCGGCGCTCGGACGGCGGGGGGCCAGCAGCCGTGACATCAACAGGCTGATCGCCGCGAACGCCGTGGCGAGGACCGCCATGGCGACGACGGGGAGATACTGGCCCACGGGGACTACGACCCCCCTCCGGTTGGGGCTGGCAACGGCGCCGAGCGGTGCTCGGCGACCACGCGATCGCGCGCGTGAAGCATGGCGCACAGCAGCCCGAACATCAGCCCCGAACCCAGCGTGATGAGCGCAGGGACCAGGCGGCGCTGGCCGAGGTCGCGCACCATCACGATCGAGATCACCTCGGCGTTGGGGTCGGCCTCGGGCGGGGGTGGAGCCTGCCCGACCACCTCCTCCTGGGGGATCGCCGGCTGGATCTGGACGATGGCGTAGTGGGGCGGACTGGTGATGCGCAGGGTGTTGGTGATCCGGTTGGTGACCCGGTCCCAGACGCCGTCGCCCTCCCGTTCGGGCTTGCCGCCGGTCTCGAACGTGTACAGGTGCACGTAGCTGCTGGTCTCCTCCAGGCCCGGGAGCACGCCCTCGGCGAGGGTGGCGTCCGCCGTCGACTGCGCCTCGGCCCGCGAGGCGTCCGAGGCAGCCAGCAGCTTCCACTCGTTGAGCTGGTCGGCGAACTGTTCGTTGATCTGCGCGATGTCGGCGTCGGTTGCCTCGTTGATCTCCTCGGTGGAGGGCAGGCCCGAGGGGTCGAGATCGTGGGCCTCGCTCAGCAGCGCCTGGGAGAGGTCGCTGTGGTTGATCTCCTCGACCTCCCATGCAGGGATGTCGCCGATGGGGCCCTGACCCGGTGGATAGAGCCACCAGACCAGGCCATGGATCGTCATCCAGCCGAACAGCGCCGTGAGGATCACCAGGAACCCCAGCCGCTGGGCGAGGTTGGTGGCCAGCACCAGGTAGACGCCACCGCCCAGCACGAGGACGCCCGTGAGGACGGCGAGGATGCCCCGGATCGTGGGGTCCCAGGCGATGCCGGCGACGACGGTCGGAAGCAGCGCCATCGTCAGCCCTCCCCGCCGGACGATGCGGACGAATCCGACAGCCCGGGGCGCGGCGCGTTGGTCGTGGTCTCGGCCGGGGGCAGGCTGGCCTCGTAGCGGGCGATGGCCTCGATCATCTCCTGGGTCATCATCCCGTCGTTCTCGACGTTCTCGGTGTTGGGGTTGTCACCGAAACCGGGCATCTTCCCGCTGCCGATGCCGTTGTTGCCGTACGCCTCGCCGTCGACGCTGCCGGTGCTGACGAACAGCGCAAGCTCCTCGACCGACGCGAACTGCCGGTCCACGAGCCCGCCGGTCAGGTTGGGGCCGAGCGCGCCGCTGCCGTCCGGGAACCCGGCGTAGGCGCTGAGGTCGGCGTTGGGCGGCTCGACGCTGTCGGGGATGATCGACCAGCCGCGCGTGTGGCAGCGGGCGCAGGCGTACGCGCCACCGGCGACCTCGAGGTTGAACAGTGCCTTCCCGGTCTCGGGGTCCTGGTAGTCGATCCGCGCCAGGGCGGCGTCGATCACGTCGTCGTCCGACTCGCCCTCCGCGATCAGGCCCAGGTCCTCGGCGAGGGCGACCTGAGCCTCGCGTTGGGCCTCCTCGGGCGAGAGCTGGATGGAACCGAGGTAGTCGACCACGTTGGAGATCTGTTGCTCGTTGAGCGGTCCCTTGTTGACCGACGCGCCCCAGCCCGGCATGGGCGAGAACGGGCGGCCGTAGTTGATGACGAAGGTCACCTCGTCCCTGCTGTAGCGGAGCAGCACGGTGTTGAGCGCCGGCGCCCGCCAGTTGACCTGGGCGACGAACTTGTTGTCGGCGTCCGTGATCGTGAACGGCGCCTGGCCACCGGTGCCCTCGGGCCCGTGGCAGTTCTCGCACTGGGAGCCCTCGGTGTAGATCTCCTCGCCCCGGCTCACGAACTTGTCGTCGAATCCCTCGACCGCGCCCGACATCCGGCTCGGCTCGTTCAGCCAGTACAGGGGCAGGCCGACACCCACGATGACCAGCGCGATCAGCGCCCATCGCAGGGTGCGGTCGAGCTTGCTGGTCTCCAGCTCCTCGTCGTCGAGGTAGGGCTTGCGGTTGGGCGCCAGCTCGACCTCGGAGCCGGCCTCCGCCCGCCCGGTGTGGACGTTGACCGCGATGTAGATGACGAAGCCGATGAGGATGATCGACACGATGACGGCACCGACCACAGTGACCGTGCTGGCGGCGAGCACGGTCACGCCCACAGGGAGGGAATGCATCTACTCGGAGCCTCCGCTGACGCAGTGGGGCCCCTCGGCCTCCTGGCCGGTGGTGTTGGTACCGATCGGCGGGCCCTGGATCTGTCCGGACGTGCCGGTGTCGACCGTCACCACGTCACCGTCGATGGTCGCTGCGAACCGGTCCATGCCCCGCGGTGCGGGCCCGCCCCGCTTCTCGCCCACCCGGTTGTACTGGGAGCCGTGGCAGGGGCACTCGAACCACTGCGACGTCTCGCACGAGGGCACGCGGCAGCCGAGGTGCGGGCACTTCTGCCACAGGGTCACGATCCCCGCCTCCATGGCCGCCAGCTCGGGCGGGGAGTACACGGCCTTGGCCTTCGGCAGCGCGTCCTTCGGGTACGCGGTGACCCACATGCGGGCCTCGGGGTAGTAGGCGAACCCGTCGCCGTCGGCAATCGCCTTGTTGATGTCCTCCAACGTGCCGACGCGGATCTTGCCGCCGAAACCCCCGGTGCCCGAGGGCCACAGCTGCGCCAGCATCGCCCCGCCGAGACCCAGGCTGCTGAAGGCGAAGAGCGACACGATCGAGCGGTTGAAGAACTGGCGCCGGGTGACGCCGAGCGTCTCCTCGTCCGGGGGCACCCACTCGACGGGCGCCTCCTCGGCCTTCACCGCCGGCAGGGACTCCTCGCGGCGGGCCAGCACGGCGGCGCGCTCGACCTCGCGGCCGGTCATGGGGGCGCCGTCGTCGTCGAGGGTGACGGGGCCCCGGTCGCGCCTGGTCGTCTCGTAGCTGACGGACCCGGTCGCCGACCCGGTGTCGCGACGGCGGGCGGTGGCGAACAGCAGCACGCCGGCCGCCACGACCAGCACCGGGATGGCGATGGCGAGAACGGTGGTTGCGGTCACGGGCTCGCCTTGTCGCTCACAGGTCGAAGAACAGGCCGGCGTTCCACGGGAACACGAAGTTCTGGCCCGGGCCGCGGAAGAACGAGCCGATCATCACCAGCACGGTCCACGACATGAGGAAGATCGTGAAGATGGAGATGGCGAACTTGCGGTCCTCGGGCTTGTGGGACGGGTTGCGGTCGGTGTACGGGGCCAGGATCAGGCCGATCAGCCCCAGCCCGGGGATGGTCACGCCGGCGACCATGGGATGGAACATGGTCAGCAGCTCCTGGAGGCCCAGGAAGTACCACGGCGCCTTCGAGGGGTTGGGCGTCTGATTGGCGTTGGCGAGCTCGAGCAGCGGTGCGTTGACGAACGTGGAGAACACGAGCACGAAGGCGGTGCAGGCAAGGGCCGCGACGAACTCGACGCTCAGCAGATGGGGCCAGACGTGGACCTTGTCCTGTGGCACGGCCTTGACGTCCTGGATCGAGCCCGACTTGACCACCGTCAGCAGCCGCTGCGTGTGCCCTCCGGGCCCGGTGGCCAGTGGCGGAGCGACCGGAGCCGCAGCCGCGGCCGCGGCCGCCGGCGCGGTGGCTACCGCCGTTCCTCCTCCCCCGCCCTCCGCCTCGGCCCCGGCGTCGGCGCCACCGCCGGCCCTCGCCTTGGCGGCGCGGGAGCGCTCGAGCAGGTGAGCGGGGATGCGGCTGGCCGCGTCGCTCTGCGGCGCATCCCCGGCACTGGCAGCCGCATCGGCACCCTCGGTTCCGGTGCCGGCGCCCGCATCGGCGGCAGGCGCAGCTTCGCCCTTGGCCGCCTCGGCCTTCTTGCGGGCCTCCTCTGCCCGCTTGCGCAGGTGTTCGGGGATCTCGGTCATGTGGGTGTCTCCCGTGGGGCCGCGCTCCGCATCACAGCGGCCCCGACATGCCGCCATCCTTGCGGACCCGCCAGAAATGGATGGCCATGAAGATCACGATGACGAACGGCAACAACAGCACGTGCAGCACGTACCAGCGCAACAGCGTGTCGGTGCCGATCTCGGCGCCGCCCAGCAGCACGAACCGCACCTGGTCGCCGAA
This sequence comes from uncultured bacterium, assembly GCA_963756425.1. GTDB lineage: Bacteria > Actinomycetota > Acidimicrobiia > Acidimicrobiales > VFJN01 > DASQUK01. Next base: position 70,466 of record CAVWNW010000009.1, on the reverse strand, counting down.
CACGGGCGTGTAGCCCATCATGTTCGTGCCCACCGTGACGGCCCAGAGGGCGAGCTGGTCCCACGGCAACAGGTAGCCGGTGAACGAGAGCAGCAGGGTGAGCGTGAGCAGGATCACGCCGATAACCCAGTTGAACTCGCGGGGCGGCTTGTAGGCGCCGTGATAGAAGACCCGCGCCATGTGCAGGAACACGGTGATCACCATCAGGTGGGCGGCCCAGCGATGCATGTTGCGCACCAAGAGGCCGAAGGTGACCGAGGTCTGCAGCGTGTAGATGTCGTCCCAGGCCTGCGCCGCGGTCGGCCGGTAGAAGAACATGAGGAAGATGCCCGTGACCGTGAGCAGGATGAACAGGAAGAAGCTCAGTCCCCCCAGGCACAGCGTGTAGCTGACCTTGACCGCGTGCCTCTTCACCTTCACTGGGTGCAGGTGATAGAGGACGCTGTTCATGATCACGTAGGAGCGGTTCCGGGGGCTGTCGTTGTAGCCGCGCCGGAAGATCGAGCCCGGGCGGAAGATCGAGTTCCAGGCCTGCGAGCCCTGGACGGCGTCGGGGAGTCCCTTGAGCGCGGTCTCGACCCGCTCGCGCAGGGGGACCTTCGGTTCCATCGTCTTGGCCACGAGCTCTCCTACCCCAACCGCATCCCGTAGCCGTAGCCGTAGGTGGTCGTGCGCTGGTGGGCGTCGCCGGTCGCCACCGGGTCGCCGACCTTGCCCATGATGATGACGCCGGTGGGGCAGCGGTCGACGCACAGGGCGCAGCGCGTGCACACGTCGTCGTCGATGGTGAAGATCACATGGTCGGACGGATCGTCGCCCGGCTGATCGACGTCGATGGCCTCGTCGATCGCGTCCGTGGTGACCATGTGGATGCACTTCCACGGGCAGATGTCGACGCAGCCCTCACACATGATGCACTCGGACTGGTCGATGTGGATGAACTGCTTGGGCTTGACCGCCTTCGAGAGCCAGGCGGCGTCGACCTCCTGGAGGACGTAGTCGTCGCGGAACTCTGGCATGGGCGGGTTGGCGTCGCTCTTTGCCATGCCTCAGCTCAGCCCTTCCTCACCAGCGGCCGGCCATAACGGGAGGCGGGCACCTCGACGGGCCGGGGCTTGGCCCGGTCGTTCCACCACGCCCACACGCCCACGTGGATCCCGATACCGACGCCGTAGATGATGACGACGACGATGTCGCGGACCGTCTGCATGTTGATCGTGAGCGGCTGCCAGCTGTTGGGCTCGATGAGGATGTTGTCGACCGTCCACCCCAGCTCTGCACTGGCCCACGTGAGCCACTGGTGGGGGATCACCGCGTACCACCAGAAGAACATGAACATGCCGTAGGTGGCGGCCAACATCGCCTGGCCCCAAGACAGCGGGGCGCCGATCGGGCGACGCCGGCCGTACAGGATCACGGCCCCCACGCCCAGGAAGCCGATCACGAGCTCGGTTATGAAGGCGACCACTTAGCTCGCGACTCCTCGTGAAATCGCTCACATAGAACAGTAACCGACGAGGGAACGTCGGCAGCGTGGCCTGGTCTACCACGCCACCTCCGGCGCAATCACATTGGGGTCGCGGCCCGGTGGGGGCGGACTTCCGGTCTTGGTACCCGTCCGCCCGACCTGCATAGAGTGGCCGTTCGGAGCTCCCGCGGAGGTTCTGTTGACCGAGGTCCCCGAACACCTTCTCAAGCGCTCTCGTGAGCGTCGGGCCGCGCTGGGCCTGGAGGGCGGCGAGACACCGGCGAGCGCGCCCGCCGAGGGTCGGGCCGAGGAGGCGGGGGCCGCCGAGTCGGCACCCGTGCCCGCAGCTGTGGCGGCCACTCCCGCGCCGGCGCCGGCAGCGGCGGTGGAGGAGGCGAGGGCCGCACCCCCGAAGCCCGAGCCCGCCTACATCCAGGCGGCCAAGGCCCGCAAACGGATCCCCTACTGGGCCATGCCCGTGCTCGCGGCGCTGCCGATCTGGGGTTACGTCTACGTCCGCACGCTGGAGCCGCCGCCCACCGGCGAGACCGATCCGCTGGTCCTGGGTACCGAGCTGTTCGGCGCCAACTGCGCGTCCTGCCACGGCGCCAGCGGGCAGGGCGTGTCGGCACCGGCGTTCGTCGACGGCGCCGTCGTGGAGACGTGGCCCGACTGGCGCGACCACGTGATGTGGGTGAAGCTCGGCTCGGACGGGTGGCCGGCCCCCACGTACGGTGCGAACGGCAAGCCGGTCGGCGGGGGCGGCACGATGCCGTCGTTCGGCGGCCAGCTGACCGACCAGGAGATCGCGCAGATCGTGCTCCACGAGCGCGAGCTCGCCGGCGAGGATGTGACCCCGGACAACCCGCAGTACACCGGGCTGTTCGCGGTCGCCAACGGGGAGACGACGTTGGCCGAGGCCCCCGGCCCCGACGACGCGCCGCCCGGGTTGGGGCCGATCTCTCAGCAGGACGGCGTCGACGAGAGCGAGCTGGGCGGCTGACGGAGCCGATGCCCGCCGAGCGCCACGACGTCCTGGTGGTGGGCGGGGGGCCGGCCGGGGCCGCCGCCGGGTTCTGGCTGGCCAAGGCCGGCCACGACGTGTGCGTGCTGGAACGCAAGGCGTTTCCCCGGGACAAGACGTGCGGCGACGGGCTCACGCCCCGCGCCGTCCACCAGCTCCGGGAGATGGGGCTCGAGCCCGCGATCGCCGCCCGCCACCACCGCCACGACGGCCTGCGGGCCGAGGCGCACGGCATCACCTTGGAGCTGCCGTGGCCCGACCATCCGGTGTTCCCGAGCTACGGCTACGTCGTGCGCCGGCGCGACCTCGACCGCATGGTGGCGGAGCAGGCGGGCGCGGCGGGGGCCACGGTGCGGGAGTCCAGCGAGGCGCTGCGCCCGCTGACACGCGACGGCCACGTGATCGGCGCGCTCGTGAGGGACAAGGCGACTGGCGAGACCCGGGAGGTCCACGCCCGCTACGTGGTCGTGGCCGACGGGTCGCTGTCGCGCTTCGGGCGGGCGCTCGGAACCGCCCGCGACAAGTCGTACCCGCAGGGCATCGCCATCCGCGGCTACTTCGAGAGCCCGCTGTCCGCCGACCCGTGGATCGAATCGTGCCTCGACGTGCACGACCGCGACGGCCGGAGCCTGCCGGGATACGGCTGGATCTTCCCCCTGGGCGACGGGACCATCAACGTGGGCATCGGACTGCTGTCGACGTACAAGGGCTACCGCGACGTCAACACGACCCACCTGATGAGCGAGTGGGCGGCGACGGCGCCCGAACGCTGGGGGATCGATCCTGACGCCATGCTCGCACCGCCGACCGGTGGCCGGCTGCCCATGGCCGGGTCCGTCGACCCCAAGGCGGGACCCAACTGGCTGGTGGTTGGCGACGCCGCCGGGTCGATAAACCCGTTCAACGGCGAGGGCATCGATTACGCCTACGAGACCGCCCGCATGGCCGCCGACCTCATCGACGAGGCGATCGTCTCCGGGACCGGCCAGCCACTCCAGCGCTACACCACGATGCTCGACGACGAGTACGGCCTCTACTTCAGGGTCGCCCGCAGCTTCGCCAGGATCATCGGCCAGCCCGTCCTCATGCGTGAGCTGACGCGGGTGGGGATGCGATCGCAGAGCCTCATGGAGTGGGTGCTGCGGATCATGGCCAACCTGCTGCGCGACGACGAGCTGGGGCCGGCCGAGGCCGCCTACCGCTCGGTCGCCCGCATCGCCCGCCTGGCACCGAGCCCCGCCGCGGCGTAGACACACCCAAGGCGACCGCCCCCAGCGAACTGGTTGTAGCTGTGCGGCACATGACCGCATGACTACAACCAGAACGGATGGGGTTAGCCCTCCGCCAGCGGCTCGACCCAGCCGCCGACATGGGCAGCGAGGGTATCGGCGCTCGGAGGCCCCCACGTGCCCCGGCGGTAGAGGTGGACCGGCGGCGGCTGGTCGAGGACCGGCTGCACGATCCGCCACTGCTCCTCGACGCCGTCGGCGCGCCCGAAGCGGCGGTGGTCGCCCTCGATCGCGTCCTCCAGCAGCCGCTGGTACGCCTCCTGCCGGTTGGGGAACAGCCGCTCGTAGGACACCTCCAGTTCGACCGGCCGGCTCACCAATTCATCGCCGGGCGCCTTGGCCTGCACCTGAAGGGTGACACCGTCGTCGCGGCCGAGGCGGAAGCGCAGTCGGTTGGGCTCCGGTGCCCGCGTGCCGGCCTTGGCGAACAGCAGACGCGGCGGCTCCGCGAAGGTGATCACCGCCTCCGTGGCATGCACCGGCAGGTTCTTGCCGGTTCGAACCAGCCACGGCACCCCCGACCAACGCCACGACTCGATCTCGAGCTGGAGCGCCACGAACGTCTCGACGTCGCTTCCCGGCTCGACCCCCGTCTCGTCGGTGTAGCCCCGGTACTGACCGCGCACCACCTTGGCCGGGTCGAGGGCCGGGATCTGGCGCCACAGCCGGACCCTCTCGTCGCTGAGGGCGTTCTCGTCGGCGGACACCGGCGGCTCCATGGCCAGCAGCGCGATCACCTGCAACAGGTGGTTCTCGAACACATCCCTGAGGGCCCCGACCGACTCGTAGAAGCGGCCGCGTCCATCGACGCCGAACGGCTCGGCCATGGTCACCTGCACGCTCGAGATGTAGTTGCGGTTCCAGAGCGGCTCGAGCATCGAGTTGGCGAACCGGAAGACGAGCAGGTCCTCCACCGATTCCTTGCCGAGGAAGTGGTCGATGCGGAAGATCGCCTTCTCGGGGAACACCCGGTGCAGCACGTCGTTGAGGTCGGCCGCCGACGCCTGGTCGCGGCCGAACGGCTTCTCCACCACCACGCGTGATCCCTCGCCGGTCAGCCCGACGCCCGCCAGGCCCTGCACCACGTCGTCGAAGAGCACCGGTGGGATGGCGAGGTAGAAGAGCGGCCGCTCGATGTCCGCGAGCTTCCCCGCCAGCAAGTCGAACGTCGAGCTCTCCCGGTAGTCGCCGCTCACGTAGCTCAGGCGCCCAGCGAACTCCTTCCAGGCCCGTTCGTCGATCTCGCCCTTGGTTGCGGCGAGGACCGATTCGTGGGCCCGATTGCGCAACTCCTCGTCGCTCCACTCGCGCGATGCAACGCCGATCACGGGCATGCCGCAGCGGCCGGCCCGCTCCATCTCGTACACCGCCGGGAAGATCTTCTTGTAGGCCAGGTCGCCGGTGGCGCCGAACAGCACGAGCGCATCGCTGTAAAGCCGCTTGGCCATGTCGTCACTCCGTTGTTGCTTGGGTTGGTCGCCGGCCTAATCGGTCTCCGGTAGAACGGCGTGGCCGCCGAACTGGTTGCGCAGCGCGGCGATGGTCTTCATGGCGATCGAGTCCTCCTGCTGCGAGACGAACCGGGCGAACAGCGCCGCGCTGATCACCGGGGTGGCCACGCGGCGCTCGATCGCTTCCTGCACGGTCCAGCGGCCCTCGCCGGAATCCTGGGCCACGCCGGAGATGCCCTCGAGGTTCGGCGTCTGCCGCAGCGCGCGCACCAGCAGGTCGAGCAGCCACGACCGCACCACCGAACCCTCGCGCCAGGCGTCCAGCGCACCGAGCACGTCGATGTCGAGGCCCGAGCGGTAGAGCAGCTCGTAGCCCTCGGCGTAGGCCTCCATGATCCCGTACTCGATGCCGTTGTGGACCATCTTGGTGAAGTGCCCGGTGCCCACGGCGCCGGCGTGCACGAACCCGCCGTCTGCCGGCGTGAGCGCGTCGAAGATGGGTTGTGCCGTGGCCACGTGGTCGGCACTGCCCCCGACCATCAGGCAGTACCCCTCCGTGCGGCCCCACACACCGCCGCTGGTCCCGGCGTCGATGAAGCCCAGGCCGCGCCCCTCCAGTTCCCTGCCGCGCCGCACGGAGTCGCGCCAGTTGGAGTTGCCGCCGTCGATCACCACGTCGCCGGGCTCCAGCAGGCCGGCCAGCTCGGTGACGACGCCCTCGGTCGGGTCGCCCGCGGGGATCATGACCCACACCACGCGCGGCGGGTCGAGCCGCTTGGCCAGCTCGGCCAGTGACGCCACCTCGGAGGCGTCGCTGTACGCGTCGTAGCCCACCACCTCGTGACCGACCTCCCGGATGCGGGAGGCCATGTTCCCGCCCATCTTCCCCAGCCCGACCATCCCCACCCTCATCGTTCCTCCAACCGCAGTTGCGCGTGGTCGACGTCGGCGGGGGCGTCGGCGCACGTGGCCGGGTCGTCGAGCCTGGTGACCATGTCTCCACTTGCTACCAGCCATCCGGGCGGCTTGCGCCCACTACGTTGACGCGCCGATGTCCTCCGCCGCCACCGATCCGCCGAGCGCCGCGGCGGTCGGGGCCGCACCCACCGTCCCGGTGCCGGTTGCGGAACCGTCGGTTGCGCCAGGGCTGTCCGAGCGGGCACTGGTGGCGATCACCGCCGCGGTCACACTGCCGATCTTCTGGTTGGGCTACGGCACGGACATCGACGTCGGGCAGGTGCTGTTGGCGGGCGACCGCATCCGCAACGGCGACTACGCCCCCTCCCGCAACCCGGGCGTGCCGGTGGTCGAGGCGATCGTCGGCCTGCTCGACCCGGTCGGTGGTCACATCCTGGTCAACCTGGCCACCGTCGGCGCACTGGCGTTCACGGTCGTGGGGATCGCCCGCCTCGTGCGGGCGTGGGGGCACGACAACGGCGACCTCATCGCGCTGGCGCTGCTGGCCTCGCCAGTCACGCTGATCGCCGGGACGTCCACCGGTGACTTCGTCTGGGCGCTGGCGTTCTTCGTGTGGGGGGCACTGACGCACCTCCAGGGCCGGAGCGTGCTGGCGGGCGTGCTCTTCGGGCTGGCGATCGGCAGCCGCTCCACGACACTGCTGCTCGTGGCGGCGTTCCTCGTGGCCGACGCCTGGGACCGCCCCCACCGGCGTCGGTGCCTCACGACCGCCGCCGTGGCGCTGCCGCTCGGGGCCGCGTTCTTCATCCCGTCCTGGCTGTCCCACGACCGGACGTTCGAGTTCCTCCACGCCACCGAAGGCTGGGGCGGCTTGGCCAACAACGTGGGGCGTCTGGCGGTGAAGAACTACGCCGCCGCCGGGCTGGCGCTGGTGGTCGTGGTGGCGCTGGCCGGGCCGGCGCTCGTCCGGTCTCTGCGCCGCTGGAACGCGGATCCGCTGTTGCGCTTCGCCGTGCTCGGCCTGGCGGTCACCGAGGCACTGTTCTTCCTGGTGCCCTGGAAGCTGGCGCACCTGATTCCCTGTCTCATGGCGCTGGTGCTGTGGGTGGCTGCCAGCGACCGCAACCGCCGACCGTTCCTGTGGCTGATGATCGGCGCCATCGCGCTCAACAGCATCGTCGCATTCCGGCCGTTCACGGCCGATCAACCGAACGACAGCGAAACCGCCAGCTTCGAGCCCGCCATCGTGCTGGGCCTGTTGCTCAACGACATCGACTGCCGAGCCCAGTTCATGGACGAGCCCCCGCGGCTCGGGACGGGCGCCTGGGATTGCACCCTGGAGCCCGTGCGGGGGCCCAGCCGAGGCGCAGACACGGGCCCCGGCGGCTGACGGCGCCCTGCCTCGGCGCCGTTACGGGGCGCTGTCCGGGCAGACGCTGGCCAGCGCGGCCGCGACAATGGCGCGGACGTCCCGGTCCGACGTGCGTGTCCGGCGCAGCAGCTGCCGGTAGAAGATCGGCCCCGACAGCATGTCGACCAGCAACTCGGGATCGGCATCGGCGCGGATGTCGCCCTCGGCGACGGCCGCACGGAGGCGCTCGACGATCGGCTGGCGACGGTCCCGCACGAACTGCGCGTGCAGGGCGGAGATGACCGGATCACGCTGGGCGGTGACCAGGAGGGCCGGCAGCGAGCGCCGCATCGTGGACGACTCGACCACATCACGGACGGCCCGGAACACCGCCACCAGATCGTCCTCGAGCGCGGCGCTGTGCGGCACACGGTTCGACGGAGCGACCCGCGCCCAGGCCTCCGCGATCAGCTCCGAGGGATTCGACCAGTGGCGGTAGAGCGTGGTGCGCGACACGCCGGTCTCTCGGGAGACCCGGCCGAACGTCACGCTCGCGAGGCCCTCGGTCTCGAGCAACCGATGGGCCGCAGCGAGCACCTTGGCCACAGTCCGCTCGACACGGGCGTCGTGGCGGGCGCTGACGGCCATCGCCTGGGCGTCCTCAGTTGGCGGCGACGGCGTCGGCGATCGCACCCGACACCTCGTCGATCACCCCGTCGGTGTGGGCCAGGCCGGGGAACATGACCTCGTACGCCCCGGGGGCGAGCGCCACGCCGCGGTCGAGCAGCCGATGGAACAGCTTGGCGTAGCCGGCCTCGTCGGTCGACCGGGCCTCGTCGTAGTCGATCGGCGGTCGGGCGCCGAGGTACAACCCGACCAGCGTCGACGCGACGGGCACGTGGGCCGTCACGCCGGCGGCCGCGAAGGCGCCCCGGAACGCGCCGGCCAACGCCTCGGCCGATCGCCTCAGGGCGTCGTAGGCGGCGGCGTCGAGCAGGTCGAGCACCGCCAACCCGGCGGCGGTCGCCAGCGGGTTCCCCGACAGCGTCCCGGCCTGGTAGACGGGGCCCAGCGGCGCCACGACGCCCATCACGTCGGGCCGGCCGCCGTAGGCACCGATGTTGAGCCCGCCCCCGATGACCTTGCCCATGGTCGTGAGGTCGGGCACGACGCCGTACAACTCCTGAGCTCCGCCGCGGGCGACACGGAACCCGGTGATCACCTCGTCGAAGACGAGCAGCGCGCCGACGCGATCGCACTCCGCTCGCAGGCCGGCGAGGAACCCGGGCTCGGGCGGCACCAGGCCCATGTTGGCGGCGATGGGCTCGACGATGACGCAGGCGGTCTCGTCGTCGAGCGTGGGGACCCGGTTGTAGGGGACGACGACGGTGTCGCGGACGGCCACCTCCGTCACGCCGGCGGATCCCGGCAGGCCGAGCGCGGCGAGCCCGCTGCCGGCCTCGGCCAGCAACAGGTCGCCGTGGCCGTGGTAGTTGCCCGCGAACTTCACCACCTTGGGGCGGCCGGTGAAGCCACGCGCCACTCGAATGGCCGACATCGTCGCCTCGGTCCCGCTCGACACCAGCCGGACCATCCGGCACGAGGGCATGCGGGCGCCGATCTCCTCCGCCAGCCGCACCTCCCGTTCGGTGGGGGCGCCGTAGCTGGTGCCGTCAGTGGCGGCACGCTGCACGGCCTCGACGACGGCCGGGTGCGCGTGGCCGGCGATGATCGCCCCGTACGACTGGACCAGGTCGACGTAGCGCCGCCCCTCGACGTCCCAGACGCACGCGCCGTCGGCGCGCTCCACGAAGTAGGGGCTGCCCCCGACGGCGCGGAACGCCCGCACCGGGCTGTTGACCCCGCCGGGGATCACCCGCTCCGCGCGCTCGAACAGCTCGTGGTTGGTGGTCACCTCAACAGGTCGGCGACGTCGCGGGTGGCGTACGTGAGGATCATGTCGGCGCCCGCCCGCCGGATCGCCATCAGGTGCTCGAGCATGACGGCGGCGCCGTCGATCCAACCGCGCTCGGCGGCGGCCTTGACCATGGCGTACTCGCCCGACACGTGGTACGCCGCCACCGGGACGTCTACCTCGGCCCGCACCGCCGCCAGCACGTCGAGGTAGGCGACCGCCGGCTTGACCATCACCATGTCGGCACCCTCGGCGAGGTCGGCCCGGATCTCCTCGAGCGCCTCACGGGCGTTGCGCGGATCCTGCTGGTACGCCTTGCGGTCCCCGCCCCCGGCGATGGTGACGTCGACCGCCTCGCGGAACGGGCCGTAGAGGGCCGAGGCGTACTTGGCGCCGTACGCCAGGATCGCGACCTGCCCGAAGCCGTCGTCGTCGAGCGCGTCGCGGATGGCGGCCACCTGGCCGTCCATCATCCCGCTGGGGGCCACCACGTCGGCGCCGGCCTCGGCCTGCGCGATCGCCACCCGCGCGTAGAGGTCGATGGTGGCGTCGTTGTCGACCTGACCGCGCTCGTCGACCACGCCGCAGTGGCCGTGGTCGGTGTACTCGTCCAGGCACAGGTCGGCCATGAGCACCACCTCGTCGCCGAGCTCGGAGCGCAGGTCTCGGAGGGCGACCTGGACGATGCCCTCCGGGTCCCAGGCGCCGGAGCCGATGGCGTCCTTGTGGGTGGGAACGCCGAACAGGATGACGGCGGGCACGCCCAGCTGCGCCAGCTCGTGCACCTCCTTGCGCAGCGACTCGCGCGTGTGCTGCACCACCCCCGGGAGCGAGGTGATCGGCGCCGGCTGGTCGATGCCCTCGCGCACGAACAGCGGCGCGATCAGGTCGTCGATCGACAGGTGGGTCTCGGCCACGAGGCGACGCATCGCCGGCGTGCGGCGCAGCCGCCGGAGCCGGCGCTGGGGAAAGCTCACCCAGCGATGGTACGACCCGGGGCAATGGGTTCCGCCATCCGGAACCCCCGAACCCGAACTTGCCGCCGTTGCGGCGGCTTTGGCAGCCGTAACGGCGGCAAGTTCGCTACGTGATTAGGGGGTCAGCCGGTGACGAGGTCCTCCGGCGTGACGTCGAGCGTCTCACCCTCGAACGACACGAGGTCGCCCTGCGGGACGAAGTGGTTCCGCTGCCCGTCACCGACGAAGTCGTACTGCGCCAGCATCAAGGACTCGCCCATGTACGGGTCGTCCTCGCCGGTCGTGATGCTGACGCCCGGCAGCAGCAGGCCGACGTCGCTGATGCCGTCGAGGTTGTGCAGCGACTCCATCACCGCCAGGCGGGTGGGCGCCTCGGCGGCCTTGAGCGCCTCGACGAACACCGCGGCCTGGGTGTAGCCGTAGCCGACAATGGCGTTCTCGGGATCGAAGTCATCGGGCCGGTACTGCTGCACCGTGTCGAGGTACTCCTGCATCGCGGGATCGTCGTCCCAGTCGGGGTTGAGCGGGTCCTTGAGGTTGCTCGCCGAGTAGACGTCGGCGGCGGCGGCGCCGGCCAGCCCCATGAGGGTCTTCGAGATGCAGGTGCCCGACACCCAGGTGATGGGCTTCCAGTTGGCGGCCGCCGCCTTGGTGAGCGCGTCAGGGCACGCCAGCAGCGTGCCGCCGTTGAAGAAGGCGTCGGCCCCCGAGGCGGCGAGGCTGGTGATCTGCGCCGACACCTCGCTGGCGCCGGTCGGGTACCGCTCCGTGGCCACGACCTCGATGTCGGTCCCCTCGATCGCCTGCTGGAAGCCCTCCTCGTAGGCCCGGCCGAAGTCGTCGTCCTGCACCGAGCATCGCGACCTTGGCGTCGGGCTTCTGGTCAGCGAGAACCTGGGCGAACATCTGGCCCTTCCAGGGTGTACGGCGCCAGGGTCGAGCCGATCAACCACGGGAAGTCGGGGTTGCCCCACGCCGGCGAGCCGGTGGCGGCGAACATGTCGGGCACGCACAGATCACCGAGGAAGTCACGGATGGCGATGTTGTTGGCCGTGCCGACCACGCTGAACGTCCCGAACGCGCCGCTGCCGTCCTGGCCGATCATCTCCTCGACGTTCTGCGCCGTCTCCGCCGCGTTGTACTGGTCGTCCATGTCGACGAACTCGAACGTGAACGTCCGGTCGCCGATGTCCACGCCGCCGTCGGCGTTGACCTTCTCGAAGTAGGACTCCCAGCCGCGGGCGATCTCCGAGAAGGCCGCTGTCAGGCCCGACTGTGGATAGCTCGACGCCAGCTTGATGACGTCGCCCTCGATCTCCTGGGTGGGATCGCTGGCGCAGTTCTCGGTGTCGATCGACGAACTTGCGGCAGCGTCGTCGCCGCCGGTCTCCGTCTGCGCACCATCGTCGTCGTCGTCGCGGGAGCTGCAGGCCGCACCCACCAGGGCAAGCGCGAGCAACGGCGCGAGCCACCGCGGTCTAGGTCCCCTCTTCATGTGAGCCTCCTGGATTGATGCTGTCGTCAGGCACGTCGCTAGCAGACGCGGGGCCGGCACGCGCCACCGACCCCGATGATCGTCGGCCCAGGCGGGCGAGCAGCCGGCGCACGCCGCCGACCACCCCCTCGGGCAACACGTACACGATGGCGATGAGGGCGGCGCCGAAGATCGCCGGGGCCAGGATCTCCTTGCCCTCGATCAGGTCCTCGGTGTTGCGCCGGAGCCACACGAGCAGGAAGGCGCCCACTGCCGGCCCGAGGATGGTGGCGGCGCCGCCGATCACCATCGCCACCAGGAACTCGATCGAACGTTGGAGGTAGAGGATGGGGTTGGTGGCGTCGGCGATCCGGTCGATCATCACCGACAGCGAGCCGGCCACGCCGGCGTAGGCGGCGCTCAGCGCGAAGGTGCCCACCTTGGTGCCCGCCAGGTTCACGCCGACCGTGGTGGCGGCGATCTCCTGGTCGCGCACGGCCACCATCGCCCTGCCCATCCGCCCCCGGACCAGGTTCCAGGCCAGCACGAACAGCACGACGGCGATGACCAGGCACACGAAGTACGCCCACTGGTCGTCGTCGAGCCCGTCGATGAGCGAGGCGAACTCCGAGCGCCGCGGGCGCAGCAGGGCAACGCCGCCCGAGCCCTCGACGTACTTCGCCGCCAGGCGCGGGAACAGCACGGCCAGCGCCAGCGTCACCAGGGCCAACTGCAACCCCCGAACCCGCAGCGCCGGGAAGCCCACCAGCATGCCGACCAGCCCGGACAGCACGGCGGCGACGGGGATGGTGGCCTCGAACGTCCAGCCGTGGTCGACCATCAGGATCGCCGTCGTGAAGGCGCCGACCCCGAAGAAGGCCCCGTGACCAATCGACACCTGGCCGGTGAACCCGGTGAGGAGGTTGAGCCCCATCGCCGCGATCGAGAGGTACAGCGCCTGCGAGATGATCCGGTTGTTCTCGGGCGTGAAGTAGAAGGGCGCGTACAGGGCCACCACCGACAAGGCCACGCCGATGACCATGCGGGCGATGAGGACCGGCCTGGGCAAGGGCGGCCACAGCGGCGGATGCTCGCCGGGAGCGGCGGCGGGCTGGCCGCCGCCTCGGGCAGCGTGCCGATCGCCGGCTCGACTGCGGCGCCGGTGCCGTCGGACGGCATGCTCATGGGTCCCCGCGCCTCACACTCGTTCCACCGTGCGGCGGCCGAACAGGCCGTTGGGCAGGACGACCAGCACGACGAGGATGAGCCCGAGCGGCACGACCACCTCGATGCCCTCCAGTGGGTCGACGTACTGGACGGTGAGGGCGTCGGCGATGCCCACGATCAGCCCCGCCACGACCGCCCCGAACAGGCTGTCGAACCCGCCGAGGGCGGCGGCCGCGAAGGCGTACACGATGATGATCTGCATGAGGCTGCCGTCGAAGCCGGTGCGTTGCGACGCCACCAGCGAGCCGGCCAGGGCGCCGATCGCGGCCGCCGTGCCCCACCCCAGCATCAGCATCGTGCCGGCCCTGATGCCGTGAAGCCGGGCGGAGTCGGGGTTGGACGCCACCGCCCGCAGCTTGAGCCCGAGCTTGGTCCGCTGCAGCAGGAGCCACAGCAGGATGCACTCCGCCACCAACACCGCGATGAGGCCGATCGTGTCCTTGCTGACCACGACCGCGTCGCCCCCGCTCGAGAACAGCTCGATGTTGCCCTCCGGGAACGGGGACGGCATGAGCTGGGGGTCGGTCCCGAAGATGAGCTGAGCCACCGAGTTGAGGCCCAGGAACAGGCCCAGCGTCACGATGACGACGTTGAGCGGGCTGCGCGCCTGCTCGACCGGGCGGATCAGCACCCGCTCGATCACCGCGCCGGCGACGAAGGCGACGGCCATGGAGACGCCGATGGCGGCCACGATCGGCAGGCCGAAGCCATCGCTCTCGGATGCCAGCTTCCAGGTGATGTAGGTCGAGAACAGCGCCATCTCGCCTTGGGCGAAGTTGAGGATCCCGGTGGTGCGGAAGATGATGACGAGGGCGAGGGCCACCGACCCGTAGACCAGCCCGTTGCCGATGCCGTTGATGACCTGTTCGACGAAGAGTTGCATGTCGGTGTCCTCGGACCCCTCAGAACCCCAGGTAGGCCTTGCGGACGGCCTCGTCGTCGTGGAGTTGGTGGGCATCGCCCTGCACGGCGATCCGCCCGGCCTCGAGCACGTAGCCCCAGTGGCCGATGTCGAGGGCGAGGTTGGCGTTCTGCTCCACCACCAGCACGGTCAGGCCGTGATTGCGGTTGAGGTCACCGAGCTGTGCGAACAGCTCCCGGGTCACGAGCGGGGCGAGGCCCAGCGACGGCTCGTCGAGCAGTAGCAGGCGGGGCCGGGCCATCATCGCCCGCGCCAGCGCCAACATCTGCTGCTCCCCACCGCTCATGCTTCCGGCCTCCTGGTTGCGGCGCTCGGCCAAGCGAGGGAACACCGAGTACCAGCGATCGAGGTCGGACCTGGCCTCGCTGTCGGTGCGGTTGACGGCACCGATGCGGAGGTTCTCCTCGACGGTGAGCTCGGTGAACGTGCCGCGACCCTGCGGCACGTGCGCGATGCCCAGCCGGGCCACGGCATCGGGCGACCGGCCGAGGATCGACCGCCCGTCGAAGACGATGTCACCTTGGGCGTGGATCACCCCGCTGATTGCCCGCAGCGTTGTGGTCTTGCCCGCACCGTTGGCGCCGAGCACCACCGCCACGTGTCCGTCGTCCACCGCGAGATCGATGTCGTGGAGCACCCGCACCGGCCCGTAGCCGCCCCGCACGTTGGCCAGCTCGAGCAGGCTCATTGCTTCCCGCTCCTGCTGCTTCGCAGCGGGCCGCTCGGGCCACACTCGCTCTCTCGCCCTACGGGACGCTCGCTCATGCCGGTGCCCCCAGGTAGGCCTCGATCACCAGCGGATCGTTGCGCACCGCCGAAGCGGGCCCTCGGCGATCTTGCGCCCGAAGTCGAGGACCACGATGTGGTCGGAGATGGCCATCACCATCGCCATGTGGTGCTCCACCAGCAGGATCGTGAGGTCGAACTGGTCGCGGATCGCCTTGATCGTCTCGCCCAGCTCGTCGACCTCGCTGTGGGTCAGGCCGTTGGCGGGCTCGTCGAGCATCAGCAGCCGGGGGTCCGCCGCCAGCCCCCGGGCCAGCTCGATGCGCTTGAGCGTGCCGAAGGGGAGCCCGGCCACCGGGCGATGGGCCAGGTGCCCGAGGTCGAGCCGCTCCAGCAACTCGATGCCCCGGCGGCGCTCGGCCTCCTCCTCCCGTGCGGCCCCGATGCGCAGCATGGCCCGGCCGAAGCCGATCGAACCCTCTGCGTAGGCCCCGGTCAGCACGTTCTCCAGCACCGTCAGCGCCGGGAACAGCGCCACGTTCTGGAACGTGCGGGCCAGGCCCAGGCGGGCGATGCGGTGCGCGGGCACGTCGAGCAGGTCGGCGCCATCGAACGTGACCGTCCCGGTGGTGGACTGGTACAGCCGGCTCAACACGTTGAAGAGCGTGGTCTTGCCGGCGCCGTTAGGCCCGATCAGCGCGCAGATGCTGCCCTGCTCCACCGAGAACGTGAGCTCGTCCAGCGCTACGACGCCCCCGAATCGGACCCCAACGTTGGTCACATCCAACAACGCCAAAACGGCCCCCTGGTCGTCCATCCGCCGGCGAAGTTGGGGCCAGTCAAGCACATGCCCGAACCGCACCGTGCGGCGTCGTCGGGACTACCCGCCCAGCAGCTTTCGCAATCCCGCTGACGTCGATGTCGGCCAGCGAGGGCACGACCAGGTCGGCCGCGCTCAGGTCGAGCCCGGCCGTCATCGGTCCCGGCACGGCCACCACCACCATGCCTGCGGCGCGGGCGGCGGCGACCCCGTTGGGCGAGTCCTCGAACGCCACGCAGTGCGGCGGCTCCACACCCAGGCGCTCGGCGGCCAGCAGGAAGAGGTCGGGCGCCGGCTTGGTCCGGGCGCTCACGCCCCCGAGGTCATCTCTCGTGACCACCACGCCGAACCGCGACCGCAGCTCGAGCCGGTCGAGGTGGCCCCCGACCCAGTCGAGGCCCGACGACGACGCCACTGCGGTCGGGATCCCCTGGGCGCTGGCGTCGTCGAGCAGCTCGACCACACCCGCGCAGGGCGGCAGGCGGTCGAGGACCGCGAGCCGGCGGCCCTCGCGCCGGGCGACCAGCGCAGCACGGTCGACCGGCCGCCCCAGGCGGTCGGCCAGGATCTCGGACCAGTGGGGATGGTCGGCGGTGCCGATGGTCGAGTGCCACCACGCCAGATCGAGCGTCAGCCCGTGCTCGGCGAAGATGCCGGCGGTCGCCTCGTAGGTGCAGGTCTCGGTGTCGAGGATCAGCCCGTCGAAGTCGAAGACCAGCGCCCCTACGTCACCCACCGGTGTCGTCCCCGGGGCCCGGTCGCGGAGCCTTGAGGGCCCAGGGGACCAGTGCGTCGACCAGCCCGTCGATCGTGTGGACCTCGGCCTCCACGTCGACCGCCAGCCCGTGTTCCCGGACGGTGGCGGCCGTGATAGGCCCGATGGCGGCCACGACCGGAGGGATGGGCCGGCCCCCCATCGCCGCCAGGAAGTTGCTGACGGTCGACGACGACGTGAACGTCACGACGTCGGCGGCGGCCACGGCGGCCGCCTGCTCCTCGGCCAGCGGCGCCTGCTCGGTGCGGTACGCCTCGACCACGTCGACGTGCCATCCCTTGCCCCGCAGCCCCTCGGGCAGGACGTCGCGCGCCACCGCGGCGCGCACCAGCAGCAGCCGCTCTCCGGTGGCGCTCGGTGCGGGCAGCGCGTCGAGCAGCGACTCCGCCACGAACCGCGGCGGGACCAGGTCGACCTCGAGGTTGGCGGCGGCCAGCGCCTCGGCCGTGCCCGGTCCGATCGCCGCCAGCCGGGCCCCGGCGAAGGCGCGGGCGTCGCGCCCTCGATCCCGCACGGCATCGAGCAGCCGGCGAGCCCCGTTGGGGGAGGTCAGGACCACCCAGGCGTAGTCGCCGAGGCGGTCCACCGCTGCCGCCAGCGCGGCCCCGCCGTCGGCGGGGTCGCGGATCTCGATGGCCGGCACCTCGACCGTGGCCGCACCCTGGCCCTGCAATCGCATCACGAGCTCGCCCGCCTGCTCGCGGGCACGCGTGACCACGACCCGCCGTCCGAACAGGGGCCGGCTCTCGAACCAGGCCAGGTCCGAGGCGGCCACCTCGCCGATCACGATCGTCGACGGCGTCCCCAGCGGCTGGTCGGCGATGGTCGACAGCGTGGCCCGCACGGTGCGTTGCTCGGGCCGGGTCCCCCACTGGACCGCCGCCACCGGTGTGTCGGGCGCCCGTCCCCCCGCCATCAGCTCGGCCGCGATCCGGCGGATGCGGGCGACGCCCATCAGCACGACGATCGTGCCGCCCACCCGGGCGACCGCCTCCCAGTCGACCGTGCCCTCCGTCTCCTCGGCACCCTCGACGCCCGGTTCCTCGTGCCCGGTGACGATCGTGACGCTGGTGGACGAATGCCGCAGCGTGACGGGGATGCCGGCGTAGGCGGGCACCGCGATCGCCGAGGTGATGCCGGGAACCACCTCGAAGGGGACGCCCGCCCCGGCCAGGGCCGCCGCCTCCTCGCCACCCCGGGCGAACACGAAGGGATCGCCACCCTTGAGCCGCACGACGGTCTCGCCCCGTCGGCCGCGCTCGATCAGCAGGTCGTTGATCTCGGACTGCGTCAGGCGCACGTGCCCCGGCGCCTTGCCGACGTCGACCCGCTCGGCCACCGGCGCCAGGTCGAGCAGCGACTCCTGGGACAGGCGGTCGTAGATCACGACGTCGGCCACGCGCAGCAGCTCCATTGCCCGCACGGTCAGGAGCCCGGGATCGCCCGGGCCGGCCCCGACCAGGTGGACGGTCATGGGCGCAGTCCGCGAGGACGAAGGGTCATCAGCCCCGGCCCAGGAGCTCGGCGCCCCCCTGGTCGTCGAGCAGCTGGCGGGCCACCGACCGTCCCAGCGCCGCGGCCGACGACGCCGGTCCCGCCAGCTCGTGCCGCAGCACGGTCCGGCCGTCGACCGACGCCACCAGCGCCCGGACCCGCAGCCGGTCACCGGCCAGGGTGGCGTGGGCGGCGGCCGGCACCGAGCAGTCGCCGCCGAGCTCGGCGAGGAAGCCACGCTCGGCATCGACGGCGCGGCGGCTCGGCGTGTGCTCGATGCGATCGAGCAGGCACCGGGTGTCGGTGTCGTCGACGCGGCACTCGACGGCCAGCGCACCCTGCCCCACCTGGGGCAGCATCACCTCGGGGTCGAGGCGCTCGGCGATCCTCTCGGACAGGCCCAGCCGATCGAGGGCGGCGGCGGCCATCACCACCGCCGCGACGTCGGCCCGCTCCACGCGAGCCAGCCGGGTGGCGATGTTGCCCCTCAGGCCCTCGAACCGCAGGTCCGGCCGCGCGTGCGCCAGTTGGGCGCGGCGCCGCAGCGATCCGCTGGCCACGGTCGCACCGGGTGCGAGGTCGGCGAGCGTGGAGCCCACCAGGGCGTCGCGCACGTCGGCCCGCTCGGGCACGGCCCCGATCACGAGGCCGTCCGGCGTCAGCGACGGCAGGTCCTTGGCCGAGTGGACCGCCAGGTCGGCCCGGCCCTCGAGCACGGCGGCCTGGACCTCCTTGACGAACACGCCCTTGCCGCCCAGCTCCCAGATGGGCACGTCGCCTTGGCGGTCGCCGCTGGTCTCGACCACCACGGTCTCGACCTCGAGGCCGGGCTCGGCCTTCTGCGCCAGGACGGCGACGTGGTCGGCCTGCCAGCGGGCCAGGGCCGAGCCCCGGGTTGCCACCCGGAGCCTCATCATCGCCTCAACAGGGTGCGTGGACAGGCACGTCGTCTCGGCCCAGGGTGGTCAGTGTTCCCGGGAGGCCGAGCTGTGTGGTCTGGGCTTGCGCTGCAAATCCCGTTCTGTTCGGTGCCCACTTGCGTGCCTATCCGCTCGGCCTCTCAACCCTCTATCTCGAACAGCTCACGCAGAGCTGCGACGAGGCGATCGCCCCGGGGGCTTCCGGCCGCGTCCTTGAGGACCACCGTCGGCTGGTGCAGCAGCTTGGAGACCAGGCGCTTCGTGACCGCGTCGACCAGATCCGCCTGGTCGGCGCCGAACTCGTCGAGCCGGCCGCGGAGGCGGTCGAGCTCCGCCTGGCGCACCACCTCGGCCCGCTCCCGCAGGGCCACGATCATTGGCGCCACCTCGCGGGCCGAGCTGGCGTCGAGGTAGCGCTCGAGCTCGTCATCGAGGATTGCCTGGGCCGCTGCAACCTCGCCGCGGCGGCCGGCCACGCCGGCAGCGGCGAAGCCACGGAGATCGTCCATGTCGAGCAGGGTGACCCCGTCGATCTCGACGACCGCCCGATCGACGTCGCGTGGCACGGCGATGTCCACCACCAGAAGCGGGCGCCGCTCACGCCCCCGCATGACCGGCTCCAGGTCGGACCGCTCGATGATGGGCGCCTGCGAGCCCGTGGATGTGAGCAGCAGGTCGACGTCCGCGACCCGGTCGGGAACGTCGACGAGCGCCACGGGCTCGGCGCCGATGCGGGCCGCCAGCGCGACCGCCTTGGCCTGCGTCCGGTTGGCGACCATCAGGTTGATGCGCTCGCCGGCACCGGCCAGGGCGACGGCCATGCCCTCGCCCATGTCGCCCGCGCCCAGCAGCAGCACGGCCTTGCCGGCCAGGCCGCCCAGCCGCTCGCGCGCCATCGCGACCGCCGCCTGCGAGACCGACGCCACCTTGCGGCCGATGCCGGTCTCCGTGCGGCCGCGCTTGCCCGCCTCCAGCGCGTGCCGCAGCAGCAGGTTGAGCCCCGGACCGGCGGCGCCCTCGTCGCGAGCCCGGTCCCAGGCCTGCTTGACCTGGCCCTGGATCTCGCTCTCGCCCAGGACGGCGGAGTCGAGGCCGGCCGTCACCGAGAACAGGTGGGCGGCGGCCGCCGAGTCGTAGTGGACGTACAGGTGGTCGGAGAAATCCTCGGGCGGCAGGAACGAGTGCTCGGCAAGGAAGCTGCGGATGTCGCTGTAGGCACCGTGGAACCGCTCGGCGACCGCGTACACCTCGGCGCGGTTGCACGTGGAGAGCACCATGGCCTCGCTGATGTGCTCGCGGCTGCACAGGTCGTGGAGGGCCTTGGCGACCTGCCCGTCAGCCACGCTCATCCGCTCGAGCAGCTCGAGCGGGGCGGTGCGGTGGTTCAGTCCGATGACGACGACAGACACGAGCGCAGGCGCTCCCTTGCGGCTTCGAGCCGGCCGGCCCGAACGAGTTCCAGAATTCCCGAATCGAGCGCCGATCGCCAATCCACTTCCTCGGTCGAGCGACCCTCGCTCCGGAGGTGAGACCGCTCCTCCGCCAACAGCCCGATCAGCTGGTCGTATTCCGGCCCGAGCTCGCCGGCCAGGCGATCGCGGAGCCAGGCGGCGACGGCCGGGCTGTGCCCGGCAGTGGAGACGGTCACAGTCAGCCGGCCCTGGCGCAACCGCGCCGGCAACGTCACCGTGCAGCGCTCGGGATCGTCGGCGCTGTTGACCCATACGCCGGCGGCCTCGGCGTCGTCGTAAACCTGCTGGTTCACCGCGGGGTCTCCGGTTGCCGCGACGACCAGGCGGTAGCCGGCGGCCTCACCGTGGCGGTACGGCCGGGCCTCGGCGACGACGGCGGCGCCCCGGGCATCTGCACCCCGGGTTAGCTCGACGATCTCCGGGTCGAGCTCCGGGCCCACCACAGTCACGCGGGCGCCGGCCTCGACGAGCCCACGCACCTTGTGCGCTGCGACCGGGCCGCCCCCGACCACCAGGCACCGCCGGCCATCGACGATCAGGTTGACCGGGTAGACGGGGTGCTCGACGGGCATGGGTCGGCTCGGCGTCTCGGCTCCCGCTACGTCGCCGGCGGTGCCACCGCTTCGGCCACCTGGGCCACGCGGTCCGACGCGGTCCTGCGCTGCTGGTAGAAGCTGAGGATCTGCAGCTCGACGGCCAGGTCGACCTTCCGCAGCGACACGTCGGCGGGCACCGACAGGATCGTCGGGGCGAAGTTGAGGATCGAGCTGACGCCCGCGGCGATCATGCGGTCGGCCACCTCCTGGGCTGCGCTGGCGGGGGTGGCGATGATGCCGATGGCGATCTGCTGGCTGGCGGCGATGGCCGGTAGCTCGTCGATGTGACGCACGGGGATGCCATTGACCTCGGTGCCGATGACGCGGGGGTCCGCGTCGACGAGGGCGGCGACGGGAAAGCCCCGCTCGTGGAACCCCGCGTAGTTGGCCAGCGCATGGCCGAGGTTGCCGACCCCGGCGATCACCACGTGCCAGTCGTGCGTGAGCCCCAGCTCCCGGCTCATCTGGAACAGCAGGTACTCGACGTCGTAGCCCACGCCGCGGGTGCCGTAGCTGCCGAGGTAGCTGAGGTCCTTGCGCACCTTGGCGGCATTGACCCCGGACATCTCCGCCAGCCGTTCCGACGAGATCGTGGGCATGCCGTCGTTGGCGACCTCGAGCAGGCTACGGAGATAGAGCGGCAGACGGGTCACCGTGGCCTCGGGGATCTTGCGAGCTTGCCGCTTGCCACCGTTCGCCATCAGCTCGGCAGCCTACCGCCGCTTGTTCACGCGCTCACAAGGACCCTCCGGCACACGAACGCATCCGGCTCGCATCGCAGGCTTGTCAGCGGAGCTGCCGGCGCAGGAGCTTGCCCGTGAGCCCGTGTGGCAGCTGGTCGACGACGGTGACGATCGAGGGGCACTTGTAGCGGGCCAGGTGGCGGGCCGCGTAGTCGACGATGGCGGCCTCGTCGACGTCCGTGCCCGCGACCGGCACGATGAAGGCCTTCACCGCCTCGCCGGAACGCGGGTCGGGCACGCTCACCACCGCGGCCTCGGCCACGCCGGGATGGCCCATGAGCACCGCCTCGACCTCGGCGGGCACGACATTGAACCCCGACACGATGATCAGGTCCTTGGCCCGATCGACGAGCCACAGGAAGCCGTCGTCGTCGACCACCGCCAGGTCGCCCGTGCGGAGCCAGCCGTCCTCGGTCAGCGCCGCCCGGGTCGCCTCGGGATCGTCCCAGTAGCCGGCGAACACGTTGGGGCCCTTCACCCAGACCTCGCCGGGATCACCCACCAACGCGTCCAAGCCCGAGCGGTCGATCAGGCGCACGAGGACGCCGGGCAGCGGCAGGCCAATGCTGCCGTCGGGTGCCTGGTGGCCGACTCCGGTGGTGACCACCGGCGATGCCTCGGTCAGGCCGTAGCCCTCGGCCAGCACGACGCCATAGCGGGCGGCGATGGCCCGGCGGAGGTCGGGGTCGAGGGCAGCGGCCCCCGACACACCGAGCCGCACGCTGGCCATGGGGTTGGCGGCGCCGGCATCGACGGGAGGGAGGTCCGCCCACGCCCGCCACAGGGTGGGGACGCCGGACACCACGGTGACCCCGTACTCGGCGAGAAGTGCGAGGGCGGCGGGCGGGTCGAACCGCTCGACCAGCACGACCGTGGCCCCCACCGTCAGCGCGAGCCCGAGGACGGCGTTGAGCCCGAAGATGTGGAACAGCGGGATCACGCCCAGCGCGACATCGTCGGCCGTCGCGGGGCCTGCGGCCGGGTCCACGGCTCCGCTCGCGGTCGTCGCGCGGATCTGGTCGATGTTGGCCCGCAGGTTGCCGTGGGTGAGCATGGCCGCCCGCGGCAGCCCGGCAGTGCCGCTGGTGAAGAGCAGCACCGCCAGGTCGTCGTCGGCCCGTTCGACCATGGCCGCGGGCTCACCGCCCACCAGGTCGCCGATCACCAGCACGTCGAGGTCGGGCAACCCGGTGGCCGCCTCCCCGCCGAAGGCCGCGCCGCCGGCGTCGTCCACGAGCGCCAGCCGGGCGCCGACAATGGCCAGCTCGCGCCCGAGCTCGGGCGGAGGACTCAGTGGATTGAGCGGCACGGCCACGCCGCCCACCCCGAGCACGCCCAGGTAGGCGGCGACGAACGACGAGTCGTTGGCGGCGACGATTGCGACCCGATCGCCGGGCGCAACACCCTGCGCGACGAGGGCGCCCCGGATTCCGGCCACCCGAGAGCGGAGCTCGCCATAGGTGGTGGTCTCGCCCTGGCTCACCAGGGCTGGACCGTCGGCCGGGTGGGCATCGATTGCCGACGCGAGGTTCACCTGCCCGTCTCCCCTCGTCGCCCCGACATCACCCCTAGCGCGCCAGGAACAGTAGCTGGATCGCCGAGGCGCCGAGGATGAGTGCCAGCAGGATGGCGAGGACGATGGTGGTGCCGGGTCTCATGATCCTGTCGGACGGCGGGGGTGGAGCCTGACGGGACTCGCGTTCCCGGCGCGGGCACCATTGCCGGGGGAAGCTTCGCCGCCCTGCTCACCGGCGTCGCCGAGGGGCACGAGCGCCAGCTCGTCGCCGGCCGCGATCTGCAGCGTGTCCGCCGCCGAGGCCCGACTGAGGGACACGGCCAGGAGCCCGTAGCTGTCCACGACCAGGCCGACTTGGCCGCTGCCCAGCTCGTCGAACGCTCGCACCCGTCGCGCCGTGCGGGTGCCCTCCGTGGGGCGGGTCCACCGGAGCTGCACCCGGTCTCCCCACGACGAGATCTGGTCGGGATCGATGTTGAGCTGGCAGTTCCCGTAGCGGTCCACCCACAGGACCTCGCCCACGATGGCGCCGTTCTCGTCGCGCGGCAGGGGCACGAGGCCGGGCACCAGCTCCGCGGGGTCGACGCGGGGCCCGAGGGCCTCGAGGGGCACGCCGGCGCAGAGGTGGGCCGCCGCCGGGCCGAAGACGTCGCGCCCGTCGAACGTGGGCCCCGGCGACACGAGCCGGTACTCGGGATTTGTCAGCTCCACTGCGCCCGTGGCGCCGCCGACCATCCCGACCGCCGAGGCCAGCAGCCCGTTGTCCGGGCCCACGAGGAAGGACTGCCCGTCACCCACCTCGACGGCGACCGCCCGCCGATCCGTGCCCACGCCGGGGTCGACCACCGCCAGGACGACGCCCGGGCAGAGGTATTGGACGCTCCGGGCCAACGTCAGCGCGCCGGCCTTGACGTCGTAGGGCTGGATGTCGTGGGTGATGTCGACGACCGTGACCTGCGGCTCGATCGAGCGGATGACCGACTTCACCACTCCGACGAACTCGTCGGTAGTGCCGTAGTCGGACAGGAAGGAGATCGTGTCGAAGCGCGGGGCCACGACATCAGTGTGTCAGTGTCGGTCGCAGACCGACCCCATCAGGGGCGGCGGTCGGGGTCGGGCCGGAGTGTCAGTGTCGGTCGCAGACCGACCCCATCAGGGGCGGCGGTCGGGGTCGGGCCGGAGTGTCAGTGTCGGTCGCAGACCGACCCCATCAGGGGCGGCGGTCGGGGTCGGGCCGGAGTGTCAGCCGGCCTGGGTGAACCGGTCGGCAACGTAGGCGTCCACGTCCTCCTCGAGGATGCGGTACGCCTTGCCCACCCGGACGGCGCGGAGCTCCCCCGACTTGATCAACCGGTAGACGGTCATCGACGACACCCGCAGCAGATCGGCCACCTCGCGGGGCGTGAGGAATCGGGCGCGCGACATAGGCATGTGGAAGACCCCTTCCAACTCCGCTGGGGTCACTGTATGCGACCGTTGCTGGTGGGGCGAATGGGGACAGCCACAGCCCGCGGCCTGGCCTGCGCCCCCGGCCCCTCAGGCCTGGCCAAGCTCGCGACTGCGCTCCGTGGCGGCGACGATCGCCTCCAGGAACGCAGACCGCACGCCGCCGGACTCGAGCGCCCTGAGCCCGGCGGCCGTGGTGCCGCCGGGGGATGTGACCGCAGCCCTCAGCGCTGCGGCGCCCTCTGGCGACTCGTCGAGGAGCCGGGCCGACCCCAGGAGGGTCTGCACCGCCAGGTCCGTCGCCACCGGGCGGGGCAGCCCCGCCAGCACGCCCCCGTCGATGAGCGCCTCTGCGACCAGGAACACGTAGCCGGGGCCCGATCCCGACAGGCCGGTCACGGCATCGAGCAGGGTCTCGTCGACCCGCACGACCCGGCCCACCGCCCCGAGGATCTCCACCGCCCAGGCCAGGTCCGATTCGTCGGCCGCCCGGCCGGCGGCGACGGCGGCGGCCCCCTCGCCGACGACTGCCGGCGTGTTGGGCATGGCGCGCACCACCGGAGTCCCGGGCACCAGGCACGCCTCCAGGCGCCGGAGCGGGATCCCCGCGGCGATCGACAGCACCCGCTCGCGTGAACCAGTGTCGGCCAGCGCCCGGCAGGCGGTCTCGACGTCCCGGGGCTTCACCGCCAGTACGTGGCCGTGCGCCTCGTCGGGGTCGCTGGCGACCGTGACGGCAGGGAACGCGGTGCTCAGCTCCGCGGCCCGGGTGGGCAGCTTCTCCACCACGCGGAGCTCGGCGGCGGAGGCCCAGCCGCCGGTCAGCAGGCCGGCCACGAGGGCCTCGCCCATCTTCCCGCCGCCGATGACCTGGAGCTTCGGCATGCCCATGGCCAGCGACGTTACGGCCCGGCGGTGCCCAGGCGCGAGGCAACCCCACCCGACTTCCCCGATCGGTGGATCACCCCGCGCCCGAGCCCGGCCACGCTAGATCTAAATGTGTTGAAAAACAATGGAAATCTGCGGCTCAGCCCTTGAAGCGGGTGGCGTACCCGATCCGCATGGCGGGGCGGAAGAACCGCTCGGTCCACTCGTAGAGCGATCCCAGGATGCGGTCGAGCTCGTCGTCGTCGACGGCATCGTTGGCGATCTGGCCCACCAGGAATATGGCGTCCTCGTCGCCGATGGCGAACGACCCGCCATAGAGCTTGAGGTTGCGCCGCAGCAAGTGCTCGTAGAGGGCGGCGTGGTTCTCCTCGGGCGACGGCATCACGTAGGTCTCGTAGTGGAGGGTGCGCTGGCGCAGGTGGAACCAGATCGTGAACACGTCCTTCTCGTCGCCCCGCACCCGCACGAACCAGCGCCGCTCGCCCGACTCGTTGTCGCGCTCGACCGCGGCCACGAGCGGGTTGTCGGTGCGCTGCCGCTCGAGCCACGCCTCGATGCGGGCGGCGACCGCATCGAGCTCCCAGTCGGCGAACGGCCGCTGCATCGCCGGACGACGCTAGTGGGCGCTCGCCTGCCTATCCGCTCGGCCTCTTATGCGTTGGCGGCGCAGGCGATCGGTGAACGCGCGGTGAGGTCCGCGTAGATCCGCCGCAGGCGGGCGGCGGCGGTGGACCAGGTGAAGTTGCGGGCGCGAGCGGCGGCGGCGTCCGCCAGCTCGCGGCCCAGCGCCGGATTGGTGAGGATCTGCTCCGTGTACGCCGCGAACACATGGGGGTCGCGGCCCTCGACCAGGAACCCCGTGCGGCCGTGTTCCACAAGGGTGCGCAGCCCGCCGACGGCCGCCGCGACCACCGGCGTGCCGCAGGCCGCCGCCTCGAGGGCCACGAGGCCGAAGGACTCGCTGCGGCTGGGCACGAGCACCACGTCGGCGGCGCGGTAGTAGGTCGACAGCAGGTGGTGGGGTTGGGGGTCCGTGAACCGGATGCGATCGGCCACCCCCAGCGACGCTGCCAGCTTGTCGATGCGCTCGACCTCCGCGCCGTCCTTCGCCCCCGCTGGCGCCACCGACCACCACCAGCACCGCCTGCGGGTCTTCCAGCGCGCCCAAGGCCCGCACCGCCACGTCCAGCCCTTTCAGGGGCTGGATCCGTCCGACGAACAGCAGCATCGGCCCGTCCCCGACATCGAGGCGCGCCAGGGCGGCACGGGCACCCTGGCGCGGCCCCGGCGAGAAGAAGGCGTGGATCACGCCGGGCGGGACGACCTCGATCCGGGTCGGGTCGGCGCCGTAGAGCCGCTCCAGCTGCGCCGCCTCGGCGGCCGAGTTGGCGAGGATGGCGTCCGAGCAGCCGACGACCTCGGCCTCGGCGTCGACCCGCCGCTCGGGTTCCAGGTCGCCGGTCTCGGCCTTCACCCGGGCCAGCGTGTGGAACGTCGACACCAGCGGCAGGTCCAGCTCGTGCTTGAGGCGATGTCCCGCCATGGCCGAGAGCCAGTAGTTGGCGTGGAGGACGTCGGCGGCGGCGCCGACGCCATCGGTGAGCCGCGCCAGCACGCCCTCCGCGAACGCGTCGACAACCTCGGGGAGGGCCTCCTTGGGCAGGTCAACGGGCCCCGCGGGCACGTGGACGACCCGGAAGCCCGGCTCGACCTCTACCACGTCGGGCAGCCCTTCGGCCCAGCGCCGTACGTAGACGTCGCTCGTCACGCCGGCCTGGGCCAGCGACGAGACGAGCTCGCGGACGTAGACGTTCATGCCCCCGCTGTCGCCCGCGCCCGGCTGTGCGAGCGGCGACGTGTGCAGGGAAAGGACGGCGAGTCTTCGCATCAAGACGCCCAACGCCGTCCGTCCCCGAGAGATTCCTGACCGATCGGGTCGTCGTTCGAGGTCGTAGGACCCGTGACCGAGCCTGGAATACCCCGGAGGTCCGGTGTGTGTTCGGCGTCACCCTGGGTAGGTTCGAGTTGCCTGCCCCCCACCAGACCCAAGGAGTGCCGATGCCTTTCGAGCTGCCCGCGCTGCCGTACCCCAAGGACGCACTCGCCCCCCACATGAGCGAGAAGACACTCGACTTCCACCACGGCAAGCATCACCAGACCTATGTGAACACCCTCAACCAGCTCATTGAGGGCACCGAACACGAGCGGCGCTCGCTCGAGGAGATCGTCCTCGCCGCCGAGCCCGGCACGCCGCTGTTCAACAACTCCGGCCAGAACTGGAACCACACCTTCTTCTGGCACTGCATGGCCCCCGGTGGCGGTGGCGAGCCGGACGGTGAGTTGAAGACGGCGATCGAGCAGTCGTTCGGTTCGGTCGACGAGTTCCTGCAGACGTTCACCGAAAAGGCCACGAAGCTGTTCGGATCCGGCTGGACCTGGCTCGCGAACGGTGACAACGGCCTCGAGGTCGTGCAGACCAGCGACGCCGACCTGCCGCTCAAGCACGGCCAGACGGCGCTGCTCACCATCGACGTGTGGGAGCACGCGTACTACCTCGACTACCAGAACGCCCGGCCGGCGTACGTCGAGACCTGGCTGCAGCACCTGGTCAACTGGGAGTTCGCCGCGGCCAACCTCGCCAAGAGCAAGTAGGTCACGGCCGGCCTCACCCGTCAGCGCCGGGCGGCGGAAGGCCCCCGCACGGTCCTGCGCGCCCCGAGGCACCAGGTTCCGCCCGGGCGAGGCCGAGGCGATGGGTTCCGGACGCGGAACCCAAGACCTCGTGCCCGGACCGGCGGAACCCATGACCTCGGGTCACCGCTCCGGGGTGTCGAGGGTCGGACACCCCTGGCGCGACCCGAAGGCGGCAGCGGACAAGGGGCCTCAGAACGCGGCCGACGCCGCGGCCCAGAGCGGGCCGAGCACCAGGAGCGTGTCGATGCGTCGCAGGGCGGGCGCAGAGGCGCCCGCGTCCGGGAGCAGCGCAGAGGCGGCGATCTGCCCGAGCGGGCAGGCCGCCGCCGCGAACCCGAGCAGCACCACGCCGGCATCGTCGAACGGGTTCACCAGCAGCAACGCCAACGGGATGCCGACGAGCAGCGCCGTCGTGATCCCGGCCAGCGGGCCCTCCACCGGGTTGGACGCGCCGGAACCCACCACGAAGTCGCCCATCTCGTACGCGCTCACCAGGAGGAGCAGCACCACCGCTGCGGCCCGCGAATCGCCCCGTACGAGGACCATCGATGCCGCTCCGGCCGCGGGCACGATCGACAGGAACAGGATGCCCAGCGCGGCGGCGCGGCCGCCCCGACCCGCTAGGCGCTCCCCGCCCGGGGCGCACGACGCCACGATGGCACCCACGACCGCCACGGCCAGCGCGGCGGTGAGCGCCCGCGTGCCGCCGAGCGCCGCCAGCACCGGGACGGCGCCCAGCCCAGCGGCGACGTCGGCCTGCCACGCGATGGACCCCCAGGCCCGCACCACCTGGCGTGCCGCCCAGCCAGCGGCGGCGCCGTAGACCAGGGCAGCGGTGATGGGGCTGAGGAACACGCCGACCAGCGCCAGCAGGAACCAGCCGACGCCGAGGCGTACGCGCGGCCCGTCGATGTCATAGACGACCGCCAGCCGCCCGCGGCGCCCCGTGCGGGCGTTCCGCGCCGCGCGGGCACGGCGGCCCGTCGGGCCCGCGCGCCTGCCGGTCCCCGTCGGCGGGCCACCCCCGGTCCGGCCGGGGGGGCCAGCGGAGCGGCGCCGCCCGGTCGGCACGCCGGTCGCGCCATCCTGACCAACCGGTCCGGCGCCACGCCGTGCGATGCCGCCCCGCGGTGCGCCCGCGCCGCGTCGAACGGCGGGTGGGCCGCCCGCAGCCGGCCCCGGGCCGGCGGGGCGGCGCCGTGCCGGAGGTGGAACGCCGTCACGGCGCGGGACCGGCGCCGCCGGCCGCCCGGCGGGAGCCCTAGGCGGGCCCGGCATCGAGTGGTCGGGCGACGACGCGACCGGTCGGGCGACGTCCCATGCCGGTCCGCGCGTGTCCTGGACGCGGGGCGTGGGGCCGGACGTGGCGGGGCTCACGAGCGCACCCCCGACGCCGCCCATGCGGTGACGACCGTCATGCAGCACCACCGGACACCGGTGGCAGCACGGCGACCTCGTCGTCGGCCGTCACGCGATCGTCCGCGTGCGCGGGCTCACCGTTCAGCCAGATCCGGCAGTTGGGCAGCAGCGCCGCGAATCCCTCGCCGTAGCGATCCCGTGCGGCCGCCAGGACTTCATCGACCGTGGCGCCGTCAATCGTGTCGCGCGCGCTGCCCGCGGCTTCGCGGGCCTGGGCGAACAAGCGCAGGACGGCCACAGGCGATCCCCTCACACGAACTCGACGCGGCCGGTCTTCACGACCACCGCACCCTGGCCCGGTCGGCATCGATCGGGGTGGTGCGCGGCGGATGGGTCGTTCCCAGCTTCTCCAGCGGCAGGGGCACGGCGCGTCCTTCCTCTTGGCCAGGGCAGCGGGCGCACGTTCGCTCCCCAGCAAACGCCGAACGAGCCTAGCTGTGTGCGGTGCCGATAGCGTCGCCGGGCGATGATCGCCGAGACGCGCGCCCTGCTGACCCGCCACGGCCAGTCGGAATGGAACGCGCTTGGCCGCTGGCAGGGCCAGGCCGATCCCCCGCTCAGCGAGCTCGGCCGGCGCCAGGCGCACGAGGCGGCGCGATCGCTGGGGGCGGTCGACGGGATCTGGGCATCGGACCTGCAGAGAGCGGCGGAGACGGCGGCCATCATCGGCGACGACATGGGCGTGGGGCCGGTCGTCCTGGACGCGGACCTGCGGGAACGCGACGCCGGCGAGTGGACGGGTCTCACCCGGGCCGAGATCGAACGGCGCTACCCGGGGTACCTGCCCGATGGCCGGCGGCCCGCCGGCTGGGAATCGGACGAGCACCTGGTCGCGAGGGCCCGACGCGCGTTGGGCCGGATCGCCGATGCGATCCCCGGGGGAGACGGCCTCGTGATCACCCACGCCGGGGTGGTGTTCGCCGTCGAGCGCGGCCTCGGGCAGGACCGCACCCGGCTGGCCAACCTCGAGGGCCGCTGGGTGACCATGACCCCCGAGGGGCTGCGACTCGGCGATCGTGTGGTCCTGGCCGAGCCCCAGGACGTCACGGTCCCCCGCCAGATGTGAGGAGCGCGCCGATCAGACCTCGGCGTCGCCCTGGTGGCCGATGCAGAAGCGGGTCGCGGGCATCACCGCCAGGCGCTCGTCGGTGATGCTGTCGCCGCAGACCTCGCAGGTGCCGTACCTCCCCTCGTCGAGCCGTTGCAGCGCCCGGTCGACCGCCGCCAAGTCGGCCTGCACCTGCTCGAGGATCGAGAACTCCTTCTCGCGTTCGAACGCGTCGCTCGCCGAATCGGCCGGGTGCTGGTAGACGCGCGACCGGATGTCGGAGTCATCCTCCGGCTCGTCGTGGAGGTGGTCGTTCTCCAGCGAGGTGCGCAAGCGCTCGAGCCGCTCGTGCTCGGTGCTGAGGTGCTGCCGGGCGGCGTCGTGCTCCACGATCCAGAGCGTAGGGCCCGGCCACCGCGGCATGGGGGTGCAATGTCGGTGGGGGTGGAGGGTCTCGAACCCTCGCGCATCCGCTTAAAAGGCGGCCGCTCTGCCAACTGAGCTACACCCCCGGGAGATGCGCCAGAACCCGAAAAACCTGGGCGCAGCTTCCGAGATCACGGTAGCGGCGATCTCCTCCAGCGTCGGCCGATCGGCGGGCGCCGCGTCTCACGCGCCTGGTCGGCGATCGTGCCTAGCGCCGAGCCCGGAGCGGCTGCCGCAGGAAGGGCCCGGCGGCCAGCGCGACGTAGCCGAGCAGTCCGAGGAATGCACCGAACGTGGGCGAGACGTCCACGCCTTCGTCGGCGCTGGCCAGCATGGCAAGAACGTGCCAGAGCGCGAACGCCCCGCAGGCCACGGCGACAATGACGGGTAGTGCCGAAATGTCGCGGAGCGGTGGAACCACCCGGACGACGGCGAGGATGGCGACCACCGCGACGACGACGGCCAAGTACCGGCCGAAGTCGGCATAGGTGGCGAGGGCCCCCGGGGCACCCTCGCCGAAGTCGCCCGCTACGTCGCCCAGCGAGACCGAACGGCTGAGACCCGGAAAGCTGAGCTCGAGGAAGTTCAGCCCGAACAGCGAGAGCAGCAACAGCACGGCGCCGACCCCGGCGACGATGAGGCCGAGCGTCGGCGTGAACCCGGGGGCCGAGGCCGACGGCGCGTAGCCGTAGTCGGGATCCTGGTGGCCCGCACGCCGCTCGTAACCTCCGGGCTGCCCGTAGTGCGGACCAGAGTCGTACCGCGCCGGCCCCTGCCCCTGGCCCGCCGACCAGTCCCGGCCGGTCGCCGGGCCTCCGGTGGACGTGGGGGCCCAGCCGTCGCGACCCTGCCGGGCCGCCCCCTGGGTCTCGGGCCACTCGTTGCGTCCTGCAGATCCGCCGGGCTGGCGCTGCCAGCTCTCGGCGCCCGCCTGGTCCCAGCGCGCATCGGCGCGCTGGTCGCCATACCGCCTGCCGGAACCCGGCCGTTCCTGGCCCCAGTCGTGGTCCCGCGCCGCCGACGGGTCGTAGCCGCGCTCCGAGCCAGACCCACCCGAGTCGTAGCCGCGCCCCGAGTCGTAGCCGCGCTCCGAGCCGGCGGCGTCCTGGCCGTAGTGCTCCTGCGCCGATTGCCCGCCGTAGCCACGCTCGGTCCCCGAGGACTGACGCCCGTAGGGGTCGGGCGAGTGCTGACCGGCCTGGCCGTAATGCTGCGAGTGCTGCGCCGAGTCCGCGTGCGAGGCCGAGCCGGCCTGAGCCACGGGGGCGTCGGTGTCGCGATTGCCCTGGGCATCGGCGACGTGCTCCGTCCAACGACTGCCGTCGTGGTAGCGCTGGGCGAAGCGTCCGGACGGATCCGGGTACCAGCCGGGGCTGACCTGGGACATGGCCGTCTCCTCGAGATCGTGTGAACCGTCCGCGCCGGGGGGCCGAAGCTAGTGCTCCAGCCCGCGGCGAGCAGGCGCCGCGCGCCTATATCCAGCTGACGTCCGCGGAGGCTACGTCGTCGACCACCTCGCCGCAGGTAGGGCAGTACCACCGAGCCTCGAGGGCCGTGCCGCACGCCCCATGGGTGGGCAGTCCCGGCTCCCCGCCACCATGCCGCCCGGCCCGGTGGGACGCGGCCCATTGGGCCAGCATCCTGAGAGCGCCGGCGAGGTCGGCCCCGGCCGCCGTCAGTCGATACGCGTGCCGAACGGGGCGGCGCGTGTACGGCTCGCCCACGACCAGGCCCTCGGCCTCGAGGCGCGCCAGGCGATTGGACAGGATGTTGGGCGCGATCCCGTCGAGGTCGGTGAGCAGGTCGCCGAAGCGGCGCGGCCCCGACAGGAGTGCGGCGACGACCAGCAAGGACCACCGGTCGCCGATGCGCTCGGCCGCCTCGGCCAGGGCATCGGCGGCGGGCGCCTCGGGAACCGGTTGATCGGCCGGGCGCGACGTTTCTACCGACTCGGGTGTGGCCATCCGGATCGCAACGCTACAGTGCTGGCTGGTTACTTGCAGATTGCTAGTCACTAGCCAAGCTCCACAGGAGGTTGCCATGACCGCCATCGACGACCTGCAATCCGCCATTGGCCGCGTTGCCGAGCGTGTCGCCCCGTCCGTCGTTCGCATCGGTCGCCATGGCGGGCGCGGTTGCGGCGTCGTGGTCGGCGACGGGCTGGTACTCACCAACGCCCACAACCTCCGCGGCGTGACCACGCTCGTCACCTTCGCCGACGGGCGCTCGATCCAGAGCCGGGCCCAGGGTGTCGACGTCGATTCCGACCTGGTGGTGCTGTCCGTCGACACCGGCACGGCACCGGCCCTGGAATGGGCCGACGGCGACGTCGCGCTCGGCGCACCCGTGTTCGCCGTGGCCAGCATCCCCGACGGCCATCGGGTGACGGTCGGCACCGTGTCGGCCATTGGCCGGTCCTTCCGGGGCCCCCGCGGCCGGCTGATCCCGGGTGGCATCGAGCACACCGCGCCCTTGGCGCGCGGCAGCTCGGGAGGCCCCATCGTCGACGCCGACGGCCGGCTGCTCGGCATCACCACGCTGCGGCTCGGTGACGGCTTCTCGATCGCCCAGCCCGCGGGATCGACACTGCGGGAGCGGGTCGACGCGCTGACCGCTGGCCGCGAGCCCCGACGCCGGCTGCTCGGCATCGGCGCCGCCCCGGCCCACGTCGCCCGGCGGATGCGCCAGGCGGTCGGGCTCCCCGAGCGGGACGGCGTCCTCGTCCGCGCCGTCGAGTCCGACAGCCCCGCGGAACGGGCCGGGCTCCGCCAAGGCGACCTGATCACCGCGGCTGCGGGTACCGAGATCGCCGACGTCGACGCGCTGGCGGTGGTGTTGGACGGCCTCGCCGACGGCCAGACATTGGCCCTGCATGTCGTGCGGGGCACGGACGAGCTCGACGTCGTTGCCCGCTTCGACGACGACGAGGACACCGCGGGCGACGTGGGCGATGCCTGACATCGACGACCGCGCGCGACTCGGCACGACGGGGGCCGTCGACGTCGACGAATCCGCGGCGCTCGACGCCTACTCACGCTCGGTGATCGCAGTCGCAGAACGGTTGCTGCCGTCGGTAGCCAGCCTGCGGCACGGGCGCGGCAACGGCTCGGCGGTGATCCTGTCCGGCGACGGGCTCCTGCTCACGTCGGCCCACGTCGTCGCCAACGGGAGGATCGGTTCCGCGGTGTTCCACGACGGCGCCGAGATGCCCTACGAGGTCGTGGGCGCCGACCGCCTGTCCGACCTCGCGGTGGTGCGCGTCCCCACCGCCGTGGAGCTGCCGCGCGCGGAGCTCGGTGACGCCGGACGGCTGCGGGTCGGGCAGCTGGTGGTCGCCGTCGGCAGCCCTCTCGGCTACGCCGGGTCGGTGTCGGCCGGGGTGGTCTCGGCCCTGGGCCGATCGCTTCCGGCCGTGGACGGGAGGCGTGCGCGCATCGTCGAGGGTGTCATCCAGACCGACGCCGCTCTGCATCCCGGTAACAGCGGCGGCGCGCTCGCCACCAGCGACGCCAGGGTCGTCGGCATCAATACCGCGGTCGTCGGGCCGGGCATCGGGCAGGGCCTGGGCATGGCCATCCCGCTCGATGCCACCACCAACGCCATCATCGGGGCCCTGATCGCCCACGGCCGGGTCCATCGTGCCGAGCTCGGGCTCACCGGTGGCAGCCGGGCCTTGCCCCCACGGATGGCCGACCGGCTGGGCCGGCGCCGGGGCGTCGAGGTCACCGGGGTGGTCGAGGGCGGCCCCGCGGCGCGGGCGGGGATGCGGCCCGAGGACATCGTCGTCGCCCTCGGCGGCCAGCCCGTCGAGGCCATCAGCGACATGCAGCGCCTGCTGACGGGCGAGGTTGCCGGCCGCACGCTCGACGCCGAGGTCGTCCGCGGCGGCGAGCTGCTGAAGCTGCCGGTGGTCCCGCGCGCGCTCTGAACGGGAGTCCATAGGCTCCCAACGTGGCGGTGCTTCCCATGAAGGCCACGACCGGCCTGCTGCCGACCGGGCCCGGCTGGATCTACGAGGTCAAATGGGACGGCATGCGCGTCGTCGCCGAGGTGGCGCCGTCGGGCGTGCACGGATGGAGCGCCAACGGCAGGGAGTGCACGGCGGCCTTCCCCGAACTGGGCGCGCTGCCCGGCGCCCTGGCCCCGGTGGAGGCGACCCTGGACGGCGAGATGGTGGCGCTCGACGACGAGGGCCGCCCCAGCTTCGAGCGCCTACAGCACCGGATGCACGTCACCTCGGAGGCGGACGCCCGCCGCCGGGCCGAGGACGTCCAGGTGGCGTACGTGCTGTTCGACCTGCTGCGGCTCAACGGCCACGACCTCACGGATCGACCGTGGAGCGACCGCCGGCGCCTCCTCGATCAGCTCGCCGACGACCTGCCACTCGGCACCGACGTGGCCCACGCGTACGACGACGGCCCGGCGCTGCTGAAGGTCTGCGAAGAACGCGGCCTCGAGGGCGTGGTCGCCAAGCGGGCCGATAGTCGCTACATGCCCGGCCGGCGGACCCGCGCGTGGATCAAGGTGAAGGTGCGCCGCCACGACGAGTTGGTGGTCGGTGGCTGGGCATCGGGGGAGGGCAACCGTGCCGGGCGCCTCGGCGCACTGCTGCTGGGGTACCACCCCCGGCCCGGCGACCCGACACTGCGCTATGCGGGCCGGGTCGGTTCCGGATTCACGGGAGCCGAGCTCGATCGCATGGCCCGCCAGCTGGCACGGCTGGCGGCCGAGGAGTGCCCGTTCGTCCCCCGCCCGCCGGCCACCCAGGTCCGTGACGCCCATTGGGTGGTTCCCGAGGTTGTGGTGGAGGTCGCCTACAGCGACTGGACCGCCGACGGCCGCCTCCGCCATCCCGTCTACATGGGCCAGCGGAGCGACGTCGACGCCGAGGCCGTGGTGCGCCCGTAGGCTCGCAGGTCGCGTGGAGCGCGAAAGCATCCGTCTGACCGTGCCTGCCACTTCCGCCGCCGTTCGCATCGCTCGGGCAGGGGCGGCGGCCATGGCGACGCGCGCCGGCTTCACCTACCGCGAGGCGGAGGAGCTGCGGCTGGCGGTCGGCGAGGCCGCCGCGCTGCTCGCACCCGAGCCCGACGGCGGCGGCACCCTGGTGATCGCGTACGACGTGGAGGACGAGCTGCTGAGCATCGACCTCCGGCTGACCGACCATGGCGGTGCGATCGTCGGTGTCCCGGACGTCGCTGCGGCCGTGCTCGACGCCAGCGTCGACACCTGGCGGCTGGGCGACGACGGGCGACGCATGGTCCTCCGCAAGCGAGGCCATCCCGATGTCGACGACGACTAGAGGCCGAGCGGATAGGCAGGCAGGTGGGCACCGAACAGTACGGAATTTGCAGCTCAAGCCCAGCCATACAGCTCGGCCTCCCGGCAACACTGACCACCGTGAGTCGAGATGGCGAAGCCTGTCTGCACACGCTCTGAGTCGGGGCCGGCAGCTCAGCGCCCCGTGTGCCCGAAGCCTCCGGTCCCCCGGGCGGAGTCGTCGAGGTTCGCCTCCGGAGCGAACTCGGCGTGCTCGATCCGCTGCACCACGAGCTGGGCGATGCGATCCCCGCGCCGGACCTCGTAGTCCGTGTCGGGATCGGTGTTCACCAGCAGCACCTTGAGCTCGTCGCGGTAGCCGCTGTCGATGAGGCCCGGCGTGTTGAGGCAGGTGACGCCGTGCCGGAGCGCCAGCCCGCTCCGTGGTTGGACGAACCCGGCGTAGCCCTCGGGGATCGCCAGGGCGATGCCGGTGCCGACCAGCCCCCGACCACCCGCGCGCCGCAGCGTCACCGACTCGCGCGCCACGAGGTCGGCCCCGGCGTCGCCGGCGCGGGCGTAGCCGGGAAGCGGAAGGTCGGCGTCGAGGCGGACGACGGGGATGCGCAGCACCCCGTCATTGTCGCCGCGTCGCAACCACGTGGGTTGGAGCGCGGCGGGGTCTAGCCTCCGGGCGTGCTCGTCTGGATGGATCTGGAGATGACCGGACTCGACCCGGCGCGCAACGTGATCGTCGAGATCGCCACGCTCGTCACCGACGATCAGCTCGAGCTCGTGGCCGAGGGCCCGGACCTGGTGATCCACCAGCCCGCGGCGGCCCTCGACGCCATGGAGGACGTGGTGCGCGAGATGCACACCCGAAGCGGCCTCCTGGCGGCGATCGAGGCCTCGACCGTGTCGCTCGCCGACGCGGGCGCCGCAACCCTCGATTTCATCAAGGCCCACGTGCCGGCCCCGCGTTCGGTGCCGCTGTGCGGCAACTCCATCGGCACCGACCGGCGCTTCCTGGCGGTGCAGCTACCCGAGATCGAGAAGTACCTGCACTACCGGTCCATCGACGTGTCCACCCTCAAGGAGCTGGCGCTGCGCTGGGCACCGGCGGTGCTGGAGGGCGCGCCCAAGAAGGAGTCGGCGCACCGGGCGCTCGACGACATCCGCGAGAGCGTGGCCGAGCTGCGCTGGTATCGCGCCCACCTGTTCCGCGATTTCGCTCAGCCGCCCGCCACGTCCGGGGACGCAACACCGCCGGCCGCCACCCGGACTCAGGCGCCGCGGGGCTGAGTCGACGGGTCGGCAACGGTCGGCAACCTGCGGGCAGGTCCTCATCGACCCAGCCACGGGGTGACCCCTGTCACCGTTTCGCATGACCGGAACGCAGTATTTCTGCCGTTCGACACATGAATTGCGCCAGATCGCAATATTCCATTGACGATCGGTGGGCCCACGTGGTGCCCTATAACTCCATGGCGCTCACCCGCCACTGACTCGACCCACCACGACACGAAGGGATAGGCGAGGACCGATGTACGCCGGCACCACCCAAGAGAGCGGCCAGATGGCCGGTGCCGCGCGCCCGGTGGCCTGCGCCGTTCACCCGACCCCCACCGGTATGGCCGCGCCCATGCACGTGCGCACGTGGCTCCAGGCGTCGGCCAAGCCGGTGTCCGCCGACTTCCCGGTGTTCATCAACGACCGACCATCCCAACGGCTCTCGGAGCGCTTCCCCTGACCAGGCAAGAAGCGCAAGACCCTCCAAAGGCCGTCGGGATATCCCGGCGGCCTTCTTCTTTGTCCCACCAGCCTTCGTCCACCCCCAAGCCACCGACCACTACGAGCAAACGACCAGCGCAAACCCCAGCACACCTACACGAGACACAAAGGGAATGGGCCGATGATCGCCCCTCTGGCACTTGACGAAATAATCGACCTGAGCGAGCGAAGTACCGACGAGGCCGAGCCCGAGATCCTCACGAGCCAGGACACCTGGTGGGCCCACGCCCGCTGCAACGACGGCAGCGGCCGGCTCGCCGGCATGTTCTTCAGCGAGGAGCTGCAGGACATCGCCCGGGCCAAGAACATCTGCGCCACCTGCCCAGCGCTGATCCCGTGCCTCGAGGGAGCGCTCGAGCGGCGCGAGCCCTGGGGCGTGTGGGGCGGTCAGCTGTTCCTCAACGGCAAGATCCTCGCCACCAAGCGCCGTCGGGGCCGGCCGCCCAAGCTGCCGCGGCCCGAGGATCAGCTTCCCGAGATCCCCATCCCCGAGCACCTGCAGGACGTCGCGATCGTTCGGATCGCCTAGAGGACTGGTCCTGCCCGACCGGTGGGGGCACCGCGCGGCGGCGGTGCCCCCTGGTCGGCGCTCGCGGAAATTCCGGGATGTCCACTAGGCGGGACGATTCCCGCCGTCATCAACCCCAGCGGTACCGTCGTGCCTCGTGGCTTCCCGCCGCATCCCTCTCGTGCCCCTGGTCGCCGCCACCGCATTTGCCCTGGTCGCGGCCGTCGGCGTCGCCATGTGGCTCGGGGCCGACGACGAGTCGTCGGCCAACGGCGACGCCGCGGGATCGGGGTCCTACCAGCTCACCCGCGCGGGGGAGCTGCCGGAAACGCCGGCGGATGTGACACTGTCGCCGCTCGACGGCGGCCCGGACCGCAAACTGGGTGAGCTGCTGGGGTCCAAGCCCGTGGTGCTGAACTTCTACGCCAGCTGGTGCGGGCCATGCGTCACCGAGATGCCGGCATTCGAGCGGGTCCACCAAGACGTGGGCGACCGCGTCACGATCGTCGGCGTCGCGTACCAGGACAGCGACGAGGCCGCCCGGGCCACGGTCGAGCGCACCGGGGTGACCTACGCCACCTTCGGGGACAGCGGGCAGGACGCCGTCAGCTACTTCGGCGGCATCAGCATGCCGACGTCGGTGTTCATCGACGCCGACGGCAAGGTCGTCGACGTGCACAGCCGCGCCCTCGACGAAGACGCGCTGCGGTCGGCGCTCGAGGACCGCTTCGGGATCGCGGCGTGAGCGGCACGGTCGGCGCCATCGGGCCCGAGGGCCCGCTGGCGCTCTATCTGACGCTCGGGATGGTCGCCACCGTCAATCCCTGCGGGTTTCCGATGCTCCCCGCCTACCTGGCCTACTTCCTCGGGGTCGACGACCACGAGGCGGGGGTGCCGCGCGCGAGCGTCTCCACGGCGTTGCGGGTCGCGTTGGCCGTGTCGGCCGGGTTCCTGGCGGTGTTCGCGCTCGCCGGGCTCGTGGTCGAGCTGACCTCACTTCCGGTCTACGAGAACGTCCCGTGGATCTCCATCGTCATCGGCCTCGTCCTGCTCGCCCTCGGACTGGCGATGCTCGGGGGCTTCCAGCTCAGCGTGCGCCTGCCCCGCCTCGACCGGGGCGGGCGGGAGCGCACGGTCGGGTCGATGTTCGTCTTCGGCGTGTCGTATGCCGTCGCCTCGATCGGCTGCACGCTGCCGCTGTTCCTGGGCGCCGTGTCGGGCACGATCAACCGCGAGTCGGTGGCCGACGGGTTGCTGGTGTTCGGCATCTACGCCCTGGGCATGACGCTGGTGCTGGTGGCGCTCACCGTGGCCATGGCACTGACCCGGACGTCGATCGTCCGGTTCCTGCGGCGGGCACAGCCCTACATCGGCCGGGTCGCCGGCGGGCTGGTGGCGCTGGCGGGCGCGTACGTTGCGTACTACGGCTGGCTCGAAGTGCGGGTGGCCCGTGCGTCCGGCGGCGTCGTCCCGTCGTCGGGGATCACGGACGTGGTCACCGGGTGGTCCTACGACGTGGCCGACTGGATCGAGCGCACCGGCTCCCTCCGGATCGCGGCGGGTGTTGGCGTCGCATTGGCGGCGGTCGGCCTTGCGGTGTACGGGACGCGGCGTCAGGGGGCGAGGCGCTCGATGCGCCAGTCCGAGGACCCGGTGATGTCGCGCCGGTAGACGAGCCGGTCGTGGAGGCGGTTCTCGCGGTGCTGCCAGAACTCCATCCGGTCCGGGGACACGACGAGCCCGCCCCAGTGCCTCGGGCGCGGTACCGGACGGCCCTCGTGACGCCGCGCCACACCCTCGAAGAGGCCCTCGAGCGCGGCACGGTCGGCAACCGCCTGGCTCTGGGGCGAGGCGGTGGCGGCGATCTGGCTGCCGCGGTGCCGGGTCTCCCAGTAGGCGTCGGACGACTCGTCGTCGCTCGCGGCCGCCGTGCCATCGACGATCACCTGTCGGCCGACCGGATGCCAGGGGAACAGCAGCGCCGCCCGGTCGTTGGCGGCCAACTCTCGCCCCTTGCGGCTGTCGCGGTTGGTGAAGAAGACGAAGCCCTCGGGGCCGAAGCGGCGTAGCAATACCGTCCGGACGGACGGCCGACCGTCCGGCGTGGCCGTGGCGACGACCATGGCGTCGGGCTCGCCGACCGCCACCTCCCGCCATGCCGCATACCAGGTGCGGAACTGCTCGATGGGGTCGGTGGCGAGGTCGGCCTCCGCCAGCCCGACGTCCGCGTATTGCTGGTGGAGGCGGGTGACGTCCATAACGGCCTCAGCCCGCCGTGGTCGGGGCGGGCGTGAACCGCTGCCGTGCGCCGATCGTGGCGTCCACCTGCGGCGGTGCCGCTCCGGCGCTCATGCCCGCGGGAGCCTAGTGGGGCGGCTCGTAACGCTCGCCCGGAAATCGGCGAGCCATTCGGCGTCGATAGCAAGGACGCAGGACGAAGGCGCAGCCTTAGCTGGGGCGAGGACGAGGACGCAGCCAGTGGCGTCGGGGGCCTTCGATTTGCGGCGCCGTGTTGCGACCCGCCCCACTGGTGCTGGCGCTGGTTCTGTCAGCGCCCGGGTCCGCCGCGATGCCCGAGCGCTGACAGCGTGCCAGTGGTCAGTTGCCCCCGAGATCGTGGTCCGAGAGCCAGGACTCGGCGATGGCGTCGGCATCCTCCCGGTCCACGTCGAAGCGCCGGTTCAGCTCGGTCAGGTCCTCCGTCGTGAGCTGACCGGAGATGTCGTCGAGCACCGACGTCAGGTCGTCGCCGTACGCGTCGACCAGCTCCTGGGTCAACACCGGGAACACGTTGTCGGCGGCCAGCATGTGCTGGTCGTCCTCGAGCAGCACGAGGTTCTCGGAGGCGATGCGGCCGTCGGTGGAGAACAGCAGGCCGACGTCGACGGCCCCCTCCTGGAGCGAGGTGAGGACGACGCCGGCGTCGAGCGGCGTGAAGTTGCTGGACATGTCCAGCCCGTAGACGTCCCGCAGGCCCGGGATGCAGAAGGGGTTGGTCTCGCAGTCCTGCGGCGCCCCCAGCGTCAGGTCCGCCCCCTTCTCCGCCAGGTCGGACAGCGACTCCAACCCCAGATCGTCGGCCGTCTCCTGCGTGACCACGAATGCGTTCGTGTCGACCGCGTCCGACGGCGTGAGGCCCACGAGGCCCCGCTCCTCGAGTCGGGGCTGCAGCAGGTCGAACGTCTCGTCGACGTCACCCGTTGCCTCGCCGGCGTTCTCGTTCAGGAACTCCAGCTCCGACGCGACGTAGTCGGGCGCCAGGTTGACGTCCCCCGAGTCGAACGCACCGAAGAGCAGGTCGCGGAAGCCACCCACCGTCTGAATGTCGACGTCGAATCCCTGGGCGTCGAGCGCCTGACGGTAGATCTCGGCCAGGATCGCGGACTCGCCGAAGTCCTGGGCGCCGATGCTGATCGCCGGGCCCTCGGGCGGGGCGCCCCCGCCGTCCTCGGTCTGACCCGAGTCGCCGGCCTCGGTGTCGTCGTCATCGTCGCCGCAGGCGGCCCCCAGCAATGCGAGGGCGGCCAACAGCGCCACCAGCGCCCGGATGGAAACTCGTCTCATGGTTGGTGTCCTTTGCTGTCGTTGGATCGATTCATCGGGTAACGGCAGGCTCGGGGGCGGTGACGGTGACATCGGCGTGGCGCCCCGCCGGCCGCCGCCAGGGGACCAGGCGGCGCTCTGCCAAGGCGAAGACGGCGTCAGTGAGCAACGCCAGCAGGATCACGGTGATGGCGGCGGCCAACAGCACTCCCCGCTGCGACCGCTGCGCGAAGCCGGTGATGATCGGGGTGCCCAGGTTGCGGTAGCCGACCAGCGCACCCAGCGTGGCGGTGGCCACCACCTGGACGGCCGACACCCGGAGGCCGGTCATGATCAGCGGCCACGCCACCGGCACCTCGACCTTGCGCACCAGCTCTCCGGCCCGCATGCCCATGCCCCGCGCCGCCTCGACCGCATCGGGCGGCACGTCCCGGACGCCGGTGTAGGAGTTCGTGAAGATGGGCGGGACCGCGAGGAGGACCAGCGCGACGAGCGTGGGCCAGAAACCGAGCCCGA
The DNA here is from genome assembly GCA_963756425.1 of uncultured bacterium. Classification (GTDB taxonomy): domain Bacteria; phylum Actinomycetota; class Acidimicrobiia; order Acidimicrobiales; family VFJN01; genus DASQUK01. The sequence continues at coordinate 27,850 of CAVWNW010000009.1, read as the reverse complement.
AGCCGTAGCGGAGCGAGAACGGCAGGATCAACACGATGATGGCGAAGGTCGGGAGCGCGCGGCCGATGTTCACGATCGACACCGCCAACAGACCGCCCCGACGGATGTGGCCGAGCACGACCGCGGGCGGGATCGCGATCACGGCGGCTACGACCACCGCCAGCACCGAGAGCTTGACGTGGGCCCACGTGAGCGCCGGCAGTCCCCGGTTGCCCGACCAGGCGGCGTCGCTGGACAGGTAGTCCCACATCTGCTGGAGGATGTCAGGCATCCGCGATCCTCCCGTGGCGCGACCACCGCGCGAAGGTCATTGCTCCCCACCGGCCCACCTTGACCGCGCCTTGGGGCCGGGCCCAGGGCGCGAGCACCCGCTCGGCGAGGACGAACATCACGTCGCAGGTGATGGCGAAGGCCACCGAGAGCACGGCGCCGAGCACGATCTCCGTCGAGAACTGGCGCGACAGGCCCTCGTTGATGAACCGGCCGAATCCGCCCTTACCGACCAGCGCGGTGACGGTCACCAGCCCGATGGTCGTCACGGTGGCGATCCTCAGCCCGGCCACGATGGACGGCGTGGCCAGGGGCAGGTCGACGCGCAGCACCCGGCGCCAGCGCTCGTAGCCCATCCCGTCGGCAGCCTCCCGCACTTCCGGCGGTACGCCATCGAGGCCGGCGACGATGTTCCGGAGCAGGATCAGGAGCGTGTACGTCACCAGCGCGATCAGCGCGTTCCACAAGCCGAGGCCGACGAACGGGAGCAGCAGCGCGAACAGGGCGACGCTGGGCACCGAGTACAAGGCGGCGCAGAACGCCGCGAGGGGACCGTAGGCGGCGCGCCACCGCAGTGCGATGAGCGCCATCGCCATGGCGATCGCGAAGCCGATGCCGACGGAGAGCACGGTGAGCTGCACGTGCTCCCACAGGTTCGAGACGATGTCGTCGGTGTGGTCGCGGACCCAGTCCCAACGGATGAACGGTTCGGCCGCGAGCATCCCACCGACGCCGCTCACGCCGTAACCCCCTCCGCCAGGTCGTCCACGGTGAGCATGCCCAGGTACCGCCCGTCGTGGTCGACCGCCATGGCGACCCGAGTCCGGGATGTGACGATCCCGTCGAGTGCCGCCTTGAGCGTGGTATCGGCGGTGACGACGGACAGGAACGGCTTGGGCGTGAGCTCGCCGACGGTCTCGGCGCCGTCGAGGTCCGCCGCACCGATCCAGCCCCGCAGGTGATCGTCGCCGTCGCACACGGCGACCCAGTCGTAGCCCAGCGCCGCCATGGTGGACCGGGCATCGTCGGCGGTCGCGGTCTCCGCGACCAGCGGTCCCTTGCTCAGGGACGCGTCACGGACGGTCATGAGCGACAGCCGCTTGATGCCCCGATCGTCGCCCAGGAAATCGGCCACGAAGTCGTTGCGTGGCGCCCGCAACATCTCGGCGGGTGAGTCGACCTGCTCGAGGATGCCCCCGATGTTCAGGATGGCGATCCGGTTGGCGAGCTTGATGGCCTCGTCGATGTCGTGGGTGACGAACACGATCGTCTTGTGGACCTCGCGCTGGAGCGTGAGGAGCTCGTCCTGGAGCTGCGCCCGCACGATGGGGTCGACGGCCGAGTAGGGCTCGTCCATGAGCAGCACCGGCGGGTCGGCGGCCAGCGCCCGGGCGACGCCCACCCGCTGTTGCTGCCCGCCCGACAAGGCCGAGGGATAGCGGCCGAGCAGTCCCCGGTCGAGACGCAGCAGGTCGGCGAGCTCGTCCACTCGGACCTTGATGCGGTGGCGGTCCCAGCCCAGCAACTTGGGGACGGTGGCGATGTTGTCGCCGACCGTTCGGTGGGGGAACAGCCCGGCCTGCTGGATGACGTAGCCGATCCCGCGGCGCAGCTCGTGGGTCGGCCGGGTGCGGATGTCGACCCCGTCCACCCACACCGTGCCGCCCGTGGGCTCGATGAGCCGGTTGATCATCTTGAGCGTGGTGGTCTTGCCACAGCCCGACGGCCCGACGAGCGCCACCAGTTCGCCCCTCGGCATCGTCAGATCGAGCCCCGAGACCGCCGGCCGGGACGCGCCGGGGTAGGTCTTGGTCAGGCGCTCGAGCCGGATGGCGACGTCCTCGGCCGACGTGTCGGCGGGTGCCGCAGCGGCGGTCACGGCACGGCTGGCTCGGTGTAGGTGTAGTGATGCGCTGTCGGCCAGATCACGGTTCCCTCCCCGCAGGTGCGGCCCCGGGAGAAGCCGTCGGGCCCATGTCGATAGGCGGACCCTGGGTCTTGCTGGCCGTCACCATACCGTCGGCGCCCGCCGGAGGAAGTGCTTTACCGGTCAGCTCCCGGCGACGGGTTGGCGGGGCACCTCGGCCCCGGGGGCCGGCGCCGGCGGGCGCTCGGGCATCATGCCCCGGGTGACCCAGCCCCGGTTCTCCGCCCAGACCAGCATGGGCGGCAGGAACACGAGCGCCGACACCAGCGCCACCGCGACGTTCATGGCCACGATCAGGCCGAAGTCACGCAGCAACGGGAGCGACGAGAAGGCGATGACCGCCACCCCGGAGATGGCCGTGAGCGCCGAGACGATGAACGCCCGGCCGGTACGGCGGGCGGTGACGTTCATCGCCTCCCGGGGGCTGTAGCCGCGCTGCCGCTCCTCGATGAACCGCAGCAGGATCAGCGACGTGAACTCCGTGCAGACCGCAACGACCAGCGGCCCTCCCACCGCGGTCATCGGGCTGAGCTGGAGGTCGAAGATCCACGCCACCAGCGACGCCACGCCCACCGCCGTGAGGACCGGCACCATCGACAGCAGCGCCCGCACGAAGCTGCGTAGCCGCAGCACGAGGTAGGCGAACACGAACAAGATGGCCAGGTACGTCAGCAGGATGCGGTTGGCCTCGATGTTCTCGAGCAGGCCAACGCCCACCACCGCCAGGCCCGACGGGGTGGCGCTGATGCCCTCGGGGATGGTGTCGCCGTTGTCGAGCGAGCCCGACTCGAGCTCGTCCCGGATGTCGTCGACGTAGACGGCCCGGTGATCGAGGGAGCCCGGGCCGGTGCGGAACACCAGGTTGAGCGCGCCCGCCTCGGGGTTGACCGTCGCCTTCTGGATGTCGGGCGGCGCGACGTTGTAGGCCGCCTCCACGTCCGCGCCCGTGGCCGGCAGCACCGTCGTGTCGGGCATCTCCAGCAGGAAGCTCACGGTGGTGACGATTGACGAGGCGGTGAGCAGGTCGTCGGGCCTGGCGGCAAGCTGCTCGTTGGCGAACTCGGTGACGAACGCCGCGGTCTCGTCGCTGAAGATGTCGTCGGACTCCACGAAGATGCCCAGCTCGGCCGACGATCCGGTCTCGCGCTTGATCGTGTCGATGTCGTGGATGACCTGGCTGTCCTGGTTGACCCACTGCTCGGGATCGCTCTGGATGGTCAGGTCGTCCTCGACGAGGATCCCGCCGGCGAACACGGCGGCACTCGCCACGGCGATCGGGACCGCCAGGCGGGACGGCAGGCTGCCCAGCCACACGACCAGTTTGGCCAGGTTGCCGTGGCTGAAGTCCTTGCCCTTGGTGGGCGAGCGGTACTCGCGGATGCCGAGTGCGGCGAGCGGCAGGACAATGCTGGCGACGCAGACCACCGCGATGCCCACGGCCAGCAGCAGGCCGAAATCCCGGATCATGGGCACCCGGGCGAACCGCAGCGCCAGGAAGGCGAACACGGCGTCGAAGGTGACGACCAGCAGTGCGGGCCCGAGGTTGATCGATGCTTCCTGGATGGGGTGGGCCGCCCGGTCGATGATCACCTCTTCCTCGATGCGGGAGTGCATCTGGATCGCGTAATCGATGCCCACGCCCAACAGGACCGGCAGCCCGGCGATCGTCACCACCGACAACGGGATCCCGAGGTATCCGGCGAGGCCGAACGCCCAGACCAGGCCCACGAGGATCACCGCCAGCGGCAGGAGGCGCCAGCGGACCTTGAACAGCAGCCACAGGATCACAACCATGATCCCGATGGCGATGGCACCCAGGGTGAGCATGCCGCCGCGCAGATAGTCGTTGAGGTCCTTGAGCAGGACCGGGGCGCCGGTCGAGGTCACGTCGGCCCGTTCGAACGGCTCGGCCAGGGTGACGTCCTGTACCCGCTCGCTCGCTGCGCCCTCGTCCTCGAGCGACGCGTTGCCCACCAAGCGGGTGACCATCTGAGCGTGCGACTCGTCGGGGAAGAACGGGCGGAGCGACTTGCGGATCTCGCCGCGGTTGTCGAACAGCAGGAACCGGACCCACTCGGGATTCTCGAACGTGCGCTGGTCCTCGGGCACCGCGCTGAGGCGCGTCAGGGTCGTCACGGCGTCGGCGGCGCGGACCTCCTTCGCCGCGGGGTCGGGCTCACGCTCGCGGGCGTTGAGCAGGGCCGCGCCGGCGACGCTCTGGGTCGGGTCGCCGGTGTCGCTCACCGCCAGGTTCTGGGTGAACTGCAGGGCGGTGAGGGGCGTGACCACCGCCTCGACCCCATTGACCGCATGGAGCTCCTCGTCGACCTGCTGCATGTGCTCGATGTTCTCGGGCGTGAAGAGATCGACGACGTCGCGCCCGCCCTCCATCGTGAACAGGGTGAGCATGGCCTGGCCGCCGAACAGGTCCTGGTAGGCCACGTTGTCCTTGAAGACCTGTTCGTCCTTGTTGAGGTATGAGTCCTGGCCGGTGGAGAAGTCGAGCTGGGTGGCTCCCAGCCCGAGCACCAGGGTGATCGCCAGGCCGATGACGCCGACGATCCCGGCGTGCTTGCCGAAGTTGAGGCCCATCCAGGCCCACACGCGCCGCATCTGTCGCGGGCCTCCCTGGGGGAACGGCGACCGGGGACCTACGGAGACTAGTGGTTACGGGCGGTTGAACGGCAGTCCCGATGTGACCCGCGGCACCCCCCCGACCAACGGTGACCGCCTAGTCCCTCCCGCGCCCGACGATGCGCTCGGCCCCGGCCAAGTAGGGGCGCAGCGGCTCGACGATCGCCACCGAGCCGTCGGCCTGGTGATGCGTCTCGAGGTACGCGGCGATGGTCCGGGGCCAGCCCATGGCCGAGCCGTTGACGGTATGGGCGACCTCGGTGCCCCCCGACTCCCCGACCGGGCGATAGCGGACGTTGGCGCGGCGCGCCTGGTAGTCGCCGAACCACGACACCGACGACACCTCGAGCCACTGGTCGACCCCCGGGGCGTAGGCCTCGATGTCCCAGGTCCGGGCCGCCGAGTTGCTGAGGTCGGCGGTGCAGAGGTCGACGATGCGGTACGCGAGCCCGAGGTCGCGGAGCAGGGCCTCGCCGCGGGCGAGCACGTCCTCCTGGCAGGCGATGGCCTGCTCGCGATCGGTCGCCACCGCCAGCAGCTCGACCTTGTCGAACTCGTGGACTCGTAGCAGGCCGCGCGTGTCCTTGCCGGCTGCCCCCGCCTCGCGGCGGAAGCACGACGTGTAGGCCATGTAGCGCAGCGGCAGGTCGGCGCCGTCGAGGATCTCGTCGCCGTGGAGCGACGTGAGCGGCACCTCCGCGGTGGGGATGGCCCACAGATCGTCGCGTTCGATGTGGTAGGCCTCGTCGGCGAACTTGGGCAGGTGCCCGGTCGAGGTCATGGTCTGCGTGCGCACCAGGGTCGGCGGGCGGATCTCCTCGTACGCGTCGGCGTTGCGGTCGAGGCTGAGCTGCACCAGGGCCCGCAGCAGGCGGGCGCCCCAGCCCCGGTACATGGTGAACATCGAGCCCGAGATCTTGGTGGCCCGCTCGTTGTCGAGGATGCCGAGCTCGGCGCCGATCTCCCAGTGGGGGACCCGCTGGTGCTCGCCGTAGGCGGCGACGTCGTAGCCCTCCGTGCGCAGGACGACGTTGTCCCGTTCTCCCGTCCCGTGCGGGGCGTCCTCGCTCGGGAGGTTGGGAATCCCGAGGAGGGCGGCCCGGATCTCGTCCGCCAGCACGCCGGCGGCCTTGGCCAGCGCCTCCTCCTCCTCGCCGAGCGAGCGGCTCTCGGACATGAGCCCCTCCGCCTCGTCCGCCTGGCCCTGTCCCCGTAGCCGACCGACCTGCTTCGACAGGGACTTGATGCGGCTCCGGATCTCGTCGCGCCGGGCGACGACCCGGCGCTGCTCTGCGTCCAGGGCCACGACGTCGTCGATGGCGTCGGACGTTCCGGGGCCCCGGAGATCGAGCGCGGCCTTGACCCCCTCGGGATCGCTGCGGATCCGGCGGATGTCGAGCATGAGGGGGGAGGGTAATGGCGCGCCGGCGGAACTCGTTGCCGAGAAACGGCGGCCGCCTCCTAGTGTCGCTCCGTGGTCGACTCACACGCACTCGCCTCGTTCAGCGTGGCCGCCTTCATCCTGATCGTCGTGCCCGGACCGAGCGTGCTGTTCGTGGTGAGCCGGGGCGTCGCCCTCGGCCGCCGGGCGGCGGTCGTCACGGCGCTCGGCAACGCCGTCGGCATCTACCTGCAGGTCGTGGCGGTGGCGCTCGGCGTGGGTGCCGTCATCGAGCGGTCGGTGGCGCTCCTGAGCGCGATCCGCCTGCTGGGCGCCGCCTACCTCGTGTACCTCGGGGTGCAGGCCCTTCGACACCGGCGGGCGCTGGCGTCGGTCCTCGACGCCGGGGCCGCGGCCCCCGAGCGGCGGGGCCTGGCGCTCCAGGGCTTCGTCGTCGGTGTCAGCAACCCCAAGTGGATCGTGTTCTTCACGGCGATCCTGCCGCAGTTCATCGACCCCGCCGGAGGCCCGGTGGCCCTGCAGATGCTCGCGCTCGGCGCCATCGCGGTCGCCATCGCCGTCGTGTCCGACAGCGTGTGGGGGATGCTGGCCGGCACCGCCCGCAGCTGGCTGGCCCGGTCGCCGCGTCGCCTCGAGGCGCTCGGCGGCGTGGGCGGGCTGACGATGATCGGCCTCGGCGTCCGCTTGGCCGCCACCGGCCGGAAGGACTAACCCGCGAACCGGTTGTAGCTCTGCGGCACATGACTGCGTGGCTACAACCAGAACGGACGGGGGTAACCGGTCCGGGGCGGCGGTAGCGTCCCAGCGCCATGTCCGCCATCGAGGTCGAGGGACTGACGGTCGCGTACCGCGACGTCGTCGCCGTCGATGACCTGTCCTTCCGGGCCGAGGCCGGCGAGGTCACTTGCGTGCTCGGGCCCAATGGCGCCGGCAAGACCTCCACGGTCGAGTCGCTGGAGGGATTGCGGCGGCCGGCCCTCGGCCGCGTGTCGGTCATCGGGCTCGATCCCCGCCGCGACCACCGCTCGCTGGTCGAACGGATCGGCGTCATGCTCCAGGAGGGCGGGGTGCACCCCGGCGTGCGCACGCTCGAGGCGCTGCGGCATGCCGCTGCGCTGTACGCCGGCTCGCTCGATCCGGTCGACCTGCTGGAGCGGCTCGGCCTGGGCGGCCTCGAGCGCCGGACCTACCGCCAGCTCTCCGGGGGTGAGCAGCGGCGGCTGGCGCTGGCGCTCGCCCTCGTGGGCCGCCCACAGGTGGCGTTCCTCGACGAGCCCACCACGGGTGTCGATCCGGCGGGCCGCCAGGTCATCCGCGGGGTGATCGGCGACCTGCGGGACGAGGGCGTCACCGTCCTGCTGACAACTCACGACATCGACGAGGCCGAGCGGGTGGCGGACCGGGTCGTGATCATCGACCGGGCCCGCCTCGTGGCCGAGGGCCCGCTGGAGGACGTCATGCGGGGCCCCGCGGCCGGTGAGGCCGTTCGGTTCGCAGCGCCGCCCGGCATCGACACGGAGGCGCTCTCCGCCCGCCTCGACGGAGCGGCCGTGGCCGAGACGGGCCCGGGCGAGTACGAGGTGGAGGCGGCGCCGACGCCGGCGACCGTGGCCGCCATCACCGCCTGGCTGGCCGAGCGCGACCTGCCGCTGGGCGACCTCCGGGCCGGCCGCCAGCGGCTGGAGGACGTGTTCCTGCGGCTGACGTCGGGGGCGACCGGGGCAGGGCGGACCGGGGCGGCGGAACCGGGATCGTGAGGGCGCTCTGGGCGCAGCTGCGGCTCGAGCTGGCGTTGACATCGCGCAACGCCGAGTCGTTGCTGCTCACGCTCGGCATCCCGGTGGTGATCCTGGTCTTCTTCTCCGTGGTCGACGTGCTGCCCATCGACGGGGACGACATCGACTTCCTGGCCCCCGGCACGCTCGCCCTGGCCGTCCTGGCCACGGCGTTCGCCAACCTGGCCATCGCCACCGGCTTCGAGCGGTCCTACGGCGTGCTCAAGCGGCTCGGCGCCACGCCGCTGGGCAGGCCCCGACTGGTCGCCGCCAAGGCGCTGGCGGTGCTGGTGGTCATCGTCGTGCAGGCGGTAGTGCTGGCGGCGGCGGCGTTGGCCCTCGGCTGGCGGCCCGACGTCGACGTCCTGCCCCTGGTCGCGGCGCTGCTGTTGGCGGTGCTGGCGTTCACCGGCCTGGCCCTCGCGCTCGCCGGCCGGGCGCGGGCGCTGGTGGCGCTCGCCGCCGCCAACGCCATCTTCGTGGTGCTGCTGCTGTTGTCGGGCATGGTGTTCCCGCTCGAGGAGCTGCCGTCGACGCTGCGCGGGATCGCCCGGGCGCTGCCGTCCACAGCACTCGCCGAGGCCGCCCGCGGCGCGCTGACGGACGGGGTGGCGGTGCCCGGCCGGGTGTGGCCGGTCCTCATCCTCTGGGCGGCCGGCGCCGTGGCGCTCGCCGTGACCCTGTTCCGCTGGGAGCCGTCGGAGTGACCGCCGGCCGGCCCGGTGGTGTCGAGCGGCCTTCGCTGCCACGCTGTCGGCCATGAGCCGCTGGACCGCCGCCGACATCCCCGACCAGAGCGGGCGCACCGTCCTCGTGACGGGCGCCAACAGCGGGCTCGGGCTCCGCACCGCTGAGGCGCTCGCCCACAAGGGTGCCCACGTGCTGATGGGGTGTCGCGACGCCACGAGGGGCGAGGCGGCACGATCCGACGTGACGACCAGCGCGACCGGTCCCGCACCGGAGCTGGTGCCGCTCGACCTCGCCGACCTCGGGTCGGTGCGAGACGCCGCAAAATCGGTGGCGGACGCCGTCGAGCGGCTCGACGTGCTCGTCAACAACGCCGGGGTGATGGCCATGCCGCTGCGGCGCACCGCCGACGGGTTCGAGCTGCAGTTCGCTACCAACCACCTTGGTCACTACGCGTTGACGGGGTTGCTCCTGCCGGTGCTCCTGCGCGCCGAAGGCCCGCGTGTCGTGACCGTGTCGTCAAACGTTCACCGCGTGGGCCGCAACGACTGGTCCGACCCCAACTGGGAGCACCGCCGGTACTTCAAGTGGCCGGCCTACGGTCAGTCCAAGCTGGCCAACCTGCTGTTCACCCGCGAGCTCGCTCGCCGGGCCCACGACACGGGTTCGTCCCTCGTCGCCGTCGCCGCGCACCCGGGCAACTCCGCCACGCATCTGCTGGCGGCGAGGACCGACGCCTCGGGCAACCGCCTGGTCGGCCAAGCGATGAACTGGGGCAACCGGCTGATCGCCCAGCCCGACTCTGCCGGTGCGCTCCCCCAGCTGTACGCCGCCACGATGCCGGACGTCAGCCCGGGCGAGTACTTCGGTCCCGACCGGCTCTTCCAACTACGCGGCCACCCCACCCGCGTCGGCTCGTCGGCGGCGGCGCGGGACGACGAGGCGGCACGACGCCTCTGGCAGCTCTCGGAGGAGCTGACCGGCGTCGTCTACGACTTCGACTGACCGCCGGCGCTGGGCTCGGGCTGCGGCGGATGCTCCTCGAACTCGCGCTCGACGTCGGCCCAGGTGAGGTCGTGGACCGGCCCGGCCTGGTCGACCGCCTTGTCGGTGTCGGAGAACTTCGACGCCCACTGGAAGAACCGGATCGTGATGATCAGCCACAGGAAGCCGCCAGCCACCAGCTTCATCAGGAGCCCCGCCACCTGTTGGTCCGTGGTCACGGAGATGCCGCCGAGGCGCTGGGGGATGTCGTACACCGAGTAGACCGAACCCTCGGCGAACGTGAGCCATGCCGCCGGCACCGTCGGCACGATCGAGATCACGAACAGGTAGAGCATCTGCGCCGGGTAGGAAATGCGGAGCTCCGGGAGCGGCCCGCACACCGGGATCCACAGCAGGAACGCGGTCGACACCAGCGCGGCGTGCACGACGTAGTGGACGAGAGCGTTCTCCACCGAGGTGTTGACCACCCCGGGCCAGTGCGTCAGGAGCTGCAGCGCGCTGAACGCGATCGCCGCGGGTACCGGGCGGGCGATCTTGTAGAACGCCCGCTTGATCCGGCCGTGCCCGAGCACGAGCCTCGCCAGCCATTCCGGGGTGGCGAGAAGGAACGCCGGCGGCACCGCGAAGGTCAGCAACAGGTGCTGGGTCATGTGCACCGAGAACAGGTACTCCTCGGCGATGTCGTGCATCGGCCAGTCCGAGGCGAACCAGAGCAACACCACGCCCAGTGCCAGCCATGCGAGCTGGATCCGGCTGACGACCGGGGTGCCGGCAGGAACGACCTTCGGCCCCACCACCCGCAGGGCGTAGATGGCCAGCAGGATGACGCCCCCCACCAACAGCCACACCTCCGGGTGTGGCTGCCACCGCCAGAAGTCGGTACCCCGGGCGGCGGCAAGGAGGCTCATATCAAGGACCAGCTGTCCGACCAGAATTGCAAAGTGGTCATAGCGATGAGGTAGACGACGACGGCCAGCAGGAGGCCGAAGAGGAACACCCGGCGGAACAGCGGGTTGTCGTAGCGCAGGTGCATGAAGTAGGCGATGACGACGCCGAACTTGATGATCATCAGGGGGAACAGGACCGCCACCAGCACACCCGTGCTGGCCTTCTCCCAGTAGTACGTCGAGACCTCGATGGCGGTGAAGACGCCGAGGATGAGGGCGACCTTGATGTAGGTCGAGTCGCTGGGATGCGTCTTCTGATGAGCCTCGTGATGGGGCTCGAGCGGGGCTCCCTTGTGCTCGCTCTCGGCGAGGGTCATGTCTCGAGCCTCCGTCACGGGATGAGGTAGACGATCGTGAAGATCAGGATCCACACGATGTCGACGAAGTGCCAGTAGAGGCCGAAGATCTCGACGGTCTCGGCCCTGTCGGGGCCCAGCGTGCCCCGCAACGACATCACGAACATCGCCGTCAGGAACATGATCCCGACGCTGACGTGCACGCCGTGGAATCCGGTGAGGGTGTAGAAGGAGGATCCCAGGATGTTGGTGGTGTAGCCAAGCCCCTCGTGCACGAAGGTCGTGAACTCGTAGACCTGGCCGCCGATGAATACGGAGCCGAGCAGCGCCGTGGTGAGCAGGAAGGTCCGGCACCGCCGTACGTCGCCGCGATGGATCGCCCCCACGGCCAGTGCCATGGTCAGGGAGCTGAACAGCAGGACGAAGCTCGACACCGACGTGAACGGGATGTCGAAGATGTTCGCCGGGTCCCGGAGCTCGACCGGACCACTGATGCTGCGGTGCCGCAGCAGCAGGTAGGTCGAGATCAGCGCGCCGAACAGCAGGCAGTCCGACCCCAGGAACACCCACATCGCCAGCTTCTCGTTGGATACGCCCGTGCTGGTGGCGTGGCTGGCCATATCGGGCTCGGCCTCGGCGATCGGCCCGTGGATGGCGGTATCAGCCATCGGCACTGCCCTTTCCCTCGGTTGCGGGCTCGTCGCTCGCCGATGCGGTGCTGCTCACGCCCACGGCCTCGGCCTCGCCGGCGGCCGCCCCGGCGCCGGCGTCGGACTCGCTCTCCGAGGTTGGCTCGTCCTCGTGGCCGTCGCCCGCGTGGGCATGGCCGTCGTCGTGCCCGTCGCCCCCGGGGCCGTGAGGCCCGTGCGCCTCGGGATCGTCGGACGGCTCGTAGCCGAGGCCGAAGCCAGCCAGGATCACCAGCACCCCGCCGACGATGGCGATCCCCAGGTTGAAGATGAGGCCATAGGCGATCATCGGCAGCGCCGCCGCCAGCACCAGGGGCCAGTACGACGGCGACGGTAGGTGCACGCCGGCGCCGTCGCCCGGCTGGGCGACCTCGGCACCGGTGGCGACTCGCACCACCTTGCCGTCGGCGTTCTCCTGGTACTTGCGGTGCCAGAACTCGTCGAGGTGCGACACGGTCGGCACGGTGTCGAAGTTGTGGGCGGGCACGGGCGACTGCACCATCCACTCGAGGCTGCGGGCATCCCAAGGGTCGGGCCCGGGGTTGACCGGGTTCATGCGGTGGGCTCGCCAGCTCACCAGGATGTTGGCGACGAACACCAGCATCGCCGCGGCGATGAGGAAGGCCCCGATCGTGGCCACCATGTTCCACAGCTCGAACCCGTAGTCGGCGATGTATGTGTGCATGCGCCGCGGCATGCCCTGCAGGCCGAGGATGTGCATCGGGCCGAACGTCAGGTTGAACCCGATGAGGATCAGCCAGAAGTGCCACTTCCCGATCTTGTCGCTGAGCTTGAAGCCGAAGACCTTGGGCCACCAGAAGTACATGCCGCCGAGGAAGCCCATGAGGGCGCCACCGAAGAGCACGTAGTGGAAGTGGGCGACGATGTAATAGGTGTCGGTCTGCTGCGTATCGGCGGGAGCGACGGCGTGGGTGACCCCCGACAAGCCGCCGATGGTGAACATCGTGACCAGACCGACGGCGAACAGCATCGGCGTCGTGAACCGCAGCTTGCCGCCCCACATGGTGGCCATCCAGTTGAGGATCTTCACGCCGGTGGGCACGGCGATGAACATCGTGGACAGCGAGAACGCCGCGACCGAGATCGGTCCGATGCCCGAGGCGAACATGTGGTGCGCCCACACGCCCCAGCCCATGAAACCGATGGCGATGCCCGAGAACACCATGAACGGGTAGCCGAAGATCGGCTTGCGCGCGAACACGGGGATGATCTCGGACACGATCCCGAACGCGGGCAGGATGAGGATGTAGACCTCGGGATGGCCGAAGATCCAGAACAGGTGCTCCCATATCAGCGGGTCGGCGCCGGCCGAGACGTTGAAGAAGTTGGCGTCGAACAGCCGGTCGAAGGTGAGCAGGAACAGCGCCACGGAGATCACCGGCAGTGCGAACACCAGCAGCAACTGGGTGACGAGGCCCATCCAGGTGAACACCGGCATCTTCATGAGCGTCATACCCGGCGCGCGCATGTTCAGCACCGTCACCACCAGGTTGATGGCACCCGCCAGCGAGGCGATGCCGGTCATCTGCAGGCCGAGCGCGTAGAAGTCCATGCCGTGACCGGGTGAGAACACGACACCCGTGTTGGGCGCGTAGGCGAACCACCCGCCGTCGGCGCCACCACCTAGGAACCACGACGTGTTCAGGAACAGGCCGCCGCCCAGGAACAGCCAGAGGCTGAACGCGTTGAGCCGGGGAAAGGCGACGTCGCGGGCGCCGATCTGCAACGGCATGAGGTAGTTCATGAACGCCGCACCCAGCGGGATGACGACGAGGAAGATCATCGTCACCCCATGCATCGTGAAGAGCTGGTTGTAGAGGTCGGCCGAGTACAGGGCCTGCCCGGGTGCGGCCAGCTGGGCCCGGATGAACAGCGCCTCGATGCCCCCGAGCAGGAAGAAGAACATCGCCGCGACGCCGTACATGATGCCGATGCGCTTGTGGTCGATGGTGGTGAGCCAGCTGCGCCATCCCGTCGTTGCCTGGGGCCTGGTGAAGACCCCCAGCGGGCGGGCCGCCACGGCGGCCCCCGGCGGGAGCTCTGGAAGCGCTGTCGGTCGTTCGACGATCGCCATGTGTGTCTCTACCCTCGCACCTACTGCAGCGTCTGGAGGAAGGCGACCAGTTGGTCGATCTGCTCCTCGGACAGGTTCAGGTTGGGCATCCCGCGACCCTGCTCGCCGGCCTCGACCTCCTCGGGGGTCACCGGGTCCATGGGCTTTTCGGCCGGCGGGTCGCGGAGCCAGGCCTCGAGGGCCCCCCGGTTGAGCTCGCCGCCGTTGGCGAAGCCGATCTCGTCGGCCTCGACGATGTGGTCGCCGTCCAGGTCCTCCCAAAGGTTGAACGTGGCGCCGGCGAAGGCCCCCCGACTGACGAAGTGCGTGAGGTCCGGCGCGTTCTCGGACACCAGCTCCGTCGTGCCGTCGCCGGCCTCCTCGAACTGGTCGTCGTTGATCCCCCGGGCAAGGTGGCAGACGGAGCACTGGCTTGCGAACAGCTCGGCGCCCGCGGTGGCGTCCTCGTCGGTGGGCTCGGCAGCCGCGTCCTGCTGGCCCTCGAGCCAGGCCTCGAACTCGTCGGGCGCTAGCGCCACCACCCGCTGGCGCATGTAGGCGTGCGAGAGCCCGCAGAACTCGGTGCACTGGCCGACGTACGTGCCGGGCTCGTCGGCGTTGATCATGAGCGGCTGGGTGCGCCCGGGCACCGCATCCTTCTTGCCGTTGAGCTTGGGGATCCAGAACGAGTGGATCACGTCCCGGGACTTGATCTCCAGGCCGACGTTCTGCCCGGCGGGGATGACGAGGTCGTTGGCGGTCAGGACGTCCTCGTCGGTGTAGTCGCCGTCGCCGTTCGTGTCGTAGGTGAACTCCCACCACCACTGCTGTCCCGTGACCTGCACGGTGAGGCCGTCGTCCTTGGTGTTCTCGATGTCGAACAGCGTCGCCAGGGTCGCGAAGGCCACGAAGCCGAGCAGCAGGGCCGGCAGGACCGTCCAGCCGATCTCGAGCTTGGTGTTGCCGTGGGTCTGGCCGGGCAGCTCGTCGGGGTCGTCGTCCTTGCGCTGGCGGAACTTCAGGACCAGGTACAGGACGCCGAACTCCACCAGCACGAAGACGACGGCGGCGACGATGAACACCGGGTTGACCAGGTTGTCGATCGTGCGGGCGATCGGGCCCGCTGGCTCGAGCGAGTCCTGGGGCGCATCGGACGCGCAGGCGCTGAGCAGCAGGAGCAGCGGGGCCACCAGCCCCAGCACCCGGCGGGACCGGGGCCGGTGTCGCGTCTTTGAAGATCTTCCGGGGCTATGGGCCCGAAATGCTTCAAAGACCGGTCGGCCGGCTCTCATCCGCCCTCCTCGACTGTCGTGCCCTCCGCGCCGGGCTCGTGGAACTCCCGCTGACCGGAGACCGCCCCGCCGATCCCCAGCCCGATCACGACCAGGGCGGCCACGAGCAGGACGCCGACGATGATGTTGGCGCTGATCCGGGGCCGGGAGGCGAAGAAGAAGCCGAGCACGATGATGAACCCGGTGATGCCGATGCCGACCCAGACCGCGGCGTCGGCCGACACCGACAGGAACAACCGCGAGAAGGCCGCGACCACCACCCCGATGCCCAGCAGGCCAGCGGCGGGGAACTCGATGGGGTTCATGAGGCGGTTGCGGATCTCGCGGTTGGTGGCGGGATCACCGGTGGCATGGTCGGCCCAGGCCTGCACCGCCCACTCGATGAGCACCACCCCCAGGGCCACCAGGCCGATGACGAAGAGGACCGGCGATGCGACGAGCCCAGTGACCACGAGGGCCACGCCGAAGGCCGTCACGGCCGGCCAGTAGCTCGGCGCCGCCGGTATGGCCGGCGGAACGGTCTCGGTGCCCGCCACCTGTGCTTCCGCGAGGGCCTCGGCGTCCCGCACCGCCAGTGACAGAGCACCCAGGAACAGGCTGACGAACCCCGCGGTGATCAGCACGCCGTAGCCGAAGTGGTCGCCGACGCCCCCCTTGTATCCCATCGTGAGCGGGCCGACGCCGTTGCCGCCCGTGGTCCAGCCGTAGGCGACGGCCAGCACCAGCGAGACGAAGCCGAGGCCGAAGAACCACTTGGATCCGGTGGTGATCACTGGTGGGCCTTCACTTGGTGATCGTGATCCCGTACCAGACCGCGCCGTAGACGGCGACGGTCACGTACCAGTACAGGGCGGCGGCCGCGGCGCCCTCGGCGGCCCGGCCAGTGAGCTGGCCGCCGAGCGCGCGGAACGCCATGACCGCCAGGAACAGCAGGCCCACGCCGACCATGGCCACGTGCAGCCCGGTGATCGTGAAGATGAGCAGTGCCTGGGTCGAGCTGGTGGCACCCACGCCGAGCTGCTGCCAGCCGTACACCACGGTGGGGATGTAGGCGATGCCGAGGAGGATGCTGAGCCCGAACGCCAGGTACGCGTGCACGCGGTCGTCGGTGCGCAGCGAGTAGACGGCCCAGGCCACGGTCACCGCCGACATCAGCAGCGTGACCATCCCCATGTTGCCGGGCGAGAGCTGAACGTTGACGTCCTCGGGCAGCCAGCGCTCGCCGCTGGCGATGACGTCGGCGCGCATGCTCGTGTACACCGCCACCAGCGCGAGCAGCAGCATCGCTGCGGCGCCAGACGCCAGGGCGGAGCCCACCAGCAGCACCCTCGGCCGGGGTGGCTCGGCGGCGGGCGCACCGGCGAAGACCTCGATGTCGGCGGAGGTGGTGGCCATCAGGCAGATGGCTCCGTGCTCTCGGTGGCGCTCGCCGACGGGCCGGCGTAGCGGGCGTCGTACAGCGGCGCCTCCGACGTGACCTCGGGAAGCGTGGCGAAGTTCCCGACGGGCGGCGGCGAGCTGGTGGCCCACTCCAGCGTGTGGCCGTCCCAGGGATCGTCGGCCACCACCCGGCCGCGCTTGGGCGCCAGCAACGCGGCGGCGACCGCCAGCGCTCCCGCCACGCGCAACCACCAGCCCGACGGCGGCGACGAGGTTCAGCGTCTCCACGGTGTCGATCTCGCTGACCCCGTCGAGCGACGCGGCGATGGAACGGGGCTGGTCGTAGAGCCCGGCGATGCCGTACGTCACCGCGGCCACGCCGGCCCCGAGCGTCAGCAACGTGGCACCGAGCCGGACCAGCCCGTCGGGCAGCAGCTTCCCGTAGATCTTGGGGGCCCAGAAGGCGAGCCCGGCGGCTGCCGCCACCAGGGTCCCGAGCACCATCAGGATCTCCTGGCCGCTCGCCCACGTGGTGGTGAGGACGTTCGCCTCCTCGATGACGGTGACGGCGCCGGCCGCCACGCCCCCGCCGATCAGGAGGCCGGCGAACAGAGCCAGGATCAGCGGGGTGCCGAGGCGGACGTGGCCCCTCCCAAGCGTCGCCGCCCACAAACCCAGCAGACCGACGATGGGGACGACGGCGAGGAAGCCGACGGCGATCCAGACGTCGTCGTAGAGCCAGTCGGTCGGGTCGGACTGGCCGTCGACGCTGAAGCCGATCTGCGCCCACGCGCCGAACGCCAGAGCACCGAACAGGCCGATCAGCGCCATCGCCGCCGTGTGGCGGTGGTGGCGCCGGCGGGCGAACACCGGGACGACGTCGCCGATGATCCCGAGTGCGGGCACCGCGAAGACGTAGAGCGTCGGCTGCCAGAAGGTCCAGGCGATGCGGTCGTACACGCCATCGGACCCACCCAGGAACTGCTGGCCGTAGCGCAGGTCGACGTAGACCAGCAGCATCACGGCCGCCAGCACCGGCAGGGTCAGCAGCCACACGGTGCCGCCGACCACCATCGACCACGAGAACAGGGGTGTGCGGCGCAGGGTCATCCCCGGCGCCCGCAGGGTGAGGACCGTCGTGACCACGGAAACGGTGGCGACCGCGAGCGCCACCAAGAGGGCGATGAAGGCGGCGACGAAGAGGGCGACCGCCTCGCCGTCGTTGCCGAAGGGGCCGCCGTCCAGGGCGTAGGCGGCCAGCACGACGCCGCCGGACGCCAGGAACGTCCAGTAGGCGGCGGCGCTGGCGCGGGGGAACGCAACCGTCGAGGCACCGACCTGCAGGGGCACCACCGCCGTCGCCAGCCCGATCAGCAAGGGCAGGATGCCGAGGAACACGGCCGCGATCGACTGCAGGGTGAACAGCTGCCGGACGACGTCGCTGTCGAGCACCTCGAAGCCCGACAGGTCGACCCGCTCGAAGCCCACCAGGACCGCGACCACGCCCGCCATGAGCAGGAACAGCAGCGACGTGCCGACGAACAGCTTGCCGACCGTCCGTGGATCACCGGAGCCGACGACCGCCGCGAGCCCCGTCGGCGGCATCGACGGAGCCGGGCCGGCCGGCGCTTCGACGACGTCGCGAGGGGCTTCGGTCACAGTCACGAGAGCATCTCGTGGCTGGCCGACCGTGGGAGCGCCAGCGAGCCGGGCGACGATGGGGTGCGGGGGCGCAGCCCCCGAGGCTTCACAGTCACGAGAGCATCTCGTGGCTGGCCGACCGTGGGAGCGCCAGCGAGCCGGGCGACGATGGGGTGCGGGGGCGCAGCCCCCGAGGCTTCACAGTCATTGGTGCACGCAGAGCAGGAGACGGGTCCGGCTCGGGAATCTAGTCACATGCGCTGTTGGCCCGCGAAATGCCAGATCACCCTCCGGCCCGACCCCCACCCGCCACCCCTTGATGGCGTCGGTCTGCGACCGACTCGCAGTCACTTCCTCATCACCTACAGCCCCGAGCGCACCAGCTGGTCGAGGGCGATGGCGCCGAACAACAGCGTGATGTACGTGATCGACCACGTGAACACGCGCATGGCCGCCTGCGGCGAGCTGTCACGTAGCAGGCCCACCGCGAGCCACGTGAACACGGCGCCGAGCGCCAGCGCCGCGGCGATGTAGATGGCGCCCATGCCCGCCACCGGCGCGAACACCAGGGTGAGCGCCCACAGCAACAGCGTGTAGAGGACGATCCGCACCGCCGTGGTGCGCAGGCTGGCCACCACCGGCAGCATCGGGACGTGGGCCCGGGCGTAGTCGTCGCGGTAGCGGATGGCGAGCGCCCAGAAGTGGGGCGGCGTCCAGTAGAAGATCACGGCGAACAGGACCACCGGCGGCCAGTCGAGCGAGTTGGTCACGGCCGTCCATCCGACCAGCACCGGCACGGCGCCGGCCGCGCCGCCGATGACGATGTTGCTGGCCGACGATCGCTTGAGCCACAGCGTGTAGACGAACACGTAGAACAGGCAGGCGGCGACCGCCAAGGCCGCGGAGAGCAGGTTGACGGTTGCCCACAGGAATGCGAAGGCGGCCAGCTCGATGCCGATGGCGAAGGTGAGGGCGGCACGGGCGGTGAGCCGGCCGCTCGCGAGGGGCCGATTCCGGGTGCGCACCATCACACGGTCGATGTCGCGGTCGGCCACCATGTTCATGGCGTTGGCGCCACCGGCGGCCAGCGTGCCCCCCAGCACGGTGGCGGCGACCAGCCAGAGCGACGGCAGGCCCCGCTCGGCCACGATCATCGTGGGCACGGTGGTGACCAGCAGCAGCTCGATGATCCGCGGCTTGGTGAGGGCCACGTAGTCCCCGACGGTGCCGAGCAGCCGGCGCGACACCACCGCGGCTGCCTCCGGGGACGTCAACACCCGAGCGACTCTACGACCGCACCTGCGAGCGGGGCCAAAGCCAGCCCCACCCGGAAACCGGCCGCGGGATTGGTTGCCATGGCCACCGATTCCGCGGCAGGAATCGTTCACTCCTACCCTGGGCGGGCGTGCGGCTTCCCGAGCTGTCCCCCCGGGCCTACCGGTACATCGTGGCGGCCACCTTGGCGTCGCTGGTCTTCATCATGGTGACCGGCGCCGCCGTCCGGCTGACCGACTCGGGGCTGGGGTGCTCGACGTGGCCGTCGTGCGAGCCCGACAGCTTCACCCCACGCTCGGCCTCCGACACCCATGGGATGGTCGAGTGGGTCAACCGCCTCATCACTGGGGCGGTCGGCGTCTTCACGCTCGCGGCGGTCGTGGGGGCCCGGGCCCGGCGGCCCTACCGCGACGACCTGTTCCGGTGGTCGCTCGGCTTGCCCGCATGGGTGTTCGCCAACGCCCTCGTGGGCGCGTTGGTGGTGTGGCTCCACCTGTCGCCGGCGTCGGTCATCGGCCACTTCGTGCTGTCGCTGGCCGCCGTCTGGAATGCCGTGGTCCTCTACGAGCGCGCCGGCGAGGAGCCCGCCGCAGACGGCGGCCGCCGGGCGCTCGCCACCGGCAACGTGGTCGCGGCCAGCCGACTGCTCGTGGTGGCGGCCGGCGTCGTGATCCTCACCGGCACGCTGGTGACCGGCAGCGGTCCCCACGCGGGCGACAAGCGCGCCGACCGGATCGACATCGCGCTGGACGACGTGGTGCGGATCCACGGCGCCGCCATGATCCTGTTCCTCGGCGTGACCCTGGCCGTGCTCTGGATGGCGCACGACGGCGGCGCCGACACACGGGTTGTCTCCCGCCTTCGCCAATTGCTCGTGGTGCTCGTGGCCCAGGCGGGCATCGGCTACTGGCAGTACTTCACCGACGTGCCGGCCGTCCTGGTCGGATTCCACGTCTTCGGCGCGGCCCTGGTCTGGATCGCCGTGCTGCGGGTCTGGTTCTCGCTGTCCGAGCCCGCCACCGCGTCGATTTCGGCCGCCCCGCCCACTGCGATTGCCGCGATCCCAAGCCACGGACGGCGGCATCGACCGAGCCGTCGATACCCTGCGGACGGGCGCGGAGAATAGTGGCGATGCCGATAGCCGGCCCGCCCCTCCAGGTGGCACCCGTCGAGACCGACCAGCCGGTCGGTGACACCGACGTCGACCCCGACCGGCCCTGGGTCGTGATCGTCTGGAACGACCCGATCAACCTGATGTCCTACGTCACGTACGTCCTGCAGAAGCTGTTCGGATATCCCTTGGAGGTGGCCGAGAAGCTCATGCTCCAGGTGCACTACGAGGGCCGGGCGGTCGTGTCCAACGGGCCCCGTGAGAAGGCGGAGCTCGACGTGTTCCGCCTTCACGAGCACGGCCTCTGGGCCACCATGCAGCAGGACTGAACCCCGATGGCGCAGAACACGACGACAGGACGAGGCTCGCTCGCAGACCGGCCCGCTTACGGCGGGATCAGGGTTCACTGAACGTGCTGTTCGCGCGCGACCGGGTGAGACGGCGCGGCGAGGGTCGCTACCAGGTGCGGCTGCGCCCCAACGAGCGGGCGCTCGTCGAGGACCTCGTGGGCCAGCTCCGGGAGCAGTTGCTGGCATCGACGGACGACCCGTCGGTGCGGCGCCTGTTCCCGCCCGCCTACCCCAACGACCCCGAACGGGATGCGGGGTACCAGGTGTTGACGCGCGACGAGCTGCTCGAGCAGCGCCTGGCCGCCATCGACGTGGTGGAGCGCACGCTCGACGGCGGCAACCTCGACGCCGCCGAGATGACGGCGTGGATGGGCACCCTCAACTCGCTCCGGCTCGTGCTGGGCACCCGGCTCGACGTCGACGAGGAGCTGCCCGACCTCGACCCCGGCGATCCGCAGGCACCGGCGTACGCGGTCTACGAGTACCTGGGGTGGCTCCTGTCGCAGGTGGTCGACGCGCTCGGGTCGGACCTGCCGCCGCCGTCGGCCGACGCCCGCCGTCCTTGAAGATTTTCCGGGGTCAGGCCCCGTTTTTCTTCAAAGTCGCCGTGGGGTCGTCGGGTTTGGGGCGGAAGGAGCGGCTGCTAGTGTGATCCGACGCTCCGCCGGCGGAGTCGAGCCCCCATCGTCCAGTGGCCTAGGACGCCGCCCTTTCAAGGCGGTAACACGGGTTCGAATCCCGTTGGGGGTGCGGCAGCGAGATCTCGGTCCCGTGGTGCAGTTTGGAGTGCACGCCGGCCTGTCAAGCCGGAGGCCGCGGGTTCAAATCCCGTCGGGACCGCCACTTCGCCCGGCGGGGCGAAGTGCCAATGCGGTCGGGTAGCTCAGTTGGAAGAGCGTCCGCCTGAAAAGCGGAAGGTCACCGGATCGACGCCGGTCCCGACCACGACGACGACCGATCCACAGCCTTCGGTGGGCCCGGCACCCCTTGGTGGGCCCTAGTCACCCGAGCTCGTCGAGGATGTTGGTCATCTCCTGGCGGAAGCGCCGTAGCTCGTCGCGGTGGGCCGCGCTGAGCGTCGCGATCTGGCGCGCGCCGTGGTCTGTGAGCGCCAGGCGCTGCCGCCGCCGATCGTCGGGATCGGGCCGCCGAGTCACAAGGTCGGCCATGACCGCACGGTTGACCAGCTCCACGACCGAGTGGTGTTGCAGCTGGAGCTGTTGGGCGATGTCGCCGATCGTCGGCGTGTCCGGCCCGTCCCAGCCGCGGATGGCGAGCAGCAACTGGTGCTGGTTCGGCGCCAGCCCGGCGTGCCGGGCCGCCTGCCCGGAGAACCGCAGGAACACCCGCAGGGCGTAGCGGAACCGGGCGAGGGCCCGGTAGTCCCGGTCGGACAACTCGGTGGGCACCGGCGGACTGTATCGCTGGGCGATATTGCTCATGCCCACCCGAACTAGCGATCCTCGAAGATCTCGATCTCGCCCCCGTAGCACGCGACCCACACGCGGCCGGTCCCCTGGTCGTAGGTGATGCCGATGGGGTGGTGCGCGGTCGGCAGCTCCTGGACCTCGGCCATGTCGGTGGTCGTCACCTTCGACACGGTCGACGACTCGTAGTTCACGACGTAGAGCGACTGCCCGTCGACGGAGATGTCCATGCTGCGGGGTGCCGAACCGGTGGCCACCGTGGCGACGACCGCACCGGTGCGGGCGTCGATCTTGGCGATGCGCCCGTCCTTGTTGAGTGTCACGTACAGGAAGGCGCCGTCGGAGCTCAGGACGATGTGGCGTGGGCCCGCGCCGGCGTCGGCGAACGGCGTGACCCCGAACGACGCCATGTCGACGGCGACGATCTCCCGGCCGCCCATGATGGCCACGTATGCCCGCTGCGAATCGGGCGACACGGCGATGCCGCGCGGGTAGGCGCCCATTGGCAGCCGGTGCACCTCGCGGCCCGCCGCGACGTCGATCACGCTGAGGTCGTAGGTGCACCAGTTGGTCACCAGCACGTACCGCCCGTCGGGCGTCGTCGCCACGTACTTGGGGACGGACCCGACCTGGATCACCTGGTCGATCCGGTGGGTGGCGACGTCGATGCGGTAGACGAAGCTCGGGTCGATGCCGCTCGACGGCGAGCAGGCGTCGTCGCCCTGGTGGCCGAATCCCGGGCCGTACATCGAGTAGTTGGAGGTGTAGGCCTTGGTGCGATCGGCGGAGAAGGCGAGCTCGACCGGGCCTCCCTGCACGGTTCCTGGAGGAAAGCCGGTGATGCCGAACTGGGCGAGGTCCACGGTGTCGGGGATGGTCGCCACGAAGTCACCGTCAGCGTCGAACGCAGTGACGCTGTGGTTGTAGATCATGTTCTGGGCGTAGACGACCCCGGTGCCCGAGGCGACGATCGACTTGGGCGACAGCGGTCCGGTCTGCTCGGTGGCGACGATCGTCCGCACCTTCTGCAGGCGCAGTCCCGCCGTGGCCGGCAGGGGCGGCGCCGTCGTAGTCGTAGTGGTCGACGCCGTCGTCGTGGGCGCCGATGTCGTGGTCGTGGACTCGCGGCGATCGCCGACCCCCGATCCGGACGCCAACCACGACCCGCCCGAATCGCTGGCCCCCCAGACCACGGCGCCGCCGACAAGGACCGACGCCGCCACGAGGATCCCGAGTCGGACGCGGCTCCGCACCCCGGAAATGGTGCCATGCCACCCCAACCGGGACGTGAATCTTCCCCGGGCGAACCGGGCCGGCGCGGCCGGCCCGCCGGCGTCAGGACCGGCCGGAGTTGCGCCTGCGAGCCACGAGACGGCCCAGCAGGCGATCGGTGCGGTTCGCCCGTTCGGACGTCCACCGCGGATCGGACCGCGGCGACGGGCCCTCGGCGCTCGGCAGGACGGTCACGCCGCTCGCCCGCCTCCGGACGATGCTCGACCGAGTCGACGGCGACATGGCCACCAGCATACGGCGCGGCCGCGCCGCAATGGGGTGGTCGCAGCCTAGTGGGCGCCCGCATTCCGGCTACCGGGCGGCGGGCGGTCAGCCGCCGTCTCCGGCCGGACGAACGCCACCGCGAAGATCCCGGCGATGACCACGCCCACCGCAGCGAGGATGGCCCAGACCACACGCCTGCTGGTGCCCGCCGGGCCGACGACCAACGTGCCGGCCGCAACGAACGGCAGCAGCGCCGCCACTCCTGCGAGCCGGCGCGGCCATTCCAGGAGCCGCGACACGAGGGGGTGCTCCTCGATGCGGGCGACCAACCCGCCCAGTGTGCCGATGAGGGCGAGGATCACCGCCGCCGCCAGCTCGGTGCGCGTGCCCGCCGACAGGGCGTCGGTCGCGGCCCCACCGCCCGCCGGAGTCGTCGGCAACGCCGCCGGACGTGATGGTGTCCAGCCGCCAGGCGCCGACCGTGAGCGTCAGGGCCGACAGCGCCGTCGCGATCCAGGCGGTGCGCAGCCAGCCCCGGCGCGCCGGTCGCAACGACCACCGCACCTCGGCCACGCCACGCTCGAAGTCGGTCGCCCGCAGCGCGATGCGCAGGTGCCCTCCGGTGTCGACGTCGACGCAGGACATGTCGTGCTCGGTCGGTCCCACCCACAGGCTGGCCACCGGGACGTCGACCCCGGGCGGCATGTCGGCCTCGAAGTGGTAGCTCTCGGTGGAGAACAGGCTCTCGGCGGCGGACGCCGCCTGCCGGGGGATCCAGCACAGCGCCGCCAGCGGCGCCCGGGGCCAGGGTTCCGGCGCCAGGTCACCCAGCTCCTCGTAGGAGAACTTCACGATGCGCTGCGTGCCCGGCGGGTCGTGCACCAGCGTCGCCAGGAGGAACTGATCCGTGAACTGGTCGAGCATCAGTGGGAACAGCCCGTCGGCACGCAGCGCGCCCAGCTGGCCGCCGGCGTCCTCCACGTGCATGCGCCGGCGTGCCTCGCGACCATCGGTGTCGGGCGTCGTGAGCAGGGTCTCGATGTCGCCGACGATGTCGGCCGCGAGCGGCTCGCCGAGGATCCCCTCGGCCCAGGCCGTCATGGCCCGCACCATCAGCAGGCCCTGCTGGCCGCGGGTGAGCACCGGCAGCGCCGACCCCGACTCGTCACGGCAGTCGAAGTTGACGAGCGTCTCCTTGCGGAGCGTGGTGAGGGGGACGAGCCGCGCCGTCGTCCGGCCGATCGCCAGCTCCGGGGCCGCGTCCGGCACGGTGAAGTGGACGCTCTGGCGACGCCGGAACGTGGTGCTGTCGCGGTACTCCAGGGCGTCGACGCGCCGGTGCACCCAGTCGGGTTGGGCCAGCAGCAGCCGCATGGTCTCGAGGCCCGCGACGTCGCCCTCGAGCGCATGTTCGAGCGCCTCCCGGGGCCACAGCTCGGTCGTCACGTTCTCTCCGTCGAGGCGACGCGGTCAGGCCTGCGGACGCTCGCTCATCGGCGGGACGGTACACCGGGCCCGAACGAGCCGGGCCCATTCGGGGGATACCCTCCCGTCAGTGTCATCGGTATTCGAGATCCTCAAGGCCGACGGGTTCGAGGAGGTTGCCTTCTTCCACGATGGCCCGACCGGATTGCGGGCCATCGTGGCCATCCACTCGACCGCGCTCGGCCCCGCCCTCGGCGGCACCCGCTTCTATCCGTACGCCTCCGAGGACGAGGCCGTGATGGACGTGTGCCGGCTGGCCCAGGGCATGACCTACAAGCACGCGGTGTGCGGCAACGACCAGGGCGGGGGCAAGGCCGTGATCATCGGCGATCCCACCAGGGACCGGAGCGAGGCCCTGCTCCGGGCGTACGGCAGGTTCGTCGACGGCCTCAGCGGCCGCTACATCACGGCCGAGGACGTCGGCACCAGCCAGGCCGACATGGACCTGATCCGTCGCGAGACCCGGCACGTGACCGGCGTGAGCGAGTCGCTCGGCGGCTCCGGGGACCCGTCGCCAGCCACGGCCTGGGGCGTGCTGTGGGCCATGAAGGCGGTGGCCGAACGGCTGTGGGGCGGACCGTCGCTGGCCGGGCGCCACGTCTGCATCTCCGGGGTCGGGAAGGTGGGCACGGCGCTCGCGGACCACCTGGCCGAGGAGGGCGCCAAGCTCACCGTGGCCGACGTGAACGACGCCGCGGTCGACTCGGTGGTCGAGCGGAACGGCGCGGTGCCGGTGGCGGCCGACGCCGCCCATACCGTCGCGTGCGACATCTTCTCGCCGTGCGCGCTCGGCGGCGCGCTGAACGCCGAGACGATCCCCGAGCTGGCCTGCGACGCGGTGGTGGGCTCGGCCAACAACCAACTGGCCGAGCTGGCCGACGCCGAGCGGCTGCGCCGGCGAGGCGTGGTCTACGCACCCGACTTCGTGGCCAACGCCGGCGGCGTCATCAACATCGCCGAGGAGCCGCACGGCTACGACCGGACGCGCGCCTACGGGCGCATCCGCTCGATCCACGACACCCTGCTCGCGGTGTTCGATCGGGCGGACACGGAGGGGATCACCACGGCCGAGGCGGCGGACCGCCTGGCCGAGGAGCGCATCGCCTCGGTGAGCCGGGTCCGGCTCATCCGCACCGGCCGGTAGCGGCCGCCCGACCAGGGGCTACCGTGGCGTCGTGGTCTCGGGGATCCTGGGGATCGTGGCGGGCATCCTGGCGGTGGCCTGTGGGTGGCTGGCCTGGTGGGCGATCGGCATGCGGCGAGAGCTCCGCGGGTCCGGCGGCCGGGTGCACGCCGCCAAGGAACGGGCTGCCCAGGCGGAATCCGAGCTGGCCACGGCCGAGGAGCGGACGGCTCAGCTCGAGGCCAGCGTGTCCGCCCTCACCACGGAACGGGCGGGCCTGCTCGTCGAGCGCTTCGAGCTGCACCAGGCCCACGAACGCGGAAACACGGCATACGGGCGCCTGGAGACCGACCTCGCCCGGGCGCGTGCCGACCACGCGGCCGCCGTCGAGGCCCTGACCCAGCAGCGGGACCGGCTGTCCTCCGCCGAGCGCGCGACCGCCGAGGCGGCGGTCCGTGCCAACGACTACCAGGCCCTGCTCGGAAGCGTCGACGGATCGGCGGCGGTGTCGGACGTGCCCGGGGCGACCTGGGCCATCCTGCTCGCGATCCTGGCCCGCCGCTGGGCCGGAGTCGTCGGGGCGCCGCCCGACGACCGCGGCGTCCGCTCCGGCACCGTGTCCGAGCAGCTGGAGGAGGCGCTGGGCCGGGAGGCCGAGCGCCTGCGAGAGGAGGTGGGCGTCGACGCCGAGGTCCACACCGGCGCTGCGGCGGAGCCGCGCGACCCGGTGACGTTCCTGCTCGCCGCCACCGACGTGCTAGGGGTGCTGGCGGCCGTGTGCGAGCGGGTCACGATCGACGTCGATGAGGCAGTCGTCCTCAAGGGCGAGGGTTGGTGGGGCCCGACCGACGAGCTCGACCTGGCCCGCCAGAGGGCGGTGGCGTCGGGTGTAGCGGCCGACGACCTGGCCGTCGACGACGAGGACGAGAGCGTGACCCTGACGCTGCACCCCCGGGCGACCGCGACCGCCTGACCGATCGGCTGGCGCTAGGCCACGTCCTTCTCGAAGGGGAAGCCCAGGTCGGGCGCAGTGACCAGTGCGTGGTACGGGAGGCCGGCCTCCGCCGCCAGGGCGGCGCAGGTGCCGCCCCTGTCGACCACGGGGACGAGCAGCACAGGCTCCGCGCCGCACGCACGGACCACCTCGGCGGCCTCGAGCATGGACACGCCCCGGGTGGTGGCGTCCTCGGTGATGGCGACCCGGTCGCCCGGCTCCAGGGCTCCGGCGATTCGGCCGCCGCCGCCGTGGTCCTTCGCCTCCTTGCGCACGCTGAAGCTCCGCAGCCGGCGGCCCCGCGTGGCGGCCACGGCCGCGGTGCCGAAGGCCACGGCGTCGGCACCCATGGTCAGTCCGCCGATGGCGCTGACGTCCCCGGGCAGGGCCTCCAGAAGGGCGTCGGCCACGAGCAGCATGCCGTCGGGCCGGCACGTGGTCTGCTTGGCATCGATGAACCACCCGCTCCGCTTCCCCGACTTGAGCACGAACTCGCCCCGCCGCACGGCGTGCCGCAGCAGGTGGTCGATCAGGGCCTGCGTGGCCGTGCTCGGGGGTGCCGTCACCTC
>CAVWNW010000008.1:0-431302 GCA_963756425.1 uncultured bacterium | reverse complement strand
AGGTGTAGGGGCAGGAAAGATCGAGATGATCGTGAACGAAATCGCGAAGTTCGAGAACGCACCGAGGCCTCGCCGGAGCTCCTGGGCGAAGCCCATGACGTGGAGCTGGTGGCGATCCTGGTCCAGGGCCGCGTCATCGACCGCCATCAGGGACCCCCTCCCACGTGACGCCGGATCTCATGCCGGCGTCTCTGTTGCTGTCTTGTACCACCCATTGCCCACTTGTTCCAGGGTCGGGGCGGCTACTCGGGGGTCACGTACGCGGCCGTAATTCCGCCGTCGACCACGAGCGCGGCGCCGGTCATGAACGATGACTCGTCGGACGCGAGGAACAGTGCGGCGCGCGCGATCTCCTCCGCGGCACCGGGCCGGCCCATCGGGATGTGCACGAGGCGCCGCGCGGCCCACGCCGGGTCGGACATGAGCTCGCGCATGAGCGGGGTGTCGATCGGGCCGGGGCACAGCACGTTGGCGCGGATCCCCTGCCGCGCGTACTCCACCGCCGTCTCCCGCGTCATCGCCAGCACGCCCCCCTTGCTGGCGGTGTACGCGATCTGCGGCACCGCCGAGCCCACGAGCGCGACAAGCGACGAGACGTTCACGATCGCGCCGCCACCCGACGCCAGCAGCGCCGGGATCCCGCACCTCATCCCCAGCCAGACACCCTTGAGGTTGACCGCGAGCACGCGGTCCCAGGTCGCCTCCGGGGTCTCGAGCGTCCCCGCATCGTCACCGGGGAGGATGCCGGCGTTGTTGTACAGGACGTCGAGGCGGCCGAACGTGTCGACGACGAAGCCGACCATCGCCTCGGCCTGCGCCGGGTCGGAGACGTCGGCGTGGACGAAGGCGGCCTCGCCGCCGGCGCCGGCGATCGCAGCAACGGCGGCCTCGCCCTCGGCGTCGACCACATCGGCGATGGCCACCCTGGCCCCCTCCGCCGCGAACAGCTCGGCGGCAACGCGCCCGATGCCGCTCGCAGCCCCTGTGATGAGCGCCACCTTGTCCTCGAGTCGTCCCATCCCTGCTCCTGGATCCGACGCGCCACGGCGCCCGGGACAATGGCGAACGAACGGCCCGCGGTCAACGGGCTGCGCGGATCAGGCCGACCGCCGCCGCGTCACATGTCCCTGCGCCGGGACCACAGCCTGGCTCATCGGGTCAGAGCTCGATGACGACCGTCTTCGCCTCCGTGAAGAACTCGCGACTGTGCCGCCCCCCCTCGCGTCCGATGCCCGAGTCCTTGTAGCCACCGAAGGGTGTGCGGAGGTCACGCACGAAGAAGCAGTTCACCCACACCGTCCCGGCGCGCAACGCCCCGGCCACACGGTGGGCCCTTCGGAGGTTCTCGGTGAAGAGCATCGCGTTCAGCCCGTAGGGCGTGTCGTTGGCGAGGTGGATCGCCTCCTCTTCCGTGTCGAATGCCTGCACCGTGACCACCGGGCCGAAGATCTCCTCACGGCAGACGCGCATGGAGGGGGCGACATCGACCAGCACCGTCGGGCGGACGTACCAGCCCCTGTCGATGCCGCCGGTCACGATGCTGGCGCCCTCCTTCGGCGCCAGGTCCAGATACCCACGCACCTTGTCGAACTGCTCCTCCGATGCCAGGGGCCCGATCTCGGTGTCGGGGTCGTCGGGCTCACCCAGACGCATGGCGTCAGCGGCGGCCACGAAGCGAGCCAGGAAGTCGTCGTACAGCGAGCGTTCGACGAACAGGCGGGATCCCGCGAGGCAGACCTGGCCGGCGTTCGTGAAGATCGCCTTGATCGACCAGTCGACGGAGCCGTCCAGGTCGGCGTCGGCGAACACCACGTTCGCCCCCTTGCCACCCATCTCGAAGCTCACACGCTTCAGAGAGGACGCACTCGCCGCGAGGATCGCCCGCCCGGTGGTCGACTCTCCCGTGAACGTGATCAGGTCGACGCCGGGGTGCTTGGTCAGTGCCTCGCCGGCTTCGTGTGGCCCGAACCCGTGGACGACGTTCAGGACACCCGGTGGCATGCCCGCCTCCACGGCCAGCTCGGCGAGTCGTAGGGCCGACGCCGGTGACTGCTCCGCCGGTTTCAGCACGACGGTGTTGCCGAAGGCGAGGGCGGGCGCGATCTTCCACGTCTCGAGCATGAGTGGGAAGTTCCACGGAGCGATCGCCCCGGTCACGCCGGCCGGCTCGTAGCGCGTGTAGACGTGGTGGCCCGTCGCCGTCGGCATCGACTCGTCTTCGGCGAGTCGTGCGTAGTCCGCGAAGAACCGGAAGTTGTACGCGGCGCGGGGAACGTCCTTGCCTCGGGACTGGCTGATCGGCTTGCCCATGTCCGTCGTGTCGAAGCGGGCCAGTTCGTCTGCGTTGCTGTCGATGAGGTCGGCCAGCCGGTGCAGCAGCGCGCCGCGCTCGTCGGCAGCCAGTCGGGGCCAGGGCCCGCTGTCGAACGCCCGGCGCGCGGCGCGCACCGCGCGATCGACGTCGTCCGGTCCACCCCGGGCCACCGTCGCCCAGGGTGCCTGCGTCGCAGGGTCGACATCGTCGAAGACCGCGCCGTCTGCGGACGGGATCTGTTCGTTGTCGATGAGATGCAGGATCTTCGTCATCGACGTTCCTCCCCGTCGGGGTGGCGGTCGGCAAGGACCTCGCCCGCCGCCATGAACTCGTCGGGTGCGAACTCGTGGATCCAGACCCGGATCGACGGGAGCGGTGCACCGATCGAGCGCTGCACCGCCTCCGTTATCGCCTCCATCAGCGCCCGCTTCTGTTGCTCGGTTCGGCCCCGAGCGAGATGGACCTCGATGAGCGGCATAGCGCCCCCTTGCTCCGGATCAGAACGTGCGCGGATAGGCACGTTCTCTCGGCGAACCGTTGTCAGCGCTGCCTGGAGGCCGAGCTGTGAGGCCTGTGCTCACGCTACAAATTCCGTTCTGTTTGGTGCCCACGTGCGTGCCTGTCCGCTCGGCCAGTCAGTCGACCCCGCGTATGCCGACGTGGCCGAGACGAGCGAAGCTCGCATCGACGTGTCGGCCGGTCGCGAGGGGAACCGCGTCCGTCAGGCCGCCGGCGAGCACGACCCATCCGGCCTCGAGTCGCTTGCCACGCAGGGCCACCGCGTTGGCGAGGAGGGCGACGGCCTCGGCGGGATGTCCGAGGACGGCGGCTCCCGCTGCCGTCGCGACCAGCTCGCCGTCCACTTCCAGGAGACATCCCTCGAGGCGAAGATCGAAGTCGGCCGCGACACGTCGCGGGCCCAGCACGAACCGGGATGCCGACGCGTTGTCGGCCACGACGTCGGGCAGGGTGAAACGGAAGTCCGCGTAGCGGCTGTCGATCACCTCGAGGCCGCAGCACACCGAGGTGGTCGCGTCGAGGACCGCCTGGGCGGTGACCCCGGGGCCCGCGAGCTCGCGGCCGAGCACGAACACGATCTCGGGCTCGACGCGGGGATGGATGAGTTCGCCGAGCGGGAGTGGCGCCTCCAGCGGAACCACCATCCTGTCGGTGAGCCAGGCGTAGATCGGCTGGTAGACACCCATCGACGCCTGCTTGGCGCGCGAGGTCAGCCCCAGCTTCGCCCCCACCAGTCGTTCGCCGGTCGCGATGCGCCTCGTCACCAGCTCATCCTGGATGCGGTACGCGTCGTCGAGGGTCAGGTCGGGGTCGGCGTCCGTGATCGGCGCCACCGCCTCGCGTCGCGCCTCGGCCTCGAGCAGGTAGTCCGCCCACTTGCCGATGTCGGTCATCGGCTCACCACGGGCTCGCGGCCGCGGCCCTCGTCGGCAAGCTCCAACGCGATCCCGATGAGTTGGTCCTCCTGGCCACCGACCAGCTTGCGTTCGCCGGCGCGGGCCAGGATCTCGGCACCGGAGACCCCGTACCGTTCGGCGGCCCGGTACGCGTGCTTGAGGAAGCTCGAGTAGACCCCCGCGTACCCCATCACGAGCGACATCCTGTCCAGCACACACTCGCCATCCATCACCGGTCTCACGGTGTCCTCGGCGGCATCGAACAGCGCGAAGACGTCGATGCCCGTACGGATCCCGAGCCGATCGCAGACCGCCACCAGCGCTTCGCACGGCGTGTTGCCGGCGCCGGCGCCGAAGCGACGGGTGGACCCGTCGATCTGCACGGCACCGGCACGCACGGCCAGCATCGAGTTCGCAACGCCGAGCGCGAGGTTCTCGTGGCCGTGGAAGCCCACCTGTGCCTGGTCGCCGAGCTCAGCGACGACTGCCGCGACCCGCTCCGCAACCTGGTCGAGGATCAGCGCGCCGGCGGAGTCGACGATGTAGACGCATTGGCAGCCGGCGTCGACCATGATGCGCGCCTGGCGGGCGAGGCCCTCGGGCGCCTGAGTGTGGGCCATCATCAGGAAGCCGACCGTCTCGAGGCCCACCTGCCTGGCGACTCCGAAGTGTTGGATCGAGATGTCGGCCTCGGTGCAGTGCGTGGCGATCCTGACGATCGACGCGCCCAGGTCGGTGACCGCCCGGATGTCGTCCGCGGTCCCGACCCCCGGGAGCAGCAACGTCGCGATCTTGGCGCGGGTCGCCGTCTCGACCGCGGCCCGAACGAGTTCGCGCTCGTCGGTGCTGCTGAGGCCGTAGGTGAACGACGAGCCACCGAGACCGTCGCCATGGGACACCTCGATGACCGGCATGCCCGCGTCGTCGAGCGCCCGGACGACGGTGCGGACGTCGTCGGTGCTGAAGCGATGCCGCTTGGCGTGTGACCCGTCGCGGAGGCACGAGTCGGTGACGCGGATGTCGAGCTCGCTGGAGAAGGTCACGCTGCCGCTCCTATCAGGCGATGCGCCAGCTCCTCACCGACCCGCGTCGCGGCCGCGGTCATGATGTCGAGGTTGCCGGAGTACGGGGCGAGGAAGTCGCCGGCGCCCTCCACCTCGAGGAAGACCGCGACCCGCAGGCGGCCATCGGGCAAGGGATCGAACTGCGGCTCCGAGGTGGTTCGGTATCCGGGCACATATGACTGAACCTCGGCGACCATGTCAGCGATCGACTCGGCCACGCGGGCCTGATCGCTGTCGGCTCCGATCGCGCAGAAGATCGTGTCACGCATGATGATCGGCGGATCGGCGGGATTGAGGATGATGATCGCCTTGCCGAGCTGGCTGCCGCCGAGTACCTCGACGCCGAGGGCGGTCGTCTTGGTGAACTCATCGATGTTCGCCCGGGTACCCGGGCCCGCGGAGGCCGAAGCGACCGTCGCGACGATCTCGCCGTACGCCACGGGCGCCACGCGGGAGACGGCGTGGACGATCGGAATGGTCGCCTGACCCCCACACGTGATCAGGTTGACGTTCTCCTCGCCGAGGTGCTCGTGAAGGTTGACCGGCGGGACGACGTAGGGTCCGACGGCGGCCGGCGTCAGGTCCACCGCCAGGATGCCGGCGTCGCGATAGCGGGACGCATTCGCCCGATGGACCTTCGCCGACGTCGCTTCGAAGACGAGGTCGGGTAGCTCCGGTTGGCCCAGCAGCCAGTCGATGCCATCAGCCGAGGTCTCGAGCCCTTGACGCGCCGCCCTGCGGAGGCCGTCGCTGTCGGGGTCGATGCCGACCATGTACCGCGGCTCGACCACCGCGGACCGCATGAGCTTGGCGAGGAGATCCGTCCCGATGTTCCCCGAACCGACGATCGCGGCGGTGGCCTTCCTCATCGCGCCCTCCCTGCCGCTTGCGACCGTCCGTTGCTTCGCCGTCGAGCATGACCAGCGGGCGTGACGCCCGCCAGGGGAGCGTTCCGTTCAGTGACACGCACCCGGTTCAGCTGAACGCCACCTGGACGCTGCCGAGGACGTCGAACTCGGCGCGGATCGCGTCGCCGGCCTCGACGTCGACCGCGCGTGTGCACGCACCCGGCATCACGACGTGTCCCGCCTCGAGGCGGGCGCCGAATTCGGCGAGCTTGTTGGCCAGCCACGCCACCGCGGTCGCGGGGTTGCCGAGCACCGCACCGGAGGCGCCCGTCTCCACGATCTCTCCCCGGCGCCGGAGGATGCCCCCCAGGAGGCGGACGTCCATATCCGCGAGCGACGTCGGGCTTCCGCCGAGCACCACGCGAGCGGACGAGGCGTTGTCGGCGATGGTGTCGGCCAGGGTGATCCGCCAGTCGCGCACGCGGCTGTCGATCACCTCGATCGCCGGCAGGACGAACGCCGTCTTGCGCATCACCTCGGCCACCGTGGCTCCGGGGCCCGCGATCGTGTCCTCGAGTACGAACGCGACCTCCATCTCGACCCTCGGACTGCAGAACAGCGCCGCATCGACTGCCTCGCCTTCCGCGACGAACATGTCATCGAAGAGGTGTCCATAGTCGGGCTCCGTGACACCGAGCATCTGCTGCATGGCACGCGACGTGAGGCCGACCTTGTGGCCACGAACGATTCCGCCGGCGCCGATCCGTGCTTCCGCGTTCAGGAGCTGGATGGCGTACGCGTCATCCGTGTCGAGTCCGGGCCACGCCTCCGTCGGCGGCTCGATGGGCACCCGCTCCCGTTCCGCATGGGCAAGTGCGTCCGCGACCGCCTGTCGCTCCTCCAGGCGGATCACGGGGCGCTCCGGGAGCGACAGCCGTGATTGACACGATCCTCGGCGCGTGCCGAGAATCCGACATGCGTTCCGATCAGCGGAATGAGCCGAGTGTCCTGGGCAAGGCCATCAGGGTGCTCGACTCGTTCGGGCCGGAAACGGGGACACTGAGCCTCGGAGAGCTTGCGCGAAGGGCCGGGCTGCCGAAGTCGACCGTCCATCGCATCGCCGGCCAGCTGGCCCAGTGGGGCGTCCTCGAGCGCAGCAAAGGCGGCTTCCGGCTCGGTATCCGGCTCTTCGAGTGGGGCAGCCTCGTGCCCCACCAGCGCGAGCTCAGGGAGGCGGCGGTCCCGTTCATGGAGGACTTGTACGAGTCCACGCACGAGACGGTGCACCTGGGACTGCTCGACGGGATCGAGGTGATCTACGTCGACAAGATCGCCGGCCACCGGGGGGTGTCGGTGCCCACCTCGGTCGGGCGACGCATGCCGGCGCACTGCACCGGGCTCGGCAAGGCAATCCTCGCGTTCTCCGGTCCCGATCTCGTCAAGCGGGTGATCGGCTCGGGGCTCCAGCCGCGCACCGCCTACACGATCGTCGTGCCCGAGGTGCTGCGGCGCGAGCTGGCCGGGGTGCGCACAAGGGGGGTTGCCTACGATCGCGAAGAGTCGGTGCTCGGAGTCGCATGCGCCGCAGCGCCGGTTCGGAGCGGGGACGGGACGGCGATCGCGGCGCTGTCGGTGACCGGACCGACGGTTCGCGTCGACCCGGAGCGGCTTGGCCCCGCCGTGCGCACAGCCGCCCTTGGCCTGGCTCGGGTGCTTCGCGCAGCTCCCGCGGCATAGCTGACGAACGCCCATCTCCCCCCGCTCCATCGACTTCCGTCCGGCGGCAACGTATCCGCCGCCGGTTCCGTTGGGAAGGCCGGAGCCGGGTGCGCCCGGGCCGGAGGATCGCACGGACAGGTGCTCGACCCCCAAGACCGGTGAGGTTTCGCCGGAAACGTCGAGGATAAGGTTGGGGTGTGGCAAAGGTGACGAGCCTGGCGTCCCGTCGGGCGGGTGTACGGGGAGCCAACCGGCTGTCGGGCGTCGAGCCCTTGACGATCCCCGACAAGCGGCGGTCCCGCGTCGCAGTCCATGCCCGGCTCCGACAGCTCATCCTCGATGGGACGCTCCCACCGGGGAGCGTCCTTTCACAGTTACAGCTGTCCCGGGCCCTCGGCGTCAGCCGGACGCCGCTGCGTGAGGCGCTGCGCATGCTGCAAGAGGAGGGGCTGGTCGACGCCGAGCCGAATCAACGTGCCCGTGTCAAGGGATTCGATTCGAGCGACCTCGAGTCCGTTTACTCGACCCGGATCCTGCTCGAGTCGTTCGGCGTGGCGGTCACGATTCCCACGCTGGGCGCTGACGACATCGACAACGCGGAGAAGGCGCTGTCCAGGATGCGCACCGCGACCCGGAACGAGGACTTCGCAGAATGGCGGCGAGCCCATCGCGAGTTCCATCTCGTGCTCGTCCGCGGTGCCGGTGAACAACTGGTCCAGCTCATCGATGCCCAAGCGGAGAGAGCCGAGCGCTACCTGCGCTTTTACCAGCTTCGTGACACTCGCGCGTGGTGGAGCCGCGACACCGAGGCCGAGCACCGTGACCTGCTGCAGGCGATCACGCAGGGCCAGGGGGGTGGTCGGGACGGCGTTGCCGCGATCGGGCGCCACCTGGCACGGACTGCCCTCTGGGTGATCGCGGAAGCCGAGCCCGAGCGCGACCCGCTCCCCATCAGGGTTGCGCTGCAGATGGCCCTGGCCGCGGCCACGAGTGACCGAGGCGCGTGGTCGAGCGTCGTCCACGAGGAGCTGGAGGACGGCGGTCGTCTGCGGCTGCCGAAGTAGCAAGCGCGGATAGGCACGTCGTCAGGGCTCACCGCGGTCGGCGTTCCCAGAGGCCGAGCTGTGTGGCCTGGCTTACGGTGCAAATCCCGTACTGTCTGTACCCACTTGCCGGCCTTTCCGCTCGGCCTTTGAGTAGCAAGCACTCAAACAGTTCCGTCGGGATTCGACGTGGGCAACGCGGTCTCGACGACGATCGGGGCCGGCTCGGTTCGCACCGGGTTGCTCAGCCGTCCCAGCGACTCGATCTCGACGGTGACGACGTCGCCGAGCCTCAGGAACTGGCCGCGGGACGCCCCGACCCCGGCCGGGGTCCCGGTCGTGATCACGTCCCCGGGCTCGAGCGTGACCAGGGCGCTGGCGGCGGCGATCAGCTGCCAGATGTCCACGATCAGGTCGCTCGTTCGCGCGTCCTGCTTCAACTCACCGTTGACCCAAACGCGCAGCCGCAGGTTGTGAGGGTCATCCACGAGCCACGCCGGGGTGAGACCGGGGCCAATGGGGAGAAATGTGTCGCGGCCCTTGGACTTCAGCCAATCCCACTCGAACGGTGGGGCGGGATATGAAGCTCGTCGGTGGAGGCCGCGCGCCGAGACGTCATTGCAGACGGTGTATCCGGCGACGTACTCCGGTGCGCTATCGACCGAGACGTTGCGCGCAGACCGTCCGATCACGACGGCCAGCTCACCCTCCCAATCGACCATCGCGTGGTCATCGCTGGGGATCTCGATCGGGTCGCCCGGGCCGACGATCGCGGTCGCAGGCAGGAGGAAGAAGAAGGGCTCGTCGAGACTGCCCTGGTCCACGGTGCCCCCCATCTCCTGCAGATGGGACCAGTAGTTCGCCCCCGCACAGAGGATCTTCTTCGGGTAGCGAAGCGGCGCCAGAATCCTCGCGGCCGCAACTGGTTCGTGTAGATAGGGATCGTAGTTCTCGAGAACCTTCGTCACCTCGGGCCACCGCTCCATGGCGGCCATCACCCCCGCACATTCGGACAGCGCCGGCACGCCACAGACCACATTGTCAGCGCGCAGGATCCCGATGTGCTCCCGGGGGTCGTCGCCGATGCCGAATGTGACGAGGCTCCACCGCCCCGGCGTCGCGGGTCCCGTCGCCATCACTCGATGAAGTTCGCAGGTGGCTCTGGCCCCCAGAGCGCTATCGGCGACACATCGACGGGATGATGCTCGGTCTCGCGTGTTCGGTCGAAGAGGTCCCCGTCGGCGAAGTGCTCGTGCTTTCGTCCCCAAGGGTCGAACCAGTAGTCGAAGACCTGACTCCCCAACAGGTGGCGGCCGACGCCGAATGAGTGCTCCCATTCGCGGTCACGCATCCAGTCATGTGAGGTCTCCACGGCGTCGTAGTCCTGGGTCTCGAACGCGCAGTGATGGAACTGTGGGTCCTGGCTCTCGAAGATCACGATCGTGTGATGGTCCACGGCCTGGCTTCCCCGGTCGAGCCGAAGGAACGCGGCCACCTCGTGGTCCTCAGGTCCAGCCGTCAGGACGTCGGTCACCTTCAGGCCGAACCGGTCCGAGTACCAGCCGATCGAGCCGGGCAGGCTGCTCACCTTGATGCCGACGTGACCCAGGCGCTTGATCTCGGCAGGCCCCACTTCGGGACGCTGTGTCTCGTTGATCCGACCTTTCTCGTCCGCGTAGTTGAGGACGAGGGGTGGCCGCATGTCACCCGGCTCGACCGGTGCGGATCCGTGAACGATGTCGACGCGGTAGCCGTCCGGGTCGTTGACGCTTGCGATCAAGCCTCCGCCTGGTTCCGAAGACGTGCGGACCTCGGCGCCGCATTGTCCTGCGAGTGCGCGAAGGTGGTCTTCCGTTTCCGCCTCGAAGCCGAACCCGATGAACGCAGGAGGCCCCTCTTCCAGGACGTAGATGTGGTGCTGGGGGCCGGCGCAGCGAAGGTAGGTCGAGCCGTTTGCCGATGCGCTCGCCGTGAGTCCGAAGTCATTCAGGAACCTGAGTCCGAGCTTGACATCGGGTGCGCGAAAGCGGACGAAGGAGATGTCTTTCAACCCACTCATTCGAATCACGGACTCCTTTCCTGATGGCAGGCGACGCCTCGATGGTCACCAGCCATGTGGCCCATCAGTCCACTGTCAGCACGACCCGGCCAACATTCATGCCCGCCTCGACTCGGCGGTGCGAATCTGCGACCTTCTCGAGCGGGAACACCTCATCGACGACCGGTCGGAGGCCCGACGTGATCTGGCCCCAGCACCGCTCCGTGCTCTCACGGTTGGCGGTTCGCACGCCGATGATGGTCTGGTTTCTCTCGTAGAACGTTCGGGCGTTGAACGTCACCCGCTCACCGAACTTTGCGCCCGACGTGACGATGCGCCCCCGACTGCCAACGGATTCGATGGTCTTGTCCCACAGGTCAGGGTCGCCGATGTTGATGATCGCGACGTCGGCGCCGTGCCCATCGGTGGCGTCGTTGACCGCAGCCGGGAAGTCGGCCTGCGTCGGATCGACCACCGCGTCGGCGCCGAGCCCGGTCAGCCGCTCACGCTTCCAGGCTTGACGCGAGCCGGCGATCACGCGGCAGCCTCGATGCTGAGCGGCACGCAGGGCCATCGACCCGGAGGCCGACGCGGCCGCCTGAATGAGGACCCAGTCTCCTTCCTTGGCGTCCGCAAGGTCGAGCTGATGTTGGGCCAATGGCCCGTTCACGATCATCGCCGAGGCCTCGATGTGACTCATCTCGGGCGGGAGGCGACGAAGGTTGTCCACCGGGACCAGCGAGTACTGGGCGTAGGCACCCGGCGTCGTCACCCCGATGACGCCGAGCTGGAGGCAGGCCTCCTCACGGCCAGCGCTGCAGTTGCCGCAGGCGCCACAGATGATCCGGTTCGAGACGACGACCTGGTCGCCCTCGCCGAACGCAGACTCGGTATCGGGCCCGATGGCCGCCACCGTCCCGGCGTGCTCGGACCCCAACACATGAGGAAACGAGTAGCGGGCGAATGCGACGTGCCCCATGCGATTCGAGACGTCGAGGAAGCCGTTGACGGATACCGCCTTGACCCTGATCAAAGCCTCGCCGGGCGCGGGCTCGGGGACGGGTAACTCGGCGGCCTGGAGAACCTCCGGTCCGCCGTGCTCGTGGATGACGATCGCTTGCATCGTTCCTCTGCCTTCAATCGGCCTTCGTCTCGAACGGCCCCTCCTCACCATCGAGGGCGTCGTATCCGGGAGAGGTGAGTCGTGCTGCTTCTCGTGGCAATCAGCCAGCTCGGCAGAAACTGTACACACATTGTCGCGTCACCGCCTGGTACCGTGCCACTGGAGCGCGTGCCGCCAGCGGGACACTTCGAGCTCACCCAGTCCGCGATCATGAGCGGCAACGTGGACGTCACATGAGTGCTGTCCCGGACCAACCTGTCCCAGATCAAGGCGATCCCGAGGACGTCGACCTGGCACGCCGCGTGCGGGTGGCGGGCCGCGCTCTGGCCCGGGCGGGGCTGGTGAATGCGTATGGTCACTGCAGCGCCCGGATCGACAGCGGCCGCTTCATCGTGTCGCCGCTCCGGCCGCTCGGTCTGGTGGCTCGTGACGAACCGTGCATCGAGGTCGCGACTGACCGACCGCTGCCGCCGGGGGCCGCCGGCGAGGTGCGGATCCATCAAGCCGTGTACCGGATGCGCCCGGACGTCGGTGGCATCTGCCGCGCGCAGCCCCCCAACACCGTCGCCCTGTCGATCGCGCGGATCACGCCTAGCGCCCGACACGGAGCCTCGAGCTATTTCGCACCCCGGCCTGCACTCTGGGACGATCCGGCTCTCGTGCGCGACGAGGCAGCGGCCGCCGGAGTCGCGGAAACGCTCGGTGACGGTCCTGGGATCGTCCTCCGCGGCAACGGCGCGGTCACTGTCGGTGCGACGATCGAGGAGGCCACGGTGTTGTGCTGGTACCTCGAGGACTCGGCTCGGGTCGAGCTCGACCTGTGCGCGATCGTGAGCTCCGGGGCTTCGCCGACCGAGCTCTCCGCGTCCGAAGCAAAGTGCCGGGCGACGTGGGACGGTGCGATCCTCGAGCGGATGTGGGCGTACCTCACACACGGTGACCCCGAGGTCCAGACACCCACGTAGTGGTCTGGCCCACCGCCACGCCCTCTGACGCACCAGCGAACCCGGCGAATCCTCGCGAACCCGTTGGGCGCACGTCCGCGCCGAACCGGCTCCGGTCGGTCTCGTTGCCCGGTGCGGCGCGCAGCTGAGCCGCCGCGCTCGCCGGTTCGTTGACCCGCGCGAACTGGATACACTATCGTCGGTGGGGAGGCGCCGCGGGCACAAGCGCGCTGGACCTTGCGAAGCCATTCCTGACGCCGTAGGGGGGTTACGCCGAGATGGTCGACGTAGCAGGGTTGCCGCAGGACGAGAAGTACCAGGAGACCGAGCTGGTCTCGAGCGAGCGCTACATCTCGCGAGACTGGTTGGCCCTCGAGTACGAACGCCTGTGGCCGTATGTCTGGCAGATGGCCGGCCGCGAGGAGGACATTCCCGAGGCCGGGGACTACCTCGAGTACACGATCGGGGATCAGTCGATCCTGCTGGTGCGAGCGACCGACGGCACGATCAAGGCGTTCCACAACTCCTGCATGCACCGCGGGACCCTGCTCGTCGAGGGCCAGGGAAACGTAAACGAATTGCCGTGTTCGCCGGGCAATGAAGGCAAGCTCCAGTGCACCTTCCACGGCTGGGCGTACAACCTCGACGGTTCGGTCCACTTCGTGCCCGGCCGGTCGGACTTCGCCCCTGGCTGTTTGGACAACGAGGACATCCATCTCCGACCGGTGCAGGTCGGCACCTGGGGCGGGTTCATATACATCAACATGGACCCCGACGCCGAGTCATTGGAGGAATGGCTGGGTCCCATTCCCGAGCGGCTCGCGCCCTTCGCGCTCGACAAGATGCGCACCGTCCAGCACCTGACCGTCGTCGTGCCGGCGAACTGGAAGATGGCGGTCGAGCAATTCAACGAGAACTACCACGCGTGGGCGACGCACATCGTGGATCTCAACGCCGTGGGGGCGCCGGCGACGGGTCCCGGCGGCCGGCAGGCCGGCCAGGAGGGTGCTGGCCGCGGGGGTGGCGTGCCCCCGGCCGCGATCATGAACATGTTCGCCTACGAGCACTTCAAGAGGCACACGTTCTTCCAGCAGCTGGCCTGGGAGAACACCGCCGGGTTGCCGCCGGCGCCGCTTGCCGCCCTCGGCCCCGACCCCCGCGGGTTCGTGCGCCAGGCGCTCGCCTACATGGAGCACAACCGCCGGGTCGCGCCCTACGAGGTCGAGTACTTCGAAAGCCTGAGCGACGACGAGTTGCCACTGGACATGAAGGGCCCGAACTTCCTGGTGTGGCTCCGCCGTCAGGCCTGCGCCGCCCAAGGGTTGGACCTGTCCCACATCGCCGACCATGAGATGTTCGGGTTCCCCTACGAATTCCTCCACTTCCCGAACATGACCGGCCCGGTTGCGGGCAACAGCTACCTGAACCTGCGCATACGGCCGAACGGAATGGACCCCGACAGCTGCCTCTTCGAGATCCGGTCACTCTTCCTGTACGCGGACGGCAACGCACCGAAGCCCGAGCGTGAGGTGGTTACCGATCTCGAGAGCTCACGGGATCGCGTCCCGGTCGAGTTCCTCCAGGATTTCTCCATGTACCGGCGCATCCAGCAGGGCCTACATCAGCGCTCGCTGGTGGGGAGCCGGCTCAACCGGCAGGAGCACAACGACCGCTTCTACGAGCGCGTCGTCGACAGCTATTTGAACGGCAGCCGCCCGGAGGAGGGATGAAGCGATGAGTGAGACAGCGACGAACGACGGCGCGCCCATCGTCCGCGAGGTTGATGGTCGGATTCTCCCTGTGCCTGGCCTGTGGGCCATCGACGCGGGGCACTCCATCCTTGCGTTCGAGTGTGGGCACATGGCGCTCACGCGCCTGCGCGGCTGGTTCACATCGTTCTCGGGTGAGTTTCAGATCGGCGAGAAGCCGGAAGACTCACGCGTCGAGGTCACCATTGACGCCGACAGCATCCAGATGCCGAACCCGGCAGCCGTGGCTGGACTGCAGAGTGAGAACTTCCTGGAGGTCGAGAAATACAAGACGCTGCACTTCATCAGCACGCGGGCGCGGCACGTCGACGGAGATCTGTGGCAGGTCACCGGTGACCTGACGATCAAGGACACAACCCTCGAGGTGGTTCTGGATGCCAGGTACGGCGGGGCGGTCACGTTGCCACCACAGGTCGGAGGAGCAAGCAAACTCGGATTCGAGGCCACGACCAGCTTCGATCGCCGGGACTTCGGCCTCAATTGGAACGTGCCGCTCGCCGGTGGGCGGCTGCTGGTCGGCAATCGTGTCGATCTCCGCCTGGATATCGAGGCGGTTCTCACGTGACGTTGGTTGCCAAGGGAGCGCGACGGCAGACGGATTGGATCGCCTAACACATTTGCGATTTGGACACCTATCGGGGGGGCGAAGATGATCAAGACGAGACGAAGCTCACGGTTGACATCCGCAGGCGTGGTGTTCACGGTGGCCATGCTCGCAGCCGCCGCGTGCGGCGACGACGATGACGATGACAGCACGCAGGCCCAGGAGGAGGATGGCGGCGAGCAGGCCACGGGTGAGCCGATCACGGTCATGACGATCGGCACCCTTGGCACGGCCGAGGGCGCGACGACGTCGATCGAGCAGACCGCCCAGGCCTACGAGGGCTGGATCAACGCCAATGGCGGCCTCGGGCCGGAAGGCCGGCCGCTCGAGGTGACCTTCTGCAACGACCAGGACAGCCCCGAGGGCGGCCGGGAGTGTGCGAACGAGGCCGTTGAGCAGGGCGTCGTCGCCGTCGTGGGCGGCTACAGCATTCAGGGTTCCTTCGAGATCCTCCCGCTCCTGGAACAGGCCAACATCCCGTGGATCGGCCTGGGCCTTCTGGGCGGGGGCGTGGAGAGCAGCGCGATGTCGTACCCGGTAGTCGGCGGCTCCATCACCGAGTGGATGGCCATCGGCCAGGAAGTCGCCGGAGCAGGATGCGAGACGGCCGGGGTGATCCGCTGGGTCGCCGGGCCCGGGATAGAAGCGCAGGAGTACTTTCGGCATGGTCTGGCGACCGAGGGCGGGGCTATCGGACCCGTCGCTCCGGTGGGCTTCGACGCCACCGACCTCACTCCCGCGGTGGCCACGGCCTCTGACGGCGTCGACTGCATGATGTTCGGCATGTCTCCCGAGCAGGGAGCCTTGACCGTCCAGGCAGCCCAAGAGCTGGGGGTGGAGGTGCCGCTCGCGTTCTACCCCGACGCCGTCACGCCGGAGTCCGTCGAGGCGACCGGCGGCCCGGACTCTCCGGCGGAGGGTGGCACCTCCGCTTCTTGGTTCCCCGCGGCCGATCAACCGATCTGGGACGAAGCCAAGGATGCCGTGGACCAGTACGCATCGGATCCCGACGCGGTCAACTTCACCGACAACTTCAACTTCCAGATCACGTGGGTGGCGTTCAAGGCTTTCGAGAACATCGTCGGAGCCCTGGACTCCACCGAGGGGCTCGACGGGGCGGCCCTCGTCGAGCATCTGAACTCCGGTGACAGCTTCGAGACCGGTGGCTTCACCGATCCGGTGCAATTCGTGGAGAACATTCCGGTCCAGGTGCCGGGCGGCGGGGAAGCCAGCCGGATCTTCAACCCCAATGTCGTCATGCTCACGATCCAGGACGGCACCTACGCCTGTCTCGACGAGGATTGCGCGTTCCAGGACATGACCGACCTCATGCTCTCGTTCGAGGCCCCGCCCGGAGAGGGTGGTGGTCCTCCCGGGTGACGGCCGGTCCGAGTGAACTGTTGAGGGCCCTTGCTCCTTGTGCACCGGACGAATTGTGAA
This sequence comes from uncultured bacterium, assembly GCA_963756425.1. Taxonomy (GTDB): domain Bacteria; phylum Actinomycetota; class Acidimicrobiia; order Acidimicrobiales; family VFJN01; genus DASQUK01. The sequence continues at coordinate 414,981 of CAVWNW010000008.1, read as the reverse complement.
AGGCGGCGAGCTCGGGCGAGAGCGCCCGGGCCCGTCACCACGTCGCAGCCCCGCTGGTGGGAACACCGGACGAGCGGTGCCTCGACCGGCTGCCGCCGCCTCGTGGCGAAGCGTCGGATGGCCTGACGCGTGACCGAGGTGATCGAGTTCGCGCTCCTGGGCGTGGGGCTGGGGGCGGCATACGCCTTGTCGGCACTCGGGGTCGTCGTGATCTACCGCGGGTCGGGGGTCGTGAACTTCGCGCAGGGAGCGATTGCCAGCGCCGCCGCCTTCGTCACGTGGCGGGAGCTGTACGAACACAAGGGTTGGCCGTTCCTGGCGGCGGCCGCCGTAGGGATCCTGCTCGCAGCCGGCATCGGCGTTGTCACCCAGCTTGTCGTGATGCAGGTCTTACGGCGCGCCTCGTCACTGGCGCGCACCGTGGCCACGCTCGGGATCTTCGTCATGGTGCAGTCGTACCTGGGCCAGGTGTACGGCAACGAGCTGTGGCTGGTCCTCACGCCGTTGCCCGACGGCAGGGTGGAACCCTTCGGTGCCGGCATCGCCGTCCCCCAGGATCGCCTGTGGCTCGCGGCGATCGCGGTGCTGCTGACGGCGGCGCTCTGGGCCATGTACCGCTGGACCAATTTCGGGCGAGCCACGACCGCCGTGGCGGAGAGCCAGGACGTCGCCTCGTCGCTGGGGTGGTCCCCGAACTTGATCGCCGCGGTCAACTGGGGCCTGGGCTGTGGGCTCGGTGGCATGTCCGGGATCCTGATCTCGCCGATCATCGGCCTCAACGTCGGGGCGCTCACCAACCTCCTGCTCGCCTCACTCGCCGCTGCCCTCGTCGCCGGGTTCCGGTCTCTACCGATCACCCTGGCTGCCGGCCTCGGACTCGGTGTCCTCAGGAGCGAGCTGACCAGGTTCCTGCCCGAGCTCGACCTTCCCGAGCAGGTCGACCTCGCCGGCCTCGCCGACACCCTGCCGTTTCTCGTCATTATCGTGGTGTTGGCGATCAGCGGGCGGGCGTTGCCGGTCCGCGGGTTCGTCCACGAACGCCTTCCCAAGATCGGGGCCGGGCGCATCCGCCCCGGCGTGATGGTTCCCGTGGCGATCGTCGGCACCGTGCTGATCCTCCGGATCAACTCCCCGGCGTGGCAGGGGGCGGTCATCAGCACGATGGCGCTGGCCGTCATCCTGCTGTCTGCCGTCGTGATCGTCGGGTATGCCGGTCAGATCTCCCTCGCGGAGTTCGCGCTGGCGGGCTTCGGGGCCTGGGTGGCAGCGCGCCTCATCGTCGACACAGGCATGCCCTTCGAGGTGGCCACCCTCCTCGCGATCCTGGCCGGGGTCGCGATGGGGGTCGTCTTCGCGCTCCCGGCCGTCCGGGTCCGCGGCGTGAGGTTGGCCATCATCACGTTCGGGCTCGCAACAGCTCTGCATCGGATGCTCTTCGCGAACGTCCCGTTGACCGGCGGCCGCACCGGGCTCGAGGTCGGCTCGCGCTCGATCTTCGGCATCGACATCGACCCCATCAGGCACCAGGGGCGGTACGCCGCGTTCGTGTTCGTCGTGTTCGCGCTGGTCGCGATCGCCGTTGCGAACGTTCGCCGGGGCCGGGCCGGCCGGCGGCTCATCGCGGTACGGGCCAACGAGCGTGCCGCGGCCGCGATGGGTATCAGCGCCTGGGCGGTCAAGGTCTACGCGTTCGGGCTGTCGTCGGCGATCGCCGCCCTCGGCGGGGTTCTCCTCTTCTTCAAGACCACCCCGATCGTCTACGAGTTCATCTTTCCCTTCAGGTCGATCACCACGCTCACGACCGCGGTCATCGGCGGCATCGGGTACGTCCTCGGTCCGGTCATCGGCGCGCTCTGGCTGCCCGGTTCGGTCGGCGCACGGTTCGTGGCTGACGTGCTGGGCGTTCCCACCGAATGGCTCGCGTTTGTCGGCGGTGCGTTCGTCCTCCTCATCATCATGCGCCACCAGGACGGCGCCGCCGACACGTTCATGCGGGCCGGACGAGCCATCGGGGCCAGGATCACCGGACGGTCCGAGCGTCGGGGGCAGCCGGGGCTGGTGTTGACCGCGGCCCGCCGGCTTGTGGGTCACACCGCCGCCGGGGAGATAGAGGAGATCACGACTGCCGCCCGGGGCGCCAGAAAGCACCGCGTGGTCCCCCGCCGCCTCGAGATCCGCGACCTGACCGTCAGCTACGGCGGCATCACCGCCGTCCGCAACGTCAGCATGTCGATCGAGCCCGGGCAGATCGTCGGGCTCATCGGTCCCAACGGGGCCGGCAAGACCACGCTCGTGGACGCCGCCACTGGTTTCGTCAAGTACACGGGCGAGGTGGTGCTCGACGGCCGGCGGCTGGATCGCTTGCCACCCCACCGCCGGGCACGCGCCGGGCTGACCCGCTCGTTCCAGAGCTTGGAGATCTTCGAGGACCTCACCGTCGCCGAAAACCTCCGGGTCGCGTCGGATCCGGGAGGTGCCCTGCCGTACTTGGCGGACATCGTGTACCCCAAGCACCTGCCGCTCTCGGAGGCTGCGCTCGCGTGCATCGACGAGTTCAACATCGGGCCGCTGCTCGGCCGCCTCCCGACCGAGCTCTCCTACGGGCAGCGGCGGCTGGTCGGCATTGCCCGGTCCGTTGCCGCCGCGCCCTCCGTCCTTCTCCTCGACGAGCCGGCCTCGGGTCTCGTCGAGTGGAGCTCGATGGAGCTCGCCACCCTCGTGCGCCGCCTTGCCACCGACTGGGGCATGTCCATCCTCGTGATCGAGCACGACATTCGCTTCGTCATGAGCGCGTGCGATTCCGTCATGGCACTGGATTTCGGCGAGGAGATCGCCTTCGGCCCACCCGAGGCGGTTCGCCACGATCCCGCGGTCGTCGGTGCCTACCTTGGCGACGTCGAGCAGGTCCGTCCCGGCCAGCGCGCAGCCGCGGGCGACACCGTCGGGTCGGCACCGGGTGCCACGGACCTGGCGGCAGCTCGTCCCGAGCGAACGAGATGAGGCGATGACGAGCGCGGCACTCGCAGAGGCCAACATCCCGGTGCCGGCACCGCTCCTGGCTGCCGAGGGACTTGCCGCCGGATACGGCCACGTCCCTGCCATCGAGGACATCGACCTCCATGTCGCTGTGGGGGAGGTAGTGGCGATCCTCGGTGCCAACGCCTCGGGGAAGTCGACGACGCTCATGGCGCTCGCCGGTCTGCTGGAGCCGATGGCGGGCAGCGTCACCTGGCTGGGACAGGTGTGTCGAAAGCCGCTGCACGTTCGTGCCCGCCAAGGGATGGCGTACGTCCTGGGGGATCGCGGCGTCATCACGGGCCTGACGACTGCCGACAACCTCCGGGTTGGAATGGGCCCCGTAGAGCGGGCGCTGGAGCTGTTTCCGGAGCTCCGGCCCCTCATGAAGCGGCGCGCGGGGCTGCTGTCAGGCGGCGAACAGAAGATCCTCGCCTTGGCCCGAGCCTTGGCCTGCGATCCCAAGGTCGTCCTCGCGGACGAGTTCTCGCTGGGACTGGCCCCTGAGGTCCTGCACCGGCTGATGGACGCGCTCGCCGCCGCCGCCGACCGCGGCACCGCCGTGGTGCTCGTCGAGCAGCAGGTCGTGCACGCCCTGCACTTCGCCTCCCGCGCCTACATCCTGAACCAGGGGCGGATCATCATGTCGGGGCCGACCTCGGAGCTGCTCAACCGGATCGACGAGATCGAGACCAGCTACCTGGTGACATGAGCGTCGTGCCCCACCCATGGGTGTTCGGCGACGCAACACGCTGGGAGATCCGCAGACTCCTGGGAGCTGCGCGGATGTGCATGTCGTCTCGGCTCACGGGCGTCAATGTTGCCGGGAGGCCGAGCTGTCTGGCTGGGTCTGCGCTGCAAATCCCGTACTGTTCGGTGCCCACTTGCCTGCCTATCCGCTCGGCCTCTTACTGGTCCATGTGCGTCGTGCGTCGGCGCTCCGGTGACATGCGGAGCTGTGCCTCCTTCGACAGGAGACTCTGCATCTCCGCCGGCGACACATCCTCGATGACCGTCGAGATCGTCCATCGGTGCCCGAACGGATCGCGCAGGACGCCCGAACGGCGGCCGTAGAACCGGTCGCCGAGCTCCCGCTCGATCTCGACGCCCGTGGCGGTCGCCCGCGTCCACAGGGCTTCCAGCTCGTCGACATCGGCGACGTCGATGGTGAACTGGGCGGATACACCGCCGAGCTTCCTCGGCCCGTACACGCCCTCGTTGGGTACCTCGTCGCAGACCATGAGCAACGAGTCGCCGATCTTGACCTCGGCGTGGGGGATGGTGCCGTCGGGCAGCGTGAGCCGGTAGATCTCCTCGGCGCCGAACGCCTCGGCGTAGAAGTCGAGCGCGTCCGCGGCGCGGTCGGCGCAGATGTACGGAAGGAGCGACGTCATCTGGACCTCCTCGAACGACCCCGAGGCCCGGGATCCTACGCTAAAGTGCGCGCACTTTGGGTTGAAGCGGCAATGGTCGTGGAATCGGAGCGAGAGGTCCGAGGGCGGATGATCCTGGTCACGGGCGCCACCGGCAACGTCGGCCGCCAAGTCATCAGCGCGCTGCTCGACGAAGGCCACGAGGTCCGCGCGCTGACACGGGATCCCGGGCGCGCGGTGTTGCCGTCCGGTGTCGACGTCGTTGCCGGCGATTTCGATGCGGTCGAAACCCTCAGGGCGGCGATGAGGGGAGTGGACTCGGTCTTGCTCGCTTCGTACGGACCGGCGACCGGGACGCGGGATGCGAACGTCGGCAACGCCGCCGCTGCGGCCGGTGTCCGTCGGATCGTCAAGATCTCGATCGCCGGCGTCGAGGCCGGTGATCGAGACCCGGTCACCGAATGGCATCGCGCCGGCGAGGAGGCCATCGACAACGTGGGCAACCAGCGCACGTTCCTGCGATGTGGCGAGTTGATGACCACCGCGTTCTGGTGGGCGGAGACGATCAAGAACGCGGGCAAGGTCTTCGTTCCGTTCGCGGACAGCCCCAGTGCGCCGATCGATCCGGTGGACGTCGCCATCGTCGCGACCCGATGCCTCACGGACGGCCATCGTCACGACCGCGACGCTCTACTGCTGACGGGACCCGAGGTCCTGACCAGCAGGGAGCGTGTCCGCCGGCTCGGAGAGATGCTCGGCAGGACCTTGGACTGCGTGGACGTTCCCCGGGACGTCGCCCTCGAGAAGATGATCGCGGCGGGCCAGCCTCCGGTGATCGCCAGCGCTCGCCTGGACATGATCGAGGTCAAGTCGCAGGGGCCGGGCGCGTCTGCGAGCGACACGGTCGCGGTCGTGACCGGACGCCCCGCTCGGACCTTCGACGATTGGGCTGCCCGGAACCTGGCCGCCTTCCGCTGATACGTACTCGCACGAGGACTCGACATGGGTGTGGCGTTGTCAGAGGCGTTTCAACAGATCCTGAAGGGCAGGTCGTACGGTCATCTGGCGACGCTCATGCCGGACGGATCTCCCCAGGTCACCCTCGTGTGGGTCGACACCGACGGCCGGCACGTTCTCGTCAACACCGTTGATGGGAACCGCAAGGTCAACAACGTGCGCAGGGACGATCGCGTGGCCATGACGGTGACCAATCCGGCGCATCCGGCCTCGCACGTGCAGCTTCGGGGGCGTGTCGTCGGCATCACGAACGAGGGTGCGATGCGCCACGTCGAGGCACTGTCGCAGATCTACTACGGAGGCCCGTACCCGCTACACCACCTCGGCCCGCGGGTGATCCTCAAGATCGAGCCCACGCGGGTGCGCGAGCTGATGGTCGATCGCGCGTCCGGAGGGGGCCGAGGAGGCGGTGGCGTCACAAAGGGAGCGCGCTAGAGACCATGAAGTGTACACACTTACTGATATCCAACGATGAGGGGAGGCGACATGGGAACGCAGCTCGACGGGACCGTGAAGCGGACCAACGGGCGCTACGACGTGAAGTTCGAGCGACACTTCGACGCGCCAGTGGAGCGCCTGTGGGCAGGGGTGACCGAACCCGAGCTGCTCGAGGGGTGGCTGGGTGGACCGGTCGACGAGCTCGAACTCACCGAGGGCGGCAACGTCGTCATCCAGATCCACCCCAAGGGACCGGCGACGGTCTACGGGAAGGTGATCCGCCTCGAGCCGCTCGAGGTGATCGAGTTGACCTGGGATGTGCCCGCATGGAGGCAGATCCCTGACTTCTTCGGCACCATCATGCGGTGGGAGGTGCGTCCGGACGGCGGCGGCTCGAAGCTGGCCCTGACGCACTCGCTCCCCGAAGACACGTCATGGCACGTGCACGCCATGCTCGGTGCGTGGCACCTCCACCTCGACGCCTTGCCGGCGACCCTTGCGGGCGAACCGATCCCGCGCTTCGAGGAGACGGACTTCTTCGGAATGCGCGAGGCCTACGCGGAGCTCGTCGGGCCGGTTGAATCGCTGAAATAGGGGATGACGCCAACGTGGCCGTTTGTCACATCCGCAGCAGCTTTTCGACGTTTCCGTGCGCGATCTTCTCTCGGTCGTCCGGCGCGATGGGCGCGGCATCGAGGAACGCGCGACCTTCAACGTTGTCGCTGAAGGGGTAGTCGACGGAGAAGATGATCCGATCCACGCCGAGAACCATCATTGCGCACAGGAGCGGTGGGAACGTGAAGTAGCCGCTGGTGGTGATATAGAAGTTTTCCTGGAAGTAGTCGGCGATACCGCGCTGTATGTTGGCAAACGGCGTTAGAACCTGATCCGCCCGTGCCAATGAGAACGGAATGTTCTCGCCCATGTGCCCGATGATGACCTGAAGCCGAGGGAAGCGGTCGAAGACGCCGCCGAGCACCAAGCGGAGCGCGTGCAATCCGGTCTCGCAATGCCAGCCCCAGCCGGCCAGGGCCAAGACGTTTCCGACCATCCCGGGAAGCCCCGAGTAGTACGCCTCCCTGACCTGTGGCGGAGGCGGCGTGGGATGCAGATAGATCGGCACATCCAGCGCCTCGGCCCGCTCGAAGATCGGCCAGAACGCCTGGTCGTCGAGGAAGCGACCCCGCGTGTGGCCGTTGATCAACGCGCCCTTGAAGCCGAGCTCCTTGACGGTTCGCTCGAGCTCGTCCGCCGCCGCCCCCGCGTCGAGGGTGGGAAGGACCGCGAACCCTGCGAAGCGGTCGGGGTGGTCCGCGACGGCCTTGGCCAAGACGTCGTTCACTTCCGTCGCCATCTTCAGAGCCTCTGCGGGATCGAGCTCCTCGACACCGATCGCGGGCGTCGAGAGGACCTGAACGTCGATCCCGGCTGCATCCATATCCGCCAGGCGGCGTTCGCCCAAGTCGCCCAGCTGCTCCGCCCACATGTGGATGGGAGCGCCAACCTTCCCAAGGCGCTCCGTCAGTGCAAAGCCTGGTGGCGTGATGAAATGCTCTTCGATCGCGATGACACGCATCTCGCTCTCCTTCGGCGCCGGGCCGGTCGGACAGGCGCCGCTCCGGCTCCGCCTGTCTATCGCTGGATCCCTCTGGTTAAGTGTATGCACTCGTGGACCTGGTGATCCAGCATGTAGGGCACGTCGGCGTCCAGCGTTGCGCGACGGAAGTGCTGCAATGCGCTACGACGCCGCGGTCAACGCCGCCATCACGTCCGCACCCCAACGGGCCAGCCTTTGACGGCCCTGGTCAATGTACATACACTTTTCGTGGCGGCTCGGGTGAGAGGGGGTTCGCATGATCGAGCTGAGCCACTCCGTTCTCGTCAACGACCCGTCGGATCCCGACGCACCTGTTCTCACGCGTGACGATGTCTGGGACGGGTTGGTCATGAAGGCGGAGAACGCGTTGCCGTTCGTCCCCAAGATGGAGAAGTGCGATGTCGTGGAGCAGCGCGAGAACTTCGTCCTTCGCGACATTCGGTTCGGAGGCGATGACCTCCGTGAGGCGGTAACGCTGACACCTAAGGAACGCGTCGAGTTCCGTCGCGTCGAGGGTCGGGTGTTGGGTCGGATAACGAACGAGATCCTCGAGGACCCGAGCGGTGATCTCGAGCTCAAGTTCTCGTTCGCCCTCGAGATCGAGGGCGTCGAGGCCGGGAGCCGCGAGGAGCGCGACTACGAGGAGAACATGCGGGATGCGTACATGGGTGCCGTGGGCGCGACACTCGGTGCGATCCGCAAGATGGTCCTTCAGCGTGCGGTTTGATCACGCCAGTCGCATCGGGTGACGAGATGGGTCCTCGGCTCGAGACCCAGCAGCCACAGGCTTCGGTCCGGGCTCCTCGGGGCTGGGGGTCGTAGGCGGCATGGGTGAGATCCTTGGTCTCGGCCTCAGCCACTATCCGCCGCTGAGCGGGTTGGACGAGGACATGTCCGGGATCCTGCGCTGGACACTGGACGACCCGAGCATTCCCGACGAGCGCAAGGACCCGGGAAACTGGCCTCGAGCGATGCAGCGGGAGTGGGGCGACGATCAGGGCCTCGTGAGCGCCAAGGAGCATCGAACGGCCCTTGTCGTCGGTTTCGACCGCCTCCGTGCGGCGCTGGATGATTTCTCGCCCGACGTCGTCCTCATCTGGGGGGATGACCAATACGAGAACTTCCGCGAGGACGTCATTCCGCCATTCTGTGTGCTCGCTTACGAGGACCTTGTGGTTACCCCTTGGAGGAGTGCACAGCGTTCCTCCGACATGGAGGGGCGGCCGAACGCCTGGGGTGAGTCGGCCGATGCGACCTTTACCGTCCGCGGGCATCGAAACGCGGCCCTGCACCTGGTATCGAGATTGCTGGACGAGAATATCGATGTCGCCTATGCGTACGAGCCGCTCCACCACAAGGGTTTTGCGCATGCGTTCCTCAATACCATTCTCTATCTCGACTACCACCGTCGGGGCTTCCCGTATCCGGTCGTGGCGTTCCCCGTCAACTGTTACGGACGGCGAGTCATCAGCTTCCGCGGATTCCTGAGCAGGTTCGACGATCAAACGCCGTTCGACCCGCCGTCGCCCAGTCCCCGGCGGCTCATGGACGTCGGCGCGGCAACCGCGCGCGTGCTTCGCGACAGCGACTGGCGCGTTGCGCTGATCGCGTCATCGAGCTGGTCCCACGCCTTCCTGTGCGACAAGACGTGGCGTCTGTTCCCCGACATGGAGAGTGATCGCCACTTGTTCGACGCACTCGAACGGGCCGACTACGACGCGTGGCAACACGTGTCCCTGGACGCCCTCGAGGACGCCGGGCAGCAAGAGCTGCTCAGCTGGTTCGCGCTGATCGGGGCGATGAAGGAGCTCGGGCGCGCCCCCACCTGGGCGACGATGGTGGAGTCGTACACCTTCAATTCCAACAAGGTGTTCGCACTGTTCGAGTGATGTGCGCCGGTCGGGACCACCCACCGATCGGTGGGGGGTACCGTTCGCGGCGATGAGCGCATCGGTCGCGATCGAGGAACGCAAGAAGCTCCTGAGCGACGTGTGGCTGTTCCACGGCGCCAGCGACGAGGAGCTCACGGCCTTGGCCGAGCTCGCCTACGAGGTCACGATCGGTCCGCACGTCGACATCGTGAAGGAGAACGAGTTCGGCGACGAGCTCTTCTTGGTGGTCGACGGGCACGCGGCTGTGACCCGGGGTGGAGTCGACTTGAGCGTGCTCAACGCCGGCGACTTCTTCGGCGAGATGGCGCTGCTGGGTACCGGGGTTCGGACGTCCACCGTGCGATCGATCGTCGCCATGCAGCTGCTCGGGTTGCGGGCTGAGCACTTCGACGACCTGCTCGCCGCCGACCCGGTGTTCGCCCGGCGCGTGCTGAGCGTCGTCGTGCGGCGTCTCGAGAGGGCCGATCATCGCCTGGCCGAGCTCGAGGGACGCCCACCCTCGGGCTGACCGCGCCGGGCGTTTCCTACTGGTGCCGGTGCGGGCACCAGGGCGCCCATGGATCGTGGGCCGGAGCGTCGGTGTCGGTGTGTGAAACTCGCCGGGCGCAGCGGTGGTCTGACGCCAGGAGCCCGACCGGAGGTGTCCACATCGATGGCCGTGCAGCTACGACGTGAACCGAGCGACTTCTGGCGGCGTGTGCTGCGTGGCGAACGCCGTGCTTGTCAACCGATTCCCCGGCCCTTCCCCTGGGCACCCTCGTACGCGTGCCCGAGCGGGGCGACGTGTTCGTGCGCTACCAGGCGGGCCCGCCTGGTGCGCCGACGGTCCTGTTACTGCACGGCTGGATGGCGTCGGCGGACCTCAACTGGCTGGGTACCTTTCCGGCCCTAGCCGGGCGGTACCACGTGGTGGCGATGGACCACCGGGGCCACGGCCGCGGCATCCGCAGCCGCGAACCCTTCAGCCTGGAGGACTGCGCCGACGATGCCGACGGGTTGCTGCGTGAACTGGGGGTGCGCAAAGCCATCGTGGTGGGCTACTCGATGGGCGGCCCGGTCGCCCTGCTCCTGGCCCGCCGGCACGCCGACCGGGTGCGCGGCCTGGTTCTGATCGCCAGTGCGGCCGAGCTGGCGCGTGGCTCCTTCCGCTGGGGGATGGGTCCGATGCTGCAGCTGCTCGGGCCGCTGATCCGTTCGGGGCTGCCGGATCGGGTGATGGCCGAGTTGGTGGGGAAGCGGCCGGCTCTCGTGGGGAAGTCGGCGGACCTGACCCCGTGGCTGGCCGGTGAGATGAAGCGCCTCCACCCCTCCGACGTCGTCAGCGCCGGCAGGGCGATCGCCGCGTTCGATGCCCGCCCCTGGCTGGCCGAGCTCGGGACGCCGGCCGCCTCCATCGTGACGCTGCGCGACCTCACCGTCGGTCCCGCCCGGCAGCGGTCGACGGCGGCGGCACTGGGTGCACCGGTCATCGAGGTCGATGGGGGGCACGCGGTGTGCGTGACCGACCCCGAGGCCCTGGGTGCCGCGGTGCGACAGGGAGTGGACACCGTGGCCGGCCGGCGGCGGGATCGCAGGCGCACTTGCACGGGCCGTTGGCTCCGCGCCATCGGCGCGACGCCGTCACCAACGGCCGGCCCGATGGACCGCATCGACCGCATGGCCGGGTAGCCCGGCCTGCCGAGGCCGATCCGGCCCTCGAGGCAATGGCGATCGCCGTCGCGAGGGCCAGGCAATAGCCAATGGTTTCGTTCGCCGTTGCCTCTGAGCACGGTCGCCGCCCGCTGGGGCCTGCCCAACCCTGCACACCTCGGCCGCGCCTTCGCGCCGCGTGCGGGCTGGCGCCGGTCGAGTATCCGCAGGTGGCGGGCGGGCGCATCCGGTTGACCGGTCGCCACACCGGCCGCGTATTCCCGCCCGCGCTCGCCACCCGGTCGCCGGAAGCGGATAATCACGCCATGGCGGTCGAGCCCCGGATGGTGTTCCTCGGATTCGGCAAGTTCGCTCGCGCCGACAAGATCTACGCGCTCGAACCGCTGCGGGGCGATCAGCGCGGCGACGGGAGACGCACCAACGTCTGGGTCGAGGGCATCGACGGGCCGATCGTCGCCTCGCGGACCGAGCGCACGATCCTCCACGACATGGGCCAGGATCCGGCGGCCCCGTCCCCGATCGTCGACGAGGCGCTCGACCTTGCCGAACGCCTCGTCGCCGCGGTCGATGCCGGCCGGGTCGACCTCGGGGACCTCGGCCGGCGCGCCCGCCACCTGCTCGCCGCGACGACGGCGCCGCCACGAGATGCCTCCGACGGTCGGGTCTGAGGCGTAGGTCCGGCCGGTTCCGGTCGTCAGGCCGCCAGCAGGCGATCGAAGAACGCGCGATAGCGCTGGAACGTCACGCGCAGGTCCTCGGTCGAGACGTCCTCGTCCGCACCCTGGGATGCGTCGAGCACGCCAAGCTCCGTGGTGAGCCTGCGCGTCAGGTCGTCCATCATCTCGGTCAGCAGCTCGCCCGCGCCCTGGACTGCGTGGCGGGGCTCGTCGACGAAGCCGGTCTGGATCTCGTACCAGCGGTCCTGATAGCGGGTGGCGTCGGCCAGCAATGGCCCGTCGACGCCCGACGCGACGTCGCCGGCGGCGCCAGAGCTGGCCGGGGTGTCGGATCGATCATCATCCACGACGGTGTCATCCTCGGCGACTCCGACCGGCTCCGTCTCGTGTGCCGGCATTGATGGCTCCGGCTCCGCGGCTAGGCGGGATTCGTCACGCTCCTCGACCTCGTCGGCTTCGGGTTCGTCGACCGATTCGTCCGGTGCGAACACTTCGCTCGCGGGGCCGCGATCGTCGGTTCGGTCTGTCTCGTTCGTGGTCACTGCGTCCTCCCTCCTCAGCGCACGTCGTGCTCTCGGGGCACGTCGTGCTCGTCGGCCAGCTCACGGTCGTCCTCGACGACCTCGTCGGCGTCAGCGTCCTCGCGTGGGCTGACGGTGCCATCGGCCAGCAGGTCGGCGAACAGCGCCCGGTAACGCTGGAACGCCTCGCGCAGGTCGTCGACCGACGCCGAGTCGCTACCGCTCCGGCCCTGAATGGCGTGCGCCACGCGGTAGTTCTCGGCGAGCTCCGGATGGTCGACGGAGACCATCTCGAGGCGCTCGTCGAACTCGTCTACCGGGTAGCCGCGCTGACGCATCACCTCTTGCACCAGCCGGTCGGCGTCGTCCACTGCCTGGCGGGGGTCATCGACGAAACCGGACTGGACGTCCCGCCACCTGGCCGCGAACTGCGACCGAGCCCCGGGCGGTAGCTCGCGAAGCTCCAACTCGTCGCGCCGCTTGGCGCGGTCACGCAGCGATGCCTCGGCGGCGCGGCGGCCGCCCTCCTCGTCGACGCTGCGGTAGTACTCCGGTCCGAAACGCCGCTTCAACGCTGCGGAACGGCCCCGCCCCAACGCCAGGGCCGCCAGCGCGAGTATCACGACGACGGCCACTACAACGATCACCCAAGTCATGGGAACCCTCCCTCGTATGTGGCGGTCGTCTACCCGCCGGCGGGGCGGCTCATAACCGCGGCGCCGCGGGGCGGCGCATCCTGCGAGCGCTCGTGCTGCACGTCGCGTCACGATGGACGGGTGGCGGAGTCGAATCGAGTGAACCCGTGGGGCGAGATCGTCGCCATCGACCAACGCGGCCTGTTCATGGGCAACCGGGGATGCATCCACCGCGACCGGCGGATCGTGCGGCCATGGCAGGTGCGCCGGTGGATCACGTGCGTCCTCGAGCACAAGGGCTGGGTGGCGCCGAAGTGGGAGCCCGGCCGCTGGACGCCGCTGTTCTTCTGGGACGAGGGGGTGGCGCTGGCTGCGGGTCACAGACCCTGCGCCCTGTGCCGGCGCGCCGACTTCAACGCCTGGCTCGATGCATGGGAATCGGCGTTCGGGGAGCGCCCCACGGTCGACCCGATGGACCGCCGGCTGCACACCGATCGCCGCGATGGGAAGGCGCAGCGCCGCCACTCGCGTGCGTGGACCGACGTGCCCGTGGGTGCGTTCGTGGCCATCGACGGTCCGGGCCCCGGCGGTGAAGGGCTTCCGGCACTCGTCTTGACCGATCGCCTGGTCCCGTGGTCGCCGCGTGGCTATGGCCCGGCGGTCGAACGCCCGGATCGGGGACGCGCCACGGTGCTCACGCCCCGGGCCAGCACCGACGTCTTGAGCCACGGCTACCGCCCCACAGTCCACCCCTCGGCGGGCTGACCGGGACCGGATGCGGGTGGCGGAGCAGGATCGGCGGCGGCAGGTGGGACGGATGCGGCGGGTCTCGCTCGTGGGGGTGCCCGGCTCCGGCAAGACGACGGTCGGCCGGAAGCTGGCCGCATCACTGCGTGTGCCGTTCGTCGAGCTCGATGCGATCTTCCACCAGCCCCACTGGGCCGAGCTGTCGCGGGACGACTTCCGCGACCGAGTGGGCACGGCGGTGGCGGCACCGGCGTGGGTGGTCGACGGCAACTACTCGGTGGTGCGCGACCTGGTGTGGGAGCGAGCCGACACGGTGGTCTGGTTGGACCTGCCGCGTCGGCTCGTGATGCGACGGGTCATCCTGCGAACCCTCCGCCGCGCCGTCACCCGCGAGACGCTGTGGAACGGGAACCGCGAGCCACTGACCAACTTCTATCGGCTGGACCCCCAGCAGAACATCATCAGCTGGACCTGGGTGAAGTACACCACCTACTTCCAGCGCTACGAGGCCGCCATGCACGATCCGGCCAACGACCGACTGCGCTTCGTCAGGTTGCGCGCACCCCACGAGATCCACGCGTTCCTGGCCGCCAGTTCCCGGTGAAATGCCGCGACCCGTCCACAACCGAACACCTCGGTCAGGGCAGGTCCGAGCGGCCTAGCCTGCCGGCGGTGCCCCCAGCCCCGGCGATCTTGGACTGCGAGCGGTGGTTCGTGCGCCGGGGAGTCCCGCACTTCATCGTGCATTACGACGCCAGCGAGCACATCTGGACCCGGTCCTTGCCCCTGCTGGTCGTGATCTATGTGCTGCGGGGGCTGTACGCGCTCGACCTTGACAAGGGCGTCGTCTTCAATCTGGTCGCGCTGCTCCTCACCATGGTGGTGCTGGTCGCCACCTGGGCGATCGCCAACCTGGCGCGCCGCCGTCCCGCCTTTGCCTGGCCACGCGAGGTGGGGCCATGGGAGTTGGCGGTGTTCGTGCTCGGCCCGGCGCTCCCGTCGGTCCTCTACGGGCAATGGGGCGACGCCCTCAAGGCAACGGTGCTCGCGTTGGTGCCGCTGGGCATCGTGTACCTGGCGACGTCCTACGGCATCGTGCCCATGGTGCGCTGGGCGAGCGAGCGGTCGGTGGTGCTGGCGGACTCGATCGGATCGGTGCTGCGGCGGGCACTGCCGCTGCTCCTGGTCTCGATCACGTTCCTGTTCCTCGCCGCCGAGGCGTGGGAGGTCCTCGGCCAGCTCCACGGCGTCGCCTACGTGTTGGTGCTCGGCCTCTTCGTCGGCATCGGCGCCGCGTTCGTGCTGAGCCACCTGCCGGGGGACATCGCCGCCGCCGGCACCCTCGACTCATGGGATCAGGTGCACACGCTGGTCGCCGAGACGCCGGCCCGCGCGATCGAGTTGCCGTCCTCGGGCCGGCCGCCGCCGATCGCCCTTTCGTCTCGCGAGCGGGTGAACGTTGCCCTCGTCGGCCTGTTCGCCCGCACCGTCCAGATCGCCGCCGTCGCCGCCGGCGTATGGCTGTTCCTCGTCGCGTTCGGGACCCTGGCCATGACGGAGCAGTCGACCGCCAACTGGATCGGTGGCGACGTCAACGTGCTGCTCTCCTGGTCCCTCGATCAGCGCACGATGGTGGTGACGGAGGAGCTGCTCCGGGTCGCCGGCTTCCTCGCCACCTTCGCCGGGCTGTCGTTCACCGTGTACCTGGTGACCGACCCCACCTACCGCGAGGAGTTCCGTACCGACGTCGCCAGCGAGCTCCGGGAGGCGTTCGCGGTGCGCGCCGCATACCGCTGGGGCCTCGCCGAGGAGTCATCGCTCGTCGTCTCCAGCCCCAGCTGCTGACGATGCGGCGATGATGTCGCCAGACCGATCCGATGGACCGGGTGGCTGCTCCCACGCTCGCAGCGCCCCGTGGTGCTGCTGGTACCGTCGGCGTCGTGCGGACGGTGGGCAACATCATCTGGTTGCTGCTGGCCGGGATCTGGATGTCGTTGGCCTACCTGGTTGCCGGCGTGCTGGCGATCGTCGGCATCGTCACCATTCCGCTGGCACTGCCCGCGTTCAAGCTTGCGGGATATGCCCTGTGGCCGTTCGGTCGGATGGTCGTCCCGCGGCTGGACCGGGACGTCGCCCTGAACGCGATCGGCAACGTCGTGTGGCTGATCCTGTGCGGCTGGTGGCTGGCGATCGGCCACGTGGTCACGGCGTTACTGCTGGCGATCACGATCATCGGGATCCCCTTCGCCGTCGCGTCGTTCAAGCTGGCCGGGCTCGCCCTGTGGCCGTACGGGCGCACGGTGGTGCCGATCCCGGAGGACGGCACGTTGCCGCCCGACGCGGTCGCCGTTCGCGCCGGCTGAGGTGGACATGGGCGTCGCCGTCGCCGGCCTTAGCGGCGATCGGCGTTCGGAAGCGACGTAATCCGGCGCATCTGAGCGCCGCTTCGGGCCGTCCACCGTTCCAGCGTTCGGAGGCCACGGAATCCGGCGCATGTGAACGCCGCCACAGGCCGGCCCTTCGGCCGTCGACGCCGGAGATGCAAGAGTGTCCTCAATCCCGGCCGGAAGCGTTCACACGCCGGCATGCGTCGGGTGTCGCGAGCACGACGTCGGCGTCCACGAGCCTCGAATGGCGGGATAGGTAGAGTACACCCTGTGAAAACCCCCTCGGGTGCCGCTCGGAGCTGGGCGCCCCCGCGGGGTCGACCTCCGGGCGCCGTGGCCCGGCGGGCCAGCCCGGCGGGCGGCAAGCTGGCCGCCACCGTCGCCGACCGGATCGTCGACGACGTGCTGGCGCAGGGGTGGCCGGTCGGCGAGGTGCTGGGGTCCGAAGCGGAGCTGCTCGACCGCTATGGCGTGAGTCGCGCCGTGTTCCGCGAGGCGGTCCGCCTGGTCGAGCACCAGCAGGTGGCGCGCATGCGCCGGGGCCCGGGGGGCGGCCTCGTCGTGCGCGAGCCGACGGTCGACTCGGTCATCGACGCCGTTCTCGTCTACCTCTATCGCCTGGGCGCCCGCTTGGACGATGTCTTCGAGACGCGCCTCGTGCTCGAGGAGATCGTCGTCGACCTGGCGCCGGATCGGGTCGAGGAGGTCGACATCACGGCGCTGCGCGGCGTGATCCAGCGAGAGGCGGCCGGCGACGCCAGCGACCCCCGTGAGCTGCACATGCTGCTCGCCACGGTCACCCGCAATCCGGCGCTCGAACTGTTCGTCGACATCCTCAACCGGGTGTCCGCCCTGTACACCGATCTGAGCCTCGTGGCGCCGAGGATCTTCCGCGAGTCGCGCGAGGCGCACGTGCGCATCGTGGACTCGGTGCTGGCGGGCGACCGGAGCACGGCCCGGCACCGGATGCGGCGGCACCTCGAGGCCGAACACGCGTGGCTGCGGCGGCGTCGATCGTCACGCCAGCTGCTCGACCCCACCGGCGTCCAGTTGACCGGCGGCGGGGACAAGCGCGGCGAGGGTGTGGCGCGTGAGGTGTTCCGGCAGGTGGTCAGTGACGGTTGGCCGGTGGGCACGTTCCTCGGGTCGGAGCCCGAGCTCATGGAGCGGTACGAAGTCAGCCGGGCCGTGCTGCGCGAGGCGGTGCGGCTGCTGGAGCACCACGACATCGCCGCCATGCGCCGTGGCCCCGGGGGAGGACTGTTCGTCACCGAGCCCGGCCTCGCCACGGTCAGCGACACCGTCGCCCTCTACCTCGACCGTCGGGGGATGGACGTCGGCAGCCTCATCGAGCTGCGCGTCGGTGTCGAGATGGCCGTGGTGGATCGGGTCATGGGCAAGGTGGACGACGACGGCCGGACCCGCCTGCGCCAGGCGCTCGACGCCGAACGCAACGCCCCTGACCAGGACTTCGTGCAGGCTGTGGGCCATGACCTCCATGCCACGATCGCCCATCTGACCGGCAATCCCGTCCTCGAGCTGGTGGCGCTGGTGCTGATCCGCCTCGCATGGATGCATCCGGTCAACCCGTCTGGGCGCAGGCCGCGCGAGCTCATCGAGGAGCTGACCCGGACCCACGCGCGCATCGTCGAGGCGATCGTCTCCGAGGACCGGGAGCTCGTGCGGCATCGCATGCGGCGCCACCTCGAGGCCTTGCGGCCCTACATGGGCTGACCGTTGCAATGTCCGCAAAAGGTATCCCCTTTGCCCGGCGCCAGTCCCGTTCCCAAGTTCCGGGTGGCGCTGCTGGCGTCCGACGATGACGGCTTATCAGTGTCCTCTTCGTCATGGCCCGGGCACGCCTCCAGGTAGTGTGGCCCAGTGACCGACATCCCGTCCGCGCCCGAGCCGCTGCCCCCGGTCGAGCGACTGCGGCCCGGCCTGTGGACCATCCCGGTGCCGCTGCCGAACAACTCCCTGCGCTACGTGTTCGTCTACCTGTTCGAGACCGAGCGTGGCGCGTACCTCGTCGACGCCGGCTGGAACACCGAGGACGCTTACGCCGCCCTGACTGCGGGGCTGGCGGTGGCGGGCTACGCGATCGGCGACGTCCAGGGCGTGCTGGTCACGCACATCCATCCCGACCACTACGGCCTGGCGGGACGCATTCGTGAGGCTTCCGGGGCCTGGATCGCACTCCACCCCGCCGACGCCGCGCTGGTGCGGGACCGCTACGCCGAGCCAGCCGATCTGCTGGAACGCGTAGGGACGATGCTGCGTCGCGTCGGAGCACCCGCGGACGAGATCGCAACCCTGCAACGCGCGGCGATGCCGGTGCGGCCGTTCGTAGATGCGGTCATGCCCGACGTGCTGCTCGAGGACGGCCAGCGCCCGGACGTCCCGGGCTGGGAGCTGACCGCCATCTGGACACCGGGCCACTCGCCCGGCCACCTGTGCTTCTGGGAACCGCGCCACGAGGTGCTCCTGTCCGGCGACCACGTGCTGCCGCGAATCACGCCCAACATCTCGTTCCATCCCCAGGCGGGCGACGATCCGCTGGGCGACTTCCTGGGGTCGCTCGACAAGGTCGACGTCTACGACCCCGACGAGGTCCTGCCGGCCCACGAATATCGGTTTGCCGACCTGCACCAGCGCGTCGCCGAGCTCCGGCGCCACCACGACGAGCGCTTCCGCGAGGCCGTCGCTGCCGTCGGCGACGGCGTGAGCACGGCGTGGGCCATCGCCTCCCGCATGCACTGGTCGCGCCCCTGGGACGAGATCGAGGGGTTCATGCGGCGGGCCGCAGTCGGCGAGGCCGTAGCCCACCTCCGCACCCTCGAGCACGGGGGCGTCGTGCGTGAGGAGCTGGGCGAGCCGTCCCGTTGGGTGCTCACCGACGAAGCCGGTGAGCGTCTCGCGGCTCTCGTCGGCTGAGGCGGCGTGACCGGCACAAAGAGTATGCTCTAATCCCGGTCTCGGCCTGTTCAGGGAGCGGAGCGACGGAAGGGGAGTTGCCAACGTGAGCAAGCAGATGCCGCTGGTCGACTACCTGGTGTTGGGCGACGATCCGCACCTGATCGCCCAGGAGTGCCAGGGTTGTGGAGCGAGGTACTTCGATCGGCGCAACGCCTGCGCAGGCTGCGGTGGAACCGAGTTCTCAGGCGCTCGGGTCGCGAACGAGGGCGAGGTGCGGGCGTTCACCATCGTGTCGTTGGCGGCGCCGGGCATTCCGGTGCCGTTCGTGGCGTCGGTGGTCGACTGCGACGGGACGAGTGTGCGGGGCAACGTGGTGAACGTGGAGCCCACGCCGGAGCACGTCGCGCTGGGGATGAAGGTCCGCCTGACGACCGTGCCCGTGGGCGTGGACGGGTCGGGCGTCGAGGCGGTCGGGTTCGGTTTCGAGCCGGTGGATGTGTCCACGGTGAGTGAGGGAGGCCAGTGATGGCTGCTGATGACATCTGGATCCTCGGCATTCAAATGACGAAGTTCGGGAAGCACCCCGAGCGGGACACGGTGGATCTGGCTGTCGAGGCGGCGCAGGGCGCGCTGGCCGACGGCGGGGTCTCCATGCGGGACATCGGCGTGTTGGCCGCCGGCAACCTCATGGGCGGTGCGGGGCCGATCGGCCAGCAGCTGCAGAAGCAGCTCGGTCAGACCGGGATCCCGGTGTACAACGTCTCCAACGTGTGCGCGACCGGGGCGACGGCGTTGCGCACGGCGATCATGGCGCTCAAGGCCGGGGAATGCGACCTGGGCATGGCCGTGGGCGTGGAGAAGCTCGCCGGGGCGGGCCTGTTGGCCGGCGCGAACCGCAAGGCCGACGAGGATGGGTCGTGGACGCCGCGGGGGCGGTTCGGGGCGGTGGCCCCGACCGATGGCCGCATCGGCACCGAGACGATGCCGGGCGTGTTCGCCCAGATCGGGATGGAGTACGGGCACCGCTACGGCGGGACCAGCTTCGAGCTGTTCGCGCGCATCTCCGAGAAGAATCACGCCCATTCGACCCTGAATCCGCTGGCGGCCTACTCGAAGCGGTTCACGCTGGACGAGATCATGAACGACGTCATGATCGCCTACCCCAACACCCGCCCCATGTGCTCCGCCAACTGCGACGGGGCGGCCGCCGCCGTGGTGGTGACGGGCGAGAAGCTCAAGACGCTCGACCCTGACCAACGGCGGCGGGCGGTCAAGGTGGCGGCGTCGGTGCTGACGACCGACCCGTGGGAAGAGGCCTGCCAAGTGCTGCCGAACGTCAACACCCTGACCCGCAACGCCGCCGTCCAGGCGTACGAGAGCGCCGGCGTGGGCCCCGAGGATCTCGACCTGGTCGAGCTCCACGACTGCTTCGCCACCGCCGAGCTGGTCCACTACGACAACCTGATGCTGTGCGACCAGGGCGAGGCCGTGCCGTTCTTCGAGTCCGGCGCCACGTGGCGTGATGGGGCCACGCCCGTCAACGTGTCCGGCGGCCTCCAGTCGAAGGGC
Source organism: uncultured bacterium (assembly GCA_963756425.1). Lineage (GTDB taxonomy): Bacteria > Actinomycetota > Acidimicrobiia > Acidimicrobiales > VFJN01 > DASQUK01. Next base: position 394,547 of record CAVWNW010000008.1, on the reverse strand, counting down.
CACCCCATCGCCGCCACCGGCATCGCCAACGTCTGGGAGGTCTGCCACCACCTCCGCGGCGAGGCGGGCGACCGCCAGGTCGCCGACGCCAAGGTCGGGCTCGCCCACGTCATCGGCCTGGGCTCCGCCTGCGGCGTACACATCCTCGAGAAGGCGGCCTGAAACCGGGGTGGCCAGCGCCCGGACCTGACCCGCCCACGGGGTTGCGGGACGGCAACGCCACGACCCACGGCGGCGCCCGGCGGCGAGGCGTCGACCCGCGAGACTGCTTTGCATGACCACCGTGCAGGTTTCGTCACCCCGCTCCGGGATGGCCCTCGTGACCCTCGACCGGCCCGACCGCCTGAACGCCATGAGCCACGAGCTCGTCGCCGACCTCCACGGCGCCTTCGACAGCGTGGCGGCCGACAACAGCGCGCGGGTCGTCGTGCTGACCGGCGCCGGGCGGGGTTTCTGCGCCGGGCTCGACCTGAAGGGCGCCGGCACCCCGCCCGGCACGGACGGCCTCGGGCGGGTCCCAGCCGGCATGGTGGGCCAGCAGCACATCGCCTCGCTGGTACCGAAGATGCGGGCGCTCCGCCAGCCGCGAGGACATGCGGGAGGCCGTCACGGCCTTCGTCGAGAAGCGGCCACCCAGGTTCGGGGGTCGCTGACATGACGTACGAGCAGATCGCCTACGACGTGGCCGGCCACGTGGCCACCATCACGCTCGACCGCCCCCATCGCCTCAACGCCTTCACGGTCACCATGCAGCGGGAGCTGTGCGCGGCGATCGACGCCGTCGACGCCGATCCCGAGGTACGGGCCGTGGTGATGACAGGGCGGGGACAGGCCTTCTGTGCGGGCGCGGACCTCGGCGGGGGCGACGCAACGTTCGACTACGGCGGCCCCCGCGCCGCCGCCGCCGGCGTCGTGAAGGAGCCCGACGGCCGGCACCGCGACGAGGGTGGCGTCGTTGCCCTGCGGTTCTTCTCGTGCACCAAGCCCCTGATCGGCGCGATCAACGGTGCCGCGGTCGGCGTCGGGATCACGATGGCCCTGCCGTTCGACATGCGCCTGGCGTCCGCCACGGCGAGGTTCGGCTTCGTGTTCGCGCGCCGGGGAATCGTTCCCGAGGCATGCTCGTCGTGGTTCCTGCCGCGTGTTGTCGGCATCAGCCGGGCGATGGAGTGGTGTGCGACCGGCCGCGTGTTCGGCGCCGACGAGGCGCTCGCCGGAGGACTCGTGCGATCGATCCACGAGCCCGATGCCCTGCTGCCGGCCGCATACGAGCTCGCCGGCGAGATCGCCACCCACACCTCTGCCGTCTCGGCCACCGTCACGCGGGCGCTGCTCTGGCGCATGCTTGGCGAGCCGCATCCCATGGCCGCCCACCGGATCGACTCTGCGCTCCTCGAAGCGCTCGGGCGCGGCGCCGACGTGCGCGAGGGCGTGACGAGCTTCCTGGAGAAGCGGCCGCCGACGTTCCCCAATCGTGTGCCCGCCGACCTCCCCGCCCCCTATCCGTGGTGGGAGGATCCCGATTTCTGACCCGTGCGCTCGCGGCGGGCGCCCGCTGCGAACCGAACCGCGACCCTCGGCGTAGAGGGAGCCAGCGTCGACACCGGGTCGACGACGGCACCGAAAGGGTCCCGATCATGAACGTCCATCGCATCCCCGGAGCCCGTCCGCTCGCCCTGACCGCAGGAGCGGCGGCGGCTCTGGCGATCGGCCTGGCGGCGGCCGGCCCCGCGAATCCCGCAGGTGCGACGCAGTCGCCGTCGGCCCGCGTCGCCAACGACACGTTGACCGTCGTCGGTACATCCCGCAGCGACCGGATCGCGCTGCGACTTGCCCCGGGTGCTCCCGGCACCATGCAGGTCGACCTGAACGACGACGGGATCGCCGAGCAAAGCTTCGATCGCAACACGTTCAGCCGGATCGAGGTGTTCCTGCGGAGCGGCAGCGACCAGTTCCGCGTCGACCAGGCCAACGGCATCATCGACGAGCCTGCGACCGTGTCGGGTGGCAGCGGCAACGACAGCCTGAACGGCGGCGACGGCATCGAGCTGTTCATCGGCGGCAGCGGCAAGGACGCCGTCGACGGCAACCGCGGCAACGACTCGGCCGTGCTCGGCTCCGGCAGCGACAGCTTCCGCTGGGACCCGGGCGACGGCAGCGACATCGTCGAGGGCCAGAGCGGCACGGACACCCTCGACTTCAACGGCGCCGGCGTGGCGGAGAACATGAGCCTGGCGGCCAACGGCCAGCGGTCGCTGTTCCTGCGGGACGCGGGCAACATCCGCATGGACATGGACGGCGTCGAGCGGCTGGACCTCACCGCCCTCGGCGCCCCCGACACGTTCAGCGTCGGGGACATGTCCGGCACCGACTTCCGCCGGGCAGACGTGGACCTGTCGGGCCCGGCCGGCGGTGGCGACGGCCAGCCCGACGTCGTGACCGTCAACGGCACCGAGCGGAGCGACCGGATCGACGTCGAGACCGACGGCGCGAGGGTCGACGTCGAGGGCCTGAGGACCGAGGTGCGGATCACCGGCAGCGAGGCCAGCGACCTGCTCCAGGTCAACAGCCTGGGTAGCAACGACGACGTGGACGTCGACGAGGCGGTGTCCGCACTCATCGGCGTGGCCGTGGATCTGGGCTCAGGGCAGCGCTGATCGAGCCAGGGGATCGGGGCCTCTCGGCGGGAGGCCCCGATCCATCGCGCATGGACGGACGTCGCGCCCGTAGGTTCGAGTTGCAGACCTACCCTCGACCCGGTGACGGCTCTGCAGGGTGACCTGGTTCGCTTGCGACGCGCGTCGCCGGCCGACGTCCCCAGGCTCGTGGAGATCCGCCGCACGCCGGAGGTCTACGCGCGCTGGCGCGGCGGTGACGACATCGTGGCTGCGGTCGAGGAGGACTTCGCCGAACCGGACATCGTCGCGTACGTGATCGAGCTGGAAGGTCGGGTCGTCGGGTGGATCCAGTGGCAGGCCGAGGACGACCCGGACTACCGCCATGCCAGCATCGACATCTACGTCGACCCGGCCGTCCACGGGCGAGGTGTTTGCACCGATGCAGTCCGGACGCTGACCCAGCACCTCATCGTCGACCACGGCCATCACCGGCTGGAGATCGACCCGGCGGCCGACAACGCGGCCGCCATCCGTTGCTACACCAAGGTGGGGTTCCGCCCCGTCGGCATCCTGCGCTCCTCCGAACGGGGACCGGACGGCAGCTGGCACGACAGCCTGCTCATGGATCTTCTGGCTGAAGAGCTGGCCGGCTAGCGAAACGGCCCGGGGCGAACCGTGGCGATCGCGGCAGGCAATGCCGGGCCCGGGGGCAGGAACGGCTCGCTTTGGCCCCATCCCGCATCGTCTCTGGCCGCCCCAGCCCCGTCCATGCCGGAATTCGCGAACCGGCCCGGCCCGCGGCACGTACAGGGGCGGCAACGGACAGATGCACACGGAGGCAGGAACTCATGGAACCGTGGCTCCCACACCTCGTCGAGGAGCGGATGCGCGAGCGCCGGGCCGAGGCCGAGCGGGGGCGACCCTCCCGCCGGCACCGCCGGGGCCTGCGCCGGTGGCGGAGGGACCGGTCGTGACGTACGGGACCTACCACCTGTAACCCAGCTCGTGGCCGTGGGCCGGTCCTACGGCGCGACGGAACCCCGGCGTGTCACGGCGCCATCGGCGCCGACGGACTCGCTGTGTCAGGCACAGCGCCCGGCGCTCCGTCTGATCGGCTCGCCTCCGCTCCGCGGCTACTCATCGCCTGCAGTCGCATCCCAGTGGCTCCGGAGGTGGGGGACCAGGTCGGCGGCGCGTTCGTCGGGGAAGAACAGCTTGGCCCCTTCGATCTCGACGATCTCGGTGACGCCGGGAATGGTGTCGCGCAGCCAGCGTGCCCATGACAGATCGAAGAACTGATCTCCCGTGCCCCACACCAGCAGCGTTGGCGTCTCGAGCTCCTTGAGCTGCGGCTCGACGGCGAGCAGCGGTCCCGGCTCGAGCTGGGCGACGCAGCGCTGGAGCTCGCGGGCGCGCACGTCGGATTCCGCGAGCGGCCCCAGGTAGGCGCGGAGCACCTCGTCGGGCAGGTCCTGCGGCCGTTCGTATCCGGACCCGAAGCCGGCGTCGGAGCGGGCCAGCGAGAAGTCGGTGGCGAGGCTCTTGACCACGTCGGCGAGGCCGCCCTGGCGTGCGAGCTCGACGACCGGGGCGAAGCCCACAGGCGGGATGTTCCCCTGGGTGTCGCAGTTGGTGAGCGTGAAGCTGCGCAACCGCTGCGGATTGGTGGCCGCGAAGATCTGCGCCACGGCCCCGCCGGTGTCGTTGGCGACGAGATCGACCTGGTCGGCGTCGATCGCATCGCACAGGGCGGCGAGCGCGTGCGCCATCCCGCCGAGCGACAGGTCCCACGACTCGGTGGTTCGCGTCTGCCCGTGGGCGGGCAGGTCGATCGCGATGCAGCGGCGCCGTTCCCCGGCGTCGGCGATCACGTTGCGCCAGAACAGCGCGTTGGTGAAGACGCCATGGACGAACAGGGCCGTCGGCCCCTCGCCGACATCGAGATAGGAGATCTCGCCGATCTCCGTGGCTGCGGACCGGCGGCGCCCTTCGAGCTCGTTCGGCATCATGGTTGGGCCTCCTCGCGATTTGACAGACCGACGGTCGGTATATTTCCAGACCGTCAGTCGGTATGTCAAGCTGTTGCAGTGAACCAGCGGGTGGCGCAGGGACAGGCGACGAGGGCGGCGCTGATCGACGTGGCGACGGAGCTGTTCGCCACCAATGGGTACGAGGCGACGGCGATCCCTGCCGTGCTGGACGCGGCCGGTGTCAGCCGGGGCGCGCTCTACCACCACTTCAAGAGCAAGGAGGCGCTGTTCGAGGCCGTGCTCCAATCGGTCGAGGCCCAAGCCACGCTCAAGGTCACTCGGGCGGCAAGCGGCGCCACCGACCCGCTGGACGGCCTCCGCCGAGGCTGCGCGGCCTACCTGGCCATGTGTCGCGATCCCGTGGTGCGCCGCATCTCGCTCATCGACGCACCGGCCGTGGTCGGCTGGGAGCGCTGGCGAGAGATCGACGAGCAACACTCCTTCGGGCTCATCAAGGCCGCGATCGCGGCCATCGCCGCTGACGGGCGGGTCAAGCCCGAACTGGTCGACGTCATGGCACACGTGGTGTTGGCGGCGTTGCTCGAGGTGGCGCTCCTGGTCGCCCGCGCCGACGAGGGCCGCCTGGCGATCCGCCGGGGCCAGGAGGCGGTCGACGAGCTCCTGACGGCACTGTTCGCCTCCTGACCCGGACATACCGAACGTCCCATGCCGCGTCGCCAGCCACGCCGTCAGTTCCTGCGCGCCCCCGGCGTGGAGTGCCGTATAGATGCGGTCTCGGAGGGCGTTCGCGTCCGGTGAGATCGCGGAGCACCAGGTCCCGTGTGACTTGCGCGGTGGTCAAATAGGGGGGCACGGACTGGCTCCTTGGCGTCGGGGAACGGTGACGATGGAATCCCCGGCCCCTTCGCCCGGCGTGGAGTCGGCGGCTCAGGCGTTGCGGCGCCACGCGGCCCGCAGGGCCCGGGTGCCGACAAATCGCCTGGCGGCTGTGACGTGCACGAAGACGATCGTACGCCCGGCCCGCTTGGGGTCACAGCGAATACCTCCGGCGATCGATCCCGCCCCGGGCGTGGCGCCGGCCATAGCTTTGGGTCGCATGCCGCCCGTAGCCCTCGCCACGGCGATCGACGCCGTGGCGTCCGCGGACCCCGTGCTGGCCCGGCTCGTGAGCCTGGTGGGTCCGATCCGGTACCGCCCCCGCAATCCCGACGGCCACTTCGGCGCCCTCGTGCGGGCGATCGTGTTCCAGCAGCTGGCCGGCCACGCCGCCAACGCGATCTTCCAGCGCGTGCGGGCGCTCGTGGACGGCCCGCTGACGCCGGAGGCGCTCCTCGCCGTGCCCGACGACGACTTGAAGGGCGCCGGCCTGTCCAAGGCGAAGTTCGCGTCGCTGCGGGACCTGTCGGCGAAGGTGATGGACGGCACCGTCGTTCTCGGCGGCGCCTCCAGGCGGTCGGACGAGGAGATCATCACCAGGCTGGTCAGGGTCCGGGGCATCGGTCGCTGGACGGCCGAGATGTACCTGATGTTCGAGCTGCGCCGGCTCGACGTGTGGCCCGTCGACGACCTCGGGGTCCGCCAGGGCTACGGGCTCGCATGGTCCCTGGATGGGACGCCGTCCCCGCGGGAGCTGCAGCCCCTGGGCGACCGGTTCCGGCCGTACCGCTCGGTCGTGGCGCGGTACTGCTGGGAAGCGGTTGCGCTCGCCCGCGGGGGAACCGACCCGGCCCTGCGATAGCGCCACCAGGCGGCACTAGATCCCGCTCCGGCCGCCGCGCTCCCTCCGGCGCTAGCGGGCCTCAGTGGGCGCTACGTGGCGCGCCACTGACGGCGGACGGCATGGGTGCCGGGCCGGCCGATGTCGACCCAGCGCGCCACGTCGACCTGCCGGAGATCGAACTCGAACAGCGGATCGTGCGCGACCGATTCGATCATCCCTCCGACCCGGGTCCGCGCGACGACAGCGTCGATCGAGGCGCGCAGCGATTCGTCGGAGGAGACCTCCCGGGCGAGGGCACGGATGCACAGCTCGTCGTCGTCGGCACCCGGCAGGGCATGGATCACGCACCGGGGATCTCGCCGGAGGTCCCAGCCCTTGGGTGACGACCGGGGGATCGCCGCGAACAGGCGCCCGCCCGCCAGGATCGGGCAGAAGGGGTGCACGCGTGGGCCGCCGTCGCGCCGCACGGTCCCGAGATAGCTGATTGCGAACCACGATGCGCCGTCGGGCAGTGACCCGTTGCGGTGTAACGCCAGCGGGCCCGGCCACAGGCGCGTGGCGACCTCGGCGACCTCGGGAGCCTCACGCTCGAACTGGACCCAGGTGGCCACGCGCACTGTGCCCGTCGGTGGGGACGCGCCGCGCGTCAGGCGCCCCAGACGCCCAGTTCGTTCCCTGCCGGGTCGCGGAAGTGGAATCGCCGGCCGCCGGGGAACTCGAAAATCGGTGCGGTGATCGTGCCGCCTGCCGCCTCGACGCGCGCCAGGGCGCCTTCGAGGTCGTCGGCCTTCAGGATCACCAGCGGCACCGCCGTGCTCGCGGCGTCGCCTGCGAGACCGCCGTCGAGCCCCGCGCCTTCGAACCCGGCGTACGTCGGTCCATAGTCGGTGAACCCCCAGCCAAAGGCGGCGGCGTAGAAGGACTTGGCCGCGGCCAGATCGCCGGCAGGCAGCTCCACATAATCGATGCGCTCGCTCATGCCCACCGATGATCGCAGGCCGAGCCCCGTCCTGGTGTCAGCACCACAGCCGGCCGGACGCGATCGCGGCGCCGTCGGCCAACGCACGCAGCTTGCCCCAGGTGACGTCGGGATCGATTCCCTGCGTGCCGACGTGGACGCTGAACCCGCAGTCGACGCCTGCCATCAGGCGGTCGCGGCCGACCAGCCGGGCGTAGCGCTCGATCCGCTGCGCGACGAGCTCGGGGTGCTCTATGTAGTTGGACTGGGGTTCGATCACTCCGGGGCACAGGATCTTGTCGTCCGGCACCTTCGTGTCTTCGAAAAGCGTCCACTCATGGGCGTGGCGCGGGTTGGCGGCCTCGAACAGCACGGCCCGCGGCTTGGCGGTCCAGATCAGGTCGATGATGTCGGCCAGGTCGACGTCACGATGATGGGGGCCCGGGTAGTTCCCCCAACAGACGTGCATCCGGAGCCGGTCGGCCGGAATGTCGCGCAACGCGTGGTTGAGCGCCTCGATGTTCAGGGCGACCCGGCGACGGAACTGCCCGAGGTCCATGTCGGCGTACGCGGAATGGCGCCCCATCGCCAGGTCCGGGCAGTCGACCTGGACCGCGGCCCCGGCGGCGACGATGGCCTCGTACTCGTAGCGCATCGCCTCGGCGATGGCGAAGAGGTATTCCTCGTCGGTGGCGTAGAACTCGTTGGCGAAGAACAGCGACACGACGCCGGGCGACGCAGCGCTCGAGAAGGTGCCGTCGACGGCGGTGCCGGCGGTGCCGGCGACCGCTTTGTTGAGGTTGGCCATGTCCTGGCTGATGGCCTCGCGGTCCTTGACCGAGACCGGGCCGTTGCACGCCGGCGCGGTGCGGTTGCGCCGCCCGGGGTTGGCGGAGACCATCTCGGCGCTGCGCGGGTAGTCGACGAGGTCGGCGAAGAAGTAGTCCTGCACCGACTCGCCCCCGAAGCCGTGGAGCCGGTCCTTGACGTACGTGGCATAGCTCGGCTTGGACATCTCGCCGTCGTTGACGATGCTCACGCCGGCCTCGGCCTGGCGGTCGACGATCTGCTGTACGGCGGCCGCAATGCGATCGGACAGCGCAACGGCGTCGACGGGGATGCCGTCGCCCTTGGCCCACATGATCTGGATCAGGTCGTCGGGCCGGGGCAGGCTCCCGGTATGGGTCGTCAGGATGCGTCCTGCACCGATGCTCATCGAGGTCCTCCCTGCCGGGCCGTGGTGCGGGCCACCTCGCCCCGGCTACCGTCGGCCCACGGTACCCGACCAGGTCGGGGTGACCGGTATGCGGTAAGGTGTCCGTGTAGTGGGCATCGAGCGTGGCGTTCCCATCGAAGGGAGGGGTCGTGACCACACAGGATCTTCCGAGCAGATTGCACCACAACGCCTACGTCACGAAGGACCAGGAGGCGACGCGAGCCTTCTACGAGGACCTGATCGGGCTTCCGCTCGTCGCCACGTGGTCCGAAGCCGACGAGCTGTTCGGCGCCGAGCGGGTGTACTGCCACACGTTCTTCGGTCTCGGCGACGGGAGCGCGCTCGCGTTCTTCCAGTTCGCCAACAAGGACGACCAGGACCTCTTCGATCCGGCGCTGACGCCCTCGCCCTTCCGGCACATCGCGTTGAGGGTGACGGCCGACGTGCAGCAGCAGATTCACGACCGCCTGACCGCAGCGGGATGGAAGCCGGACGGCACCTATGTCCTCGAGCACGGCTACTGCCGATCGCTGTACACCGAGGACCCGAACGGCCTGCTCCTCGAGTTCACCGTGGACGTGCCCAGCGTCGACCAGATCGCGGCCGACCGCCGTGCGGATGCCCACGAGACGCTGAAGCGCTGGCTCGGCGGCGACCACACCAGCAACAACGTCTACCGGTAGTGCCGCCCCGGCGCCGACCCGAGGCCGCCGAGGGGGCGAGTCGGCGTCGCCGCTACGTCGGGCCGAGGGGGTCGGGCACCGGTAGGCGGGCGAGGTTCCTGAATTCCTGCGTGATGGCCCCGGCAGTCGACAACAGCAACGGCAGGTGCCGGCGCCTCAGCTCGTTGACCGACGTCTCGGCGGCGTGCACGGTGACGTTCACCGCCGCCGCTGTCGCGCCGGACGCGTCGCGGACAGGCGCGGCGATCGACCGGATGCCGAGCGACAGCCGCTGGTCGGACAGCGCCCAGCCCCGAGCCCGGACGGTGGCGAGCTCGCGCTCCAGGTCGCGGCGCGACGGCCGGATGCGGGGGATGATGCCCGACTGGGAGGGCGTCCTGAGCACCCGGAGCAGCTCGGACCGGGGCAGGTCGGCCAGCAGCACGTGGCCCATCGACGTCGCGACGGCCGGGAAGCGGGTGCCGATGTGGACGGACAGGGCGATGATCTTCGGGACCGCCACACGCGCCACGTACACGATGTCGCTGCCGTCGAGCTGTGACATCGAGCTCGATTCCCCGGTCTGCGCCACCAGCGCCTCCAGGTGCGGCCGAGCCAGCTCCCAGATGCCGAGGGCGGCGATGTACCCCGTCCCCAGCTCGAGCACCTTCGTCGTGAGCGTGTACAGGCCGTCGTTGGACCGCACGTACCCCAGCTGCTCGAGCGTCATCAGCAGGCGCCGGGCCGTCGGTCGCGGCAACGACGTCCGGTCGGCGGCGTCCGTCACCGACAGGGTCGTGGCGGTCGGGCTGAACGCCGTGATGATGGCCAGCCCACGGGCGAGCGCTTCGACGAAGTCGGAGTTCGACGCGCCCGGCATGGGCGCATCCTCCCACGGTGGCGAGACCGCACCAAGCACCGCGAACCGTCGATCGACGATGAAGGAAGGTCGAGCGCCATGACTCCAGACGCACCGACGGACCCGCCCCGCGGCCCGCTCGCGGGCCTGGTCGTCGCCGACCTGTCCCGGGTGCTCGCCGGGCCCTACTGCTCGATGCTCCTCGGTGACATGGGCGCCACCGTCATCAAGGTGGAGGGCCCCGGCGGCGATGACACCCGCACCTGGATGCCCCCGGTGAAGGACGGCGTCTCGACCTACTACCTGTCCATCGGTCGGAACAAGCGGTCCGTCGTTCTCGACTTCCGGGACCCCGACGACCGCGCCTTGACCCACGAGCTGCTGCGGCTCGCCGACATCGCGATCGAGAACTTCAAGCCCGGCGGCCTTCAGAAGTTCGGGCTCGACTACGAAACCGCCGCCGAGCGCAACCCCAAGCTCATCTACCTGTCGATCACCGGGTTCGGAACGGGGGAGGGGGCGTGGCTCCCGGGGTACGACCTGATGGTCCAGGCCGTCTCCGGGCTGATGAGCCTGACGGGCGACCCCGACGGGCCGGCATACCGGGCCGGCATCTCGGTGTTCGACGTCATGGCCGGCCTGCACGGGTTGATCGGCATCCTGGCCGCGCTTCACCAGCGCCACGAGACGGGCCGCGGCCAGCACGTGGAGGTGAACCTGCTGTCGTCGGCGATGTCGGGCCTCGTCAACCAGACGGCGGCCTACACGGCCGGCGGTGTGGTGCCGACGAGGATGGGCAACGCCCATCCGAGCCTGTTCCCGTACGAGACGATGCCCACCGCCGACCGGGACATGATCATCACCGCCGGCAACGACCGGCAGTTCCGGGCACTCTGCGAGGTGCTCGGGATCCCCGAGGTGCCCGACGATCCGCAGTTCGCGACCAACGCCGATCGCACCCGCAATCGCGAGCCGCTGCGCGCCGTCCTCGTCGCCGAGCTCGCGAAGTGGAAGGCCGACGACCTGTTCGTGGCGCTGAACAAGGCGGGCGTGCCCTGCGGGCCGATCAACACGATCGGCGAGGGCGTCGAGCTGGCCGAGTCGCTCGGGCTCGCGCCCCGCGTCGAGCTCGGGACCGGGGACCGGGCGGTGTCGCTCGTGCGCAACCCCATCGGGTTCGGCGACGCCGACCTGAGCTACGACCTTCCGCCGCCCGAGCTCGGGGAGCACAGCGACGAGATCAAGTCCTGGCTACGCACGAGCCTCGAACGTCGGGACACCGGGTGAGCACGCTGGACGGCGCGTCCTACCGGACGGGCATCGGCACGTCCACGGCCGACACGATCACGCTGCTCGGCCACGATCTCGCCCGCGAACTGATCGGCCAGGTCAGCTTCGGCGAGCTGGCGTTCTGGCTGCTGACCAAGCGCCGCCCCACGCCGCCGGAGTCGGCCATGTTCGAGGCGGTACTCGTCTCGCTCGCCGACCACGGGTTCACGCCCACCGCGATCGCCGCCCGCCTGACGTACACCAGCGCCCCCGAGGCGTTGCAGGGCGCCGTGGCCGCCGGGCTGCTCGGCGGCGGGTCGAGGTTCCTCGGCGTGACCGAGGACGCAGCCCGCTTCCTGTCCGACGCGCTCGCGGGGCAGTCCCCGCCACCGGAGGACGAAGCGGGCTGGGACCGGCTGGCCGCCGCCGTCACCGCCGCGGCGACGGCGGCCGGCCGGTTCGTCCCCGGACTCGGGCACCCCGTCCACAAGGTCGAGGACCCGCGCGTGCCGGTGCTCTTCGAGCTCGCACAGCGCCACGACCGCTACGGAGACCACCTCCAGCTGTTCGCGGCGATCGGGCGGGTGCATCCCGAGATCCTGGGCAGGACGCTGCCCCTGAACGGTGCCGGTGCCTGTGGCGCGGTCCTCGCCGACCTCGGCTTGCCCGTGTCGGTCATGCGGGGCGTCGCCCTGCTGGCCCGGTGTGCCGGGATCCTCGGCCACCTGGCGGAAGAGCAGGCCGATCCGGTCGGCATGGACATCTATCTCAACGTCGATCGCAACGTCGATTATCGGCCCTGACACAACCGTTATCGCGACCGCTCTGTGGTAGCTTGACCGCCTGTCGGACATCAAAGCCGACGTCAACGGGGCCTAGAGGGGGAACACAATGGCAGCTCCGACATATACGACCACTCAGAGCGAGCAATCGGTCGCCGAGCCGGCGCGGGTAGGGATCGCCGAAGCCTCCGCCTGGTGGTACGACTGGGTGAACCTTCACCGCGTGGGCGCGGCCGCACTCGTCGGCGTAATCGCCACGGCGATCGCGACCTATTTCGGCTACGTCTTCCCGGCGATCGGGCTCCCGACCGTCCCGTGGCCGCTCTTCAACGGCGTCCTCGGCGCGCCGGTGGAGGAGTTCGGCACGCCCGCCTCGTACTTCGTGGGCCAGTCGATCCACTTCGTGAACGGGGTCGTCTTCACGATCCTCTACGCCGCGCTGGCCCTGCACGTGCTGCCCTTCCGCAACACGCACGGCGGGAACATCCTCAAGGGCATCCTGTACAGCGTCGTGCTGACGGTCATCAGCTTGGGGGTGCTGGTGCCCTACGCCTACGTGCCCAAGCAGGGCTTCGGCCTCTTCACGTTCTACGGGCCGGACGGCTGGAAGTTGCCGGCGGCCGTGCTCCTGTGGCACGTGATCTGGGGCTTCTTCATCGGCGTCCTGTACCAGCTGCGGGCGCCCAGGCGGGCGTAGCCGAGCTTCCGAGTCTCGAGGCGTCTCCCCGGCCGGCCAGGTCCCGGTCGGGGAGCGCCCCGATGCACTGGCCGACGCCGCCGGGTTCCATCCCGGTGGCGTCGGTGCGCGCCAGCTAGCGCCGACGCCGGCCGCCGGTAGGCTCCGGCCGCGATGGTGGCGGTCGCCCGGGTTCTGGCCTTTGTCGCCGGGGCGACGGTCGTCCTGGCCACGCTGGCCTCGGCGGTCAAGTCGGTGGTGGTCCCCCGGGCCGAGCCGGCCCTGCTGGCCCGGTGGGTCTTCGTGTCCCTCCGCAAGCCATTCGACATGCGGGTCCGCCGCGCCCCCACGTGGGAAGCGGCGGACCGCATCATGTCGCGGTTCGCGCCGTTCGCATTGCTGACGCAGCCCCTGGTGTGGGTGGCCGCAGTCCTGGTGGGCTTCATGCCGATCTACTGGGCGCTGGGCCTCGACTGGCCCCACGAAGCCTTCGAGGAGTCGGGCTCGTCGCTGCTGACGCTCGGCTTCGCCGTCGATCATCACGCGCCCGTGGTCGCCGCCATGTTCGTCGAGGCCGCCCTGGGCTTGGGTCTGGTGGCGCTGCTCATCAGCTTCCTACCGACGATCTATCAGGTGTTCTCACGGCGCGAGGTCCTGGTCTCTCAGCTCGACGTGCGAGCGGGAACGCCGCCCACCCCCGTCGCCCTCTTCGAACGGGCCCAGCGGATCGGTTGGATCGAGGAGTTGGACGACCTGTGGCTGGAGTGGGAGCGCTGGTTCACGGAGGTCGAGGAGTCGCACACCTCGTACCTGTCGCTGCCGTTCTTTCGCAGCCCGCACCCGGGGCGCTCGTGGATCACTGCCGCAGGTGCCGTGCTCGACAGCGCCTCCCTAAGGGTCGCGGCGATCGACCTGCCGCCGTCCTGGCAGGCCCAGCTGTGCGTGCGGGCCGGGTACCTGGCGCTTCGCCGCATCGCCGAGCCGTATGGCATCGCCTTTGATCCCGACCCAGCCCCTACCGATCCCATCTCGGTCACCCGGGATGAGTTCGACCAGGTCCTGGCCCAGCTCGCCGACATCGGGGTGCCCCTCCGGGGCGATCGGGACCAGGCGTGGCGCGACTTCGCCGGCTGGCGTGTCAACTACGACACCGTCCTGCTGCCGCTGTCGGGCTTGGTCATGGCCCCGTACTCGCCGTGGTCGTCCGACCGGGGCATCAACTACCGCGTGCGCCTCGTGCGGACCCGGGCCCGGCACAAGGCCTGAGCACCAGATCCACGCCGACCGCCCGCCGCGGCCATCCGGGGGCCGGTCCGGCGAGACGGGTATCGTCGATGGCACCCCGCATCAGGGCGGACCCCCGATGACCGACACATACGACCCACGAACGACCGGGCGGGCGGTCCGGCCGCCGTCGCTGCTGCTGGGCGCGCTGGAACAGCGGGCCGTGGCCGAGCTGGTGGGCTTCGGCGTGTCGCTCCCACTGTTCCGCTTGATGCCGGTGGGCGATGGGCATCCGGTGCTCGTCCTCCCCGGCTTCATGGCGGACGACTGGTCGACCGTCGCGCTGCGCTCGGTCCTGCGCTCGCGCGGCTACGAGGTCCACCGTTGGGGCCTGGGGAGGAACCTCGGCCCGCGCGCCTCCACCGTGGACGGGCTCGCGAATCGGCTCGAGTCCCTCCACCGCGACAGCGGGCGCTCGGTCAGCGTGGTGGGTTGGAGCCTCGGTGGCATCTATGCCCGGGCCCTGGCGCGCTGGCGCCCGCAGGCCGTTCGGCGGGTGATCACGCTCGGCAGCCCGTTCCGTATGCGGCACGGCGACGGCAGCAACGCCTCCCGACTGTTCGACTGGCTCAACCCCGGTCCCGGCGTGCCCCACCCGGCCTCGCTCGAGGAGCGGCCGCTCCCGGTGCCGTCGACCGCCATCTACACCCGAAGCGATGGCGTCGCCCGCTGGCACCTGTGCATCGAGGCGGAACATCCGGACAGCGAGAACATCGAGGTGAGGGGCAGCCACTGCGGACTCGGCCACAACCCCGCTGTCATCCTGGCGGTCGCCGATCGGCTGGCGCTGCCCGAGGGATCGTTCCGCCGGTTCCGCCCGCCACGGGCCGTTGCCGCGCTGTACCCGCAGCCGACGTGGTGGCGCGCCACCGCCCGCCGGGCGGGTGCGGCCTAAGGGCGGCGGTCGGCGCTCCCTCCGGTGGCAGTCGGCCTGCGCCTGCGGCCGCCGGCCTGCGTCGCCGGACGGCCCGGACGCTTCGCGCTCTTCCGCCGTGTGCCGTCGGTGCGGTGCCCGTTCGTCGGCAGCAGCTCGGTCAGGCCGTTGGAGATGCCGGTGACGAGAACGTGGATGTCCGGGACGCAGTCGTAGTCGCCGGTCACGCCGAAGACGAGCTCGCCGTCGTAGGAGAAGATCGCCACGCCCACGCGCAGCGGTGCGGCGAGTGGCACGTACGGGCAGGCGCGCAGCATCCGCCGCCCGCACAGGTACAGGGGGAACTGCGGGCCGGGCACGTTGGTGGTGACGGTGTCGAGCTGGCCCATGCGGCGGGCGGCGCGGGTGGCGACGCGGGTGCCGAGCGTCAGCAGCATCGGCGGTGCGAAGCCCGTCAACGAGGTGAGCGCCTCCCCGGCCACGGCCTGTTTGGACTGCTTGAGGTCGTCGAGCTGGGTGCTGATGGCGGCCAGCCGCGCGACGGGGTCGTCAACGCCGACCGGCAGTTCGGCGAACATCGCCGAGACCCGATTCTCCATGGTGCCGTCGCCGTGGGCCGGGCCCGCGGCGGAGCGCGCGCGCACCGAGACCGGCACCAGGGTTCGGATCACGCGGCCGTCGGTCGACTCGCCCCGTGAGCGCAACAGGTCGCGGAACCCGCGGGTGATCAGCGCCAGGACTACGTCGTTGACGGTCCCCCCGTGGGCGGCCCTGATCCGCTTGACGTCAGCGAGGTCGGCGGCCGTCCAGGCATAGCGGCGATGAGGTCCGATGGGCCCGTTGAGGCTGCTCGGCGGCGTCGGCCTGACGATCCGGGACAGCGCCACCGATCCCGTGGCCAGTTCGCCCAGCGCCTCGAGGGTGTGCCTCGGGCGGCGGACGACCGACCCCGCCGCCCGCACCTGCTCATAGGGGCTCGTGAGCAGGTCGACGACCGCGTCCCTGGCCAGCCGGACGGGGCTGGGCTCGGGCCTCGGCCGCCATTCGTCGGCGACCGGCTCGGGCACCTCGGGCGAGAGGTCGAGCAACACTGCCAGCAGCTCAGCTCCCGACACGCCGTCCACGAGGCAGTGGTGGACCTTCGACACCATCGCCCAGCGGCGGTCCTCCAGCCCCTCGGCCATCCAGATCTCCCACAGCGGCTTGCTGCGGTCGAGCCGCTGCGACATCACCCGGCCGACGAGGCGTCGCAACTCGGCCTCGCCACCAGGCTCCGGGAGCGCCGTGTGCCGCAGGTGGTACTCGATGTTGAAGTGCGGGTCGTCCACCCACACCGGGCGGCCCAGCGACAGCGGGACCATCGCCACCTTCTGGCGGTAGCGCGGCACCAGCGACAGCCGGCCGGCCACGGTGCTCGTCAGCTCCTCGTAGGTGGGAGGCGGCCCCTCGAAGATCCCGACGGAACCGATGTGCATGTGATTCACGTCGTCCTCGATATGGAGGAACGACGCGTCCAGGGGACTCAGGCGATCCATCGGCGTTGCCTCCTCGTCGGGGTGTGCTTACCCCCGTGGGGCCATCCAATCAGCCCATTCGGCCCCTGTCATCCGGATCGGAGATGCTCGTCCAGTGCCGAGGCCTCGATGTCCAGGCGACGGAGCAGCCCCGGAACGATGCGACGTTCGGCATTGCGGCCCACGACCGGCACCTCCACCACCAGCTCGCCGTCCAACGTGCGCCGCGTGCCGCCGTCGTCGGACTCGATGACGACGTCGGCGCGGCCGTGGAGGCGCCGGGGTTCGGCCTCGGCCGCGAACGTGAGCCGTCCGGCGCCGCTGGTCCGGTCGAGGCGCAGCTCTTGCAGCCACGTCAGCCGGCGGCCGCCGAGCAGGCGGCGCGCCAGGGGGTCGAGGTTGCCGACGAAGTCGTAGCGCAGCCGCAACACGGTCTCGGACCGGTTGGGATGCACGTCGACGTCGAGCAGCTTCAGGTCCGGCAGCTGCAGCCCTCGGTGGAACTCAGGGTCGGTCAGGCCCGCAACGACGGCGTCGACCGGTGCGGCGAACCGATGCTCGGCGGCGAAGCGCATGCGACATCCTGGCAGGTCACGCTCGACACGATGCCGAGCCGTCACCCGGCCGCCGACGGGTCCTGCGGGGCGGCATGGACGTGAGGCACCACCTCCATGCCGCCCAGGTCAGCGGCGTGCGGCCCGCCGCTGCGAGCGCCGGATCAAGCGGCGGCGCTGGCGCCGCGTCATCTCGGTCGGAAGCCCACCAGCGTGATGGGTCGACGGCCACGATCCGGCTTGCACTTGGTAAACAGTGGATCCGTAGGGGCTCATCGGACCCTCCTTCTCACGTACTCGGTTGTGTTGATCGACGGTGCGGCGGGCTGGGTGGTGTGCGGCGGGCCCATCGAGCGATGGGAACCGAGGCTCGGTCAGGCGCACAGGTCGGCCAGCTGCTTGTCCTGGAGCCGGCGACTCTTCGAGATGGCGCCCATCCATTCGGATGCGGGCCGGCCCCGGAGGTAGGCGATCCGGCCGCCGCGGTCCGCGCCAGCGACGCGCGGTTCATGGAGCCGCACGGCATCCAGGTGACCTGTCGGGCAACGGAGGTACCCGACGGGCCCGTCGCTGGTGTTGTGCAACGAAACGAGGCTGCGCGCCTCCACGGGGAACGAGACATCGCAACTGACGCAATAGAGCTTGAACATGCCGCCACCTCCAGGGAGGGAAGTTCGCTTTGGACCCAAGCCGACCACGCGCGCTTGACCCCTGGCGGACGTTCGGCTGACGCAGGCGGGCGTCGTGACGTCAGCGCGTGACGCCCGCCACGCCCTCCGGGCGCAAGTCCGTGACGCCCGCCACGCCCTCCGGGCGATCGTCAGCTGGCGGCCTCGTCGTACGCCTCGGTCAGGAGGTCGCGCAGGTCATCGTCGAGGTCGGCGGGCTCGGTGACGTTGGCGATGTGGAAGTACCTCCCGCCGTACCGGACCACCTTTCGCACGATGGTGCGATGGCTTGCCGGGCGCCGCAGGGAGAACGACAGGGCGGTCCAGCGTTGCCGCGGGCGCAGCTCGGCGAACTTGCGCGGGTTCTTCAGGAAGATCCCCACCGACACGGGCTCCACGTACACCGGGCCGACGCCTTCGAGCGCGTGCATCACCGCGTCGAACACCGGCCGCTCGTGCGGGGGCCCGGTCGCGAAGTACTCGTCGAGCGCCATCGCGGGCGCGCAGTCGTGCGACTGCCGGGCGCGGCCGAACCGGCGGCCGCAGTCGGGGCAGGTCCAAGCCCGCATCCGCCCCAGCCTGCCCCACCGAACCGGCGGGGTCAGTCGACGGGACGGATGTCTAGGCCGAACAGCTCCTCGAAGCGGGCGTAGTAGGCGTCGTGGTCGGGGGCGGCACCCAGCGCCACCCACTCCGAGTCGGCCATGCGCTCGCGCCCCTGGATCAGCTCGGCGGCACCCCACGAGGTGACGTAGCGGAGCCGGGGCTCGTCGGTCGTGACCGCGTGGTGGATCACTTCGGCCACCTCGAACGGGTCGGTGGCGTTGGGGATCGCGGTCGCGTACATCTGGAACATGCGCTCGTAGGGCGCCTCGTACGCCCCGGTGTTGTTCGGGTAGTCGACGCTCTTGGCGAAGATGGCCGACTTGGTTATGCCGGGCTCGACGATCACCACCCGGATGCCGAAGGGCGCCAACTCTTGCGCCATGCCCTCGCTGATCCCCTCGAGCGCCCACTTCGAAGCTACGTACGGCGACTGCGCCAGCGCGCCCACCCGGCCCGCCACCGACGTGATGTTGACGATGGCACCGCTTCCCCGGTCACGCATGCCGGGCAGCACCGCCTGGCTGCAGCGCACCGCACCGCAGAGGTTGACGTTCATGACGTCGAGGTAGTCAGCGGGCTGGGTCTCCTCGACAACACCGTTGCCGCCGACGCCGGCGTTGTTCACCAGCACGTCGACGCCTCCGGTGCGCTCGAGGATCTCGGCGAAGCCGCGCCGCACCGACTCGTCGTCTGCGACATCGAGCTCGACCAGCTCCACCTCGACGCCCCGATCGGCCGCCATCGCACCGAGCTTGGTGGCCCTGTCGCGGTCCCGGACCGTTCCGACGACGGAGTAGCCCTGGGCAGCGAAGTGGATGGAGGTGGCGCGTCCAATGCCCGAGTTCGCGCCCGTCACGACCGCTACGGAGGCCATGCACCGACAGTAACGGCCCGTTCCCGGGCCGACAGCCCGTTCCTGTTGTAGCTGTGCGGCCTATGACCGCACGGCTACAACCAGTTGGTGGGGGGAGGTAATCTGGACAGCCGTGTATTACCGGCCTTAGTGTCGCGATCGTGACGACGCTGCTCGCCCCGCCCTGGCCATCGACGCTCGACACGAGGGGTGAGGCGTTCGAGCGGAACCGCGCCGACATGGTCGAGCAGCTCGCGGTGATCGATGAGCTGCTCGACGAGGCCGATGCCGGGGGAGGGCCGGCGGCGGTCGAGCGCATGCGGTCGCGGGGCAAGCTGCCGATCCGGGAGCGCATCGCCAACGTGCTCGACCCCGACAGTCCCTTCCTGGAGATCAGTGCGCTCGCCGGCTACGGCTCGGACTACACCATCGGTGGCGGCATGGTCGTGGGCATCGGCGTGATCGCGGGCGTCGAGTGCGTGGTGATGGGCAACGATCCCTCCGTCCTCGGTGGTGCGCTCACGCCGTACGCGATCAAGAAGTGGATGCGGGCCATCGAGATCGCCCGCGACAACCGGATCCCGTACGTCAGCTTCGTCGAGTCCGCCGGTGCCGACCTCCGGGTCGAGACCGGCGGGGGCGGAGGCGAGGGTCGCCGCCGCCGGGCGCAGACGGAGCACTTCGCGGAGAGCGGCCGGGCCTTCTACGAGATGATCGAGCTGTCCAAGCTGGGGATCCCCAGCGTGTGCGTGGTGTTCGGCTCGTCGACCGCGGGTGGCGCCTACCAGCCCGGCCTCTCCGACTACGTGATCGTGATCGAGGAGCGCTCGAAGATCTTCCTCGCCGGGCCGCCGCTGGTGAAGATGGCGACCGGCGAGGAGAGCGACGACGAGTCGCTCGGGGGCGCGCAGCTCCATGCCGAGGTGTCGGGCCTGGGCGACTACCTGGCCGGCGACGAGATGGACGCCATCCGCATGTGCCGGGAGGTGGTCTCGCACCTCAACTGGCGCAAGCCCGGTCCGCCGCCCTCCCCACACGTCGAGGACCCGGTCTACGACACCGAGGAGCTGCTGGGGCTCGTCAGCCGCGACCTGCGCCAGCCGGTCGACGTGCGGGACGTGATCGCCCGAGTGGTCGACGGCTCGCGCTTCGAGGAGTTCAAGGGCCGCTACGGCGCCACGGTGGTGTGCGGCTGGGCGTCCATCCACGGATACCCGGTGGGCATCCTCGGCAACAACGGCGTGATCTACCCCGAAGGCGCCGAGAAGGCGGCGCACTTCATCCAGCTCTGCAACCAGAGCGACGTGCCGCTGCTGTTCCTCCAGAACATCACGGGCTACATGGTGGGTCGCGACTTCGAGGCGGGAGGGATCGTCAAGAAGGGCTCGCAGATGATCAACGCGGTCACCAACTCGGCGGTCCCGCACCTGACCGTGATCATCGGTTCGTCGTACGGCGCCGGCACCTATGGCATGTCCGGGCGTGCGTTCGGCAACCGGTTCACGTTCCTGTGGCCGACGGCCAAGATCGCGGTGATGGGCCCCAAGCAGATCGCCGGAGTCATGTCGCAGGTCCGGCGGGCGCAGGCGGCCCGCAAGGGCACCGAGTTCGACGAGGAGGAGGACGCCAGGGTCGTTGCCGCCGTCGAGGCCATCCAGGAGAAGGGCTCGCTGGCCCTGGTCGCGACCGGTGCCGTGAGCGATGACGGCATCATCGACCCGCGGGACACCCGGACCGTGCTCGGCATGTGCCTGTCGGTGGTTCGCAACCGTCCGGTCGCCGGCGCGACCGGCTACGGGGTCTTCCGGCTGTGAGCGGCCCGCTCGCCGGCGTCCTGGTCGCCAACCGGGGCGAGATCGCGCGCCGCATCTTCCGCACGGCACGGTCCATGGGTCTTCGGTGCGTCGCGGTCTACACGGACGCCGACGCCGCGGCGCCATTCGTGGCCGACGCCGATGAGGCGGTGCGGCTCGCAGGTGGCTACCTCGACGGGCCGGACATCGTCGCCGCGGCCCAGGCCACCGGTGCCGACGCCATCCACCCCGGCTACGGCTTCCTGGCGGAGAACGCCGCGTTCGCGGCCGCGGTCGCCGGCGCCGGGCTCGCCTGGGTCGGCCCCCCGCCGGACGTGATCGAGGTGATGGGGGACAAGCTGGCCGCCAAGCGCGCCGCCGTCGGCGCGAGCGTCCCCACGCTGCCGTCGTCCGACGATCCCGCTGCAGATGGCGACCTCGGCTACCCACTGCTGGTCAAGGCGGCCGCCGGTGGTGGTGGCAAGGGCATGCGGATCGTGGACCGGCCGGGCGACCTCGCGGAGGCGGTGGCCGCCGCCCGGCGGGAGGCCGCGGGCGCCTTCGGGGACGATCGGGTCTTCCTCGAGCGCTACATCGCCCGGGCCCGCCACATCGAGATCCAGATCCTCGGCGACCACCACGGCGGGCTGGTGCACCTGGGCGAGCGGGAATGCTCCATACAGCGGCGCCATCAGAAGATCATCGAGGAGTCGCCGTCGTCCGGCGTCGTCGACGACGAGCTGCGCGCGGCGATGGGCGATGCCGCACTGCGGCTCGCCCGCGCCCTCGGCTACCGATCGGCGGGCACCGTGGAGTTCCTCCTCGACGACGCCACCCACGAGTTCTTCTTCCTCGAGGTGAACACCCGGCTGCAGGTCGAACACCCGGTCACCGAGGAGGTCACCGGCATCGACCTGGTGCGCGAGCAGCTCCGCATCGCCGCAGAGGAGCCGCTCGGCTACGGGCAGCAGGCGATCACGTTCCGCGGCCACGCCATCGAGGCCCGCCTCTATGCCGAGGATCCCGGCGCCGGGTTCCTCCCGGCCACGGGCACGCTGGCGGCCTTCGCCCCTGCCCCCGAGCCCGAGGTCCGCTGGGATTCGGGGGTCGAAGCGGGATCGGTTGTGGGCCTCGACTTCGATCCGATGCTCGCCAAGGTTGTCGCCCACGCCCCGACGCGGGGCGAGGCGGCGGCCCGGCTGGCCCGCGCGCTCGAGCGCCTCCACCTCGGCGGCGTGACCACCAACCGCGAGTTCCTGGCCGCCTCCCTCCGGCACCCGGCCTTCCTCGCCGGCGACACGACCACCGACTTCATCGACCGCGTCGATCCGTCCTCGACGCTGGACCTGGGCGACGACGAGCTCGCGCGGGCCGCCACGCTGGCGGCGCTGTGGCTGCAGGCCGACAACCGGTCACGGGCGTCGGTGCTGTCGGTGATGCCCAGCGGCTGGCACAACGCCCGGCTCCCGGCGCAGCGGGTCACTCTCACGCACGGCGACCACCGCCTGACGGTGCGCTACGGAGCCCGGCGCGACGGCAGGTTCGTGCTCGGCGGCGCCGACGATCCCGACGGCGGCTCGGCCCGCGTGCACCGATGGACGCCCACGAGCATCGACGCCGAGGTCAACGGGCGGCGGGCGACCGCACGGGTCACCCGGGACGGTGACCGGCTCTACGTGCAGGCGCCCGGTGGCACGGTGGCGTTCGACGTCGTTCCCCGCTTCGTCGCGCCCGGCGCCGCGGCCGCGACTGCGGGCAGCCTGGTGGCGCCGATGCCGGGGATCGTGCTCGACGTCCGCTGTGCCCCCGGCGACATGGTCGACGCCCGCCAGACCCTGGTGGTGCTCGAGGCGATGAAGATGGAGCACCACGTGCGGGCTCCCGCCGAGGGGGTCGTGGCCGAGGTGTGCGTGGCGAAGGGCCAGCACGTCGAGAACGGCGCCGTCCTGCTCATCCTCGAGCCGATCGGGGAGGACGAACGGGAGCCCGGCCAATGACCATGTCGTCCACTCCCGCCGGTTCGCAGCGGGCCGCTCGTTCCCCGGCTACGCCAAGCGACGCAGCCTCAGGTCCCATCCGCATCGCCAACTGCTCGGGCTTCTACGGCGACCGCCTCTCGGCCGCCCGCGAGATGGTCGAGGGCGGGCCCATCGACGTCCTCACCGGCGACTGGCTCGCCGAGCTCACCATGCTCATCCTCGCCCGGACGCGCGCCAGCCGGGGGCCCGGGAGAGGCTACGCACGGAGCTTTGTCGCCCAGATGGAGCAGGTGATGGGAACCTGCATGGAGCGGGGCATCAAGGTGGTGTCGAACGCCGGCGGGCTCGATCCGGTGGGGTGCGCGGAGGCGGTGGGCGAGGCCGCCGACCGGCTGGGCCTGTCGCCCACGATCGCCTACGTCGACGGCGACGACCTCCTGCCGCGGCTCCAAGAGCTGACCGCGGCCGGGGTCGACCTCTCCCATCTCGACACCGGGGAGCCGGTGGGGGACGTCTCCCGGTTCGTCAGCGCCAACGCCTACCTCGGGTGCTGGGGCGTGGTCGAGGCGCTGGAGCGGGGAGCCGACATCGTCGTGACCGGCCGCACCACCGACGCTGCGGTCGTCTGCGGCCCGGCGGCCTGGCACCACGGCTGGGCCCGTGACGACTGGGACGCTCTGGCCGGGGCGGTGGTCGCCGGCCACGTCGTCGAGTGCGGCACTCAGGCCACCGGCGGCAACTACTCGTTCTTCACCGAGGTGCCGGGCATGACCCGGGTCGGCTTCCCTTGGGCCGAGATCGCCGCCGACGGCTCGTCGGTGATCGGCAAGCACGATGGCACTGGTGGAGAGGTCTCGGTCGGCACCGTCACGTCGCAGCTCCTGTACGAGATCGCGGACCCCGCGTACCTCGGGCCCGACGTCACCGCCCGGTTCGACACGATTCGGATCGAGCCCGGGGGCCCCGACCGCGTGCGCCTCAGCGGCGTGCGGGGCGAGCCGCCGCCGTCGACGCTGAAGGTGGCCATGAACGAGCTGGGCGGCTACCGCAACGACATCGCCGTCGCGCTCACCGGCCTCGACATCGAGGCGAAGGCGCAGCTCGTGGAGGACGCGTTCTGGGAGGCGTGCGCATACAAGCCGGAGGACTTCGCCAGCGTCACGGCGCGGGTGGTCCGCACGGACAAGTCCGACCCCGGCAGCAACGAAGAGGCGGTCGCGGCCTGGCGACTGACGGTCAAGGACCCCGACGAGCGCAAGGTGGGCCGTGCCGTGTCCAACGCCATGGTCGAGCTCGGCCTCGCCACCATCCCGGGGTTCTTCGGCCTGTCCGGCGGGCCCCGCGAGGGCCGGCCGTACGGCGTCTTCCGGCCGGCGCTGGTGCCGGCCGACCTCGTGCCCCAACACGTGGTGATCCTGACCACCGGAGAACGCACCGTGGTCGAGTCCACGGCACCCCCTGCGGCCCCAGCGACGGCCGCTGTCGATCCCGCGCCCGGCCCCGCGGCGCGGGCGCCCCGCGGCCCCACCGTGCGGGCGCCACTGGGACGGGTGGTCGGCGCCCGCTCGGGGGACAAGGCGGGCAACGCCAACCTCGGCGTCTTCGCCCGCACGGACGAGTCCTGGGCCTGGCTCGACGGATTCCTGACCGTCGACCGGCTGCGGGAGCTGCTGCCCGAGACCGCCGGCCTCACCGTCGACCGCTATCGACTGGCCAACCTCCGGGCGCTCAACTTCGTGATCCACGGCCTGCTCCAGGAAGGGGTGGCGGCGTCCACCCGGCAGGATGCGCAGGCCAAGAGCCTGGGCGAGTGGCTGCGCGCACGGGTGGTCGAGCTGCCCGCGGCGCTGCTCGCCGACGCCCCGTGAACACGATCGCCGTCGACGAGGCGCGGCGGCGACTGGGGGCGGTGCGGCGGCCCCGACCCATCATGGGCCGGGATCGCGAGCGGGCGCTGACCGATCGCCAGCGGGAGCTGCTCGACCAGATGGAGCACCTGTTCGCAGGCGGGTTCGCGACGCTGACGATGGCCGAGCTGGCGGCACGCCTGAACTGCTCGCTGCGCACGCTCTATGCGCTGGCCCCCAGCCGGGACGAGCTCGTGCTGGTCGTGGTCGACCGCAACCTGTGGCGCGTCGGCCGAGTGGCGCGCGACGCCCTCCGCGAGGACCTCGCGCCCCTCGATGCGGTGCGCGCCTATCTCGAGGCGGCAACGGTGGCGGTCAGCGGCTGGACCGAGGCGTTCGCGCGCGACCTGGCGGCCGTCCCGGCCGCGCAGGAGCTCGAGGAGGGACACAACGAGTACCTGTTCGACGTGACCCGCACGCTGCTCGACCTGGCCGTGGAGCGGGATGACATAGCCGACGTCGACACGGCCGCCGTCGCCCGGGTGCTCGCCGGCCTTGGCAGGTTCTTCTCCCGGCCCCGGGTGATGTCCGGCCTGGAGTCGTCGCCGAAGGAGGCCGCCGACCAGGTGGTCGACCTGCTGCTGCGGGGCCTGCGCAGCCGCGCCGGCGAGGAGATGACTACGGGGAGATGACGAGATGATGCACGTACACGACGTTGCCGCCGACCTTCGGGCCGAGCAGGACACCCTCGATGCGATCGTGGCGGGCCTGTCCGCGGAGCAGTGGCGGCTCGCGACGCCGAGCCCGGGGTGGACGGTGGCGGACCAGATCGGCCACCTGACGTACTACGACGGGGCGGCCGCCACCGCCATCGACGACCCTCCGGCGTTCAAGGAGTCGATGGCCGAGCTCTTCGCCGACCCGGGCCGCATCGACGAACTGACACTCCACCGCCACCTGTCCACGCCCGACCTGCTCGAGACCTGGCGCGCGACCCGTCGCCGGCTGGCACAGGCGGCGGCCACCCTCGACGACGACCGGCGGGTCGAGTGGTATGGGCCGTCGATGGGCGCGAAGTCGTTCCTCACCGCCCGGCTGATGGAGTGCTGGGCGCACGGCCAGGACGTCGCTGACGCCGTGGGTGTCCGAAGGCAGCCCACCGACCGGCTCCGCCACATCGCCCAGATCGGCTTCATCACGCGCAACTGGTCCTATGCGAACCGCGGGCTCCAGCGCCCGGAGGGCGATGTGCGACTTGAGCTGACCGGGCCGTCCGGCGACGTCTGGTCCTTCGGCCCCGACGGCGCGGCCGACGTCGTGCGGGGGGCCGCCGAAGACTTCTGCCTGGTGGTCACCCAGCGGCGCCACGTCGACGACACCACGCTCGAGGTCGCGGGACCGCATGCTCGCGACTGGCTCGCCAGGGCTCAGGCGTTCGCCGGGCCGCCCACTGACGGGCCGGCCGCCGGGGAGAGGCCGGCATCAGGGGATCCCGGTTCCGGGGCCGCCCAGGAGGCCACGCCATGAGCGTGGTCGAGGCCGCCCGGGACCCCAGGGGCGTGCTCACCGTGACGCTGGCAGACGAGGCGAACCGCAACGCCTTGAGCACCCGCCTCGTCGGTGAGCTGAGCGACGCGCTCGATGCCGCGGACGCCGATCCCGATGTACGAGTGGTCGTGCTCACGAACCGGGGGCGGGTCTTCTGTGCCGGCGCCGACCTGTCCGAGCGCTCCGCGGGGACCCCGGGCGCCGGCGCCGACGATCGCCCGGCGGCGGTGCGCCGCCCGGAGGACCTCTTCGGCCGGTTCTCCCGGTCGCCCAAGCCGTACGTGGGGAGGATCGCCGGCCATTGCGTCGCCGGGGGCATGGGCCTCGCCGCCGCCATGGATCTCTCCATCGCCGCCGATGACGCCAAGTTCGGGTTCACCGAGGTGCGCGTCGGCGTGGCCCCGGCGGTCATCTCCGTGGTCTGCCTGCCCAAGATGCGTCCGGCCGACGCGCGGGCCGCCTTCCTCCGGGGCACCCGGTTCTCGGCGGCTGATGCCGCCCGCATGGGGCTGATCAATGTGGCGGTGCCCCAGGATCGGCTCGACGACGAGGTCGCGGGGGCCGTCGACGACCTGCTGGCGGGCGGGCCCGGCGCCCTGGCCGCATCCAAACGCCTGCTGGCCCGGGTGCCAGGGATGCCGGTCGACGAGGCGTTCTCCTGGACCGGTGCCCTCTCGGCGGAGCTGTTCGCCAGCGACGAGGCCAGGGCCGGTATGCGTGCGTATCTCGAGAAGCGCCCGGCACCGTGGGTCGCAGCCGCGACGAACGGGGACGTCCCCGAGCAAGGAGCCTGACCATGCGCACCGCCGTCACTGAGATGTTCGGGATCGACGTGCCGATCCTCGCGTTCAGCCACTGCCGCGACGTGGTCGCCGCCGTCACGAGGGCCGGTGGCATGGGCGTGCTCGGTGCGGTCGCCCACTCGCCCGAGCAGCTCGAGACCGACCTCGCCTGGATCGAGGCCGAGGTCGGCGATCGGCCGTACGGCGTCGACCTGATCGTCCCGATGAGCTACGCGGGATCTGAGGCGGGTGGCCTGTCCATCGAGGACGTCCGCGCGCTGATTTCGCCGCAGCACCGGGACTTCGTCGCCGACATCCTCCGCCGCTACGACGTGCCCGAGCTGCCCGACGAGCCCGGGGCCGCGGGTGAACGGTCGTCACGTGACGGCCTCGTCGGCGACGCCGGTGCCGGGATGATCTTCTCGGCCGAGCGCGCCGATCCGCAGCTCGAGATCGCGCTCGCTCACCGGACCGCGCTCTTCGTCAACGCCCTCGGGCCACCCACCCAGCACATGATCGAACGCGCCAAGGCCGAAGGGCGGCGGATCGGGGCCCTGGCTGGCGCGGCCCAGCACGCCGAACGCCACGTCAGGGCCGGTGTCGATCTCATCGTGGCGCAGGGTTACGAGGCGGGCGGGCACACCGGCGAGATCGGGTCCATGGTGCTGATCCCCGAGGTCGTCGACGCCGTCGGCGACCTCCCCGTGCTTGGCGCCGGCGGCATCGGTCGTGGCCGGCAGATGGCTGCCGCCATGGCACTCGGGGCCGCAGGCGTCTGGTGCGGCTCGGTGTGGCTGACGACCGACGAGGCCGAGACCCACCCGGTCGTCAAGCAGAAGTTCCTGGCCGCCGGGTCGGCCGACACCGTGCGGTCGCGGTCCCGGACGGGTAAGCCCGCGCGTCAGCTCCGCAGCGCGTGGACCGAAGAGTGGGACGATCCCGACACCCCGGCGCCCCTCGGCATGCCCATGCAGCCGGTGCTCGTAGACGGCGCGCTGCGGCGCATCGACCGGGCCGCCTACCGCGAGGGCTCAGGTGCCGAGAAGCTCGCCAACTACTTCGTGGGCCAAATCGTCGGCACCATGAACCAGTCCAAGCCTGCCGCGCAGGTCGTGTACGAGATGATCGACGAGTTCATCGACGCCACCCGGTCCCTCGGCGGGCAGCTGGAGGACGGCTGATCCTCGCGGCCGAAGGGGCGGCGGGCCGGCTCCCACCACGGGGATCGGGCCACCACTGCGGGGTAGATTTCCTGCGCCATGTCGACGCATGCTGCCGAGGCGCGGAAGGGAGCCGCGGACAGACTGCGCGACATCGAGTCGGTCACCGACGCTGGGCTCGCCCGCCTCTCGGTCGACGACCTGCTGGTCGAGCTGCTCGACCGGGTTCGGGACATCCTCGGCGCGGACACGGCCGCCGTGCTCCTCCTCGACGCGCCCACCGGCCAGCTCGTGGCCACCGCGGCCCGGGGGATCGAGGAGGAGGTCTACCAAGGGATGCGGATCCCCCTGGGGAGGGGCTTCGCCGGACGGGTCGCGGCCGCGAGGCAGCCCGTGGCCATCGACGACGTCAAGGACACGGACGTCGTCAACCCGGTGCTCCGCCAGAAGGGCATCAGATCCCTGCTCGGCGTGCCGCTCCTCGTCGGCGACCGCCTCCTGGGGGTGCTGCACGTCGGCGCGCTCGTCCCCCGGCACTTCGGCGACGCCGACGTCGACCTGCTCCAGATGGTGGCCGACCGCGTCGCCCTGGCGACCCAGGCGCGCCTGTCGGAGACCGAGCGGAGGGCGGCAGTCATGCTCCAGCGCAGCCTGCTCCCCGATCGCCTCCCGCAGGTCCCCGGCCTCGAGGTGGCGATCCGCTACATCGCCGGCGGCGAGGGCGACGTCGGTGGCGACTGGTACGACATGTTCACCCTGCCATCCGGGTGGGTCTGCATGACCGTCGGGGACGTGGTGGGCCGCGGGCTGCGGGCCGCGGCGGTGATGGGCCGACTGCGCAGCGCCGTTCGCGCCTACGCGCTCGCCACCCGGAGTGACCCCGCCGCCATCCTCGACCGGGTCGACCGCATGCTGCGCCAGTTCGAGCCGGGCGAGATGGCGACCGCCGTCCTGGTGCTGCTGGAGCCGTCGTTCGAGCGCCTCTACGTCTCGCTGGCCGGCCATCCGGCGCCGGTGGTGGCCACCGGGGAGGGTCGGGCGACCTACCTCGACGTTCCCATCGACCCGCCCCTCGGTGTCGCACCCCTGGTGAGTCGTCGGACGACGACGGTCGAGGTGCCCCCTGGGGCCGTCGTCTGCCTGTACAGCGACGGCCTCGTGGAGCGTCGCGGCGTGTCCCTCGACGCCCGTCTCGGGCAGCTGCGCGATGCCGTCACCGTCCGCGCGGCCGAGGACGTGTGCACGACCGTGATGGTCCAGCTCGTCGGCGACGACCGGCCGACCGACGACGTCGCCCTGCTCACCGTCCGGCGGCTCGATCCGCCTTCGGCCGAACCGCTGGAGCTGGCCGTGCCTGCGGTCGCGTCGTCGCTGCGTGACATCCGCGCCGCCGTCAAGCGCTGGCTCGCCACGATCGACGCCCGCCCCGAGGACGCGATGGACGTGTTGCTTGCGGTCGGCGAGGCGACGAGCAACGTGGTCGAGCACGCCTACGGGCCCAGGGGCGGGCTCGTGCACGTGCGCCTCGAGCTCCAACGGCCGGACGTCGTCGTGACCGTCCGCGACACCGGGCATTGGCGTTCACCCCGCGGAGCCAATCGTGGGCGCGGCACGCACATCATCCACGCGGTGACCGACGAGGTCGCGATCGACCGTCGCTCGAACGGGACCGAGGTGGTCATCCGTCGTCGCGTCGGCCAGGCGGGTTCGAGCTCGTGACCACGTACTCTCGGGGGCTGCGCCCCCGCGCCCCATCGTCGCCCGGCTCGCTGGCGCTCGCGCGGTCGACCGGTCAGGAGCTGCGCTCATGACCACCGCCATAGTGGATGTGACCGTGGACGACACGAGCGTGCGGATCGCCGTCTCCGGGGAGGTCGACCTCGCCAACGCTGCCGCGGTCGAGGACGAGATCGTCGCCGCCATCACCAACCAGGCAGCCAGCGTGTCGGTCGACCTCGGCGCCGTCGACTACATGGACAGCGCCGGCATGAGGATCCTGTTCTCGCTGGCCTCCCGGCTGGCGGGGCTGCAGATCGGCCTCGAGGTCGTCGCGCCGGTCGGGTCCTCGGCCCGGCGGCTGGTCGAGGTCTCGGGGCTGGCGCCGCTCGTGGCGCTCCGCCCGCCCATGGACAGGGCGGCGGGTTGACAGGAGGGACCGTGCCCTACGTTGTCCACAAGGTGGTCCTCGAGAGCGTGTCGGACGGCTCCGGCATGGCGGGCCTCATCGATGCGGGCGCCTTCGCCGCCGACGACGTCGTCGCCGTGATCGGCAAAACCGAGGGCAACGGGGGCGTCAACGACTTCACCCGCATACTGGCCGACCAGGCATTCCGTACGGTCTTGCTCGAGCGTGGCAGCCGGTCCCGGGCCGGGGTGGATCACATCCCCATGGTGTGGTCGGGCGGGACCGACGGCGTGCTCACTCCCCATGCGACCGTCTTCGCGCGGGTGCCAAGCCCTGCGGGCGAGGAGCGCGACGCCGCCGCACGGCTGTCGGTCGGCGTGGCGATGAGCGACGTCATCCTGCCGGAGCACATCGGCCGCCCGGCGATGGTCGCCACCGTGGCCGATGGCGTGCGCCGGGCCATGGCCGAGGCCGGGATCGACGATCCCGCCGAGGTCCACTACGTGCAGACCAAGACCCCGCTGCTCACAATGGCCACGATCGAGGAGGCCCGTGGCCGGGGCGAGGACACCGTGACGGACGAGCCGCTCGAGTCGATGAACATCTCCAACGGCACCACCGCCCTCGGCATCGCCGTGGCGCTCGGTGAGATCGAGACCCCGCCGGCCGAGGCGATCGGGCGTGACCTGGCGCTGTTCTCGAGCGTGGCGTCGTGCTCGTCGGGCGTCGAGCTCGATCGGGCCCAGATCGTCGTCGTCGGCAACGCCCCCGGTGTCGGCGGACGCTTCCGGGTCGGCCACTCGGTGATGCGCGACGCCCTCGACGTCGACGGCATCTACGGCGCCATCCGCTCGGCGGGCCTCGACCTGCCCGACCGCCCCGTGGCCGCCGACCTCGGGGACCGGCTCGTCAACGTGTTCATCAAGTGCGAGGCCGATCCCACCGGGCGGTTGCGGAACCGGCGCCAGGTGGCGCTGGACGACTCCGACGTCCACCACCACCGGCACATCAAGGGTGCGGTGGGAGGGGTGGCGGCGGCGGCGATCGGCGACCCTGCGGTCTTCGTGTCAGTGGCCGCCCTGCACCAGGGCCCGTCGGGCGGTGGCCCGGTGGCGGCGGTCGTCGACGTCGGCGACGCCTGAGCGACCCCAACCCATTGCGCGACGGCCGAATGGCCCTACCATCCGGTCCTTGAACGCACGGACACCACGTCACCTGGTGGGTGCCTTCGGCGACCACGCCACCGCTGGCACGGGCACGGGCACCGCCGCCGCGAGCGTGCTGCTGCGCGACTTGATCGCCGGGCCACTGTGCCCGGCGAAGGTCCTCGCCGCCGGGCCGGCCGCCACCTACATGGAGGCCGGGGGCCAGGTGCTGGCGATCGTGGTGGCCGGTGGCGTTCGGCTGCCGTGCGCAGCGATGCTCGCCGCCGGCGGGCGGCTCCCGGCCTCCCGGTCCGGCTCCCGCCTTGCCGTCGGGCGCGGTGCCGTTCACGAGGACGGCCGCCAGCTGGTGGTGGTGCGCCGGTGGTTCGATCCCCGTGTGCGGCTTGGCGGGCCTCGACGGGCAGGCCGTGGCCCGCTTCGCCCACGTGGTGCGGTCCCGAGGGGGCGTCGACGCGCTGCTGCCGCACGACGCGGTGGACCGACTCGCCGCCGGCCTGACGAGTGGCGATGCCGTCGATGCCATCTCGGGTCTGCTGGGCCGCGGGACGGGCCTGACGCCAGCCGGCGACGACCTGGTGGCGGGCGCCCTGGCGACCCTGCGGGCCCTGGGCTCGCCCGCCGCCGACCAGCTCGGGTCGGCCGCCCGGGCGCTGGCACCTGTCGCGACCACCCGGTTGTCGGCGGCGCTGCTGGAGGCCGCCGACGTCGGTGGCCTGGTTCCCGAGGCCGCCGCCGTGCTGCGCGCCCTGGCGGGCGGGGGAGGCGTCGAGACGGCGGCCGATCGCCTGATCGCCCTCGGCCACACCAGCGGCTGGCACCTGGCGGCCGGGTTGCTCGTCGGCGTCACCCACGCCGGCGCGGGGCGGGGCGCGCCGCTGCCGGAACCGGCGTTCGAAGGTGACGGATTCCGGCGCTTCGGGACGCCGGAACGACACCCGGGTGCGCCGCTTTCGGAACCGGCGTTCGACGGTGACGGATTCCGGCGCTTCGGGACGCCGGAACGACACCCGGGGGGCACGGCGGTGCCGTCGTGACCCAGACCGTGCGCATCGAGCGCGGCCGGTACCACGATTCCGTGACGCTGATGCGGGCGAGCGCAGGAGCGCGGGACATCCCGGGCGTCGAGACCGTGATCGCCGCCATGGGCACCGAGCTCAACCGGGCCCTCCTGGTCCAGGCCGGCTTCGCCGAGCCCGATGCGACGGCCGACGACCTGGTGGTCGCCGTGTCCGCCGACAGTCCCGCCACCGCCGAGGTGGCGGTGGCCGCGATCGACCGGCAGCTGGCCGAGCACGGGACAGCGGCCGGCGGCGGCCAGCGGGGGCGGACTGCCCCGCGCACCGTCGAGTCGGCGGCCGCCCGGGCCCCGGACGCCAGCGTCGTCGTGGTCTCGGTCCCGGGGCCGCACGCCTACGTGGAGGCGATGGCGGCGCTGGGGGCGGGCCGGCACGTGATGGTCTTCAGCGACGGTGTCGACGTCGCCGCCGAGGTGGCGCTCAAGCGGGAGGCCGCCGCGCTCGGCCGGCTGGTGATGGGGCCCGACTGCGGCACGGCGGTCCTCGACGGCGTGGGTCTCGGCTTCGCCAACGTGGTGGTCCCAGGGCCGGTCGCGCTGGTGGCGGCGTCGGGGACGGGCGCTCAGCAGCTGTGCTGCCTGCTCGACGGCGCGGGGATCGGCGTCCGCCACGTGATCGGGGTCGGCGGCCGCGACCTGTCGTCCGACGTCGGAGGCGCGTCGGCGCTGGTGGCGCTGCCGGCGCTCGACGACGACCCGGCGGTCGGGGTGATCGGTGTGGTGTCCAAGCCTCCGGACCCCGGTGTCGCCGAGGCCGTGACCGCGGCGGCGGCCCGGTGCCGGACGCCCGTGGTGCTGGCCCTTGTCGGCCCCGGCCGCCCCACGCTCACGGATGCCGCCGCCGAGATCGCCGCCGTGCTGGGCTCGCCGTTCCCGGAGCCGCAGCGGTGGCGGGCCCCCGGGGCACCGGCCACGGCCCGGCCTGGGCCGGTGCTCGGGCTGTTCAGCGGCGGGACCAACGCTGCGGAGGCGCTGGTCGTCCTGGAGGAGAGCCTCGGCCCTGTGCGTTCGAACGTGCACCCCGACCCATCGCGGCGGATCGGTCCATTCGATCCCGCCGGCGGGGCCCACGTCCTGCTCGACCTCGGTGACGACGAGCTGACCGCCGGGCGGCCGCACCCGATGATCGACCCGGCGGCCGTCGCCGACCGCGTGCGGGCTGCGGCCGATGCGGACGGGGGAGCGGGTGTCGTGCTGCTCGACGTCGTGCTGGGTCACGGCGCCCATCCCGACCCGGCCTCGGAGCTCGCCCCCGCGCTATCGGTGGCAAGCGCGGCCGGCGCCGCCACGGTGGCGGTGCTGGTCGGCACCGCCGGCGACCCCCAGGGGCTCGACCGCCAGGCACGTGCGCTGGCCGACGCAGGCGCGATCGTCCACCGCAGCAATGCCCGCGGCGCCGAACAGGCGGCAGCGCTCCTGACCGGCGCCGGCGAGCCGGTGGGGACGAGGTCGGGCCGACCATGAGCGCCGGCCCGAGCCCCGTTGCCGACCTGCTCGTGGCACCCGAGGCCGTCATCACGGTTGGCGCCCCCACACTCGATGAGGCAGTGGCGGCCCAGGGCGTTCCCACGGTCCCGGTCGAGTGGCGCCCGCCGCCGGCGGGCTCCGTCGCCGCGGTGGCCGAGGTCACCGCCGATGCCCGGCTGGCGCAGGCCAACCGGACCGCCATCGACCGGATGGCGGCGGTTCGCCCGCGGCTCGTCGACGTGCGGACCGCCGCCGAGCTGGTCGGGATCGGACGCCACCAGTTGCTGCACGCCGGCCCCCCGGTC
Source organism: uncultured bacterium (assembly GCA_963756425.1). Classification (GTDB taxonomy): domain Bacteria; phylum Actinomycetota; class Acidimicrobiia; order Acidimicrobiales; family VFJN01; genus DASQUK01. Next base: position 360,196 of record CAVWNW010000008.1, on the reverse strand, counting down.
GACTGGGACACGGCCTCCGGCCCCCTGAGGGGGGCGATCATCGGCGCGTGCCTGTACGAGGGATGGGCCGACACACCGGAGGCCGCCGAACGGATCGCCGCGTCCGGCGGCATCGATCTGTCGCCCTGCCACGACCATGCGAGCGTCGGTCCGATGGCCGGCATCGTGAGCGCCTCGATGCCGATGTGGGTGCTCGAGGGGGACGATGGGCGCGCGAGTCACAGCACCCTGAACGAGGGGCTGGGCAAGGTGCTGCGCTACGGCGCCTTCGGCGACGGCGTCACCCAGCGGCTGCGCTGGATGGAACGGGTGCTGGGTCCGATCCTGGCTTCGGGGCTGCGACGGCACGGGCCCGTCGACGTCGGCGCGCTGATCGCCTCGATGGTGGCCATGGGCGACGAGGGCCACAACCGCAACCGGGCGGGCACGTCACTGCTGGTGCGGGCCCTGGCGCCGGACCTGGTGCGCACCATCGAGGACGGTGGGGCCGGGAACCGGGCCGCCGACGTAGCCGATGTCCTCGGCTTCATCGACGGCAACGACCACTTCCTCCTCAACGTCGTCATGGGCGCCGCCAAGCTGGTCGCCGACGCCGGCGCGGGCGTCGCCGGCTCCAGCGTCGTCGTGGCCATGGCCCGGAACGGCACGGACTTCGGCATCCGTGTCGCCGGCACCGGCGAGCGCTGGTTCACCGCCCCCGCGGCGGTGCCCGAGGGGCTCTACCTGGGAGGGTTCGGACCCGACGACGCCAACGCCGACATCGGTGACTCGGCGATCACGGAGACCGTGGGGCTGGGCGGGTTCGCCATGGCGGGGGCACCGGCAATCGTGCAGCTGGTGGGGGGCGATGTGGGCGACGCCCTGGGGTGGACGGAGCTCATGTATGAGGTGACGCTGGCGGAGCACCCGACCTGGACACTTCCGGTCCTCGGCTTTCGCGGCGTCCCGTTCGGGATCGACGTGCTGCGGGTGGTGCGCACCGGCGTGGTGCCGATCATCAACACCGGGATCGCCGGGTGCGTGGCGGGCACGGGGCAGGTCGGCGCCGGGCTGGTGCGGCCCCCGCTCGCATGCTTCACCGCGGCGCTGGCCGCACTGGCCGAATCCGCCGGAGCGGGCGAGCGATGAAGCCTGCGCCGTTCGCCTACCACCGGCCGGCGTCGGTGGAGGACGCGACCCGGCTCCTGGCCGAGCTGGGAGACGAGGCCAAGGTCGTCGCCGGTGGCCAGAGCCTGGTGCCGCTGCTCAACTTCCGCCTGGCGGCCCCCGCCCACCTCGTCGACATCAACGGCATCGCCGGCCTCGACTGGCTGGACCCGGCCGATGGGGCCGTCGACGTGGGGGCCACGGTGCGCCACTCCCGGCTGCTGCGCGAGGAGGAGGTGGCCGCGGCCCACCCGCTGCTCGTCGAGGCGACCGAGTGGATCGCCCATCCCGTGATCCGCAATCGCGGCACGGTGTGCGGCTCGTTGGCGCACGCCGACCCCGCGGCCGAGCTCCCCGCCGTGCTGGCGCTGCTGGGCGGCAGCGTCGAGGCGGTTGCGTGGCGCGACGGCTCCCTGGCGTCCCGCCGGGTGCCGGCGGCGGAGCTGTTCGCCGGACCGCTGCAGACGACCCTCGAGGGCGACGAGCTGGTGGTGGCGGCAACGTTCCCGGCGCTGGCGGCGGGCGCCGGCTGGGCGGTGGAGGAGCTGGCGCGCCGGCACGGCGATTACGCGCTCGCGGGCGTGGTCCTCACCGTCACGGTCGATGGTGATGGGAAGCCGGTGTCGGGACGGGCGGCCTACCTGTCGTGCGCGCCCAGGCCGGTGGTGGTGGACATCGGTCCGGCGCTGGGCGGCAGCGATGGGGGTGCGGCGACCGTGTACGACCTCGTCGCGTCGTCGCTCGACCCGACGGACGACATACATGCCACGGCTGCGTACCGGCGGCACCTCGCCGCCACGCTCACCGTGCGGGGCGTCGACCGGGCGCTCGCACGGGCCCGCACCGACACCCAAGCTTCCGAAGCCCCCCAACCCCCCCAACCCGAACCTGCCGCAGTTAGCGATGCCATAGCCGCTCCAACTGCGGCAAGTTCGGACGTGGGTGGCAGGGGCCAGAGGGCTGGACGATGAGCGAATCCCCCCGTGCGCCCGACCCCCACGACCTGCACGAGGTCGTGGTGACCGTCAACGGCGTGACCCGGTCGGCACAGGTGCCGGCACGCCGGCTGCTGTCCGACATGCTCCGCCACGACCTGCGCCTGACCGGGACTCACGTCGGCTGCGAGCACGGCGTCTGCGGCGCCTGCACGGTCCTTCTGGAGGGCGAGCCAATCCGTTCGTGCCTGACGTTCGCGGTGATGGTCGACGGCGCGCGAATCACCACGGTCGAGGGGCTCGCCGGTGCCGACGGCGAGCTCGGCCCCGTGCAGCAGGCATTCCGCGAGTGCCACGGGCTGCAGTGCGGGTTCTGCACGCCGGGCTTCCTGCTGCTCACGACCGACCTGCTCGCCCGCAGCCCCGAGCCCGCCGACGGGGAGATCCGGGACGCCCTCGGCGGCAACCTGTGCCGCTGCACCGGCTACGTCAACATCGTGCGATCGGTCAGGCGTGCGGGGGAGCTGGCGAGGGAGCACTCCGGATGAGCACAAGGTGGTTGGGCGAGAGGGTCGAGCGGCGCGAGGACGAGCGGCTGTTGACGGGCGCCGGGCGGTTCCTCGACGACGCCGGGCACGATGCACTCGGGGTGGCGTTCGTGCGCAGCCCGCACGCCCACGCCCTCATCCACGGCATCGATGTCGCCGACGCCCTCGGGATCGACGGCCTGGTGGCCATCTACACCTGGGACGACCTGCCCGGGCGCCTGGCGGATCCACTGCCGTTGCTGATCCCACACCCGGACCTCGAGCATCCCCGGACGCAGTACGCACTGGCTCGCGGGGAGGTCAACCACGTCGGCGAGCCGGTCGCAATGGTGGTGGCGACCGACCGCTACATCGCCGAGGACGCCGCCGACTGCGTCGTGGTCGACTACGAGCCGCTGCCCGCCGTGGTCGGCATCGAGGCCGCGCGGGCGGCCGAGCATCTGGTCCATCACGACGTCCCCGGCAACGTGGCCGCGGTGACCACCCAGGAGCTGGGTGACGCGCGGGCCGCCATCGCCGCCGCGCCGCGGGTCCTCGAGCTGGACCTGGCGATGGAACGCTCGCTGTCGTCGCCGCTCGAGGGGCGCGGCGTCCACGCTCGCTGGGACGCCGACGACCAGCGCCTGCGGATCCGCACCTCCACCCAGACGTCCACGGGCGTGCGGGCGGCGGTGGCCAACATCTTCGGCCTGCCCGACGTGGCCGTAGACGTGATCACCCCGGACGTCGGTGGTGGCTTCGGCACCAAGGTCGTGCACCCGTATCCCGAGGAGGTCCTGGTCCCGTGGGCGGCGCGGACGCTGGAGCGCGAGGTCAAGTGGGTCGAGGACCGCTACGAGCACTTCGTCTCGGCGACCCACGAACGAGGCCAGGAGCACCATGTGCGCGTCGGGTTCGACGACGACGGGACCATCCTCGGCCTCGAGGTGGAGTTCTGGCACGACACGGGTGCGTACACGCAATACGGGATCGTGCTGCCGATCATCACCGCCACGCAGCTGCCCGGGCCGTACCGCCATCGCCATTACCGGGTCACGTTCACGTCGCTCTACACCAACACCGTGAGCTGTACGCCTTACCGGGGGGCCGGGCGCCCGCAGGGCTGCTTCGTGATGGAACGGACGATCGACCGCATCGCCCAGGAGCTCGGGCTCGACCGTGCCGAGGTGCGGGCGCGCAACCTCATCGGGCCCGACGAGTTCCCCTACGACTTCGACATGGTGTTCCAGGACGGCCGGCCCCTCATCTACGACTCCGGCAACTACCCGGCGGTGCTCGAGCAGCTGAAGGACCTCGTGGGTTGGGACGGCTTCGCCGCCGAGCGGGAGGCCGCGGCGGCGGATGGCCGCCATCTCGGCATCGGCCTGGCTTGCTACGTCGAGGGCACGGGCGTCGGTCCCTACGAGGGCGCGCACGTCCACGTCGAGACCAACGGCCGGGTGATGGTGGCCACCGGCCTCACCTCGCAGGGCCAGGGGCACGAGACGGTGTTCGCCCAGATCGTGGCCCACGAGCTGGGGGTGGACGTGAGCGACGTTTTCGTCACCACGGGGGACACCCGCCGCTTCCCGTACGCCGTCGGCACCTACGCCAGCCGCGCCGCGGTGATGAGCGGGAACGCCGTGGCCCAGGCCGCCCGGCAGGTGCGGGCCAAGGCGATCAGGATCGCCGCCGAGGCGCTGGAGGCGGCGCCCGCCGACCTCGACATCGAGTCGGGGCTGGTGCACGTGCGGGGCGCACCGAGCCGGGGGATGCCGCTCGCACACGTGGCCGTGCTGTCCAACCCGCTCCGCTACGCGTTCTCCAAGGAGGCCCAGGCCGCCACCCAGTTCGCGTCGACGCCCGACCCCAGCGTGCCGCCCATCCCGGAGGACGAAGAGCCCGGCCTCGAGGCTCGTGACTACTACTCGCCGGTCCGCTCGACGTTCGCGGCCGGCATGCACGCCGCGGTGGTGGAGATCGACCCCGACACCGGCGACGTCGACGTGCTGCGCTATGCGGTGGTGCACGATTGCGGCCCGCTGATCAACCCCATGATCGTCGAGGGCCAGATCCACGGCGGCGTCGCCCAGGGGGTGGCCGGTGCCCTGTACGAGCGGCTCGCCTACGACAGCGCCGGCAACCTCACCAACGCCAGCTTCATGGACTTCCTGATGCCGTACCTCAGCGAGGTGCCGACGCCGGTCATCGGCCACTTGGAGACGCCGTCGCCGCTCAACCCGCTCGGGATCAAGGGTGCGGGCGAGGCCGGAGTGATCCCCGGCTCGGCGTGCCTGGCCGCCGCCATCGAGGACGCCGCCGGAGTGCGCATCGACCGGATGCCCATCTCGCCGCCCGAGCTGTGGGCGCTGCTCGGCGAGAGGGCGGCGACGTGAAGACGACGTTCCCGGTGTCGGCCCCGCCGGCGGCATGGGCGGCGCTGGCCGACCCGGAACGTCTGGCCGCCGCGCTGCCCGGCTGCCGCTCGGTCATCCGCCACGCGGACGCCGACGGCACGCTCCACGTCGTGACCGAGGTCGCCGTGGCCTCGGCGCGAGGGCTGTGGGCGGGCACCGTGACGCCCGTCGACGCCGACGCCGTGCACGTCCGGGGTTCGGGTGCGCCGGGCGCCGTGGACCTCGTGGTGCGCGTCGACCCGGGGCGCACCAGCATCACGGTCGAGGGCTCCGTCGACGGCGCCCTGGGCACGGTCGGCGCGGCAGTGCTGGCGGGCGCGGTCAGGCGGATCGCGGAGGACCTGCTGGCGGCGACCGAGTCTCCCGGGCCGGGCCAGTCCTCCGGAGGCGATCGGTCCCGCCAGGGTGAGCCGAAGGTCATGGGTTCCGGACCCGGCACCCATGACCTCGACCGCGAGTCGGCGGAACCCATTGCCTCGGGGACGCGGGGAACCGGCGGGGCTCCGGATGGCTCGGGGACGTCGGGGACGCGGGAACCGGCGGGGCTCCGGATGGCTCGGGGACGTCGGGGACGTCAGGGGCGTCGGGGGTCCGCACGGCGGCACGTGGCGCCGCCGGCGCGGCGCTGGTCGGGGTCGTTGTCGCCGTCCTCGCCCGACGCCGAGCACGCAGGAGAAGCGGATGACCCCGTTCGTCGCCGCCGCCCTGCAGCTGGCGCCTGCGGCCGGCCCGCTGACGCCCGACACGATCGAGGCCAACATCGCGGCCGGCGTCGACCTGGCTCACCGCTGCGTCGACGCCACCGGCGCCACCCTCGTGGTTGCGCCCGAGACCGTCACCACCGGGTTCGCGCCCGGCGTCGGCGCCGCCGATCTGTGGGACCTGATGGCGCCGATCCCCGGACCGCTCACCGAGGCGGCCCAGGAGTTCGCCGCGGAGCTGGGGGTCCTGCTCGTGTGGCCGACGTACGAGGCGGGCGCCGACCGGGGCGTCGTCTACAACGCCGCCGCGGTGATCGGTCCCGACGGCGGGGTGCTGGGCACCTACCGCAAGACGCACCTGTTCCCGAGCGAGCGACAGTGGGCCACGGCGGGGGACGACGTGCTGGTCGTCCCGACCCCGCTCGGCCGCCTGGGTGGCATCATCTGCTTCGACGGCGACTTCCCCGAGCTGGTCCGCATCGAGGCGGGGCTGGGCGCGCAGGTCGTCGTGCGACCGTCGGCGTTCCTGCGCGCCGCCGACATCTGGGAGCTCACGACCCGGGCGCGGGCCTACGACAACCACGTCTACGTCGTGGCCCCCAACGCCGTCGGGGTCGACCCCGGGGGCTTCGTCTACTTCGGCAACTCGCTGATCGTGGGGCCGACCGGCGAGGTCCTGGCCCGGGGGACGAGCCAGCCGGGCTGGGTGTCGGCGACCATCGGGCTCGACCCGATGGCAACGATCAGCCCGGGGTCGTCGGTCCGCCAGAGCTTCGACCACCTGGCCGAGCGCAACGTGGCCCTGTACCGGCGCCATCGTGACGTGCTCGAGGCAGAGGCAGAGTCGGCATTCCCGCTGCCGGAGAAGGAATGAACGCAGGCCGACTGCGGCTGGGGATCGACACGGGGGGCACGTTCACCGACGTGGTCGTGCTCGACGAGGCGACCGGCGCGCTCACGACCACCAAGACGCCGTCGACGCCCGCGGACCACTCGGCGGCCTTTCTCGCGGGCGCCGAGAAGTGCCTGGCGGCGGCCGGGGCTGCCTGGCCGGGCGTGGCGTCGGTCTTCCATGGCACGACCGTGGCCACCAATGCGCTCCTCCAGGGCGAGGTCACGGGGCTCGGCTTCCTCACCACCGCCGGGTTCAGGCACCTGCTCGAGATCGGGCGCCAGAGCGTGCCCGACGGCTACGGCAACTCCTACTTCTGGGTGAAGCCCGACCGGATCGTGCCGCTGCACCTGGTGCGAGAGGTGCCCGAGCGCCTCGACGCGACCGGCGGGGTCCTTCGTCCGCTCGACGAGGACGCCGTCGTGGCCCAGGCACGGTGGTTCCGGGACCGCGGGGTCGTCGCGGTCGGCGTCTGCCTGTTGCACGCCTACGCCAACCCCACCCACGAGGTGCGGGTGCGCGACCTGTTCGCCGACGCGTACCCGGAGTGCGCGGTCTCGATCAGCTCGGACGTGCTGCGCGAGTACCGGGAGTACGAGCGCTCGGTCACCACCCTGGTCGACGCGTTCGTGAAGCCGTCGGTCGCCAGGTACGTCGAGCGCCTGGCTGCGCAGCTGGCCGAGCGGGCCGGGGAGGGGTTGCCCTTCTTCGTCATGAAGTCCAACGGCGGTGTCACGTCGGCCGACCAGATCGCCCGCAGGCCCATCACCACGGTGTTGTCGGGCCCGGCGGCCGGGGCGCTCGGAGCCGCTGCGGTCACCCATGCCGCGGGCTTCGACGACGTCGTGACCCTCGACGGCGGCGGGACCTCGACCGACGTGGCGGTCATCCGCTCGGGGGCGCCGTCGCTCACCACCGAGGCGACCGTCGGACGGTTCCCGGCCAAGGTGCCGATGATCGACATCGTCACCGTCGGCGCCGGCGGCGGATCGATCGCCTGGGTGTCGCCCGAGGGGACGCTCAAGGTGGGCCCCCGCTCGGCGGGCGCCGATCCGGGGCCCATGTGCTACGGCCGAGGCGGCACCGAGCCCACACTGACCGACGCCGCGCTGGTGCTGGGCCGCATCCCGGGCCACCTCCTCGCCGGCGAGATCCCGCTCGACGGCGGCGCCGCCCAGGCGGGCATCGGGGCGTTGGCGGCCGAGCTCGGGCTCTTGCCCGAGGCGTGCGCCGACGGGATCCTCGAGATCTGGGCGTGGAACCAGGCCAACGCCATTCGCCAGGTCACCGTCCGCCGGGGGATCGACGTGCGTGACCTGGCGCTGTGTGCCTTCGGGGGCTCCGGTCCGCTGCAGGCCGCTCGCCTGCTCGACGTGCTGGGGCTCGCCGCCGCGGTGGTCCCGCCCGACCCCGGCAACCTCTGCGCGTTCGGTCTATTGACCGTCGACGTCCGCATCGACGACGTCCGCACGTTCGTCGCCAAGCACGCCGAGCTCGACCTCGAGGCGCTCGCCGACGTCTACCGGGAGCTCGAGGGCGAGGCCGCGTCCGCCCTGGCCACGGAGGGGTTCGACGTCGCCGACCAGCGGTTCCTGCGCTCGGCCGACCTGCGCTACGACGGCCAGGCGTTCGAGGTCCGCGTCGACATGCCCGGCGGTGCGATCGATGCCGCCTGGGCCGCAGACGTGCTCCGCCGCTTCCACGACGAGCACGAGCGCCTCTACGGCTACTGCTACCGCGACCGGCCCCACCACGGCGTCGAGTGGGTCAACGTCCGCCTCGCCGGGGTCGGCCCTCTGCAGGCCCCGGCCGTTGCCCCCGTGGCCGCCGGCACCGGCAAGGTGGCGACGACCGGCGCGAGGCCCGTGTTCTTCGACGGGGCTTGGCATGACACGCCCGTGGTGTGGCGGGGCGATCTTGGCGCCGGCGACGAGCTGCGGGGGCCGGCGATCGTCGAGGAGTACGGCTCGACCCTGCCGGTTCCGCCAGGGGCTCGTGTCGTTGCCGACCGCCTCGGCGCCCTCGTCGTCCGGCGATGAGAGGCCGAGCGGATAGGCCCGCATGTGGGCACCGAACAGGCCGGGATTTGCAGCGTGACCCCAGGCCACACAGCTCGGCGTCCGGCAGCGCTGACCACGGTGAGCCAAGACGACGCGCCTATCCGCTCGAGTCCTAAGCGGCCGGGCTCAGTCCGAGCCCGGCTGCTCGCCCCCGCCGTCGCACCAGCCCTGCACGTAGCCGGCGCGATAGGCGGTCTGGGGACCGACGGTGGCGTCGTCGTCATCGTCGTCGGCCGGGCTGGGGGCCGGGGCGCCGTCGATCCCGTACGGCAGGCCCTGCTCGGCGTCACGGCGCCCTTCGAGATAGCCCGACTGGTCCACGATGAGCGCTGCGCCGCACAGGTCACCGGTCCGGTGCTCCGAAGAGGGGCACGCCGGGTCCGCCCGGCAGGCCTGGGTCGAACCGTCGCCTATCCGGTGCTCCGACGAGGGGCACGCAGGGTCGGCCCGGCACGCCTGGGTCGAACCGACGGCCGGATCCGGGTCGCCACCGTTGGTCGCCACAGTCGACGTGTCCGCGGCGACCGGGGCTTCGCTCGTGGCCGTCGCCACAGTGCCGGGGCCTTCGGTCGTGGCGGTGCCCCCGGTGCTCGATGCTTCCGTGGTCGTCGGCCGGCTGGGGGCCGATCGAACGGCTTCGCTCCGGGTGGTCGCCGGCCGCGCAGCCGCGGCCGTCGTCGTCTTGCCGTCTCCACCAGCGTCCAGGGCGGCGATCCCGAGGATCGCCGCCAGGCTCGTCGCCCCCACAAGGAGCCCGACCAACAAGCGCCGCTGGTTGCGGGTCGTGCGTTCCGTCGCCATCTCGTGTCCTCATTTCTTCCGCCGTTCAGACATCCAACAGACGCCCACCGGCACGATTTGGTTGACCGCCGGTGCGAACTGGTCGTAGTCATGCGGCGTATGGCCGCACAGCCACGACCGGAAGGGGTCTCCCCGGAGTGACCGACGTCGACCCCGTGCTGCTCGAGATCGTCGAGGGGACGCTGGCGTCGATCGAGGCCGAGGTGGAGGACCAGATCGGGCGCACGTCCCGATCGCCGATGATTCGCGACCAGCACGACTTCCGCGCCGGGATCCACGACCGGCGGCTCCGCAAGCTGACGGGGCGGTCGTACTCGGCGCTCGTGCACCCGGTGGTGCGGGACTTCCCGGTCGACGTCATGCGACCGGATGACGTCTACTTCCACAACGACGTGTACCTGTCGGAGGGCGGCATCGGCCACCTGCCCGACCTGTGCGTCACCGTGCCGGTCTTCCACGACGGCCAGGTCGTGGCGTTCGTCCAGGCGTTCGGCCACCACGACGACATCGGGGGGTCCGTCCCCGGGTCGATGCCGTCGCACGCCACGTCGGTGTTCGAGGAGGGGCTCATGGTCCCGCCGGTGAAGCTCTACGACGCCGGCGTGCCCAACGATGGCGTCATCCGCATCCTCACTCGCAACTCGCGCATGCCCGACTCGATCGCCGGTGACCTGGACGCCGAGTGCTCGGCGTGCCTCATGGGCGCCGCCCGGCTGGCGGACCTGTTCTCCCGCTACGGCCGCGCTGCGGTCGACGCCTGCTTCGACGCCATCGTGGCGTCGTGCGCCGAGACGTTCCGCCGGGAGCTGCTGGCCAAGATCCCGGATGGGACATGGAGGTGGGAGGACTACGCGGAGCACGACGGCGTGGACGAGCCCCGGCTGCACCGCCAGCGCATCACGCTGACCAAGACGGACGGCAAGCTGCTGCTGGACCTCACCGGCACGAGCCCTCAGGCGAAGGGCCCGATCAACCACGCGGGCAACTACGCCGACGGGAACTTCCTCAAGAAGTGGCTGGCCCCGATCCTGCGGAACCTGGCCGACACGCCGGAGCGCATGGCCGAGCTCGACGTCAACGAGGGTGTGGTCGAGCTGATCGACATCCGCTTCCCGCCACCCGGGACGCTGGTGACGCCGGAGTTCCCCGCGCCGACCAACGCCCGGACCTTCGTGATCCTGCGGCTTCTGGGCGTCCTCGCCGGCGTGATCGCCAAGGCGGTCGACGGCTACATGCCCGCCGACCAGGAGACGATCCGCTACACGGGGATCTCGGGCCACGACGCCGAAGGGCGCTGGTACCTCAACCGCGAGATCCTCGGTGGTGGGTCCGGCGGCCGCTACTACGCCGACGGCAGCGACACCATCCACGTGGTGCCCGAGTCGCGGAACCTACCGGTCGAGTTCGTCGAGACCCGGTTCCCGGTGCGGGTCGAGGCCCTGGCGCTGGCCACCGACTCGGGCGGCGCCGGCACCTTCCGCGGTGGGCTCGGCTACCGCAAGGAGATCCGGGTGCTCCACGACGCCAGCTTCATGTCGGTCGCCGATCGCTCCATCCTGTCGTGCTGGGGTGTGCGTGGCGGCCGGGCCGGCACGCCGTTCCGTGTGACCATCGACCCCGGCGGGCTCGCGGAGCGAGTGATGCCCGGCCTGTGCGACTGGGAGCCGGTCGCCGCCGGCGAGGTGATCCGGATCGAGACGACCGGTGGCGGCGGCTGGGGCGACCCACTCGAGCGCGACCCGCGCCGGGTGGCCGCTGACGTGATCCAGGGCAAGGTCAGCCGGTCGGCGGCGCGCGACGACTACGGCGTCGTCTTCCTACCTGGCGACGGTGACCCCGTGGTCGACGATGGCGCCACCGGCGAGGTGCGGGCCCGCCTCGTCGCCGAGCGCGGCCGGCCGCCGATGTTCGATCGGGGCCCCGGTTATGCCGTCCTCGCCGGCGGCGCCACCCACGCCGAGGTCGACGACGCCGATGCCACCGGAACGACCGGGACGCGGACGAGAGGCGCGCCGTGACCGCCGGCGACGTGATGGCGCCCACCGCCGCGTGGCGGGCGCACGGTTTTGCGGGTACCGCGTCCGATCTCGTTGCCGCCGCCACGCTGCCCCGCGCCTGGGCGGCCCGGTGGGCCGGCGCGCCAGGCGCCCCGACCCTCGCCGGTCCGGACGGGCGCTGGCTGAGCGCCGCCCAGCTCGAGGAGCGCACCGCGATCGTCGCCGCCCGGTACGCGGCGAGCGGGCTGTGTCCCGGCGACCGGTTGCTGGTCAGCGCCACCGCGTCCGTGGACCTGGCGGTCGCCCACGTGGCGGCCCTGCGCCTCGGGTTGGTCGTGGTCCCCGTCAACACTGCGTTCGGGGCGACCGAGATCGGCGCGGTGGCGACCGCCGCCAAACCGGCGCTGGCGATCCTGGACGATCCCAGGCGGCTCCCCGGGGCGCCCTCGACAGGGACCGGGGTCGATCTGCCCGATGGACCGGCGCCGGACCTCGACGTGGCGGGTCCGGACGACACGGCATTGCTGGTGTTCACGTCCGGCACGACCGGCGCCCCGAAGGGCGTTCCGCTGAGCCACGGCAACCTCCTGGCAACGTCGGCGGCCATCGAGGTCGCATGGCACTGGACGCCGAGCGACCGCCTGCTGCTGGCCCTGCCGCTCTTCCACGTCCACGGCCTGGGCGTCGGGCTGCACGGCACGCTGCTCGCCGGGGCGTCGGCGGTCATCCTGCCCCGGTTCGAGGTCGACGCCGTGCTCGACGCCATCGCTGCAACGCGGTCGAGCCTGATGTTCGGTGTGCCGACCATGTGGGTCCGGATGGCGGCCAGCCCGCGGGTGCGCGAGCTGGGGGCGCTGCGCCTGTGCGTCTCGGGGTCGGCGCCGCTGGATCCCTCGACGTTCGCGGCGCTCGAGGCGGGGATCGGCACTCCCGTGATCGAGCGCTACGGCATGACCGAGACCGGCATGCTGGTTTCGAACCCCTACGACGGCGAGCGCCGGGCAGGCTCGGTGGGATTGGCGCTTCCCGGCGTCGAGGTTCGCCTCGAGGAGCGAGAGGGCGCCGGGGAGCCAGCCGGCGAGATCCTGGTGCGGGGCCCGAACGTGTTCGCCGGGTACCTCGGTGGGGTCGGTGCCGATGCCTTCGCCGCCGACTCGTGGTTTCGCACCGGCGACCTGGGGCGGGCCGACCCCGACGGATACCTGCGCATCGTCGGTCGCTCGAAGGAGCTGATCATCACAGGCGGCTTCAACGTCTACCCCCGCGACGTGGAGGAGGTGTTGCGGGACCACCCGGGGGTCGCCGACGTCGCCGTCGTCGGGGTTCCCGACCCGGAGTGGGGTGAGCGCGTGGTCGCGTGCGTCGTCACCGCAGACGCCGCCGACGAGGCCGCCGCCGCGGCCCTGCTGGAGTGGGCCGCACAGCGGGTCGCCCCGTACAAGCGCCCCCGCGAGGTGCGCTTCGTCGACGAGCTCCCCCGCAACGCGATGGGCAAGGTCGTGCGGGCTGCGCTCGCCGGCTGACCCACCGGGCGCCCGGCGCCAGGGCGCGTCCTCACGACGTATCGTGCAGGCCTCATGACGATGGGGCCTGATCAGGGCGAACCGGGCGCCGTGCCCACCGACATCGCGGCGCGCCTGGTGCGGGCCCTGGACACCTCGCCGTCGACGGTGGTGGCGCTGGTCAGCGAGGACCTGCAGAACCTCTGGGTGAGCCGCTCCGTCGCGTGGGTCGTCGGTGACGATCCGGACACCGCGATGAGCGAGAAGGCGCTCAGCCGGGTCCACCCCGACGACGTTCACCGCCTGCTGCACGGCCTCGCCCAGGCGAAGGCCGCGCCGCCGGCGGACGCGCCCAGCCTCCGGGTCATCGAGCCGCTCCGTTTCCGGGTGGAGCGCCCCGACGGCGGCTGGTTGGCGCTGGAGTCGTTGGTCATCAACCTGCTCGACGACCCGGCGGTGAACGGGCTCGTCGCGATCGTGCGGCCGGTCGGCGGCGAGGTGGAGGGCGTCGGCCGCGTCGTGGACCTGCTGGTCGCCGATGCACCCCTGCGGGAGGTGCTGGCCGCGTGCGCCGGCCTGGTGCCCGAGTACCTGGGGTCGGCGGCGGTCGTGGGCATCCGCGACGGCCGCCCCGTGGTCGGGGCGCCGCCCGGCACCGCCGCCGAGCGGCTGAGCGTGGACGACCGCTGGTGGCGCGCCACGTTGGCCGACGGCCGGGCCCGCACCGCCATGGACCACTCCGGGTTTCCTGACGACCTGGCCGTCGGGGCACGTGACGCCGGCTTCCGGTCCACATGGGTACTTCCGCTCTGCGACGCGGCCGCCGACGAGGTGATCGGCTGCCTGGTCGTGTGGGTGCGCATCGCGGCCGAGCCCAACATCACCAACGAGACCGGCGTCCGCCAGGCCGAGCGCCTGGCGGAGTTGGTGATCGGCGAGCAGCGCCGCCTCGACGCACTGCGCCACGAGGCGCTCACCGACCCGCTCACGCGGGTTGCCAACCGCTCGGCACTGCAAGCCCGCTTCGATGCGTCGGCCGATCCGCTCACGGTGGCGATCATCGACCTCGACGGCTTCAAGTCGGTCAACGACATCCACGGCCACGAGGCGGGCGATGCCGTGCTCCAGGTCGTGGCGCAACGCATCGTCGCGGCCGTGCGCCAAGGCGACCTGGTCGTGCGGCTCGGGGGCGACGAGTTCGCGGTCGTGTTCGCGGCCGGCACGCCCACCGAGGGCATGGTTCGATCCATGGACCGGGTGGTCGACTCGATCGGCAGCCCGATCCAGGTCGGCGCCCTGACGGTATCGGTGGGGGCCAGCGCGGGCCTGGCCACGGGTCGGCCGCCGGAGGTCATGCAGGAGGCGGACCGGGCGCTCTACGACGCGAAGGGCACGAGGACGTTCGACCCCGAGGGCCGGTCCTGACGGCGCGTCACGTCGACGCACCGTCCCGGCGGGCTCAGCGGCCGGATGCCTGCCGCCCCCGCGCGCGGCGGATGAGCCGGCGGCGCTGACGGCGCGTCACGTCGATGGGGAGCCGGCCTGCATGGTGGCTCCACGGCCAGGACCCGGGCTGCAGCTGGTAGGTAGGGGATCGCGACGCGATCATCGGACTCTCCTTGTGCTCGCCGTGTTGGTCGACGGTACGGCGGCGGGGGGTGCGGCGAAATCGGCGATCCGGCTGGGATTAACGTCCGGCCGCAGTCAACCGTCCGGCCGGGCCTCGGCCGCCAGCCTGGCCGGCAGCTCGGCCCGTGACCGGATGCCAAGCTTCCGGTACACCTTGGACAGGTTCCACTGCACGGTCTTGGGGCTGATGAAGAGCTCGTCCGCCGCCTCCTTGTACGTGCGCCCCGAGGCGATCAGAGCCGCCACCCGCTCCTCGGTCGGCGTCAGGCCCGACACCGCCGGGCGCCCGCCGATGCGCGACAGCTCGGCTCGTGCCCGGGAGGCCCACAGGTCCGCCCCCAGCCTGCGGAAGGTCCGCAACGCTCCCTCCAGCGCGGCGCGGGCGGCCCGCTTCTTCTTGTCGCGACGCTGCACGGTGCCCAGCACGAACAGCGTGCGGGCGTGCTCGAACGGCTGGCCGAGGTGCTCGAGCGCGAGGCCGCGCTCGAGTGCCTCGTAGGCGGCGTCGATGTCGCCGAGCGCAGCGCTCAACAGCCCCCGGGAGCGACAGGCGATCACCTGGACCCACGTGCGTTCGAGCTCGGCGCCCATCCGATCGAGGTCGTCGAGCAGCGTTCGGGCCTCGTCCCGCCGCCCCAGGCCGACCTTGGCTTCGATCGCGTCGCCGTGGAACCGGAACAAAGCCGGATCCCGCAGCCCGGTCCGCTCGATCTCGGTGGCGAGCGCGCCGAGCGTCCGGTCCGCGGCCGCGAGGTCGCCGAGCGAGAGCTCGAGGAACCCACGCACCGCGAGCATCTCCATGCCGGCGGGGTGGGCTCCCGTCTGCTCGGCGAGCGCCAGCCCCTCGGCGATCTTGGCGCGGGCGGGCTCGACCAATCCGACGTGGGCTTCGACCAGCGCCTCGATGGCGAACGAGTACGGCCGCTCGCTGACCTGCCCACTCTGTCTGGTCGTCTCGTCGCACTCGCGCGCGTGGGACCGAGCCAGCTCCCAGTCCCCGGCCAGCAGCTCCACCCGGGCAAGGTGGAAGAGGATGAACGGCAGCGAGTGTTCGTCGCCCTTTTCGACCGCACCGCGGTGGAGCGCCTCGAACTGCTGGCGGGCCGCCGGTAGGTCGTCGTCCCAGACCAGCAGCAGCGCGTGGATCCAGTCCGGCCGGCCCAGGATCTGCGACCAGGCGGGGGCCTCGCCGATCGCGACCGCCCGCCTGCTCGTCTCGAGGGCCAGCCCGCGGCCGCCAAGGGACTCGAGGAATGCGACGTGCGACAGGGCGCCGGCCAGCGGGGTCGGGTCGCCGAGCGACTCCGCCAGTGCGAGCGCCGCGTGGGCGTGCCTCTTCGCGTCGCCGACGCCCGACGTGGAGTGGACCGACCACGCCAGGCCCTCTTCGATCTCGATGCGCACGGCCAGGTCGTCGCCGGGCTCGGCCAACGCCTCGCGGAAGACCGCGGCCCCGGAGAAGAATCCGTCGGTGTGCGCGGTCACCCAGCCGAGGCGGGCGAGCGCCAGCGCTCGCTGTCGTCCTGGAGGCGCGTCGGACACGATCGTCCGGAGGAGCTCCCGCGACCGCCCTGCGTCCCCGGCCTCGAAATAGCGTTCGGCGGCCTCGATCCCGCGTCGTCTCGACTGTTCTCCGTCCTCGGCCGGGGTGAGCCGCCGAGCCTGCTCCCACAGCTCGGCGGCGGAGTCGGCGGCACCCCGGGACCTGGCGCGGCGGGCGGCCTCGTCGAGGGCCGCGGCGACGCCGGCATCGGCACGCTCGGTCGCCAGGGCCAGGTGTCGTCCGCGTTCCTCTGGATCGTCGAGGACCGAGGCAAGGCGACCGTGGAGGTCCCGCCGCTTCGCCGGCGAGACCCGGGAGTACGCGATCGAGGCGTGCAGGGGGTGGGCGAAGACGATGCGCTGGGTGTCACGGTCGACGCCGACGATGCCCGCCGCCTCGGCGGCCGCTAGGCCTGCCGCAGTGTCCCGTCCCTCCAGGGCGGCGTCGACGAGCCCGATGGTGGGCCGGGACAGCGCCGCCGCGACCCCCGCGACCTCGAGTGCGGGCGGCGGCAGGCGCGAGATTCGCTCGCCGACCAGGCGCTGCAGGCTCGGTGGGATCGGCAGCTCGTCGTCCAGGGGCACATCCCGATCGGCCTGCTCGAGCACGGCCCTGCCCAGCTCCAGCGCGAAGAAGGCGTTACCGCCCGATGCGGCTCGAAGACGTGCGAGTGTTCGCCGCGAGAACCGCCGGCCCAACTGCGTCTCGAGCAACAGGTCGAGCTCTGCGGCATCCAGTGCGGAGATCGGCACGTGACGCAGGCGTTCCGGCGCGAACGGCGGGTCCCGCTCGATGTCGGACGGAAACCGGAGATCCTCATCGGTCCGCCCCGACAGCAGGAAGCCGATGGGTTGCTGCCCGAGCCGCCGAGCGACGAATGCCAGCGCCCGCGCCGACGGATGGTCGAGCCACTGCGCGTCGTCGATGGCGACCACCGTGGGCTGGGAGCGGGCGCGTCCGGCCAACACCCCCTGCAGGCCGAGCGCGACGGCCCGGGGGAACAGCTCCTGCTCGGCGGGGTCCGCTCGGAGCAGGGCGACCTCGACCGCCCGGCGTTGCGGCTCCGGCAGCGCCCTGAGCTCGGCATCGTCGACGTCCGCGAGCAGATCACCCACCGCCGTGTAGGCGAGCTGGGCCTCCGCCTGGATCGGCCTGCACTCCAGCACCCGGTAGGCGCGCCGGCGGGCAGCCGCTTGGCCCGCGTTGAGCAGCGTCGACTTGCCGATGCCCGGATCGCCCTCGAGCAGCAGGAGGGCCGGTCCGGTAGCGACCAGGTCCAGGAACTCGTCCAGCGCCGTCAGCTCCGCGGCGCGGCCGATGATCGAGCTCGTCGGCGGCCGCGAGGACGTCATGCGATCCCTTCCGCAGGTCGGGTGCGTCAGATCGTATGAGACCGGACCCGGCACGGCGTGCCGACTGACGGGGGAAGGCCACGACCACGGGCCCTTGTCGTCGGGTAGTGCCGCCGTTACCGTGCGCGCATGGCGGAACGGGACATGATCAAGGCTGTCCAGGCAGCGCTCAGCGACCATGGGATCGACGACACGGTCCGCGAGGTCGGGCAGTTCGAACCGCGCGGCATGGTCGGGTCGATCTTCGCCGGTGGCATGATCGGCAGTGAGGTCGGCGGCGCGCTCGGAGGAGCCGGCGATGCGATCGGCTTGGCCGCCGGAACCCTGGGCGGCATGGCCGCCAAAAGGGAGTCGAGCGGGCTGCCGATGCACATGCTCGTCGGGGCATCGGACTCGACGGTCTACGGCTTCGCGATGGCGAGGGGCGGGCGCCGCCATGAGCCGCACGATCTCCTGTTCCAGGTCCCGCGTGACCAGCTGGACGTGAAGGTTCACGGCCGCGTGAACGTGCGCGTGCTCGAGCTGATCGACCGCGAGACGGGCTCGAAGATCGAGCTCGAAGGCGGCCGGATCCCGGTCACGCACTCGCACGACCTCATCAAGTTCATCGCCGGCCACGGTGCGGTGGAAGCCGCCGACGCGGCGTCCGAGGAAGGCGACTGATCAACCGGCGGTGCCCGCCATGACACGGGCGCCGTAGGGGACTCGACTAACGACGCTAGGACCTGCGATCTGTAGGTTCGGCGCGATGCCGGACGAGCTGACACCGTTCCGCGTCGAGGTTCCGGACGAAGACCTGCGGGACCTGCGCGAGCGGCTGGCGCGGACCCGGTGGCCGGACCGCGAGACCGTCGAGGACTGGTCGCAGGGAGTGCCGCTCGCCTACATGCGCGAGCTGTGCGCCCATTGGGCGGACCGGTACGACTGGCGGGCCACCGAGGCACGGCTGAACGTCCTGCCCCAGTTCCGGACCGAGATCGACGGGCTCGGGATCCACTTCGTCCACGTGCGTTCGCCCCGTCCCGACGCACTCCCGCTCGTCCTGACCCACGGCTGGCCGGGGTCGGTCATCGAGTTCCTCAAGGTGATCGGTCCGCTGGCCGACCCGCAGGCCCATGCGGGCGACGCCAGCGATGCCTTCCACATCGTGTGCCCGTCGCTGCCCGGCTACGCGTTCAGCGACCACCCGGCGACGCCGGGCTGGAACGTGGAACGCATCGCCGCCGCTTGGGCTCAGCTGATGGCCCGGCTCGGCTACGAGCGCTACGGCGCCCAGGGTCACGACTGGGGAACCAGCATCACCGCCAGCATCGGGCAGCAGGATCCCGACCACGTGGTCGGCATTCACCTCGTCCCGCCGCTGGCGGCCCCCGACGCGGCGACGTTCGACGATCTCACCGCGGCGGAACGGGCGGCGCTCACCGACCTCGAGCGCGCCCAGGAGTCCGAGTCGGGCTACGCCATCGAGCAGGCGACCCGGCCCCAGACGCTGGGCTACGGGCTGGTGGACTCCCCTGCGGCCCTGTGTGCCTGGATCGTGGAGAAGTTCCAAGCCTGGACCGACTCCGGCGGCCACCCCGAAAGCGTCCTCGGGCGCGACGAGCTCCTCGACAACGTGATGCTCTACTGGCTGCCCGGCACGGGCGCCTCGTCGGCCCGGCTGTACTGGGAAAGCTTCAAGCAGGTGTCGGCGCGGTTCAGCCGTCCGACCGGCGACACCGTCGACGTGCCGACCGGCTGCTCGATCTTCCCGAAGGAGATCCCCCGGATCTCCCGGCGCTGGGCCGAGCGGCG
Source organism: uncultured bacterium (assembly GCA_963756425.1). Taxonomy (GTDB): domain Bacteria; phylum Actinomycetota; class Acidimicrobiia; order Acidimicrobiales; family VFJN01; genus DASQUK01. The sequence continues at coordinate 340,900 of CAVWNW010000008.1, read as the reverse complement.
CTTCACCGACATTCGCTACTGGCACGAGCTCGACCGGGGCGGGCACTTCGCCGCCTTCGAGCAGCCGGAGCTTTTCGTCGATGAGGTCCGGTCGTTCTTCCGGCTGGTCCGCTGATCAGCCGCCCCGGCGAGCCGTCAGCGCAGGGACGGCCTCGATCTTCTCGGGGTCCAGGTGGTCCCACAGGATCCCGGGCGGGCGCCGCCTGCGGGGACTACGGATCACCTCGTCGGGCGTGACGATCAGGTCGACGCGGAAGTCGTGGTCGGTCTCCGGCAGCTCCGAGTCGACCACCTGGATGGGGTGGACCGTGGTAGCGATCGTGGTGTCGTCGTCGATCCAGCCGTCCTCGATGCCGAGCGCCATCTCCAGGTCGCTGTAGCCGCCACCTTTGCCGATGCGCACCCCGTCCCGGTTGACGCACACCGACCCGCAGACGACCAGGTCGAGGCAGGGCACCAGGTCCACTGCGAGCGGCTGGCCGTGCCGCTCGGCGCCGGCGATCGACGCCGCCCTCCGCGGTGGGACCTCGAGGACGTCCGGATCCAGCAGGAGGAACGGCTCGGCCGTGCGGAGCCGGGGCACGGCCATGACCACGAGCTTGCCTGCGGCAAGCGCAGCAGCCCGGACCGGAAGCTGGGGGAGGTCGGGGTTGGACTTGAGCGCCGTGGTGTGCTCCCAGACCTCCAGCCGCGCCAGGCGATCGGCGGCACGCTCGGCGCCGGTGAAGTTGGGGATGCGGCCCCGGACGCCCGGGAAGCGGGCGACGCGCGCCTCGCTCATCGTGGACCAGACGCGGCTGCGCCAGGCCTGCTTGGCGTCCTCGACGTCGTACGCGGTCACCCAGGCATTCTGGACCCCATGTCGTCCCGGCCCGCACCCGACCACGACGAGGGGTACGTCGACGTTCGGATGTACGCGGAGCTCAACGACTTCGTGGCCCCTGAGTGGCGGGGCGGGGACATGCGGCGGCCGCTTCGGCCGCATCAGACCGTCAAGGACGTCATCGAGGCGGCCGGCGTGCCCCACACCGAGGTAGACCTCATCCTGGTGACGGCGAGCCGGTCGGCTTCTCGCATCGCCCGGTGGCCGGCGATCGGATCGCCGTCTACCCGGTGTTCGAGACGCTGGACATCGGGCCCGTCAACCGGCTCGAGCAGGTCGTCGAGCGGATCCGGGCCGCCACGGATCCGCCTAGCCGACGCCCCTCCAACCGGTTGTAGCCACGCGGCGAATCACCGCACAGCAACAACCAGAACGCGATCAGGTCACGACGTCGAGCGGACGAAGTCCACGATCACCCGGGCCAGCTCCGGGCCCCGGTCCTCCTGTAGAAAGTGGCCGGCGCCCTCGATGGTGGTGTGGGGCTGCCCGGCCGTGCCGGGGATGAGCTCTCGCAGCGGCCGGTCGGCACCCTTGGTGATGGGGTCGGAGTCGCTGAACGCGCAGAGGAACGGCCTGTCGAAGCGACGGAGCGATTCCCAGGCGTCGCGGTTGGGCTGCGACTCTGGGTCGTCGGGTGTTGCCGGGACCAGGGTCGGGAACTGGCGCGCGCCCTCCTTGTAGGCCTCGTCGGGGAACGGCGCGTCATACGCGGCGACCACCGCCGCGTCCAGATCGGTGGTGCAGCCCCCGTTGACGATCCGCCCGACCGGGAGCTCGGGCACCTCTTGGCTATAGCGCCGCCAGGCAAAGAAGGCGTCGCCGAGGTTGCGGTCGCCTGTGGGCATGAAGGTGTTGGCGGCCACGACGCGCGCGAACCGGTCAGGGTCGGCCGCGACGAGGCGCAGCCCGATGAGACCGCCCCAGTCCTGCCCGACGAGCGTGATGTCGCGCAGGTCCAGCGCCTCGACGTGGGCCGCGAGCCACTGCACGTGGCGGGCGTACGTGTAGTCGTCGCGCTTGGCCGGCTTGTCGGACCGGCCGAAGCCGACGAGGTCGGGCGCCACCGCCCGGAGCCCGGCCCCGACCAGGACCGGGATCATGTGCCGGTAGAGGTACGACCACGATGGCTCCCCGTGGAGCAGCAGCACGACCGGCGCGTCCGCGTCGCCCTCGTCGACATGGTGGACCCGCAGGCTGTCGCCGTCGCCGTCGGGGATGTCGGCGTAGTGGGGTGCGAACGGATAGCCGGGCAGGTCGGCGAAGCGGTCGTCGGGCGTGCGCAGGGTGTCCATGGGTGCTCCTCGGATGTGTCCAGGGCCGTCAGGCCGGGGCGTCGACCAGGAGGTCTCGGCGCTCCGCCGGCAGCGAGTCGTACAGGTCGGCCACCAGGTCGCTCCTGATGGACCGGCACGCCGGGTCGTCCCAGCGGTTGTGCCACTGGTGGGGATCCTCGTCCACGCGGTAGAGCTCGCCCTCGCCGCCGTCGTAGTGGACGCCGCACGGCCTCAGCACGCCCTCGCCCCAGGTGCGTTCGAGGCCGTTGGGACGGCCGTCGGTGCTCTCCTCGTACACGGTGCACAGCCAGCCGTCGCGGTAGATCGACCGCATGTGCATGCCGTAGCCCGGGAACTGGCTGTCCCATTCGCACAACACACGCTCGTGGGTGTTGTCGTCGGCGGCAATCGGCAACCGCCGCCCCTGCATCCATGGCGCCGGTTCGACGCCGGCGATGGCGCAGAAGGTGGGGGCGAGGTCGACCTGTCCCACGGGGCCCGAGAGGTCAGCAGGTGGCACGGCCGCCGACGGGGCCGGCCGCCACACGAGCGGCAGGCGCATGAGGGCGTCGACGTGGAAGGGGCCCTTGTACAGCAACCCGAGATCGCCCTGGAGCTCGCCGTGGTCGGTCGTGAAGATCACATCGGTGTCCGCGGTCCAGCCCCGGGAGTCGACGGCCGCGAGCACCCGGCCGACGGCCTCGTCGATCAGTTCGTTCATGACGTGCACCCGGGCGTTGATCTCCCGCACCTGGTCGTGTGTGAGCGATCCGGGGGAGAACTGCATCGGTCCGCCCTCGGCGTTGGCAAACGTGCCCTCGTACCAGCGGAGCCAATGTGCGGGCCTGTCGGCGAGCATCTTGCGCACCTGGTCGGCGTCACCCGGATGGCCGGGAGGCAGGTCGAGCTCGCGCCAGTCGACCCGGTGCATCTCGGACTCGGGCGGGTCCCAGGGGTGGTGGGGATCGGGGAAGCTGAGCCAGCAGAACCAGTCGTCGCCGTCCTGCACGGTGTCGAGCCAGTCGATGCAGCGATCGGCGGCCCAGTCGGTGTGGTACCACGCCCGGGGGATCGGGTTGTGCTTGGTCTCTGGCGCCGCCGTGTCGCCGCCGGGCTCCGCGCCGAGCAGCGAGGCGTACGACTCGAGGTGCTCGGGGTGATGCTCGGCCAACCAGCGTCCGTAGTGCGACAGGGCCCGGCCCCGGAAGGCGGCGACATGGACCGCGTTGATGGAGTGCTCGAACCCGCGCCACGCCCCGGTGTCGCCGCGCGCGGCGCGGGCGTTCTCCTCCCAGCGGAAGTCGGGATCGAACCCGGGCTCGAAGTGCGCCTTGCCGATGAGGGCGGTGCGGTAGCCGGCCTTCTCGGCCAGGTACCCGGCGACGCTCGGGGCATCGGCGGGGAGGGCGATGCCGTTGGCCACGACGCCATGGGTGCGGGGGTACTGGCCCGTGAGCATGGTGCAGCGTGCCGGCATGCACACGGTGTTCTGGTTGTAGGCCCGCCGGTAGACGATCCCGGTGCGGGCGAGCTGGTCGACGACAGGGGTGCGGGCGATGGTGCCGCCGTTGCAGCCCAGCGCGTCGTAGCGCTGCTGGTCGGTGGTGACGAACAGGATGTTGCGGCCCATTGCCGGCTCCTCCAACCGATATTGGCAGTTATGGTGACACTAATCTATTGACACTGAGAGTGTCAATAGCTACCGTTTGCCGGATGAGAGTGAGCGATGGCGACGGCGACGGCGACACGGACACACACCCCGAGGGCGACAGCGACGCCGTGGACATCGACGGGCGCCACCGCCGCGCCGAGCGCAGCCGCGCCGCGGTGGTCGATGCCCTGCTGTCGCTCTACGACGATGGCGTCGTGCGACCGGGGGTTGCCGACATCGCGGCTCGCGCCGGCGTGTCCCCACGCTCGGTGTTCCGCCACTTCGCCGACCTCGAGGGGCTGGCCGAAGCCGCGATCGATCGTCAGTGGGCGCGGGTCCACCAGCTGTTCGACGCCCCGGCGCGCGAGGGTGATCGCGACAACCGGGTCGCGGCGCTCGTCGACCAGCGGCTGCGCTTGCACGGGGCCATCATCGGTGTGGCGAGGGCGGCCGCGGTGCTCTCGACCTCCTCGCCGGTCGTCGCCTCCACCATGCGGGCCCGGCGGCGGCTGCTCGGGGATCAGGTGGCAGCGCTGTTCGACCCCGAGCTCCGCATCCGGCGGGGACAGGCCCGCAGCGAGCTGGCGGCCGCCTTGGAGGCGACGGCCAGCCTCGAGAATGTCGACTACCTGCGGACACACGTCGCGCTCGACCCCGAGGTGACCGCCGCGGTCCTCCACCGCACGCTGCACGCGCTGCTGGAGGACCGGTGACCGCCGGGGCCTCGTCGGCCGTGGTCGCCGACTGGACGGCCCGCGGCCGGACCCTGTCGCTGCCCGGCGGTGACGTGTGGGTGCTCGACCAGCCGGCGACCGACGAGGCCGGGCTCGAGCCTGTGTTGGTCCTCCATGGCTTTCCGACCTGCTCCTTCGACTGGCGGCACGTGCTCCCGGCATTCAGCCGGCGCCGTCGGGTGGTGCTGTTCGACTTCCCCGGGTTCGGGCTCTCGGCCAAGCCCGACCAGCGTTACAGCATCCGCCGTCAGGCCGACGTCGCCGAGGCCGTGTGTAGCGCCGTCGGCCTCGACCGCGTCGCCCTCGTCACGCACGACATGGGCGACAGCATCGGCGGGGAGATGCTGGCTCGCGACCTCGACGGTGACCTCGACGTCGAGATCACCAGACGGGTCCTCGCCAACGGCTCGATCTACCTCGACCTGGCCCACCTCACCCCCGGTCAGCTGTTCCTGCTCGAGCTCCCGGACGCCCGCCTCGAACCACGGCCGGCCGGAGCGCCGCCGGACGACGGCGAGGCGATGCGGGCTGCACTGACGGCTACCTTCTCCCCAGACAGCCCGCCCGACCCGGGCGAGCTGGAGGCCCAATGGGCCCTCATCGCCCGGGGCGGTGGGCAACTCCTGCTACCGCGCACCATCCGCTACATCGAGGACCGGCGGGCCGAAGAGGCTCGCTTCACCGGGGCGATCGAGCGCCACCCGTCACCGCTCGCGGTGGTGTGGGGCGATCAGGACCCGATCGCGGTCGTCGCCATGGTCGACCGGCTGCGTGAGCGCCGGACAGACGCCGACGTCACCGTGCTGGGCGGCGTCGGCCACTACCCCATGATCGAGGACCCCGCGCGCTTCGCGGCCGCCACGGCAGCCGCCCTCGACACCCCCTGAGCCCACGCCGCCGTTTGCGCCGGTCAGCAACGGGTAGAAGCCGCGTGAGCTAAGGAGGAATCGCCATGCGTCTGCTTACTCGGAGACGTGACTTACGGGATGACGACGAGGCCCTCGATGATGACGCGCGTGCCCGCCACGTTCGCGACGAGGATGTCCGCGCCACCCCGACGCGTGACGACATCCGCGACGACGTCCGCGACGACACGATCGACGAGCGCCGGGCCTATCCCCGCCAGGAGCTGGTCCAGTACAAGTGGAGCCCGGCCAATGTGATCGTGGTCCTCGCCGGCGTCGCCTTGGCGGCGCTCGGTGTCGTGGCACTCATCCGCACCGAGATCAACGAGACGTGGTACACCCCGGTCGAGACCGTCGCCCGGATCAACCACACCCCGCTCCTCGGCGCGATCGAGGTCGGTGTCGGTGCGCTGCTGGTGATCCTGGGTCTCCTCGGGGTCCGCATGCTCACGGCGTTCGTCTGCCTCGTGGGTGCCGTCGCGGCCGCAGTTGCGGCGATGGACCCCGCCAGGTTCGAGACGGAGCTGGCGATCGAGCGCTGGTGGGCCATCGCGCTGGCAGCCGGCGGTGCCGCCCTCGCGGTCCTGTTGATGTTGCCGCGGCCGATGGTGACGGTCGACCGCGCCCCCCGCGGCCTTCGGCGCCGCCGTGGCTACGGCCGCCGCGTCGCGCAGCAGCACTAGCCACAGCACCACCACACCCGGGGCGCCCGGATGCCTGACCGCAAACGATCGGTCGGGCACCGGGCGTCCGCCGCGTGTGAGCGCCACCGTGCCTGAGTCCAAGACCGTCTCGTTTCGAATCCACAACGGCGCGCGGCTCCGAACACGCGCGAGTCGAGACACCCGCTCGACCGGAAGGGAGTCCCGTCGTGTCCCGGTTCGGCAGTTGGAGCAGGGCCCGTCGTGCTGCTGGGAGCCTCGCAGCCCTCGCGATTGCGTCCGCCGTCGTCACGGTCGCGGCGGCCCCTGCGGCCGTCGAGGCGTCCGCCGCCGACCGGCCCCGGAGCGCGACACCGGGTTTCGTGTTGAGCGAGGGCCGCTATCGGGAGTTCGAGGCCCCAGACCCCCGCGTCGAGCTCTTCCCGAGCGGCATCAATGACGAGGGCTACGTGACGGGTGAGTACATCCGACCCGACCGCGAGTCAGGTTTCATCAGGGACGGCCGCGGCAAGATCTCGACCTTCGACGTGCCGCGTGCCAAGGGAACCGAGGCCGTGAAGATCAACGATCGCCGCCAGATCGTGGGCCGCTACAGCGAGGACACCCCCTTCGTCGACGACAGCACCCGGGTGCGCGGTTACGTCCGTGACGGCGGCAAGACCACGACGATCGACGCACCGGGGGCCGTGCACACGCTGCCCACCGCCATCAACGACCGCGGTGATGTCGTCGGATACTTCGTGGACTCCGAGGGCACCACGCACGGCTTCGTCTGGCGCGACGGCGGCTTCAGCACCCTCGATGTCCCTGGGGCCAAGGCACCAACGCCGGTCGACATCAACGACCGGGGCGACGTGGTCGGCGTGTACCTCGACGCCGCCGGGGCGCCGAAGGGGTTCCTGCTGAGCGAGGGTCGCTATCGCACCATCACTGCGCCCGGCGCCCCGACGACCATCCCGTTCGGGATCAACGACGATGGCAGGATCGTGGGCTACACCGCCGATGACCTCAACCAGGCCGGGGCCCGCGGCTTCCTGCTCGACGAGGGACCGAATGGCCCCTTCACGCCGATCAGCTTTCCGGGGGCGCCCAAGACCGTGGCGCTCGGCATCAGCGACCGAGGCGACATCGTCGGTCTCCACGAGAACCCCGACCTGACGCCCAGCGACCCGGGTCCCGACGACCAATCCGCTCGCGGGAGCGGCGGGCAGACGCCGGACATGCTCTCCGACATCGAGCTGCGAACGGTGCGGGACATCACGGTCAGCGCCGCGATCGCCGACCAGATCGATCGACTGCTGGCGGCGGCCGAGGCAGATGGCATCGGCCTCACAGGCCACGGCTATCGCGATCATGGTCGCCAGATCGCACTCCGGCGAGCCCACTGTGGTACCAGCGACTACGCCATCTACCAGATGCCGGCGAGTCGCTGCTCACCGCCGACGGCCCGCCCGGGCACGTCGATGCACGAGCGTGGCGAGGCAATCGACTTCAGCTGCGACGGGATGCTCATCCGCTCCCACTCGAACCCCTGCTTCCGGTGGCTGGCGGACCACGGCGCCGAGTACGGGCTGTACAACCTGCCCAGCGAGGCGTGGCACTGGTCGACTAACGGCTCCTGACCCCGACACGAGCCCTCGTTTCCCAGCATGTCGTTACACGCCAAGGAGTACCGGTTCATGAACCCGGGCCTCGAGCCGGGCCCGGGTCCGAACATGCTCTCGACGGAGTGATCGATCCGTTCTCCGACCTCATCAGGTTCTTCGAGCGCAACGCCTAGAGGCCGAGCGGAAAGGCCCGCAAAGCGTGCCGTCTCGGCGCACGCTCTCAGACGGACCCCGGCGCAAGAACCCTCGGCATCCTGGTCTGCCTGATTGAGCGGGGTGAGCCGCGGGAAGCCTTTCACCCGTGACCATTCGACCCACGTGGGAGCACGCCCCCGGGGGCGCCGCTTACCTCGGTCGGCGCGATGACCGGGGGCGGTAGATGTCGCACTACCCCGAGGGCATGGAGCCCTCCGACGAGGACATCGAACGGACCCTGGCCGACGTCGTGTGCGCCGTCGAGGGGAAGGGGATTTCCTACCTGCTGATGGGCGGTGCCGGCACGGTCACGTTCGGCCGGTGCCGCGCCACCAACGACATCGACATCTTCGTGCGCGTGGACGACGCCGATCGGGTCCTCGAGGTGCTCGAGGCCACGGGGTTCGAGACGACCAGGACCGAGCTCACGTGGCTGCACAAGGGCTTTCGTCACGGCGTCCTGGTCGACGTGATCTACCGGTCGGCCGGCGGCGTCCTGCTCGACGATGAGATGCTGCGGCGGGGCCGGCGGCGGACCTACCTGGGCACCGAGGCGACCATCATGTGCCCCGAGGACCTCGTGGTCATCAAGGCGCTTGCCTCCAGCGAGGAAGCGACACGCCACTGGTACGACGCCCTCTCGCTGATCGCGAGCGGCGAGCTGGACTGGGACTACGTCGTGGAGCGCGCCCGTTCGGCTGGCCCCCGGCGGCTGCTGAGCCTCTTGCTGTACGCCGAGTCCAACGATCTCCCGGTGCCGACCCGCGTCATCGAATCGCTGTTCGACAGCGTGCACGGCCCCTACGCCGTCGCGGGGAGCTGAGGTCACCGCCCTGCGGGCGGTGCCTCGCGGACGACGTCGCTGGCGCGCTTGTCGTCTCGCAGCCCGACGTACCGGGGGTGGCGTAACCGGCCGTCGGAGGTCCACTCGGTGAACCCGACCTCGGCGACCAGTTCCGGGCGGACCCAATGGACGGCCGCCCCACCGGGGCCGCGGGCGGCGCGCCCGACGTCGTTGTCGCGGAACGGCGGGTCGGGCGTCTCCAGGGCGTCGAGCCGGCGCCGCAACTCGCGCAGCGTCGCCTGCGAGAAGCCGGTTCCGACCTTGCCGGCGTAGATGAGATCGTCGCCCCGGTAGTAGCCGACCACGAGGGCGCCGAGGCCGACACGGCTGCCCGTCGGTTCCGTGAACCCGCCGACGACGAGCTCCTGGCCGGCGCTGCACTTGAACTTCAGCCAGTCGCCGGAGCGACGGCCCACGTAGGGCGCGTCGGCCCGCTTGGCGATCACGCCCTCCCAGCCTCGGGCGCAGGCGCCGGCGAACAGGGCCTCGCCCTCGGCGTTGCGGTGGGTCGTGTAGCGCAGCGTGCGGGATCGGAACGAGAGCGTGTCGCGCAGCAGCGACTTGCGGGCGCGCAGCGGCAGGGCCGTCGTGTCGTGGCCGTCGAGGTGGAGCAGGTCGAAGACGTAGTAGAAGACCGCCACCGTGCTCCGGCGGGCGCGCTCGGGATCGGAGATGCCGAGGCGTTGCTGCAGGCGGCCGAAGCTGGTGCGGCCGCGGTCGAAGGCCACCACCTCGCCGTCCACCACGAAGTCGTCGGCCGGCAGGTGCGCCAAGGCATCGGCGACCTCTGGATACGTGCCGTCGAGATGCTGCTTGGTGCGCGAGAGGAGGCGCACCCGTCCGCCCTCCCGGAACGCGAGGCAGCGCTCGCCGTCGAGCTTGCGCTCGAACAGCCAGCGCGCGTCCGAGAAGCGACGGTCGGTCAGCGTGGCCAGCATCGGATCGACCCACGCCGGATGCGGGGCCGGGCGCAGGCGGCTGCGGGCGGCAGGCGACAACCCGGCGAACGGGTCGCGGGGTGGCGTCACCCCGGCCGCACGCAGGCCACGGCGATCTGCTCGACGTCCGGATGGGTCATCCTGATCCCGATTACCATGTCGGCCTCGGTCTCGGCGTCGACCTGCGGGAGCCCCGCTCTGTACCTCGCCATGGTCCGCCTCCTGAGCCCGACGTTAGTGGAGGCGTTGGTGTTCCTCGTAGGACGACGGTGGTTGGCCGATCAGCTCCGTGAAGGCGTGGACGAAGTGCGCCTGGTCCGCGAAGCCGAGCCGGAGCGCCAAGGCGGTCCAGTCCATCGCGCGACCGTGCTCGATCTCGTCGAGCGCCTCGTGGATGCGGCGTCGCTGGATGACCCACTTCGGTCCGACGCCGAGGAACCGCTCGAAGCGCCGCTGCAGCGTTCGTGCGCTGACGCCGAGGTGGCGGGCGACGTGCTCGACCCGCGTCACGTCGGCATGGGCGACGATGTGGTCCACGGCCTCGTCGACGACCTCGGCGCCCCGGGGGCGGGGGCGGCGGCCGGCCTGCAGGACCGCCTCCATGCGCCGGACCGCCTCGTCCACGTCGACCCTGGGGTCGCCGGCGCCGACGCCCGCCAACTCGCGCGCGGCCTCGGCCCCGAGGACGTCGGCGGCGGGGAGCGCCTCGTCGGTGAGTCCCGAGGCGGGAACGGGCGAGAGCGCCGAGAAGCCTGAAGGCCGAAAGCGCACCCCCACGACCCTGCCGCTGCCGACCAGCGTGCGCCGGAAGCAGCGGGTGACGACGCCCGTCACCGTGGCCCGGTCGCCCTCCACCGTGAGGTGAATGCTGGGGTGCGTGACGACCGGCTGCACCCGTTCCTCTCCGGCGGGCACCGACCACTCGACGATCCAGTGGTAGTCGACGAGGTCCTCGAGCGGCGCCGACGGCTCCCGGTGCTCGAGCTCGAAGCTCTCGAGCGCTGGTCCCCGGAGCGCCTGCGACGGGATGTCGGGTCGGTCCCGCGCACCGGTCTCGGCCACGCCGGCAAGATACCGGCCCCCCGTCAGCCCGGACCGGGGACCGCATCGGCGGTTTCTACCCTGACGAGGCGCCGCCCATCATCTCCACCAGGCGCCGTTGCTGCTCGTCGTAGGGCACGTCCTCGAGGTGCGTGGCGACGATCCAGCGGTGCCCGAAGGGATCCCGCAGCGAGCCGACCCGGTCGCCGTGGAACTGGTCGGCAACGGGCGTCACCGCTCTCGCCCCGGCGTCCACCGCCTGTGCGTACACGGCGTCGACGTCGTCTGTGAAGTACGTGATCGACACCTGGACCGGCTCGTCCGGCGAGGGCGCCACCAGGTGGTATTCGGGGATCGCCTTGCCCAGCGTGACGAGTGCGCCGCCGACCAGCATCTCGGCGTGCGCGATCGTCCCGTCGGGGAGCGCGAGCCGGACCAGCTCCTGCGCGTCGAAGGCCCGCTTGTAGAAGTCGAGCGCGGCCGCGGGATCCTCCACCCCCAGGTGGGGAGTGATCGTCGGGTACCTGTGCACCGGGTTGTTGTGGGTCATGGGTCCCAGGTTCCCGGACCGGGACGGCGCGGTCTTGTACGAATGCGACACGCCGGGCCCCACGATCTGCTGATTCGCTCTATGTCAGCTGGCCGCCCTGGTGCGCCGCGATCATGGCCGCCGCCTCCGCGTAGGTCGTGGGCCCGTACGTCGGGGCGGGCGGCAGGCTGGCGCGGATGGCCTCGACGTCCTCGGCGCTCATGTCGCAGGCACCAGTGATCGGCTCGATGCCGTAGAGCGACGCGGAGTTGAGCCCGAAGATCTTTGCCTTGAGCTCCTCGGTGAGTGCCGGGTAGCCGTGGCGCTCCTGGAGCTCCTCGCTGATCTGGAAGGTTCGCAGCGCCTGGATCTGATCCTGCGGGGTGCCGAACCAGATCGAATCGGTCCCCCACACGACCCGGTCCTCGCCGACGTAGCGCAGCAGCTTGCCGAGGGTGTGCGCTGCCACCGTGGGGTCGCGCATGACGAACCACCAGGTGCCGCCCAGCTCGGCGTACACGTTGGCGTTGGCCTCGACGCCCGCGTCCTGCAACGAACGGATCAGCCGATCGATCCCCTGCGGCGCCGGATCGTTCGGGTCGTAGGGGCCGGTCCCGCCCCCGCCCGGCTCGAACCCCGAGTGGTAGACGACGAAGGACACGTCCGGGTTGCGCGCGGCGGCGGGGCCGATGTCTGTGGGTGAGGCGAGCTCGGGGGTCGAGCCGACGATCGACGAGATGCCCTTGTGGGTGCAGATGATGGGAGGGCCGATATCGCGCACGTGGTCGATGAAGCGCTGGCCGATCTGTGGACGGCTCGGGTCGTGGTCGTCGAAGTAGAAGTGCGCGTCGCTAGGCGTCATCGTGTAGATCTTCCAGGCCGCGACGTCGTAGCGCTCCCGGAGGTCGCTCATGCCCACGAGGGCCGCCTCGATGGGCCCCCGGTGCGGATAGGCACCGCCGTGCATGAGCACACGACCGTCGCACCCGATCCGGGTGGCGACGTCGATGGCGTGGACCATGTCGTCGGGCGCCAGCTGGAGATCGGGCGTCGGGAGCGCCGACAGGATCGACATCGACGTGTCCGACCGGACGTAGACCTCACGGAAGTAGGCGTCGGCGGTGAAGCATGTCCGGGTGTCGCCATCGGTCTCGCCGTCGGGGCAATTCGCCTGGGGGAACATCGCGGTCCAGTCGCCCTCGACGGCCCCTAGGTCGTAGTTCACGTAGTGGGTCTGGACATCGAAGATGAACTCCTCACCCCCGAGGTCCTCGAGTGCGGCGCTGGTGTCGGTGGTGGCGTCCTCGGACACGCCGAATGTGCCACCCGGTGACTCGCCCCGGCTGGCCGATTCCTCCTTGGAACAGGCGCCCAGCACGAACAGCGTGGCGGCGGCGCCCGTGACGCCGGTCAGGAACTCGCGGCGGCTGATGCCGAGGCGGCGGGCGCGGTCGTCGGCCAGCCGCTGCGTGCGCCGGATGACCTCGCGCAGGAACGGGCTGTGCGGCACCGGGTGGAACTCGCCGTTCGACACCGGCCCGAACTTGATCGGCAGCCAGCGGTCGTCGTCGAGGCGTCTACCGGGTTCCCCCATGCCGGCAATCTAGGACCCGGCGCCGAACACCTGGGTCCAGTACCAGCCGTCCTGGTTGAGGCCCACGCCGATCACCGTGTAGTCGCAGTTGAGGATGTTGGCGCGGTGGCCCGCAGAGTCCATCCACGCGGCCATCACGTCCTGCGGTGTGCGCTGGCCGGCGGCGATGTTCTCGCCCAGGGTGCCCCCAGGGAAGCCGGCGGCCCCGGCCCGGTCGGCGAGGGTGTCCCCGTTCAGGCTGGTGTGGGAGAAGTAGTCGTGTGCGGCCATGTCGTCGCTGTGGCGTTGGGCCGCGGTCGCCAACCGGTCGTCGACGGCCAGGGGACCGCAGTGTGTGGCCCGCTCGGCGTTGACGAGGTCGACGACCACCTCGGCGGCGGTCGGTGCCCTCCCCCCGGAGGGCGGTGGCGGCGGTGCGGTCGTGGCCGGGACCGTCGTCGTGGGTGGCGCGGTCGTCGTGGTCGTGGCCTCGGCGGGGTCGTCCGCCGCCTCGTCCTGGGGGTCGGTCGTGGTGGTCGGGCTGGTCGTTGTCGTTGTCGGCGCGGTGGTCGACACCCGCTTCGACTGAGCGTCGGCGACGGTCGCGGTCGACTCCCTCCGCCCGGCCGCCGTCACGTCGTCGTCATCTTGGGCCGGCGAGCCCACCAGCCCCAGCGCCACCACTGGGGCGAGGCAGGCGAGCGCCAAGACCATGAGCAGGCGCAGGAACGAGGGCGACCTCTCGCCCCCCAGCTGGCGACCGGACACGCCAGGACTGTAACCGGTTCGTCACCCGGCGTTCTGCGTGCCGGCGATGCACTCGGAAAGGGCATGGCCGTGGAGGAACACGGTCACCGGGCCGTCCTCGCTCACGACCACGGCCAGGGCGCCCGGCTGGTCGAAGGTGTAGCGGGCCGCGGAGCGATGCCGCATGCCCCGCTCGTCGTCGACCGAGGAGCCGGCCTCGGGCGTCGCCCGCAGCCCCACGGCGAGCCTGAGGACGGCTCCGTCCGCAGCCACGATCGTCGCGAGGTCGGTTTGCATGAGCGCGGCGAACATGGCCGGGTAGTGGTAGCGGATCGTCACCGAGAGGGTGGGCGGCACGACCGAGTGCTCGAGGTCCAGGCCCGCCTGGCCGTGGTCGCCGGGAAGTACCAGTGTCGCGCCGACCCGGGCGGGGCTCAGCCAGTGGACCGCCAGCTCCAAGAGGCCTGCCAGGACCGGCTTGTCGACTCCTGGCAGGTATGGCTGCAGCGCCTCATGCTGAGTGCGGGCGTTGGGGCGGTTCGTCCAGCGGTAGCCGGCCCATTCCAGGGCGCCCGTATCGGTGAACGCCCGGGTCACTCCCGCCATGGCGGTGCGCTGGACGATGATGGCGCCGATGTCGGACTGGATCTCCACGAGGTCGGCCTCGTACTGCACGCTCCGGCGGAAACAGGCCAGCTGGAGCGGCCGATCCGGCTGACGCACGAGATACGTCGAACGGCCGTCCGCGAAGCGACGGGCGACGTCCAGGGGCATGGCGTCGAGTGGGATCACGTCCACCAGCTCGCCGGACTCGATCAGCGACCGGTCGTCCGGGAGGACGATGGACCCGTAGATGGGGGCCCGCCGCTCGAACAGGGGTGGGCGCCGCGCGTACTCCAGCTCCTCGAGCACGATATGGAGCACGGGCTCCTCCGCCTCGACGACCACGCCGTCGTCGACCATCTCGGAATGCAGCCGACGGGCGGGGCGGCTCAGCGCGACACGTGCATCCACGCGGCCCACGATAGGGGTGGCAACGCGACGAACCGCCGGCACGATGCCGGCGGTTCGTGAAGTTTCCTGAACGCCTGAGAAAGACCGTCAGACCACTCGGACGTTCTGTGCCTCCTCACCTTTCCGGCCGGGAGCCACGTCGAACTCGACCTGCTGGCCTTCGTTGAGGGTGCGGTAGCCCTCGCCTTGGATGTTGGAGAAGTGGACGAACACGTCGTCGCCGCTGTCACGCGAGATGAAGCCGTAGCCCTTCTCGGCGTTGAAGAACTTCACTGTCCCTGTAGCCAATTGATTCTCTCTTCGGTATCGAGCAGGCCCTTGTGGCCCGCTCGGTTGATATTTGTAGCGCGAACCCTACTTGTAGCGGTAGGTGATGCGTCCCTTGTTCAGGTCGTAGGCGGAAACCTCGACCTGAACCCGGTCGCCGGGCAGGATGCGGATGCGGTTCTTGCGCATCTTGCCGCTCAGGTGTCCGAGCACCGTGTGGCCGTTGTCGAGGGAGATGCGGAACACGCCTCCCTTGAGAGCTTCGTCTGTGCGGCCTTCGAGCACGAAGGCGTCGTCTTTGGTTTTTGCCAAGCTCTGGGCTCCTCCCCGTAGGCAGGAGAACAACTCTACGGTCACTTTCACCGAATTACGCCGCATTCTCGGCGAGGGCGGCACGCAGGGCCCTGACTATGTGGGCGCCGTCGTGGTGGAGCACCGCACGACCAGCTCCGTCGGGAACTCCACGAACCTGGCAGGCGCACCCTCGAGGAGGAGCCGGGCGGCGGCCTCGCCACGGGCCGCGAGCGGCTGGTGGATGGTGGTCAGGGTCGGAACCGTCGAGGTCGCGGTGGACGTGTCGTCGAAGCCGACCACGGACAGGTCGCGGGGCACCTCGATCCCCCGGGCGGTGGCGGCGTCGATCGCACCGGCCGCCAGCTCGTCACTCATGGCCACGACGCCCGTGGGTCGATCGGCGCGCTCGAACAGGGTGCCCGCCAGCTCGCGGGCCGCCTGGCGCGGCGACTGGTCGTCGGGGACCGCGAAGGCTGGCACGGCGTCCCAGGCGAGGCCCGCGTCCTGGACGGCCTCGCGGATGCCCGCCAGGCGGTCGGCCATGATCGTGTAGCGGATCGGACCGGGATCGGCCGGGTCCAACGTGCCGCCCGGAGCACCGGGTGACCTGGGCAGCGCCAGCACCGCGAGGCGCCGATGACCCAGCCCCAGGAGATGCTCCGTCGCCGCCCGGCTGCCCCCGTGATCGTCGAGCACGACCTGGCAGCGCGCCCCGGAGCGTCGATGGTCCACCATCACGAACGGCAGGCGGCGAGCGATCAGGGCCGCCAGGCGGGCGTCGTCGGCGACGTCGCAGATGGACACGAAGCCGTCGACGGCCGCGTTCGCCAGCACCGAGGCGCCGGCATCGTCGGCCTCGAGCCGAGGGAGCAGTGCCAGGCTGACCCCGGCGTCGTCCCACACGGACGCCATCCCGGCCACGAACATCAGGATCGCGGGGTCGGTGAACAGGTACGACAGCGGCTGGTCGTAGACGAGGCCCACCAGGCCGGTGCGCCCCCGCCGGAGACCGCGGGCCACGGGGTCGGGCCCGGCGTAGCCCAGATCCCGGGCCGCCGCCAGGATGCGCTCGCGGAGCGCGGGGGAGAGCTGGTCGGGGCGGTTGTAAGCGTTGGAGACGGTGGTGCGCGAGACGCCCACCGCCCGAGCGACATCGGCGAGCGTCGGGGCCGTCACGAAAGCATCTTGACCGATTCAGTAGCCGGCGCGAAAGTGGGAGGTACTGAATCGATCAAGCAATCCCGAAGGAGACCGTCGTGACCGCCACGACCACCGCGGGCAACGCCCCCCTCACCTCCCAGACCGACACTCACGCCGTCGCCGTCCCTTCCGCCGTTCCCCGTGACCTCGTGGGCTGGCAGGCGCTGGCCGCCGCATCCCTCGGGCGCCTCCTGAGCGATGCCGAGCTCGCGGCGGTCGAGCACCTGCCCGTCGACATCGCGCTCGATCTGTTGTTCCCGGACCTCGACGACGCCGCGCGCCACGAGGCGATGTCGACCCTGGACTCAGCGCGCCGACGACGTCCGGGGCCCGGCGGTTCCACTGGGGCCGCGCGAGAACGTGTTCTACTCTGGGGCGATGGACGCTGACGCCCTCGGCCATCCGGTCATCGACGCGGACAACCACTACTACGAGGCCGAGGACGCGTTCACCCGCCATCTGGACCCTGCCCTCGCGGCCCGCTGCGTGCAGTGGGCGACCATCGACGGCAAGCGCTACCACGTCGTGGGCGGCCGCATCAGCCGGGCGGTGAGCAACGCCACGTTCGACCCCGTGTCCAAGCCGGGTTGCCTCTACGACTACTTCCGGGGCAACGCCAGCGGCGTCAACCCGCTCGAGCGCCTTCGCGACCACGAGCCGATCCGACCCGAGTACCGCGACGCCGACGCGCGGCTCCGCGCGCTGGACGACCAGGGTCTGGCCGGATGCTGGCTGTTCCCGACCCTCGGCATGATCTACGAGGAGCAGCTCCGCCACGACCCCGAGGCGGTGTGTCACACGTTCCGCGCGTTCAACCGTTGGCTTCGCGACGACTGGGGGTTCGTCCACGCCGACCGGATCTTCGCCGCCCCCTACATCACGCTGGCCGACGCGCGCTGGGCGGTCGAGGAGCTGGAGTGGGCGCTGGGCGAGGGCGCACGGCTGCTGGTCATGCGTCCCGCGGCGCCCACCACTGCGCTCGGCCGCCGCTCGCCGTTCGATCCCATGTTCGATCCGTTCTGGGCGCGGGTCGACGAGGCGGGGGTGACCGTGGTGGTGCACGCGGGCGACAGCGGGGTGTCCTCGGACGGCTACGCCGTCGACGGATTCGCGGCCACCTTCGGCGGCGGGTACAAGCCCTCGCTCAGGAACTTCGCCATCGAACGGGCGGTGCACGACTTCCTCCTGTCGATGGTGCTCGAGAACCAGTTCCGCAAGTTCCCCAACCTGCGGGTGGCGTCGGTGGAGAACGGTGCCGAGTTCCTACCCGACCTGTTCCGCAAGCTGCGGTCGGTGGACCGCAAGATGCGGGGTTGGTTCGCCGACGATCCGGTCGACGTCTTCCGCCGCCACATCTGGATCAATCCCTTCTGGGAGGACGACCTGGCGTCGGTGGTCGACTGGATGGGCGCGGACCGGGTGCTGTTCGGCTCGGATTGGCCCCACATCGAGGGCTTGCCCCGGCCGCTCGACTATCTGCGTGAGGCCAAGGTGCTCGCGCCCGACGACCGCCGCATGGTGCTCCACGACAACGTCCGCGCGTTGACCACGCCACGACCCCGTGTAGGCGACTAGGGTGCCAGCTGCGCAACCCATCCGAGACTTCAGCTTCCCGGCTGTTCTGTGCGCGGCGGGCAATGGTGAGCACTGGGCGCTCACCGAGCTGTTCCGTGCCTACCAGCCGCCACTGCTCAGGTACCTGCGCGCCCAGGAGTCGGGCATGGCCGACGACCTGGCCGGCGAGGTCTGGGTCGCGGTGGCTCAGCAGCTGGCGCGGTTCGAGGGCGACGAGGCCGGCTTCCGCAGCTGGCTGTTCACGATCGCGCGCTGCCGGCTGATCGAGCACCGCCGGCGCAGCGCCCGTCGGCGCACCGACCCGATGCCGCACGATCGGCTCGACGGTGCGGTCGAGCACGGCTTCGGTGGCGATCCGTCGTGGCTGGTCCTCGACCAGTTGGCCGCGCAGGAGGCCATCGACATGCTGATCGGCGACCTGTCGCCGGAGCAGGCCGAGGCCGTGCTCCTGCGGGTGGTCGGCGGGTTCGCCGTGCCCGAGGTCGCACAGATCATGGAGCGCAGCCCCGGTGCCGTGCGGGTGATGTGCCATCGCGCGCTCCGGCGCTTGGCCGTCCGCTTCGGCGATCCCGCCACGGAGACGGAGGGGGTGCTGGCCGAATGACCCCCGACGACCGCTGGATCGACAGGGCACGGTTCGACGCCGAGCACGCCAAGCGTGTCTGGGCCGGGTCCGCCGATGCCGAGGACGCCCCCGCCTGGTACGGCCGAGTGGCCACGTTGATCCGCGGCGCCGCCACCCCCGGCACCGACGACGAGTTGGCGGGCGAGGCCGACGTCGTCGCCCGCATGCAGGCCGCCATCCTCGAGCCGGCCCCGGATGACGAGTTGGACGGCGAGCCCGACATCGTGGCGCGGATGCAGGCCACCATCGTCGATCTCCGGGCCAGCACCGAGAACGACGGTGCCGACGACGACGACCGTCCCCGACACCTCCGGGCTGCCGCAGGGGGGAGGGACAGCGCCCGCCGCCGCAGTGCCCGCGTCGTGAGCAGAATCGTGGCCGTCAAGGCCGCGGCGGTCACCACCGTGGTCGCCATCGGTGTAACCGCCGCCGCCGCCACCACCGGGATCGTCGCCACCGTGGTGGTGCCGGCCCTCTCGAGCCACGACGAGAAGGAGCTCAAGGAGCCCGAGCCGCCGCCGGCTCCGGAAAGTGGGTCGAGCGACGCCTCCGCGGGCGTCGACGGTGGGGACTGGGGCGACACACCCAGCGAGACGGTTATCACGCTGCCGGGCGGTCAGCCGCTCTCGTGCATGTTCCAGCTGGACTGCCTGATGAAGCAGGTGGAAAAGAAGACCGGGGTTCCGGCCGGCGGGACGACTGCCGAGGTGACCCCCGGCGCGCCGGCGGAAGTGGCCCCGACAGAAAGCACGGTCGTCGACCCGAACGCGGCCGTGTCACCGCCGCCCGAGACACCGCCGGCGACGGCAACCGAAACCCCGCCTGCGACTCAGCCGGAGCCCACGACCACGACCGAGCCCCCGCCGACCACGACGTCGACCGACCCACCACAGCCGCCGACCACCACGACGACGGAGCCAGCGCCGCAGGGTGAAACAGCGGCGGTGGCACCGGCGGCCACGAACCCGCCGGCCGAGGAGCTGGCCGCTTCGACGGGCGATCCGGGCGGCGCCCCGGATGCCACCGCCGCGGGCCTTCCTGAGGGCGGCGCAGGCGGCGTCCGCCCCGCCGCCACCGAGCCTTCGCCGGCCGGCTGATCTGGCCGGTTCGCCGGCGTCAGCATTTTTTCTCACCGCGTGTAACGAATGGCCATGCCCGCGCGATCTAGTGCGTGGATGGGAGCAGGCAAGCGCTTCGTCAGCCAACGGGCGGGTTGGCTACCTCACGGACGAGGGTAGGCGGGCGCACTGCGGGCGGGTGGGGAGGTCAGTGTTCCGGGGGCGTGCGGGCGGCCCCGGAACGGACCTCCCTCGCCCTGAGTCACGCCGGTTCGGTCACAGCAGTTCGGTGACGCAGGCGCCCAATTGGCGAAGGTTCCGGACCTCGGCCATGCGGTCGCAGGCGAGCGCGTAGAGCGATGCCACCGAGTCCCCCTGGTCCCACCGGTCGCGTGGCTCGGGATTGAGGAACCAGATCCGACGGCTGCGGCGGTGGATCTCCTGCAGGGCGGGGACCCCCGGGTCGCCGTGGTGGCTGCGGGCGTCGCCGGTGACGAGCAGCGTCGCCCGCGGGCTGAGCTGGCCCCCGTACCGGTCGAGGAAGCCACGTAGGACCCGGCCGTAGTCGCTGCGGTGCCGCGCCCGGGACGCCGACGCCCGCGCCAGCAGGGCGTAGGGGTCCACATCGTGGAGCCGGCGATCGAGCACGTCGGTGATCTCCTGCACGTCGTCGACGAACACGAACGTGCGCAGCCCGGAGAACTCCTCGTGGAGGGCGTACACCAGCGCCAGCGTGAAGCGCGAGAACTCGGCCATGGATCCCGAGACGTCGCACAGCACCCACAGCTCCGGCCGGCTCCGCGGCCGGTGCCGGTAGGCGGGGTCGAGGGGCACGCCGCCGCTCTGCAGTGAGCCACGGAGGGTGCGGCGCATGTCCAGTCGCCCGCCCCGGCTGCGGCGCTGCTGGTGGGCCGCCTTGGCGGCCAGCCGGCGGGCGAGGGGGCGGACAGCGGCACGCATGTCCCGCAGCTCCCTCGTCGAGGCGCGGAGGAAGTCGACCTCGTCGGGCGATGGCGTGGCCGGCGCCCGGACGTCGGCGCCGCCGGCGCGGATGTCCGCCGCGAGCATCTGACGGTAGCGGTCGAGAAGGGCCTCGATGTCGGCCTGGGCCAGCCGCTCGTCGAGCGCGGTCCGGCGGCCCGCGTCCCGCCCTCGGCGCACGGCCTCCTGACGGACCGCCGACAGGTCGAGGCCGCGCAGCAGGCGGTGGAGGCGGTACCGGTCACTGCCCGCCACCACGCCGAAGCCGGCCCAACGACGCACTGCCTGAGCCGCCAGTGCCGGCAAGGCGTCGACGTCGCCGCTGGCGAGGGCCTGAGCAAGTCGGCGACGAAGGGCGGCGTCCTCGGCGCCGTCGAGCGTGTCCTCGCCCCCCGCAGTCGTCGGGGGCGGCATCGGCGGCCCGAACCAGCGCTCGAACGCGGCCTCGAACGCGGCGAGGTTCCCAGCCTGCTTGACCAGCGTGGTGGCCAGGGCGACCCGGGTCTCGCTGCGCGACGCGAGGTCGACCTCCGCGAGCGCCGCCACGGCGTCGACCACGCCGCTGGTCGGTACGTCGACGCCGCTGGTCCGGAGCTGGTCCGCGAAGGACAGCACCACGGCCACGAGCGCGTCGCCCGTCGGTAGCGGGGTCGTGCTCACCTGCCCTCCGGCCCCACCGGCTACCGCCGTGCCAGGCGCTCGCTGATCTGCCCGGCGGTGTCGAGGAGCGCGGGGAGGAAGTCCTTGCGGATGGCGTCGAGGCTGACGCGTCCGACGTGGGTCGAGACGTTGAGGGCCGCGAGCGCCCGGCCGTGGCGGTGGCGTAGCGGCGCCCCGATAGAGCGCAGCCCGGGCTCCAGCTCCTGGTCGACCAGGGCCCATCCCTGGCGGCGCACCCGCGCCAGCTCGTCGTGGAGGTCGGCGGGCTTCGTGATCGTCCGCTCGGTGATGGCCGGCAGCGGACCGGGCCCGATCAGCGCGTCGACCTCGTCCCGCTCGAGCTCGGCCAGGAGCACGCGGCCCATCGACGTGGCGTACGCAGGGAGGCGCGAGCCGAGCCCCAACGAGATGGTCATGATCCGCTTCGTGGGGACGCGGGCGATGTACACGATCTCTACCCCGTCGAGCACCGCCGCCGAGCACGACTCGTGGGTGCGTTCGACGAGCGCCTCCATTCCCGGTTCGGCAATGCTGGCCAGGTCGAGCGACGACAGGTACGCATAGCCGAGGTCAAGCACCTTGGGCGTGAGCTCGAAGCCGCGGCCGTCGGAGCGTGCGTAGCCGAGGTGCTCGAGCGTGAGCAGGACCCTCCGCGCCGTGGCCCGGGTCAGGCCGGTGAGTCTCGCCACCTCGGACAGGGTCATGCGTGGGTGCTCCCGGGAGAACACCTGCATCACTGCGAGCCCCCGCTCGAGGGACTGGACGTACTCGCTGGACACACTCATATGTTCGCCATGTTCGCTATACGCACATGTGTTCACTATGCGGTTGGAGTATGCCACAATCGAAGGTGCGGTGATTAGGTGGGCTACGCCCCCTAGCCACTGCATGTTCGAGGAACCCGACGGTCAGGGGGAGCCCATGCCGCAGTACACGACCCGGTTCGGCAGCCTGCTCGACTTCCAGAAGGGTGGCGTCGAAGCGATCGACGACGAGCCCGAGCACTACGCCTTCTCGAACATGTTCGAGGTCGCGGCCAACGCCAAGGCGTGGGAGAAGGTGGCGGTCGGCAAGAACCAGGAGTACGTGCTCGAGGTGATCAGGGCCGAGGGCACCTCCGAATGGCGCACCGCCGCGCACGACGAGACAGCACTGGTGATGGACGGAGCCGTCACCGTCGAGCTGGTCAAGCTCGACCACCCCGACCTTCCGGCCGACAAGCGGGGGTCCGTCCGCATCGAGGGCGAGCCCACGGGTCGTGCGATGGGGCGCATCGTGGCCGGGCGGGGACACATGGCGCTACTGCCGGCGGGCGCCGCGTACCGGTTCAGGGCCGACGAGCCGGGCGTGATCCTGCTCCAGACCATCGAGGGCGACGACACGATCTACCGCTGGACCGAGATCATCCAGACGGGCTGACGGAGGCATCACGATCATGACCGACACCACCAGTGCCGCCGGGGTCCGCGCCGGCGAGCCCAACGCCCACGGCTACCGCACCTACTCGCTGGGCGAGTTCACGTTCAGCCGCGACGAGTACTTCGCGCACGTGATCTGGCCCACCGGGAGCCACGTCATGTCGATCGACGGCTTCCTGCGAGCGACGCAGCGCGACGTCGCGTGGCAGTTCTTCTACGGCGTCGTCAACTTCGACGACGTGATCGGCACCATCAACCACTACGGGAACGTCGACCTCTTCGCCGGCACCTTCAACGACGCCTACCGCCGGGCCGAGGTCGACCACCTCGAGAACTTCCCCCACGACGAGATCTTCGCCACGTTCGTGGCGATGCTCGACGACTGGACCAACGCCGGCTTCGATCCCTTCGCCTCACCCGAGGAGACCGGCTCGCCCTGGGGCGACAAGGCGGGCAGCAACACCCCCGCCGTCAGCCGCAAGCGCGTCACGGCCCAGCGCATGGTGGGCGTGCCCGGCGACGAGCCGCTGCGCACCGACGCCACCCACCCGATCAACCGCATGTTCGCCGACGTCGATCAGTCCGAGCCCGAGATCCACGCCGAGCCCGGGTTCGATGACGAGGTGGCGGCATTCAACCTGTTCGCATACCTGTCGCGGTCCGACGTCACCTGGAACCCGTCGGTGGTGTCGGTGTGCAAGGACAGCCTGTACTGCCCGACGACCGAGGAGTACATCCTGCCCATCGTGCATGGGAACGACCGGGTCGAGTGGTTCGTGCAGCTCTCCGACCAGATCGAGTGGGAGGTCGCCGACAAGGAGAGCGGCTCCCGCCGCGCCCGGGTGGTGATGAAGGCGGGCGACGTGGCCGCCATGCCCGCAGACATCCGCCATCGGGGCTACGCACCCAAGCGGTCGATGCTGCTGGTCTGGGAGAACGGCTCGCCCGACCTCCCCCAGATGATCGCCGAGGGCCGCGCCCCGACGTATCCAGTTGAGATGTGAGTGGAGCAGTCGACGGGCGATGAGGGCCGCCGTCAGGCGGCGCCGATGACTCGGCTCGAAACCTCCGGTTTCGAGCCGAAACTCTTCATCGATGGTGAGTTCGTCGACGGGCTGGCGGGCGCGACCATCGAAGTGCTCGACCCCCACGACTGTTCTGTGCTGGCCGAGGTGGCCGAGGCACGGGCCGAGGACGTCGACCGGGCCGTGGCAGCGGCCACCGCCGCGTTCCCCGCGTGGGCCGCCACCCCGGCGGCCGAGCGGGGGAGGCTGCTGCTGCGGCTCGCCGACGCCATCGAGGACAACGCCGACGAGCTGGCCCGCCTGGAGAGCCGCGACACGGGTCACCCGCTGCGCGACTCCCGGGGGCTGGACGTGCCCCGCACCGCCGCCACGTTCCGGTACTTCGGCGGCATCGCCGACAAGGTGCAGGGCTCGGTGGTGCCGGTCGAAGCCGGGTTCCTGAACTACGTCGAGCGGGCGCCGCTGGGGGTCGTCGGGCAGATCGTGCCCTGGAACTTCCCGCTGATGTTCTGCGGCTGGAAGCTGGGGCCGGCACTGGCGGCCGGCAACACCGTGGTGCTCAAGCCGGCCGAGCTGACGCCGCTGTCGTCGCTCCGGGTGGCGGAGCTGACGGCCGCGGTGGGGATCCCTCCGGGCGTCGTGAACGTCGTCCCGGGTTACGGGCAGACCGCGGGGCAACACCTGGCGGAGCACCCGGGCGTGGCCAAGATCGCGTTCACCGGCTCGACCGCCACGGGCCGCCGGATCGTCGAGGCCTCGGCCGGCAACCTCAAGCGGCTCCAGCTCGAGCTGGGCGGCAAGGGCGCCAACGTGGTGTTCGCCGACGCCGACCTGGCCGCGGCCGTCAACGGGTCGGCGTTCGCGATCTTCCACAACCAGGGCCAGGCCTGCATCGCCGGGAGCCGGCTGATCCTCCAGGAGGAGATCGCCGACGAGTTCATGGAGCGGTTCACGTCGCTGGCCGCGTCGATCCGGCTCGGGAACCCGCTCGACGAGTCCACCGAGATGGGACCGCTCACCTCGCCGATGCACCGCGATCGGGTGTTGGCGTACGTCAAGGTGGCCCTCGACGAGGGTGCGGAGATCGTCACCGGGGGTAGGGAGCCGGACGACCCTGCCCTGGCCCGCGGCTGCTACGTGCTCCCCACCGTGGTGCGGGCCGACCCCCGCAGCCGGGTCAGCCAGGAGGAGGTGTTCGGGCCCTTCGTGACCGCCACCACGTTCCGCACCGACGGCGAGGCGATCGCGCTCGCCAACGGCACCGAGTACGGGCTGGGCTCCGGCCTCTGGACCCGGGATCTGTCCCGGGCCCATCGCATCGCCGGCGCCTTCCGGTCGGGCATGGTGTGGGTCAACAGCTACAAGCGGGTCAATCCGGGCTCTCCCTTCGGTGGCGTGGGCCGGTCAGGCTACGGGCGGGAGATGGGCTTCGAGGCGATGCACGAGTACACCGATGCCCACTCGGTGTGGATCAACGTCGACGCCCAACTGCCGGTCTGGTACCCGCGGCCGGGAACCACATCGTGAGCGAGATCGTCAGCCTGCCCGACGCCGTCGCCGGCGCCGTCCACGACGGCGACATGGTGGCGCTCGAGGGGTTCACGCACCTCATCCCGTTCGCCGCCGGGCACGAGGTCCTCCGCCAGGGCCGGCGCGACCTGACCCTGGTGCGGCTCACCCCCGACGTCCTCTACGACCAGATGATCGGCATGGGCGCAGCGCGCCGCCTCGTGTTCTCGTGGGGCGGCAACCCGGGCGTCGGGTCCCTGCACCGGTTCCGCGACGCCATCGAGCACGGCTGGCCCCACCCGATGGAGATCGAGGAGCACAGCCACGCCGGCATGGCGAACCGCTACGTGGCCGGGGCATCGGGGCTGCCGTTTTCGGTGCTCCGTGGGTACGCCGGCACCGACCTGCCCGATCACACTGCCAACGTCGCCCCGATCGAGTGCCCGTTCACCGGCGAGAGCCTGACCGCGGTCGCGGCGCTGCGCCCGGACGTCACGATCATCCACGCCCAGCAAGCGGACCGGGCCGGGAACGTGCAGCTGTGGGGGATCGTCGGGGTGCAGAAGGAGGCGGCGCTGGCGGCCTACCGGGTGGTGGTCACGGTCGAGGAGATCGTCGACACCCTCGAGCCGCGCCCGGGTGCGGTCGTGCTGCCGTCGTGGGTTATCGACGCCGTGGCCGAGGCACCGGGGGGCGCCCACCCCAGCTACGCCCACGGCTACTCGGTGCGGGACAACGCCTTCTACGAGGCGTGGGATGCCATCAGCCGCGACCGCGACAGCTTCGCGGAGTGGATGAGACGGAACGTGCTCGACTTCGTGCCGAGCCCGAGGTGAGGGGAGACCATGGCTGTCACGACCCAGACGATGACCGACGAGCAGCGCAAGTCGGTCGCCATCGAGTACCTGAAGGCCTTCGACAACGGCGGGACGACGTCGACGGGCGGGGGCATCCTCGACCTCTTCGCCGACGACGCACAGGTCTACTTCCCCAAGTGGGGCGTGGCCTCGGGCAAGGACGAGATCGGCCAGCTGCTCGGCGACGTGGGCGGCACCATCAAGCAGATCGTCCACCACTTTTCGCACTTCAACTGGGTGTTCTCGGGCAGCGACGTGGTGGTGTGCGAGGGCACCAGCCACGGCGAGCACCGCGACGGCCTGTGGCGAGCCGGCGTACCCGAGTGGGGGGCGGGTCGCTGGTGCGACGTGTTCGAGATCAGGGACTTCCTGATCCAGCGGGTCTTCATCTACCTCGACCCGGACTACGCCGGCCAGGACACCGAGCGATATCCGTGGCTCGCGGACAGGGAGGGCGGGTGACGGGGCTGGGGTTGCGAGGCAATAGGTTCCGCCGTTGGGAGCTCGAGGCAATGAGTTCCGAATTCGGGACCTATTGCCTCGAGCTCAGTCCGCCGGAACCTGTTGCCTCGGGTCTCGCTCCCACTCGTGGGGTCGCTCCGTGAGCGCACCCGCGCCCGCCGCCCGGGACGATTGCGCCTGGACCGCCGACGAGATGATGACGGTCGCGGCCGCACGCCACCTGCGCGACGGCGAGGTGTGCTTCGTGGGGATCGGCCTGCCGTCGACGGCCGCCAACCTGGCCCGGCGCACGCACGCGCCCGGCCTGGTGCTCGTGTACGAGTCCGGGACGATCGGCGCCAAGCCCCACGCCCTCCCGCTGTCGATCGGCGACGGCGAGCTGGCCGAGACGGCCGACGCCGTGGTGTCGGTGCCGGAGATCTTCAACTACTGGCTGCAGGCGGGGCGCATCGACGTCGGGTTCCTGGGTGCGGCCGAGCTCGACCGTCGCGGCGACATCAACACCACGGTCATCGGCCCGTACGGCACGCCCAAGGTGCGGCTGCCGGGAGCTGGCGGGGCGCCCGAGATCGCCGCCTCGTGCCGGCGGGTGGTGGTCGTCGTCCGGCAGTCGCCGCGCACGTTCGTGGACCGGGTGGGGTTCCGCACCTCCACCGGCGAGCGGGTGGCCACCGTCATCACCGACCTGGGTGTGCTGACACGCGATCCCGGGCAGGACGAGCTCGTGCTCACGCGGCTACATCCCGGTGCCTCCGTCGATGCGGCCCGGGCCGCCACCGGTTGGGACCTGCGCGTGGCGGACGATCTCGCCGTCACCGCCCCGCCCAGCGCCACCGAGCTCGAGGTGCTGCACGAGCTCGAGGCCACAAGGGGGGCGGCGGCATGAAGCCGTTCGTGCACGAGGCACTGCCGGGCCGAGTCGTGTTCGGCGTCGGCTCCGTGGGGCAGGTGGCCGACGAGGTGGCGGCGCTGGGGGCGGGGCGGGTCCTGCTCGTGGTCGACGAGGCGTCCAAGGCGGTCGGCGACCGGATCGCCGACGACCTCGGCGAGCACTACGCCGGGCGCCTCGACGAGGTGCGGCAGCACGTACCCGAGGAGCTGGCGGCGGACGCCCGACACACGGCCGTCGAGGTGCAGGCCGACGGCGTGGTGACGATCGGCGGAGGATCGGCCACGGGCCTCGGCAAGGCCATCGCCGTCGACCCGGCGGCGCAGGCGTCGGCCGGCGGTCGTGTCAGCCTCCTCGCCGTTCCCACCACGTACGCCGGATCCGAGATGACGCCCATCTACGGGGTGACCGGCCAGCACAAGCAGACCGGTCGTGACCTACGGGCGCTGCCCCGGACGGTCGTCTACGACCCGGTCCTCACGGTCGGCATGCCGCCGGCCATCACGGCCTCCAGCGGTTTCAACGCGCTAGCCCACTGCGTCGAGGGCCTCTATGCGCCCGGCGCCGACCCGATCGTGGCGCTCCAGGCCGTCGAGGGCATCCGGGCGCTCGCCGGCGCCCTGCCGGAGGCGGTGGACCATCCCGACGACCTGGACGCCCGCGGCCGGGCGCTGTACGGCGCCTACCTTGCCGGCGCCGTCCTCGCGGTGGCGGGGACGGCGCTGCACCACAAGCTCTGCCACGTCCTCGGCGGGACCTTCGGGCTCGTGCACGGCGACGTCAATGCCGTCGTGCTGCCGCACATCGTCGCGTACAACGCGGCTGCGGCCCCCGAGGCGATGGCCGGGGTCGCCGCGGGCCTCGGCGAATCTCCCGGCGAGGAGGCGGCGGCGCTCCGCACGCTGGCCGAGCGGATCGGGGCACCGACCAGCCTCGCCGCCATCGGCATGCCCGTCGACGGCCTCGACGATGCAGCCGAGCGCGCGGTGGCTGACACCGGGACCACCAACCCCCGCCCGCCCGACGTGACGTCGCTGCGAGCCATGCTGCAACGCGCGTTCGACGGGGCACCGCCGACATCATGAGCTACGTCGTCGACGCCGTTCGCACGCCCGTGGGCCGCTACGGCGGCGCGCTGGCGGGTGTTCGTCCCGACGACCTCGCGGCCCATGCTGTGCGGGCCGTGGTCGAGCGCGTGCCCGACCTCGACCCCAACGACATCGACGACGTGTGGTTCGGCGACGCCAATGGCGCCGGCGAGGACAACCGCGACGTGGCCCGCATGGCCGTGCTCCTCGCCGGGCTGCCGGTGTCGGTTCCGGGTGCGACCGTCAACCGGCTGTGCGGCTCCGGGCTCGAGGCGGTCATCGCCGCCGACCGGGCGATCGCCGTGGGCGACGCGGCCGTCGCGGTCGCCGGCGGTGTCGAGTCGATGAGCCGGGCGCCCTGGGTGCTGCCCAAGCCGGACACCGCCTACCCCCGCGGTCACGAGACGCTGCACTCCACGACGCTGGGCTGGCGTCTGGTGAACCCCCTGATGCCCGCCGAGTGGACGGTGTCGCTGGGCGAGGGCGCCGAGATCCTGGCGGAGCGTCACGGGATCGGCCGGGAGGCTCAGGATGCGTTCGCGCTCCGGTCGCACCGAGCGCGCCGCGGGGGCATGGGATGCGGGCCGGTTCGACGAGGAAGTCAGCTTCGTCACCGACGGCGAGGGCGGCCGGCTCCTCGAGCGGGACGAGAGCATCCGGGCCGACACCTCGCTCGAGGCATTGCGCCGCCTGCGCCCGAGCTTCCGGCCCGATGGATCGGTCACGGCCGGTAACGCCTCGCCGCTGAACGACGGGGCCTCGGCCACGTTGTTGACCGACGAGGCCGCGCTCGGGCGGCTCGGCCGCGAGCCCCTGGCCCGCATCGCGTCCCGGGCCACCTCGGCCGTCGAGCCACCGCTGTACGGCCTCGGTCCGGTCGAGGCCGCCGAGCGGGCGCTCAAGCGCGCCGGCATCGCCTGGGCCGACCTCGCCGTCGTCGAACTGAACGAGGCCTTCGCTGCGCAGGCCCTGGCCTGCCTTGCCCACTGGCCCGACGTCGATCCCGAGATCGTGAACCCCAACGGCGGCGCCATCGCCATCGGGCACCCCCTCGGCTGTTCGGGCGTGCGGATACTCACGTCGCTGGTGTGGGAGCTGCGCCGCCGCGGCGGCGGTTGGGGCCTGGCCGCCATGTGCATTGGGGTCGGCCAGGGAATCGCCGTCGTCGTTGAGGCGTGATCACGCCAGCCGGCGAAGGGCCAACGTCCGCCGAAACGTTGCGAACCTACCGATTTCCCCGGCGCCGTCTTCCCGACCGACTCCGGGTGATCCGTCAGGAGCGCCCGAGGTCCTCGCGCACCGCCCATGTCGCCACCTCGGTGCGGGACGACATGCCCAGCTTGGCGAGGATGTTCGACACGTGGACCGCCGCCGTCCGCGGGGAGATGTAGAGCCGTTCGGCGACCTGGGAGTTGGTCAGGCCCTCGGCCAGGAGCGACGCCACCTCGCGCTCACGCGGGGTGAGCGACTCGGGCCCGCTCGGCTCGGGCCCCAGGCCCAGGCGGCGCTCCAGGGCGCGCAGCTCGTCCACACGCCAGCCCCTCCACCGCGCCAGGAACGGGGCGGCCGCCACCGCTTGGGCCCGGGCCTCGTCCAGTCGACCCTCGGCGACCAGGGCGCGGGCGGCGCCGACGTGGGCGGTCCCGAGGTGGGCGGCCAGGACCTCGGGGGCCGATGCGAGCCCCTCGGCGGCGGCCGCGTAGAGATCGGCGGCGGTGTCCAGCCGATCCTCCGCCTCCGCTACCTGGGCGTCGATGAGCTGCCGCCATGGGTCGTCCGGCGTCAGCCGATGGCCGACGTACAGCCCCACCTGGTCGACCAGCGGCCGCATCTCGGTCGTCGTCAAACCGGCACGCAGGGCGGCGGCCAGCAGGTCGTGGGTCTGGCCGGGGTAGGCGACGCCGTCGTGGGCCACCGTTTCCCCGAACGCGCGGAGACGCTCCCGGGCCTCGGCGAGGTCGCCGCGCCTGCACGCCAGGTGGAAGTCGAGCCCGAAGACGCCAACGGCGACCCGCTCGGTGGGGGGCTTGGCCATGTCGGTGAACCGCTGGGCGGTCTCGAGGTCGCCGGCCTCGAGTGCCAGCCCGGCGCGCATCACGGCGAGCCAGCGGCCGTCGGTCCACGAGACGGCGTTGCCGGCAGACGTGTAGCGCGCGTTGTCGAGCTTGGCGATGGCGCCGTCGAGGTCGCCCTCGGCGGCCTCGAGATGCGCCTGGTTGGCCGCCAGGTCGATGGCAGCGACGAGCTCGAACCCCGCGGCCTCCGCGTGGCGGTGGGCCCGCTCGATCATCTCCCGGATCTCGCCTACATCGCTCCACTGGCGGGCGTCCCACACGAGATAGTTCAAGGCCCGGGCCGCCAGTACGTGATCGCCGATCCGCTCGGCCTCGTCCGCCGCCGTCTTCAGCAGGAGGCGCCCCTCCTCGACGCGGTCGCGGGCATTGAGCATGGCGGTGCCCTTGTCGACCATGGCCGCCAGGCGCACGTCGGTCAGTTCGAGGCTCTCGGCCAGGCTCGCGGCCTTGTCCGCCCACTCGTACGTGGCCTCGATCTGGTCGCGCAGCATGTACGACTGCGCGACCGCGGCCATGGCGCGGGCGCGGTCCGCGTCGGACGGCAGCCGGTCGATGATGCCGATGAGCTGGTCGGTGAAGCCCACCATCGCCTCGATCTGGCCGGCCTCGCGGGCGATGCGCTTGCGCAGGCTCAGGGCCGCCGCCTCCTCGCTCACGTCGTCGCGCTCGCGCGCCAGGCGGAGCCAGCGGTCGCAGTGTGTGGCGGCGTCGTCGAGGAGCCCGGCAAGCCAGCAGGCGCGGGCCGCCAGGGCGAGCAGCTCGAGGTCGTCCTCGGCCTCGCTCAGACCGATCTCGGCGAGGTGGCGGGCCTGGTACGTCGAGCCGCGGGCGAGGGACTCGCGGGCGCCGATCCGGGCCTCCGCCACCATGTCCTCGTAGCGCCCGGCGCCCCGCGCGTGGAGGGCGAGGGCGAGCCGGTCCTCGCTGCCCACGGCCCGCAGGGCGGTGAACGCCGCCTCCTGCAGCCGGCGCCGTTCGCGGCCGAGCAGCCCCTCCTTGATGGCCTCGCGCGCCAGGTCGTGGTGGAAGGTGAAGACATCGGGCTCGGACTCGGCCAGGAGGCCGCTGTCGACGGCGGCGCGCAGCAGGGCGATCAGCCGGTCCTCGGGCGTCTCGGTCACGTGGGCGAGCACGTCGAACGTCACCCGGCGGCCGAGCACCGACGCGGCGGTGACGAGGCGGCGGACCTCCGGGTCGAGCTCGTCGAGCTGACCGCGGACCAGCTCGGCCACCGTCCACGGGAGGGGCATGTCGGCCAGGTCCTGCCAGGGGGCGTCGCCGGCGCTGGCGACCAGCTCCTCGAGGAAGAAGGGGTTCCCGCCCGTGCGGGTGTGGAGCGCATCGACCACCGGGAACGACGGGACCTCGCCGTAGACGGCCGTGAGGAACCCGTTGACGTCTGCGGGGCTCAGCCGCCGGAGCTGGATGTGCGTGATCGAATGACGGCGCTCGAGCCGGGGAAGCAGCTCCGAGGCCGGATGCCGGCGCGTGAGCCCGTCCGGGCGATACGTGCCGACGACCAGAAGGCGGCCACCACCGGGCTCGGCCAGCTGCTCGAACACCGTGAGGCTCTCGGAGTCGGCCCAGTGGAGATCCTCGAACACGACGACGCCCGCGAGCCCCTCGGTGAGACGCCGAACCAGTTCGACGCCGGCCCGGATGCGCTCATCCGCGGCACGGTGGGCGTCCTCCACGGTCTCCAGCAGCGCAGTGTCCTCGTCGGCGGCGCCGTCGGAAGGGACGACCGATCCGAGCGCATCACGGAAGAGCTCCATAGGGCGGCTCTCGGCACCCGGGTCGGCCTGGCCCGCCAGGACGACTGTGCCCGCCTGCGCCTGTGCCACCAGCTCCTGGACGAGCCGGGTCTTGCCGATGCCGGCCTCGCCGGCGACCAGTGCGACCGACGGGTCCGCCCGGGCGTCGATCAAGCCGACCAGGCGATCGAGCTCGGGGCCGCGCCCGACCATGACCGGCGACAGGCCCGAGCGTCCCACGAGCATCACCCGAGCGTAGGGCCCTGCCCGGTCGAACAAGCACCCGGACGGATAGGCACGTCGTCTTGGCTCACCGTGGTCAGCGCTGCGGGAGGCCGAGGTGTGTGGCCCGGGGTCACGCTGCAAATCCCGTACGGTTCTGTGCCCACGTGCGGGCCTATCCGCTCGGCCTCTGAGTCGGTCAGAGGCCGATGGCGGCCGCCCGCTGGGACGGCCGCTGCCGGTTGCGATGCCGCCCCGCGAGGCGGGCGAGCCGCCAACGCGAGGCCTCGCGCCGGAGGTCCTGCTGATGGTCGACGGCCATCGTCCTGGTGAATTCGTATCCAAGAAGCATGAGACCAGGGTGCGCCGCTGAGGTACCCGGCCACATCGGACGCCCTGCGCATTTCGCGACGGCGTCGGGTACGTAGATCCCTTGCGCGGCGGGTCTACGTATCTAGTCGAGGTCGTGGCCTGATCCGCGCTATGGGACGGACGATCCCCATTCTGATCGAACCCGCGGAGTAATCTCGACGCAGGGAAAAGGAAGGCCCCGAGCGTCAGACCGGAGCTAGCCGGTCCGCTGCTCGGGGCCAACCATACGGTCGGACGCTCTGGCCGATCCCGACGACACGAGATGTGACGTCAGAAGCGCCGACTACTACAGGACGCGCCCCGCAGCAGCCCAGATGCGACCTTGGTGGGCGCCCCACCTTGACCGCTTCCGTCGGCATTCCTACCGGACCGCCACGTCGACTCGTGCGCCGGATTCGCTGAGAACCGAAGCTCTCGACCGCATCCTTTGCCCGTGCCGTTGTGGTGGACGTGGAGCATCTTGCGGGGTACGAAACC
This sequence comes from uncultured bacterium, assembly GCA_963756425.1. Classification (GTDB taxonomy): domain Bacteria; phylum Actinomycetota; class Acidimicrobiia; order Acidimicrobiales; family VFJN01; genus DASQUK01. Next base: position 307,495 of record CAVWNW010000008.1, on the reverse strand, counting down.
CCACGTCAAGGGGCATTTTCGCAATCCCCAGGCAATCCCCAGACTTTCTTCGTCATCCCCAGATTCTGTGACGTTCTCCACAATGTGGCCCACAGTTCACCCACAGGTTGGGCCCCATCCGGGGCCCAACCGAGCCGATCCGCGGGCGCCCGCGGGGGTTCCTCGCCCGTCGTTCACCGGCCTGTCTCCCTAACTGCAGGGCTTTCCTTGCTCTGACTGATAAGCGTGCCTACCATGCGGCGGCACCGCGAGACGCTGGAGGGAACTGTGCGCCGTCATCGCATCATCACCGCCACGGCACTGTCGCTGGCACTCGCCACGATCGGAGCCGCCTGCGGCGACGACGACGGGGCGGACGTGCGCAGCTTCGGCGACTGCGGCGGCTCCGGCAGCGCCTCGGGATCCGGGACCGCGTCGGCGTCCGGCAGCGCGTCCGCCACGCAGTCCGCGTCGGCGAGCGGCTCCGCCGCCGGATCCGGGTCGGCGGCATCCGGCTCCGGCAGCGCCACCTGCCCGTCTGGGTCGGGGAGCGGGTCGGGCGGCGGCTCCGGGTCCGAGTCCGGGGCCGGGTCGGGGAGCGGGATCGCCGACGACGTGGCGGGGTCGTCCACGGACAACCCGTTGGTGACCGGCGCGGTGGCCGATTACCAGGCGTGGGTGATCGAGCAGGTCGACCTGACCATCGCCGGCACCACGACGTTCACCGATGCCGTCCGGTCCGGCGACCTGGAGGGCGCCAAGGCGGCGTACGCGCCGTCCCGCCAGGGCTGGGAGCGCATCGAGCCCATCGCAGGTCTCGTCGAGGAGATCGACGGCGCGGTCGACGCCCGGGTCGACGACTTCGAGGGCGTCGACGACCCGGCGTTCACCGGCTGGCACCGGCTCGAGTACCTGCTGTGGGAGCGGGGCACGACCGACGGCGGCGCTCCGTTCGCGGACCAGCTCGACGCCGATCTGCAGACCCTCCGGACGGAGCTGGGGGCCATGGAGATCCCTCCGGCGGCATTGGCGGTCGGATCGGCGGAGCTGATCGAGGAGGTGTCCACCGGCAAGATCACCGGCGAGGAGGACCGCTACTCCGGCACCGACCTGTGGGACTTCGCCGCCAACGTCGAGGGCGCCCGGCGCGGCTTCGAGTTGCTGGGGCCGGCGATCGAAGCGAAGGACGCCGAGTTGGTCACGTCGGTCGAGGGCCTGTTCGACGAGCTCGAGGGCCAGCTCAGGGCCTACCGGGACGGCCAGGGCTACCAGGCGTACGGCGCGCTCACCGACGAGGACAAGACCGAGATGCAGACGACATTGGCAGAGCTGTCGGAGCACCTGGCCACGGTGGCGGGCGTGCTGGGGCTCGAGGGATGACGGCAATCGGCGGACACGCTCCGCGGTGATGGGACCGGTCTCGCGCCGTCACTTCCTGGTGGGCGGGCTGGCGGGGACCGCCGTCGCCGGCCTGGGTGGGGCGGTGGCGGCAGGCTGCAGCGACTCCACGCCCGGCGGCGACGGTGGCGACACGTCGGCCGGCGCAGCCACGGTGCCCACAGGCGCCCGCTACCTGCCCTTCCGAGGCGCCCACCAGACCGGCATCACCCACCCGGCCAACGAGCAGGGACTGCTGGCGGCGTTCACGGTCACCGCCGACGACCGGGACGAACTGCGGGACACGCTGCGGGCGCTCTCCAGCGAATCGGAACGGCTCATGTCCGGCGAGCCGTACGAGGACCGGGACCGCGCCTACCCGCCACTCCACACCGGCGCCGTCGGCAACCCGCCGCCACCCGCCGACCTGTCGGTCGTCGTCTCGGCCGGGGCGTCGCTCTTCGACGACCGCTACGGCCTGGCCTCCCGCAAGCCGCTCGCCCTGGAGAAGATGCCTTTCCTCGCCAATGACCGGCTCGACCCCGAGCGCTCGCACGGCGACCTGCTGCTCACCGTCACCAGCGCCCACGAGGACGTCAACCTCTTCGCACTGCGCCAGCTGATGCGAGCCACCCGCGGCACGCTGGCGTTGCACTGGATGCTGGGCGGCTACAACCGTCGCACCCGCGGCGGCACGCGGGGAGGCGGGCAAGCGCAACCTGATGGGGTTCATCGACGGCACCTCCAACCTCGACCCCTTGGACGACACGGTGATGGACCGCCACGTCTGGGTGCAGCCTGATGACGACGAGCCGGCATGGACCGTGGGCGGCACGTACCACGTCGTGCGCGTGATCCGGATGCTCGTGGAGTTCTGGGACCGCACCCGCCTGTCCGAGCAGGAGTCGATCATCGGCCGGCGCAAGGAATCGGGGGCACCGCTGGACGGTGAGATCGAGATCGACGTCCCCGAGTACTCCGCCGACGCCGACGGCGAGGTGACACCGCTCGACGCCCACATCCGGTTGGCCAACCCCCGCACCGCCGATACCGAAGACGACCTGATCTTCCGATCGGGGCTCAGCTTCTCCCGCGGCTTCGATGGTGACGGCCAGCTCGATCAGGGCCTGGCGTTCGTGTCGTTCCAGCGCCGGCTGTCCCAGTTCCTCAACACCCAGGCACGGCTCGCCGGGGAGCCGCTGGAGGAGTACATCGTCCCCGAGGGTGGGGGCTTCTACTTCGCCCTGCCCGGTGTCACGGACGACGGCGAGTTCCTCGGCGCCCAGCTGTTCGCCCGCCCCTAGTGGACCGCTAGGAACCGCGCCGGCTCAGGCGGTGTAATGGGCCTGGTGCGACCCCTGCACGTCGAGTCCCGGGTCACGAGCGGGCCGGATGCGGCGGATGTGGGTAGTGGCGCACCCGGTCTGCGCTCGTCGAGCCGTGTCGTCCACGAGCCCGGGCGCTGGCCCCGGCTCGTGGCGATCATCGCCGCACTGGGACTGGTCGCCGGCACCGGCGCGCTCCTGGTGATCGGCGCAGGTGAGCCCCACCGAGCGGAGAAGCGAGCGGACGATCCCCACGAGCAGTACCGGGTGGCGGTGCGGCGGTTGGGCTACGCCAGGTCCTTCGCCTACCGCGGCTCCGTGCACGCCGCCGGGCCGAGCCCACTGCGTCCCGGGGCGTCGATCACCGCCGACGTGACGGTCGAGGGAGGAGTGCGTCTCCCGCAGTCCATCACACGCGATGTCGCGGTTGACGACGAGGGCCGCGTGGCCGAGACGGTCACGTCCGGGTCCAGGGTGTGGAGCCGCACGGCATCGAGCATCGAGCGGCTCCCACATGCCGCATGGCAGGTCGCCGGGCCGTCGCGCCTGCCGGACGTGGGCTCGCCGGATCGGCTGGGCGCGGCCCTGCTGTCGGACGTCCTTCGAGCCGCTGGCGCTCGCCACCGGGACGGGACGGACGAGAGCGGGCGTCCCGTGCTCCGCGCCACGGTGCCTCCGGATGACCGCGATGAGCGCTATGGCGACGCCCTGGATGGTGCTGATGTCAGGGTCACGCTCGACGAGGCCGGTGACATCGCCCACCTCGTGTTGACCTCGGCCGAGCCGAAGCCGCGGCTTGTGCTTCGCCTCGACATCGTGCGCGTCGGGGAGTCCGATGTCATCGCGCCCGGCGACGTGGGAACGCCGGCTCGCAGCACGGTGGCGATCGAGGAATTGGTGACGTCCGGCGTCGAGCCGCAGGAGTTGGGCCGGCTGCCGCATGGGTGGGCGCTGACGAATGCCAGCGTCGCCCCGGGACGGTCGGTGATGCCGCGGCTGTCGAGACAAACGGTGGCACGAACGCAGGCGGGGTTCTGTACGTCGCTCGACCTCCAGTACGGCGACCTGGGGGCGGTCTCCGGCGGTTCGCTGCAGCTGTCGACGGCGAGCCAGGCCTGCATGGCGGTCGTCGGCCACGTCGGCACCGGGAGCCAGGGCCGGCCACTGCGCATCGGGGCGTTCGAGGGTGTGGTCGAGGAGTCATGGGATCGCACCGTCGGCGTCCTCTCGGACGGAACGACCCATGTCGGCTTCAGCTCCGACCTCCCGGCCGACGAGGTGGCCACGCTGCTGGGGTCCCTGCGGCCCTTTGTCGCCGATAGCGCCCGGCCGGCGTAGATCACGGGTCACCGACGGCGCGAGACTGACGCGGTGGGCGAGCAGGGCGAGCGGGCCCCCATCCCCATCGAGCCGCGGGTGGCGAGGGAGTCGAAGGCGGGCGACGCGGACAGCGGCCCGCGGGGCAACGGAGGGTCGACGGGCCGCGTCGTCCACGAACCCGGTGGCTGGCCCCGGCTGGCGGCAGTCCTGGCGGTCGTCGGGCTCGTCGCGGGGGGCCTGCTGTGGGCCATCGTCGACGACCGTGGCTCACCGGCCGAAGACGAGGAGCCGGCGAGCGAGCCGTCGGCCCCGCCGGGCGATCGACAGGTGGAGACGCGCAGGGAATTCGCCGCGGCCATGCTGCGGTTCGAGGAGGTGCAGTCGTTCTCCTACTCGGGGTCCGTGCGGGCCACGACCACCCGACCGTTCGGGACGGGCGCCTTCGCCGTCGGCGACCTGACGGTCGAGGGCGCCGTCCTGCTTCGGCCGGCTCTCGCCCGGCAGGTCGCGGCGGACGCCAGCGGCCGTGCGGGGGAGACGCTGACCTCGGGCACAACTGTGTGGACCAGGAGCGCTCCGAGCACCAGCACCCTCGAGGCGGCGCCCTGGACGGTGCGCGCGGGCTCGCCCGACTCTGCGGGCACCGGGCTCGACGCCCCGCACACGCTGGACATGCAGCTGGTGGCGCACTTGATGACGATGGCCGGCAATCCCCGGGGCGAGGCGCCCGACACCGTGGGCCGACGCGTCATCCGGGCGACGCTGCCAACCCGCGGGGACGGTGAGGGCAACCTTCTTCCACTCGCCGGCGCGGACGTGCTGCTCTCCCTCGATGACGCAGGGAACATCGCCCATCTCGTCGTGACGTGGCCGCCCCATGAGCCGCAACTGGTCCTCGACGTCGAGATCTCCGGTCACAACCAGCCCCAGGACATCGCACCGCCCGATCGTGGCCGGGCAGCCGTGCGGCGCACGGTCTCGGTCGAGGCGCTGGAAGCCGAGGGCTTCCGACCGCTCGAGTTGGGTCGCCTACCGGCGGGGTGGCGCCTCACCGGCGCCTGGGTCGGGATCGAGGTGACACCGAGGGCCGAGTGCCAGGCCCTGACCCTCGTCTACGGCGATCCTGACGCAGGATCCGGTCGCTACCTGTGGCTGATGCAATCTCGCCAGGAATGCGGGATCCTGGCGGACGCCACCGGGGAGCCACAGCCGCTCGTCGTGGGAGCCTTCGAGGGCTCGTTCGCCGTCTCCTCGACCGGGACGGTCGGCGCCCTGTTCGACGGCACCACGGCCATCAGGTTCGTGACCGATCTGCCCATCGAAGACGTCGAGACCCTCCTGGCATCGCTGCAACCGTTCGACCCGGACGCCGACCCGGTCGGTCGACCCTCCTGAGCTCGGCAGCACCCAAAACGCCCGTGCGGCGAGCCACGGCGTTGGTAGCCTGCGGGCACCAGAGAAAGGAGGTGGTCCAACGCATGGATGACGGTAGTCACGGGACCCTGGAGGTGGCTGGCCGCTGAGCGGCCGTCGGACCACTCGGTGGAAACCAACCAGTCCACCGTCGAGGCAGCTGCCGGGGATTAGTCCCTCCCGGCCACAACGGGCTGCGTCGATCTTTCCGACGAACGAGTGTGACGGGAGGCCCGCGGGCCTCCCGTCACCGCGTCCGGCGGGGTTCACCGCTGTGGACGCGGCGCCGAGCCCTCCCTGCCCGTAAGTTGGCGCCTGGATGGCCGAGACCAGCGACTCGCATACCGCGCCTCCTGTCGTCGAGCGACCCGACCAGCTCACCCCCGGCTGGTTCACCGAGGTGCTCTCGAGCGACGGCCCGGCAGTCGTCGATCGGGTCACGGCCGAGGAGGTCGGCACCGGCCAGATGTCGGTGACACTGCGAGTGCGGCTCGAGACCGACGGGGCCCGGAGCCGCACGGTCATCACCAAGCTGGCGCGCCCCGAGATCGCCGCCGGGCCGCTCGCCCGGGCGGCGTACGCGAAGGAGGTCGCCTTCTACACCGATTTGGCCCCGCGCCTGCCGGTCCGCACGCCGCGGTGCCACCACGCAGCCATCGCCGACGATGGGTCGTCGTTCACGCTCGTGCTCGACGACCTGGCCGAGAGCCGCCCGGGCGACCAGATCGAGGGCTGCCCGGTCCCGGCAGCGGAGGCGGCTGTGGCCAACCTCGCGGCGCTGCACGGTCCGACCTGGTGCGACGATGAGATCGCGGGGCGTCCCTGGCTGTCGGGGGATCCGTCCCTGACCGCCGAGGCGCTGGCTCCTGTCCTGGAGCTGGCTGCCGACCAGTTCGGCGATCGCTTCGCTGCCGAGTTGACGGTGGAGGAACACGCTGTGCTCGACGCCTCGCGCCGGGTCCTGGCGGGCTGGATGGTCGCCCCGGCGCCCACCTTCGCCGTCGTACACGGCGACTACCGGCTCGACAATCTCCTGTTCGCGACCGACGATCCTGGGAAGGTTGCGGCCGTGGACTGGCAGACGGTCGCAGTCGCCCAACCAGGCCGGGACCTTGCGTACTTCCTCGGCACGTGCCTGTCGGTCGACGACCGCCGCTACCACGAGCGCGACCTCGTCGCCCGATACCACGGGCACCTGACCACCCACGGGGTCGACGACTACCCGCTGGACCAGTGCGTCGACGACTACCGCGCAGGCATGCTGCACGGTCCGCTCATCATCCTGCTGGGACGGCTCACCGCGACCACCACCGAACGGGGCGACGCGATGTTCCTCGCCATGTGGCGCCGGTGCTCGGCGGCCATCACCGAGCTCGGCACCCTCGACCTGCTGCCAAGCTGAGACCATGACGACTGACGCGAACACGGTCCGCTCGGACGAGGAGCAGCCTGCGACGGAGGAAGTGCAGAACGTCGTCCAGGCGGCGGTCGACGTACTCGGACGCGCCGGCAGCGCGTCCTTGGGCGCCGTGGCCGATGCCGTCGAGGGCGCGGGGCGAGCCCTGACCCGCAAGATGGTCTCGAATGCCGTCACCAGCCCCCGGGCGATGCCCGATCGGCAGACGCTGGAGCGCGCCCTGGCCGAACGACCGGTTTCGCCGGCGCTGGCGGGAGCCACCGTCGCCGCGCTGGGGCTGCGCCTGGCGGGTCGGATCCGGCGGTTGGGCTTCATCGCGCGCCGCACGCCCATGTGGTTGCTGGCGACTGCCGTGCCCGCCCTGTTGGCGTCGGTGGCGCGCGGAGCGGACGAGCTGGGGCTCATTGCGTCGCACCTCGTGCTCCGGGCGCGGGCCAAGGGCGTCGAGCCCGATCCCGAGCGGGTGCGCCGGGTGGCCGTGCAGATAGCCTCCCGCCGCGCCGTCGATCCCGAGCAGGAGCCGACGCACGGACCACTCGTCGTGTCGTGGCTGCGGCGAGCGTTCCGGGCGGCTCTGCCGTTCACGGCGGGGGTGGCGACCAGCGATCCCGAGGGGTTGGCGGCGTCCGCCGCCGACGTCGATCCGACCCGGCTTGCGGCCGACTGACGGCCGATCGGCCAGCCTTGGCAGCAGCTACTTAGCCCGTCCCCTCACTCCCGAGGCAGGAGCTCGTCGATGCCGGCGATGTCGAGGACCCGGGCCACGCCCGCCGACGGCGCGCGCAACACGATCGTGGCGCCGAGCTTGTCCGCGGCGCGGCGGATGTCCAGCAGCGCGCCCAACCCGCTCGAGTCGCAGAACTTGACGTCGCCGAGGTCGACGGCCACACGCTCGACGTCGTCGTTCTCGGCCAGGGCGCCGCTCACCTGCTCGGTCACGACGGGGCGGGCCGCCAGGTCGAGGTCGCCCGACAGCCGAACCGTAAGGACCGCGGGAGGATCGGTGATGATCTCGATGCCGAAACCTGTGTCCATCGCCCGTCCCGTGCCTGCCTGGGACCACCAACTCTACGCGACCCCCCTGTGTGCCGGACCCCCGTGCGGCCGCGGCGGACGCGGCCAGAGCCGTGGTCAGCCCAACAGCTCGCGCTCGATGGGTGTACGGAAGCGGGACTTGACCCGGGCCGTGCCGAGCCATTTCCCGAGGCGGCCGGCCGCGTCGTCGACGGCAGCGGCCGCCTCGCGGCCGACATCGACGACGAGTCGCACCGCGACGTCGCCGTCCTCGCGTTGGACCCAGCATCCGACGATGCGACCGTCGGCCCAGACGGTTGGTGCGATGTTCCCGGACCGGTCGTAGAGCGCCTTGTCGTCGCCGCAGTAAAAGGTCCGGTCGGTCCAACCCATGGCGGTGGGATCGAGTGCCGGCAGCAGCGCCACCCACGGTTCGGGCGGCGTGGGCTGCGGCTCCAGGTCCTCAGGCAGCACGTAGCCCGTGACTCCGCTCAGGTCGACCTCGACGGCGCCCACGGCGGCGAGAGCGTCCCGGGTGGCGGTCTTCGTCCAGCCCGTCCACCAGGCGAGGTCCGCGAGCGTTCCCGGCCCGAATGCCGCCAGCCAGCGCCGGGCCAGCTCGGCCTGGGCCGTGGCAGTGCCGAGCGGGGGCTCACCATTGGCCTGCCACTGTGGCGCCGGCGACCAGCTGTACTGGCTCGACAGCCATGAGCCTCGAGGACGCCCGCGCACGATCCGCTCGTCGGCCGCCAGCAACGTCAGGACCCAGGTGGTCATCGAGGTGGATCCCGCCCACTTCTTGCCCTCGCCGAAGCTGACCTGGGAGCGGAGCTCGGGAACGTCGGCGGACAGCTCCGCGCCGAACGCCTCGCCTCGCCGCTGCAGCGCCGCCATCGTCGCGTCACCCACGCGATCCAGCCACGCGCCGCCGTCGTCGGCAATCCCGCCCTGCTCGATCAAGCCCGCGTAGCGCCGCCGCTGGGTCGCGGCGATCGCCCGCGTGCACGCGGCATGGACGATGGGCACCAGCTCGACGGGAACGACGAACAGGGTGCGGCGCATGCCCAGGATGCGGACCAGGGAGCGATCGTCGTACAGGGCCTTCTCGACGTGCGCCACGGTGCCGTCGTGCATGCGGGTGTTCGCGGACAGGAACACCGACGCGGGATCGGTCGAGTGGAGTGCCACGAGGGCGTCGGCCACGTCGCGGACGTCGGAGGTGCGCGTCGTGGTCGCCAGGCGATGTCGGGTGCCCAGCCGCGCCCGCCGCTCGGTGTCCGTGATCCGTCTGCGAGCGTTCACGGCGTCTACTCTGTCACACCCGACTCGTACGCTTGTTCGCATCAGTTGGGGCACGGCGGGTCCACCCATCGCCGGCGGGGCCGAGAAAGGATCGGGGCCATGAGGAAGCGCACGGGCAAGCGGCACGCACGGCATGGCACGGGGTCGGGGAGCGGAGGCGCGGGCATCCGTTACGACGCCCGCGGCGTTGGCGACGTGATCGACCGGGCGGTGGCGGCGTGCTCACCGCGGGTTCGGGCCAGCCCCGCCGACGAGTTGGTCGCTGCGTTGGCCCGGGGCCCATCCCATCCCGAAGGCCCCGCGCTCGTCGACCGTGCCCTCGGCCGGGCGCTCGTCGACGCCGTCGCGGCCGCCTGGCGTCGCGGCTGGCAACCAGCCGACCTGCATCGCCTGGTGCAGCGCACCTACGGGCGGGCGCACGGCCGGCTCAGTGCGGTTGCCCTCGGGTGCGAGGCCGGGCGCTATGCCGACACATCCCTGCCGGTCCGCTGGCGGCAGCAGCTCGACGCCGTCGGGGCCGAGCCGCCACCCGACGGCGACGACCGCTGGGCGATACCGGTCGCAGCCGACGACAGCGACCTGTGGGGCGGCGGCGGTGTCCCCAGCATCGACGATCGGGCCGATGGCGTAAGGGTGGCGATCGAGTCGCTGGCGCTGATCCGCGGTCTGCCGCCCCTACCCAAGCTCGGGCCCCATCCCGGCGACGCCAGCGGTAGGCGTGCACGAGGAGGGCCGTCGGGCGCGGCGGGCTCGGGTGGCTCCGGCGATTCGGACCGCTTGGGCGGCTCTAGCAGCTCGGGCAGCTCGAGCAGCTCGGGCGGCTCCGGTGGCGGCGTCGATCCCCGCATCCTCCACCGGGTGACCGCGTTGCTGGCCAAGGCCGAGTCGACGACCTATCCCGACGAGGCCGAGGCGCTGACCGGCAAGGCGCAGGAGCTGATGACGCGTCACGCCATCGACGTGGCCGCGGTGGAGGCCGAGCGGGGCGGCGGAGCCCGTGCGTCGGGCCGCCGCATCGGCATCGACGACCCCTACGCCCGGGCCCGGGTCACGATGCTCAGCGAGGTGGCTCGCGCCAATCGTTGCCGGGCGGTGTGGTCGCGGGGTCTCGGCTTCGCCACTGTGTTCGGCGACGAGGGCGACCTCGACGCCGTCGAGGTCCTCTATACATCCCTGCTCGTGCAGGCCACCCGCGCCATGTTGGTCGCGCGCCCCGCGCCCGGGCCTTGGCGGCCGTGCGGCGCCGTCTGGCGCGGCCACCCGGTCGTTCCGGCAGTCGTTCCTGGTCGCCTACGCCCACCGGATCGGCGACCGGCTGCGGCAGGTTGCGGAGGCCACCGCAGCCGAGGCCGCCGCCGGCCCGGGAGGCAGTGGGCTCCTGCCGGTCCTGGCGCGCCGGGCCGATGCCGCAGAGGCGGCCGCGGCGGCCGCGTTTCCCAACCTCAAGACGTTCTCGGCCACGGGCCGCGACGCCGACGGCTGGCTGGCGGGCCGAGAGGCCGCCGATCGCGCCGACCTCGGCACCGAGAGCGTGATCGGTGCCCACCGAGGGTCCACGACCCCGTCACTGGGGGCGGCGTGAACCGGCCGGCCACGTCAGGCGGCCCGCTGGTCAGTCGCCGCCGGCGGCTACCCCCTGAGCCCAGGGATAGTCGGGCTTGCCGCTGGGCGAGCGCTGGACCTCCGGCACGACGTGCAGCTCGCGGGGGATCTTGTAGCCGGCAATCCTGGCGCGGCAGTGCTCCTGCACCGAGGCCAGCGAGGGTGTGGTGCCCGGCCGTGGTTGCACGACCGCAGCCACCCGCTGGCCCCACCGTTCGTCGTGCACGCCCACCACCAGGGCGTCGTACACGGCCGGGTGTGACTTGACGGCCGCCTCGACCTCCTCCGGGAAGATCTTCTCTCCACCCGAGTTGATCGACTGCGAACCGCGACCGAGCAGGGTCAGCGAACCGTCGGCCTCGACCGTCGCCAGGTCGCCGGGGATGACGTAGCGGGTGCCGTCGAGCTCGAGGAAGGTCTCGGCGGTCTTGGTGGGATCACCCAGGTACTCGATCGGGATGTAGCCGCTCCGGGCCACCCTGCCGATGGTGCCCGAGCCGGGTTCGACCGGGCGCAGGTCGTCGTCGAGGACCGTGGTACCGGTCACCGGGGTCACGGTCGGCCCGCCCCGCATGGCGGTCCTGCCGGGCTCCACCACCACGATGCCGTTCGCCCCTCCCTCCGACGAGCCGACGGCGTCGGTCATCACCAGGTTGGGGAACCGGTCGAGGAACTGGTCCTTCACCGACGGGGAGAACACCGCGGCGGTCGACGACAACGAGATGATCGACGACAGGTCACGGTTCTTGCTGGGCTCGTCGTCGAGGGCCTCGATCAAGGGCCGGCCCATGGCGTCGCCGGTGATCATGATCGCGTTCACCCTCTCTTCATCGACCAGGCGCCACACCTGGTGGGGGTCGAAGTGGGGCACGAGCACCACCTTGTGGCCGACGAAGCTCTGGCCCATCACGGCCCACTGGGTGGCGCCGTGCATGAGGGGTGCGATGGGCAGGAACGTGAGTTGCAGGCCCAGGGCCTTGCCCCGCTCCACGAGGTCCTGGGGCGCCTCGGCCTTGTTGCCGGTCAGTAGGTCGATGCCACCGCCCAGCGCGAACAGGACGTCTGCGTGTCGCCAGACGACGCCCTTCGGCATCCCGGTGGTCCCGCCGGTGTAGAGGATGTAGCGGTCGTCGCCAGACCGGGGACCGAAGTCACGCTCGGGCGACCGTCCTGCCATGGCTTCCTCGAAGTCTCCGCCGATGACCAACCGGTGCGACAGGTCGGGCAGGCTGACGAGCACCCCGTCGACGCGTTCCGTGAAGGCGGCGTCGTGCACCAGCGCCTTCAGCTGCGCATTGCCGAACAGGTAGGCGAGCTCGTCCTCGACGTAGCGGTAGTTGATGTTGATCCAGACCGCCCGCAGCTTGAACACCGCCCACAGGGTCTCGATCCATTCCGCCGAGTTGACGCCGTAGATGCCGACGTGGTCACCGGGCCCGATGCCCTGGTCGGCCAGGTGATGCGCCAGTCGGTTGGCCCGGGCGTCCAGCTCCGCGTATGTGCGGCGCTGGTCGCCGGCAACGAGGTACTCGCGATCGCCGAAGTGGTCGACGGAGTGCTCGAACAGATCGGCCAGGTTGAAGTCCAAACGTTCCCCTCCGACGCACCTGCGTTGCTAAGCCGCTAGAACACGTTACAGATCGCCGCCGGAGAGGTAGCCCGGACGTCAGGTTCGCCAGGTCTGGTGGCGTATGAAGTCGTAGACACCCGCGAAGTCGGTCCTGGCCTTCTCGGGCAGCTCCGAAACGCCGCCCAACAGCTGGGCGCCCCACATGATCTCGGCGTTGTGCTCCACGACCAGGGCGGAGTGCAGCGCGTCCTCCACCGACCTTCCGATGGTGACCAGACCGTGGTTGGCCATGAGCGCCGCAGAGCGGTCGCCGAGCGCGGCCGCCACCACCGCTCCCAGCTTGTCGCTGCCCGACGGGTGGTATTCACAGACCGGGACGTCGCCACCGATGTAGACCACGAACTCGTCGATGGCGGCAGGGATCGGCTGGTGGGCGACGGCGAACATCGACGCATGCTTGGCGTGGCAGTGCACGACGGCGCCCGCCTCGGGATGCGCCGCCAGCGCCGCCAGGTGAACCCCTTTCTCGGACGTGGGGGATCGCTCGCCCGCGAGAACCGCCCCGTCCAGATCCAAGACCACCAGGTCGTCGAGGACCATCGCCTCGTAGTCGAGAGACGACGGGGTGACCACGACGCTCCCGTCGTCGACGCGTGCTGAGACGTTGCCCGCGGTCCCCTCGACGATGCCGCGGTGGTACATCGCCTTGGCGGCGACCAGCACCGCGTCCTTCGCTTCGGCGAGCGGCCGGCCGTTGGGCTTGTCGTTGGCGTCGCTCACGGTCGGGAGCCGTTCATGGGAGCACCTCCGGGTTGGCACAGTGCATGGGCCGCTCACCCCGCAACACCCGCCCGATGTCGTCGGCGATCATGGCCGTGTGGTTGATCTCGGTGTCGTACGTGGCGCCGCCGATGTGCGGGGTCAGCACCACGTTGTCGAGGCTGGCCAGGGAGTGATCGACCGGTAGCTGCTCGCCCTCGAAGTGATCGAGCCCGGCGCCCCCGAGGTGCCCGGACTGCAGAGCCTCCGTGAGCGCATCGAGGTCGTGGAGCGCCGCCCGGGCGGTGTTGAGGTACACGGAGCCAGGCGCCATGGCCGCGAACTGCTCGGCGCCCATCATCCTCATGGTCTCGGGCGTGACCGTGGCGTGCATCGACACCGCGTCGGCGTCGGCCACCAGCTTGTCCAGCGAGTCGTGCGTCGCCTCGGCCGCGTAGGGGTCGAAGGCGATGACCCGCATCCCCAGGGCCTCCAGCCGCCAGCGCACCGCGCGGCCCACGGCGCCCAGGCCCACGAGGCCGGCCGTTCGGCCGGCGATCTGCCAGGCACGGAAGCGCTGGTAGGGGATGGTCCCGTCCCGGAACACCGCCCCGGCGCGGAGGTCCCGATCGGCGAGCAGCACCCGACGGGTGACCGCCAGGAGCAGGGCCAGCGTCAGCTCGGCGACACCGTCGGCGTTGCGGCCGGGCGTGTGCAGCACCGGGATCCCGCGGGCGGTCGCGCCGGCGATGTCGACGTTGGTGGGATCCCCGCGGGTGGATCCGATCACCCGGAGGGGCCGGTCGAGCACCGGGCCACTGACGAAGTCCGCCTCGCACACCAGCACCGTCGCCCCGAGGGCGTCCACCCGCTCGGCCAGTGCCGCACCGTCCCAGATCCGCAGGGGGCGCTGATCGAGCCACGGGTCGTACGTGACGTCGCACATCTGGCCCAGGGCGTCGAGGCCCGGCCCCCGGCAGGCCGCCGTCACCAGCGCCACCGGACGGCCGCCGCCCGTGGCATCGCCGGCGCCGGTCGCCGTCGCCGCTGCCGCGCCCTCCGAATCTGACATGGGCGTCACAGTAGAGGAGCGCGCGGTCGCCCTGCGGGGCTAAGGTCAAACCTGACGTTGGCGTCAGTCAGGGGAGCTACCCGTGGATGAATCGCACCAGTCGGTAGGGCTGACGGCGAGCGAACGGGAGCCCGTGGCCCGAACGGCTCGCAGCGAAGCTGCAAGAGCGGAGAACACGTTCGACGACGATCCCTTCGAGGAGTTCAACCGCGCCATGGGCGCCGACGGGGACGCCACGCCATACCCGACGTTCGCCCGCCTACGGGCCGAGGCGCCGGTCCACCCGGGGGTCCCCGACCTCGGTGCGCTGGACTACGACGAAGGGTCGACGTTCACCGCCTACGCGTACGACGCCGTCAACACCATCCTCGGCGACGGCGAGACCTTCAGCTCGGCCGGCTACGGCGAGGTCATGGGCGTGCTCATGGGGCGTTCGATCCTGCAGATGGACGAGCCCGAGCACCACGCCTACCGCTCGCTCCTGCAACAGGCGTTCACCCGCACGGAGATGCAGCGCTGGGAGGTCGAGCTGGTCGGACCCCTGGTCAGCGACATGATCGACGAGTTCGTCGACGACCACCGCGCCGACCTCGTGCGCCAGCTGCTGTTCGTGTTCCCAGTGCGCGTCATCGCCGCGCTCCTCGGCCTGCCCGAGGAGGACCTGCCGCAGTTCCACCGGCTGGCCGTCCAGCTGATCGGCGCCACCACCGTGGACTGGGACCGGGCCCTGCTGGCGTCCGCTGCCCTCCGTGACTACTTCGCGGGGATCGTGGAGGAGCGCCGTCGCCGGCCCGCCGACGACATGATCTCGGTGCTGGTGCAGGCCGAGAACGACGGCCAGCGCCTCACCGACGAGGAGATCTTCGCTTTCTGCCGGCTGCTGCTCCCGGCCGGCGCCGAGACGACCTACCGCTCGTCGTCGAACCTCATGGTGGGCCTGCTCACCAACCCCGACCAGCTCACTGCGGTGGGGGCGGACCGGAGCCTGCTGCCGCTGGCCATCGAGGAGGGCGTGCGCTGGGAGCCGCCGTTGCTGATCATCTCCCGGACTGCCACCCGCGATACGGAGGTCTGCGGGATCCCGATCCGGGCCGGTGCCAGCGTCGTGTGCAGCCTCGGCTCCGCCAACCACGACGAGTCCCGGTGGCCGGATGCCGAGCGCTTCGACCTCTTCCGTGAGCGCCGTCCCCACATCGGCTTCGCCCACGGCCCCCACATGTGCCTCGGGATGCACCTGGCGCGCATGGAGACCCAGGTGGCGCTGGGCGCGCTCTTCGATCGCCTGCCGGGCCTGCGGCTCGACCCCGCCGCACGCGACCCCTACATCTCGGGCCGCGTCTTCCGGGCACCGCCCAGGCTGGACGTGGTCTGGGATTGAGGGCAGCGTTGGGCTGAGCGAGCGAGGAGCGAGCGGGCCCGAGCGGCCCGCTGCGGAGCAGCCTGAGCGGAGAGCATGTCGAGCGACACGGGCACAGGGGCCGCGACCACCACCAAGCGGACAGATCCCGAGCTGGCAGACGAGCTGGTCGCCACGGTGCGCGACTGGGTGCGCAGGGATGTGGTGCCCGTGGCGTCCGACTATGAGCACGAGGACCGCTTCCCCGAGCCCCTGGTGGCGCAGATGCGGGCGTTCGGGCTCTTCGGGTCGAAGGTGCCCGAGGACTACGGCGGGCTCGGTCTCGACACCGTCACCTACGCGCGGTTGATGGAGGAGCTGGCCTACGGCTGGATGTCGCTGGCCGGTGTCCTCAACACGCACACGATCCTGGCGACGCTGCTCGTGCGCCACGGAACGCCCGAGCAGAAGGCGCGGCTGCTCCCGGTGCTGGCCAGCGGCGAGGTGCGGGGCGCGTTCTCGCTCTCCGAGCCGGACGCCGGCAGCGACGCCGGCGCCATCCGCTGCAAGGCGGTCCCCGACGGCGACGAGTACATCCTCGACGGCACCAAGATGTGGGTGACCAACGGAGAGCGCGCCGGCCTCGTCGCCCTTGCCGCCCGCACGCCCGAGGGCATCACGTGCTTCGTGGTCGAGAAGGAACCCGGGCCCAGCTGGGGCGGCATCGCCACCAGCAAGACCATCGGCAAGCTCGGCTACAAGGGCATCGAGACCGTGGAGATGACGTACAGCGGCCACCGGGTGCCGGCGTCGTCAGTGCTCGGCGGCGCCGAAGGTCGCGGGCGGGGGCTGCGCTACGTCCTCGGCGCCCTCGAGGTCGGACGCGTCAACATCGCGGCCCGCGCCGTCGGCGTGGCGCGGGCCGCCTTCGACGCCGCCATGCGCTACTCGCACGAGCGCGAGACGTTCGGTGTGCCGATCCACAACCACCAGGCCATCCAGTTCAAGCTCGCCGACATGGCGACGCGCCTCGAGGCGTCCCGCCTGCTCACACGTAGCGCCGCGGAGAAGCTCGACGCCGGCGAGCGCGCCGACGTCGAGGCGGGCATGGCCAAGCTGTTCGCCTCGGAGACGGCGCTCGAGGTCGCAACCGAGGCCATGCGCATCCACGGGGGCTACGGCTACACCACCGAGTTCCCCGTCGAGCGCTACTACCGGGACGCGCCGCTGATGATCATCGGCGAGGGCACCAACGAGATCCAGAGGGTGGTCATCGCCCGGGGCCTGCTGCGCCGCTGGGCCGACCAATAGTGGACCCTCGCGGAGGTCATCGTGGCGTCTCGCCGGCCAGATCCGCCGCTGGACTGCGTCCTCGTCGTCGCCGCAGCCGCTGGCTGCGCCTTCCTCCTGCGTCCTTGCCAGCGACGAATCTGAATCGGCGATACATCCACGGGACCTCCGCGAGCGCCCACTAGAGCTAGAAACTGAGCGTGCCGACCAGGGGGCCGCAGCGGCGGCAGGGCGTCGAGACCCGCGCCAAGCTGCTCGACGCCGCGGTGCCGGCGCTGGCGGGGAAGGGCTACCACGCCACCCGGGTCGACGACATCGTGCGCCTCGCGGGCGTCTCCCACGGGACCTTCTACCTCTACTTCGCCAACAAGGATGACCTGTTCCGCATGCTGGCGGAGCGGTGCGCCGACGAGGCCGACGCCCTGGCCGAGTCGCTCGGCGTGGTCGATGCCGGCTCCGCCGGGGTTGCCACGCTGCGGGCCTGGCTGGCCGAGTTCCTGGCCTTCTACCGCCGCTACGGCGTGGTGATCCGGGCCTGGGCCGAGAGCCAGGTGACCGACCGGGCGCTCGGGCGGCTCGGGTCGGCCTCGTTCGAGCGCATCACCACCACGCTGCGGGCCTCGATGACCAACGCCCCGGGAGGCGCGGGCGACTCGCCGCAAAGGCTCGAGCTGCGATCTGCGGCGCTGCTGGCCATGATCGAGCGGTTCGCCTACGTCACCACCAGCCGCGACCTGGGCTTCGGCGAGGACGTCCTGCTCGACAACCTGGCACTGGTGGTGCACCGCGGCTTCTTCCGGCCACGATCGGTACGTACGGCGCCAGTAGCCTGACGCCCGTGTCAGGCCAGGGCTGGAGGGGGCCGGCGCGGCAGCCGGGGTTCGTCGCGCCGCTGCTGGGCGCGGCGGCGCTGGGGTTGGTGTGGCTGCCCGCGTGCGGCGCGGACGATGATCCCGCGGACCCCCGACCGATCGACGAGTGCGACTGGCCGATGTGGGGCCACGGGCCCGACCGCACCTTCTCGTATCCCTGCGACACGGCCCTGGCGCCCGGCACCGTCGGCGACCTCGGGGAGGCGTGGTTCTTCAATGCCGAGGACGCAGTCACGGCAACGCCCGCGGTCGTCGACGGAACGGTGTACGTGGGCGACTGGTCTGGGAACTTCTACGCCCTCGATCTCGAGACGGGGGAGCCGCGCTGGACGTTCCAGGCCCGGGTCCACCCGCGCGTGTACGCCGGGCAGATCGTCTCGTCGGCCGCCGTGGCCGACGTCGACGGGGTGCGGACCGTCTACTTCGGCGCCGGGAACACGCTCCATGCCCTCGCCGCCGACGATGGCGAGCCCCGCTGGGAGCATCGCCTCGCACCCTCCGGCGACGACGAGGATCCCCGGGAGATCGAGTCGTCGCCGGTCGTGGTCGACGGGCTCGTGATCTTCGGGTCGGACGTCCACAACGTCGACGACGGCACACCGGCGGCCGTGTTGGCGTTGGATGCCGCCACCGGCGAGGAGCGGTGGGCGACCGTGACCGCCCCGACGGATCCGGGCCCTGCAGGTAGCGGCCGGTCCGGCGATCGGCCGACCGGTCCCGGCTGCGCCGACGTCTGGGGGTCGCCGAGCGTCGACCTCGAGCGACGCCTGGTCTTCGTCGGCACCGGCAACTGCACCGCCACCGAGCGCTGGGGGGCCCATTCCGAGGCGATCCTGGCGCTAGATCTCGATTCCGGCGCGGTGCGGTGGTCGTACCAGCCGCACGAGCCCAACCGCGACGACCTCGACTTCGCCGGCGCACCCAACCTGTTCGACGTCGAGGGGAGGGCCGCCGTCGGCCTGGGCAACAAGGACGGCGTCTACTACGCCGTCGACCGCGAGACCGGCGAGGC
Source organism: uncultured bacterium (assembly GCA_963756425.1). Lineage (GTDB taxonomy): Bacteria > Actinomycetota > Acidimicrobiia > Acidimicrobiales > VFJN01 > DASQUK01. The sequence continues at coordinate 288,835 of CAVWNW010000008.1, read as the reverse complement.
GCTCTGGGACACCCGGGTGGCGGGGCCCGGCATCCCCGAGCCCGGCAGCGACTACTCGACTGGCGGCTTCATCGGACCGACCGCGCTCGCCGACGGGGTCGTCGTGGGCGGCACGGCCGTCGGGGGCGCCCCCTACCTGCACGCGATCGATGCCTCCTCCGGCGACCTGCTGTGGCAGCAGGACGTGGCGGGCCCGACCTACGCCGCGGCCACCGAGGCCAACGGCGTTGTGTTCATCGGCGGCACCGACTTCACGTTCCGGGCGCTCGACCTGCGTGACGGCGATGTGTTGTGGGAGCGCGAGCTGAGCGGCGCCGTCTCCGGGGGTGCGGCGGTGGTGGGTGACGACGTCATCGCCGTCGCCGGCATCCGCGCCCCTGGTGTCGACACCACCAGCGACAACAGCGGGGTGTACCGGTTCTCCCTCGGTACGGATGGCGGCGCCATGTCGTCGGCGTCGTCCGCCACGACCGCGAGCACGGCGCCGGACGCCCCATCAGGACCACCCGCCACCAACTCGCCCGAGGCGCTCGCGCAGCGGTGCGTGGCGTCGGCCTGCGCGCTCGACTTCACCATCAGCACTGAGCGGGTGGGCGGGGACACCGGCAGCGGGACGGTGAGGATCGAGCTCGACCCCTTCCGCGTGGAGGTCCGCGCCGAAGGCCTCGGCTCCCCCGACCGCTGGCTCAGGCCCGGCAGCCCCGCGGCGTCCGACGGAGCCACCGCCTTCGGGGCATACCTGTCCCAGGGCACCGACAACCCGGTGGGCGGGCTGGTGTGCATCCTCGATGCCGCCGACGACTGCACGGGGACTGGGAACCCGGCGCCGGGCGCCACCTATGACCGGATCAGCATCCTGGCGGTCGACGACCCCGAGACGCTGCCCTCGATCACGGAGGGCATCGACCGCATCGTGACCACCAACGGCCTGGACATCCCCATCACCCCGAGAGCGTGAGTTGTGACGACCCGAACCATGAGGCAAACCAAGACGCTGACAGGTGCGGTGGCGGCGCTGGCCCTGGCGCTGGTGGCGGCGTGCAGCGGCGACGACAGTGACAGCGGCGACGGCGACCGCGACGACGCCGACGCTGCGACCACGGCCGCTCCCGAGCCGACGGGCGTCATCGTGCTCAGCACCGAGGGGAACAACCTCAACGCGTACGAGGCGGACCCGCCGTTCCGCAAGCAGACCGTCATCCGCACCGCCGCCGACGATCCCGACGGCCTCGACATCAACGGCCAGGTGTGCATGCTGCCCGGTGACTCCGGCCTCTTCGTCGCCGGCGAGGACACGGGTCAGCCCGAGCGAACCCCCGGGTGGGGGATCTTCGAACTGGATGGCGCGGCGGTCGGCGAGCTGGAGGCACGCGAGGTGGCCCGGCTCGTCCCGACGTACCAGACCGAGGGTCCGGAGAACTACGGCTGTGGCGTGCTGTCCGACGGTCGCATCGTCACCACCGACATCGGCAACCAGGTGACCGGTCCGCCGACCGGGCAGCTCATCGTCTGGATCCCGCCGTTCGACAGCGAAGAGGTGCCGTACTGCAAGATCGACGTGGCGTTGCCGACACCCGGTGGCATCCAGGTCATCGACGACGTGGTGTACCTGGCGCTGGCGCGCGCCCCGGGAACGGCATCGTCCGTTACGAGGGTCCGTTCCCGACCGCCCCCGATGCCGCCGGCGGCTGCGGCCGGGTCGACAGCACCGGCGCGCCGCTGGCCGACGGGGCGCACCGGGGCCAGTTCATCGCGGCCGACGATCACGTGGCCACGCCGAACGCGGTGGTCGGTGCGCCCACGGGCGGGTTCTACGTGTCGAGCGCGTTCACCGGGGTGTTGGCCGAGTACGACGAGGCCGGGCGCTTCGTCCGCACCCTGGTGGCGCCGCCGGCGGGCGAGCAGCTCGGGGCGGAGCCGTACTCGACCGGGGCCCCCTTCGGCATGGGCGTCGATCCCATGACCGGGACGATCTACTGGGCCGACCTGGCCATAGGCATCACGGACAGCATCGGGCCGATCGACGGCGCCGGCACCGTCCGGCGCATCACGTTCGACGCCGACGGCAATCCCCGGCCCGCCGAGACCATGGACCGAGGCCTCGACTTTCCCGACGGCATCGGCATCTACGCACTAGGGGACTGACCGTCGGATCACCCCTTGACTTGGAGCGCCCTCGAACCCGTACGGTCGGGTGCAGGCCGCTGCGACGCCCGCAGCGGCGCCCTCCGGAGGAGATCGCCGTGCAGCTCGGAATTCACGTCCCCAACTTCAAGATCGTCGGCGGCACACCCGCCATCGGCCCCGAACTGGTACGGGTCGCCGAGGCCGCCGAGGCGGCGGGGGCGACTTGGCTGTCGGTGATGGACCACTACTTCCAGATGGACCAGATGGCCCCTGCGGAGGATCCCATGCTCGAGGGCTACACCACGCTGGGCTTCTGGGCCGCCCACACCACTTCGATCCGCCTCGGCCTCCTCGTCGGCGGCGTGACGTACCGTCATCCCGGCCTGGTGGCCAAGATCGTGTCCACGCTCGACGTGTTGTCGGGCGGACGCGCCGCCCTCGGCATCGGGGCGGCCTGGTACGAGCGGGAGCACCGCGGGCTCGGGGTGCCATTCCCGCCGGTCTCCGAAAGGTTCGAACGCCTCGAGGAAGCCGTCCAGATCTGCCTGCAGATGTGGGACCCGACGAACAACGGTCGCTACGAGGGGCGGCACTACCAGCTGGCCGAGACCCTGTGCTCGCCCCAGCCCCTCAGCCAGCCCCGCCCGCCGATCACGATCGGCGGCAGCGGGGAGCGGAAGACGCTCCGGCTGGTGGCGAAGTACGCCGACGCCTGCAACCTGACCCGGGCGTCCACCGACGAGGCGGCTCACAAGTTCGACGTGCTCCGCCGGCATTGCGACGACGTGGGTCGCGACTACGACGAGATCCACAAGTCGATCCTCTACATGGGCCCGGAGCTGTACGGCGGCGACATCGACGGCTTCGCGATGGAGATGGCCCGCTACGCCAAGCTCGGGATGGACGGCGTGATGGTGATGCCGCTCAGCGATCGGCCGGCGGCCTGGGTCGAGCAATCGTGCGCGCCGGCGGCGGCGCGCCTGGCAGAGCTCCCTTAACTACCGGCGCGCGTGGCGCGGGCAGGGCAAAGTGTCGCGGTGCGAATCGCGATGCTGGCTCCCATGCCATCGGAGCTGCGGCCACTCGTCAAGAAGCTGGGCTTGCGGCCGTCATCGGCCCCGGTGGGCACGCGGGCCCACGAGGGCCGGTCGGGTTCGGCGTCCGTGGTGGCGGCGACCACCGGGATGGGCACCGTCGGGGCCGCCCGTGCCGCGCGGCGGATGCTCGATGCCGGCGACGTCGATCATGTGATCGTCGTCGGCATCGCCGGAGGGATCGACGATCGCCTCGCGATCGGCGATGTCATCAGGCCGAGCATCGTCATCGACGGGGCGTCGGGAGCTGAGTACCGGCCCCACCCCCTGGGCGAGCGGTCCGACCCGCCGGGCGACGGCGCGCTGCACACGTCGGACGAGTTCATCGTCGATCCCGGGCGGGTGGCGGCGCTCCGCGCCCGAGGCGTGATCGCCATGGACATGGAGACGGCGGCCGTTGCCGCGGTGTGCGAGGAGCGTGGATGCCCGTGGTCGGTGGTCCGCACCATCAGCGACCGATCCAGCGATGGCATGACAGACGAGGCCGTCTTCGAGCTCGCCCACCCCGACGGATCGCCCAACTTTCGGGCCGTGGCGCGCTTCGTCGCCCGGCACCCCGGCCGCGTCCCCCAGCTGGTCCGGCTCGGCCGCGACGCGAGCGTCGCCACGAACGCCGCCGCCCGCGCCGCCGCCGAGGCCTGCCGCCAGCTCGCGCGATGACGGCCGAGCCGGGCGACCTCGCGGCGTCGGTCATCCCGGACATCCGCTACGTGCGCAGGCGCGGTGGGGAGCAGCGCGCCACCTACTTCGAACTGTTCTTCGACCTCGTCTACGTGTTCGCCATCACCCAGCTCTCCCACTACCTGCTGGCGCACCTCATGTGGGCGGGCGCCGCCCAGGCTGCGTTCCTGCTGTGCGCCGTCTACTGGGCGTGGAACTACACGACCTGGATGACCAACTGGTTCGACCCCGAGGTGGAGCTCGTCCGGCTGGTGCTGGTGCTGTTGATGCTGGCCAGCCTGCTCATGGCCATCGCCATCCCCGAGGCCTTCGGCGATCATGGGCTGCTGTTCGCAGCCAGCTACTGCGCCCTCCAGGTCGGGCGCAACGCGTTCGTCGTCGGCGTCACCCCGCCGGGCCCGTTCCATCGCAACTTCCAGCAGATCCTGGGTTGGAGCGTCCTGTCGGTCCCGTTGTGGATCGGTGGTGCCCTGGTGGACGGCGATGCCCGCTGGGGGCTGTGGCTCGGGGCGTTCGGGCTCGATCTGGCGGCGCCGCTGGCCCGGTTCTGGCTACCGGGGTTCGGCGGCGGCACCCCGATGATCGAGTGGGCGATCGACGCCGGCCACTTCGCCGAGCGCTTCCAGCTGTTCGTGATCATCGTCTTGGGCGAGAGCATCGTGCTTACGGGCGCCACCGCCACCGACGTCGGGTTGAAGGTGTCGGTCGTGGTGGCGCTGGGCTTCGCGTTCCTCTCGTCGGTGGCGCTGTGGTGGCTCTACTTCGGGCAGGTGGCGACCGGGGCGGTGCGGCGCATGGCCGCCGCCGAGGTGCCAGGGCAGGTGGGCCGCGACGCGTACACCTATCTGCACCTGCCGATCGTCGCCGGGATCCTGCTCGCGGCGGTTGGCGACGAGCTCGTGATCGCCCATCCGGGCGACGAGCTCGAAACTGCGGGCGCACTGGTCGCCTTGGGGGGACCGGCACTGTACCTGCTCGGCGTCGTCGCCTTCGGCGCGCGCGTCGGGCGCCACCAGCCATGGACGCGTTCCGCGGCGGCCGTGCTGCTGCTCGCAGCCGTGCCGCTTGCCGCCGAAGCACCTGGCTTGCTGGTGACGGGGCTGATCACCGCTCTGCTGGTCGCACTCGTCGTCAGCGACCGGCTGGGCGTGGGCCACCCCAGCTCCCACGAGTGAGATCTGGTGACGAATGCTGGTCACGTCCCCGGTGCGCTGAGTGCGTCGAGGAAGGCGGCCACGGCGGCCGCCGAGTGGTGGCGCCACATGGCGACGTGGTCCGTCCTCGGCGGCTCGATCGCCCGCTGGTCGAGGAGGTCGGCGAACGCGCCCCGCTGGGCATCGATGAGGTCGTTCGGCTGGAGCCCGAGCTGTTCGGTGATGACGAGCTTGAGCAGGAACGCGTTGCGGACGTCCCGGATGTGCCTGACGGGTGTGACGAGCCAACGGCGGAGGGCCGTGCGCCCGCGGGCCGTAGGGCCATAGACGGTGCGGGGCGGTCCGGCCGTGCTGGGCTCGGTGCGGCGGGGCTCGACGAGGCCCAGCGCTTCGAGGCGCTCGAGCGCGCGGTAGACCAGCTGGCGGGTCAGGTGCCAGACGTTGCCGACGGGCGTGCCGGCCTGGAGCGCCGCCGCGATGTCGTAGCCGTGGCGGGGCCGCTCGACGAGCACGCCCAGGACGGCCCACTCGTTGAGCGAGAGGGTGGGGCGCCGTTCCACGCCGCGAGGTTGCCACGGCCGTCCCCCATCGGTCGCAACTGCTAGGTTCACTGCGACTACCAATTGTCTGATACCGGTCTGGAGGAACCATGAAGTTCCGTGTCCTGCGGCTTCTCGCCGTCGTCAGCGTGCCCGCACTGGTGTTTGCCGCTTGTGGAGACGATGACGACGATGCCGGCTCGACGACGACGGAGGCCCCGGCCGAGGAACCGGCCGTGGAGGGCGACATCACCGTGTTCGCAGCCGCGTCGCTGACCGACGCCTTCACGGAGCTCGGGACCACGTTCGAGTCGGAGAACCCGGACGCCTCCGTCGAGTTCAACTTCGGGGCATCGTCGGCCCTCCGGGAACAGATCCTCGCCGGGGCACCGGCCGACGTCTTTGCGTCGGCGAACCCGTCGAACATGGATCAGGTCGTCGACGCTGGCGCCGCCAGTGATCCCGAGGACTTCGTGACCAACCTGCTCGAGATCGCGGTGCCGGCGGGCAACGAGGCCGGCGTCACCGGGCTGGACGACTTCGCCAACCCCGACCTGCTCATCGGGCTGTGCGCGGAGGAGGTGCCCTGCGGCGAGTTCGGGCGCGAGGCGCTGGGCAACGCCGGGGTCACCCCCTCGATCGACACCAACGAACCCGACGTGCGGTCGTTGCTGACCAAGGTCGAGGCCGGTGACCTCGACGCCGGGATCGTCTACGTCACCGACGTCATGGCCGCGGGGGACAGCGTCGAGGGCGTCGAGATCCCCGCCGACGACAACGTCGTCGCTACTTACCCGATCGCCGCGCTCACCGACGCCGGCAATCCCGACACCGCCGATGTCTTCGTCGAGTTCGTCCTCTCGGACGAGGGGCAGGACATCCTCCGGTCGTTCGGCTTCGACACTCCGTGAGGCCCCGGCGGGCGGGCGCGAGGAGGGCGACGCAGCAGCGGACCCCATGGCTGATCCTCCCCCTCGCGGCCGTCGCCGTGGCCTACGTCGCTGTGCCCTTTGTGGCGCTGCTGCAGCGGGCGCCGTGGTCGGGACTCGGTGGCCTGCTCGGCCGGTCGATCGTCGCCGACGCCCTGCGGCTCAGCATCACCACCGCGTTCGCAGCCACCGGGCTCGCGATGCTGATCGGGATCCCGCTCGCCTGGGTGCTCGCCCGCACCCGGTTTCCCGGGCGCTCGGTGGCTCGGGCGCTGGTCCTCCTGCCGATGGTGCTGCCTCCGGTGGTGGGCGGCGCCGCCCTGCTCTTCGCCTTCGGGCGGCGCGGCCTGCTCGGTGGCCCGGTGTACGACGCGACCGGGTTCCTGCTGCCGTTCTCCATCTGGGGGGTCGTCGCCGCCAACACGTTCGTGGCCATGCCGTTCCTGGTGCTCACGGTCGAGTCCGGGCTCCGAGCCGCCGACACCCGCTACGAGGATGCCGCCGCGACCCTGGGCGCCAGCCGGTCGATGATCTTCCGGCGCATCACCGTGCCGCACGCGGGCCCGTCCATCATCGCCGGTGCCGTGCTCTGCTGGGCGCGGGCCCTGGGGGAGTTCGGCGCTACGGTCACGTTCGCCGGCAACCTCCAGGGCCGGACCCAGACCATGCCCCTCGCCGTGTTCCTCGCCCTCGAGTCCGATCGCGACGCCGCCATCGCCCTGTCACTGGTGCTCATCGCCGTATCCCTCGCCGTGATCCTCCCGCTGCGCGACCGGTGGCTGACCGCCTGACGTGCTGACGTGCTCCACGCAGCCATCGGGGTGCAGCACGGCGACTTCCGGCTCGACATCGCTGTCGACGTGGGCGACGACGAGGTCGTCGCGCTGCTCGGGCCCAACGGCGCCGGCAAGACCACCGCGCTGCGGGCCATCGCTGGCCTCCAGCCGCTCGACGACGGGCGCATCGAGCTCGACGGCGCCGTCCTCGACGACCCGGCAGCCGACGTGTTCGTCCCGACCGCCGAACGCCCGATCGGCGTCGTATTCCAGGACTATCTGCTGTTCCCCCGGCTCAGTGCGCTGGACAACATCGCCTTTGGTCTCCGCGCCCGGGGCCAGGACAAGGCCAGCGCCCGGCGCCGGGCACGTCAATGGCTCGACCGGTTCGCCCTCGCCGACCAGGCCCACGCCAAGCCCCGCACCCTCTCCGGTGGCCAGGCCCAGCGTGTCGCCCTCGCCCGCGCCCTGGCGACGGACCCCCGGCTTCTGCTTCTCGACGAGCCCCTCGCCGCTCTCGACGCCGGCACCCGCGTCCAGGTCCGCGCCGAGCTCCGCCGCCACCTCGCCACGTTCCATGGCGCCCGCCTCCTCATCACCCACGATCCTGTTGACGCGCTCGTCCTCGCCGACCGCCTCGTCATTGTCGAGCGGGGGCAAGTGACCCAGACCGGCATCCCCGCAGACGTCACCGCCCGACCGGCCTCGCGCTATGTCGCCCAGCTCGTCGGCATCAACCTGCTCCACGGCACCGCCACCGGCGATCACACCGTGCTCCTCGACAGCGGCGCCGAGCTCACGGTCGCCGACCCGCTGCCCGGCCCCGATGTCGCCGTCGCCATCCGCCCCCAGGCCATCGCGCTCCACGGCCACCGGCCCGACGGCAGCCCCCGCAACACCTGGACCGCCACCATCACGGACCTCGAGGCCAATCACGACCGGGTCCGTATCACCCTCGGCGGGCCCGTCGCCGCCACGGCCGAGGTCACCCCGGCCTCCGTCGCCGAGCTCGGCCTCGTGCCCGGAACGAGCGTCTGGGCCACGGTGAAGGCCGTCGACCTCACCGCCTACCAACGCTGAATCCAACGTCCGGCCAACGGCCGGCAGCTATCCACCATCCCCGCCAGGACCGGAGGTCCGTCCATGCAGATCAGCGCCCGGAACCAACTCTCCGGAACGGTGGCGGAGATCGTCCATGGTGCCGTAACCACGACGGTCAAGATCCGCCTCGGCGGCGGCGACACCATCACGGCCTCCATCACTCGCGAAGCGGCCGAGGAGCTCGCGCTCGCCGAGGGATCCTCCGTCACCGCGGTCATCAAGGCCAGCGACGTCCTGGTCGCCACCGACTCCTGACCGTCCCGTCCGGGGTCCACAGCTCGCCCGGAGCCGCCGGTGGGGCAATGGTCCCGCCGCGGACCACCGCCCCACCGAGGATCAATCTACGAGGGCCGGCTCCGGTACCCGCGCCGGTTCCGGCAGGGCGGGGCCGTGGCCGGGCTCGTAGTCGGGTTCGGGGAGGCGGGTGCCGCCCTCGATGTCGAGGTTGGGGAGCAGCCGGTCGAGCCAGCGGGGTAGCCACCAGTTCCAGTCGCCGAGGAGCTTCATGGTGGCGGGGACCAGCACGATGCGGACGATGGTGGCGTCGATGAACACGGCGGTGGCGAGCCCGAGGCCGAACATCTTGATGATGGGGTCGTCGCCGAGCACGAAGGCGGCGAACACGCTGATCATGATGAGCGCCGCCGAGGTGATGACCCGGGCGGTGGCGGCGATGCCCTCGACCACGGCGGCGTCGTTGTTGCGGCGGCGCAGGTACTCCTCACGCACCCGGGACAGCAGGAACACCTCGTAGTCCATGGACAGTCCGAACAGGATCGCGAACAGCATCATCGGCATGAACGACACGATCGGGACGGTCTCCTCGACGCCGATCAGTCCCTTGAGCCAGCCCCACTGGAACACGGCCACGATGACGCCGTAGGCGGCGCCGATCGACAGCAGGTTCATCACGGCGGCCTTGAGGGGCACGGCCACCGACCGGAACACCATCATCAGCAGGAGCACCGACAGCACGATCACGGCGCCGATGAACCACGGCAGCCGGCTCGAGATCTTGTCGGACATGTCGATGAACATCGCCGTTTGGCCGCCGACCTGGACCTCGGCGCCGGGTGCGTCCGCCAGCGCCCGGGGGATGACGTCGTCGCGCAGCCGGTGGACGAGGCTGGTGGTGGCTCCGTCCTGCGGCGCCGAGGTGGGGATCACGCGCAGCACCGCAGCGCTGCCGTCGGCGTTGGGTTGGATCGGCGCCACCGCCTGCACGCCCGGGTCGTCGGCGATGGCCGACTCGAGGGGGCCGAGGTCGTCGACCGTGGCGCCGTCGAGCTCGACCGACATCATCAGCGGCCCGTTGAACCCGGGCCCGAACCCGTCAGCCAGCAGGTCGTAGGCCCGGCGGGTGGTCATCGACGTGGGGCTGGTGCCGTTGTCGGTCATGCCCAGACGCATCCCGAAGACCGGCGCGGCCAGCAGGCCCAGGGCCAGGACCCCGCCGACCAGGTAGCGCCACGGGTGAGCGGACACCTGCCGGCCCCAGCGGTGCCACATCGACTCGCGACCGGGGATGCCGGCGCCACCCCGCAGGCCGGGGACGCGCAGCGCGTCGATCCGGCGGCCGGCGAAGCCCAGCAGGGCAGGCAGCAGGGTGAGCGCGAGGGCGACCATCACGGCCACGGTGAGCCCGGCCATCAGGCCCATGACCGTGACGGCCGTGATGCCGGCGATCGCGAGGCCGCTGATGGCGATGATCACAGTCACGCCGGCGAACAGCACAGCCGCCCCCGACGTGGCCACCGCCCGACCAGCCGCCTCCTCGACGGTCATCCCCGCCCGCAGGTTCTCGCGGTGGCGGGTGACGATGAATCAGCGCGTAGTCGATACCAACCCCGAGGCCGATCATGGCGGCGAGGGTGGGGGCGACCGAGTTCACGTCGACCACGGCGGCGACGAGCGTGATCAGGCCCAGGCTGGTGCCCAGGCCCACAAGGGCCAGGCCGATCGGCAGTCCCATGGCGATCACCGAGCCGAACGCCACCAGCAACACGATCACCGCCACCAGGAGACCCACGACCTCCTGCCCCTCGGGGACGTCCTCGGCTGCCTCGGTGGGTAGGTCGCCGCCCAGCTCCATCCGGACGGCCCCCGACCCGTTGGTGGCGTCGGCGGTGGCCTCGAGCCGCTGGTAGGCCCGGTCGCCGATCTCGTCGGACGGCTGGTCGTACTGCACGTCGGCGTAGGCGATGCGGCCGTCCGGGGAGACCTGGAGCTGACCGACCGAGCCCACGTCCGGCTGGTTGGCCACGTTGGCCAGCGCAGCGTCGACGGTCCGGGAGGCGGCGGGGTCGGACAGGGTCGCCGCCGGCGCGCCGTCCTCCACGGTGAACACGAGCTGTGCCGACGTCCCGGCGGCCGCCGGGAACTCCTTCTCGAGCATGTCGAGCGCCCGCTGGGACTCGACGCCCGGGATGTCGAACTGGTCGGACGTCCGCCCGCCGCCGACCTGGGCGGCGGCGATCACACTGAGGGCGACGACCGCCCAGATCAGCAGGGTGAGTCGGCGACGACGGACCGCGCCACGGCCGAGCCGGTACAGGAACGAAGTCATGCATGGCACAATGTGGCATTAGAGTGTCAGATGTCAAGACGATGCCAAGCGCCTTTGTAGTGACACTCGGCACAGCACCGCCGAATGCTCACCAGCAGGCAGATGGCAGGGAGGTCATACTTTCCCCATGAAGAAGGTGGTCGAGGCGGCGAGCGGTCTACGCGAGCGCAAGAAGGCGCGCACGCGCGAGGCGATCATCGACGCCGCGTTGGACCTGTTCGCCCGCAAGGGCTTCGACGCCACCACGATCGAGGACATCGCCGCCGCCGCCGATGTCTCACCCCGCACGTTCTTCCGCTACTTCGATTCGAAGGTCGACCTCGTCATGGCGCACAACGAGGCCCACGGCGACAAGGTCGCTCCCCTCGTCGTGGCGCGGCCGGCGAACGAGGGACCGCTGGAGGCGCTGCGCGAGGTGTTGCAGCAGATGCTGCTCGAGCTCCTCGCTGACCCGTCGGTGGTGCGCGAGTTCCAGGTGATGATGAGCGCGCCGACTCTGCGCAAGTTGGCGCGTGAGCACTTCTACGAGGAGGAGGCCGAGCTCGTCAGCGCCTTCGCTGCCCGGTTGGGCACGGACAACACCGACCTGACCGCCAACGTCATGGCCGGCGCTGCGGCGTCGGCAATCTGGGCGGTCATCGAACGCTGGCTCGCCGAGGGCAGCGAGGTCGAGCGCCTGCCGCCGATGATCGACGAGGCGTTCACGCTGTTGGAGCAGGGCTTCAGTGAGGCTCGACCGCCAGCTCGCCGAGGCGCGAGCGCAGGTCGCGCTCGAACGCAATCACGTCGGGACCGACAGCCGCAGCCTTGAGTCGCTGGAGCGTGGGGTGGCCGGCCTCGTGCTCGGCCTCCCACTCGTCGGCGAACGCGCCATTGGCGATGTTGCCCACGATGTCCCGCATGGTGGTGGCGACGTCGAGGTGGTCGAAGCGGTCGGACCGCGACAGCTGGCCGTATTGGCTGGTGGGGGAGTGGTGCTCCATCTGGACGGCGTAGCCCTCCAGGCGCATGAGGCGGTATGAGCGCTCGACCTCGCCCGACAGGAACAGCTCGGTGAGGATCGCCTCCAGCGGAATGCCCTCGCCCAGCATCACCTCGACGAACGACAGGCTCACGCGCCGCATCGCCGGCGCGAGCGCCTGCTCGACGGCGAGGTCCAGCACCGCCTCCTGGTGGGGGGTCAGCGACAGGGCACCCTGCCGCAGGCCCCCGATGGCGTCGGCGACCGCCAGCGTGCGGGCCGAGGCGGTGCCCGTGCGGTCGCGGTGGACGCCGACGGCGGTGATGAAGCCGACGCCCTCCTCATAGCAGCGCCGGACCTCCGGCCCGAGCATCCGGGGAGCGACCATGCCCACGTCGCAGTCGAGCTCGAGGCGACCGAAGGCAGGGCAGAAGCCGCTGGCCACGATCACCAGGGCCTCGTTCCCAGGGCGGAGCGGCAGCGACGGGATCACGTCGTCGGGCACCAGCAGGCACAGGATGTCGGCGTCGTTGGCGGCGTCGACGTCCTGGGTGGCAAAGCCGTCGGCCCGGGCTGCGTCGCGGGTGGCGTCCGCCCGCACGCAGACCCGCACGTCGACCCCCGAGTCCCGCAGGTTGAGGGCCCACGACCGGCCCTGGTTGCCGTAGCCGACAACCGCCAGGCGCTGGCCGTCGATGGCGGCTGGGTCGGCGTCGGTGGTGCGGAAGATGGTCGTCATCGTGTCCTCCCCCTCGGGGTATCTCGTTCCGGGTGTACCTGTGCGGCCGTCTGCCGCACGGCTACAACCAGTTCGCCTCGGGCTGTCGTCAGATCACGCCGTCGGCCGCCAGTTCGTCGAGCTCGGTAGCAGACAGGCCCAGGATCCCGCCCAGAACCTCCCGGGTGTGCTCGCCCAGGCGCGGGGCGCCGGCCGGTATTGGCGACGGGTCGCCGACGAACCGCGGGAACGGCGCCTGCTGGCGGAGCGGTCCCAGCACGGGATCGTCCACCGCCACCAGGTCGTTCCGCCCCGCCATGTGGGCGTCGGCGGCGATGTCGGCAGCGGTGTAGGCGGTGGCCACGGGCACGCCGTGGGCGACGGCGGCCGCCTCGACGTCGGCCGCGGGGCGCCGTGCGGTCCATTCGGCGACGATGGCGTTGATCTCGTCGGCGTGCTTGGCGCGGTCGGCCAGGGTCGCGAACCGCGGGTCGGCGGGCAGGTCGGGCCGGTCCATCGCCGCACACAGCCGTGCGAAGTTGGTGTCGCTGCCGGCCACCAGGCAGACGTGGCGGCCGTCGCCCGTCGGGTAGTTGTCGAGCGGGGCGGAGTTGGCCAGGCGGTTTCCCTCGCGCTCCCTCACCACGCCGAGGCGGTCGTAGCCGGCGATGGTCCACTCGAGGATCCGCAGCACCGAGCCGTAGAGGGCCGCGTCGATCACGGCGCCCCTGCCGGTGGCGTTGGTGCCGGCGTCACGTCGGTACAGGGCGGCCATGGCGGCCTGGGCTGCGAAGACACCGGTGAGGTAGTCGCTCGTCGTGAGGCCGGGCCGCACCGGCGGCCGGTCGGGGTACCCGGTCAGGTGCAGAAGTCCGCCGTAGCCGATGCCCGTCCGGTCGAGCCCCGGCCGCTGGGCGTAGGGGCCGTCCTGGCCGAAGGCGGAGATGCGGACGACGACCAGCCGGGGGTCGAGGTCGGCCGGGCCGAGGCCCCACGATTCGAGCGTGCCGGGCCGGAAGTTCTCGCACAGCACGTCGGCGTGCGCAGCCAGGCGGCGAACGAGGTCCTGGCCCCGCGGCGTGCGCAGGTCGATCGTCACGCTCCTGCGGCCACGCCCCTCCACCGCCCAGAACAGCGAGTAGCGCCCGCCCTCGGTGTCGGCGAACGGGCCGATGTCGCGCATGAAGTCGCCCCGACCGGGCTGCTCGATCTTCACGACCTCGGCGCCCTGCTCCCCTAGGAGACCGGCGCAGAACGGCGCGGCGATGCGCGTGCCGAGGTCGATGACGCGGAGCCCGCTGAGCGGGCCGGCCGCGTTCATTCCGGGCCGGCCTGCTCGCGCTTCACATGGTCCATGCCGCCGGCCTTGCGCTGCCGCATGAGCCCGAGCGCCGTCTCGGTGTTGGACACGAACTGGTGGACCATGAAGTGGTGCCGCCACGAGTCACGCTGACCCATGCGGTCGACCATCGCGTTGATCGACGCCTTGACCGCCTGCGCGGTGACCGGCGGCACGAGCGCCACCTCGTCGGCCATCGCCCGGGCGGCGGCCGCCAGGTTGGCGCGGGGCACGACCAGGTTGACCATGCCGTAGCGCTCGGCCTCGTCGGCAGTGAGCGTCCGGGCGCACAGCAGGAACTCCTTGGCCTTGCGGGGTCCCATCTCCCAGGGCTCGACCAGGAGCTCCACCGCGGCCCCGGACATGCGGAGGACCGGGTTCGAGAAGCGGGCGTCGTCGGCGGCGACGATGAGGTCGCACATGCACGCCAGCATCAGCCCGGCCGCCGAGCAGGTGCCCTGCACGGCGGCGATGGTCGGCTTGCGGAAGTCGCGTAGGCGCACGCAGCGGTCGAAGTACATGACCTGCTCGTGCCGGAGCTTGCCCTCGGGCGTGGCCCGCATGGCCACCCAGGGGTCGGACCCGTCCATCAGCTCCTTGAGGTCGTGCCCGGAGCAGAAGTGCTCGCCCTCGGCCGCAAGCACCAGCACGCGCACGTCGTCGTCGGCGTCGCCGCGGTCCAGGGCGCCGTCGAGCTCGTCGATGGTGGCCGAGTCGAGGGCGTTGGCGACCTCCGGCCGCCGCAGCGTGATCGTCGCCACCGACCCGTCGACCTCGTAGCCGACGCGGGACGGGGTCATGCCGGGGTCCCTTCCCGTGGCAGGCCGAGCACCCGCTCGCCGATGATTGTGCGCTGGATCTCGTTGGTGCCCGCGAAGATCGACGCCGCCTGGTAGTAGAGCCACGAGCGCTGCCACTCGCCGTCCCCGGGGTTGTCGGCCGCGCCCGCAGCCAGGGGTGCGGCCGGGCCGAGCACGTCGAGCGCGAGCGAGTGGAGGCGCTGGCTCATCTCCGACCAGTAGAGCTTGAGCGCCGAGCCCTCGGGCCCGATCGGTTCACCCGCCTCCAGTCGCGACAGCGAGCGCCAGTTGTGGAGCTGGAACAGCTTGACCTCGACGAACGCCTGCGCCAGCCGCTGGGCGGTGTGGGGATCGTCGAACGCCCCGCGGTCGGCCGCCAACCGCAGTACCTCGTCCAGGTGCTGGCCGTGGATGACGAGTTGGCGGGGATTCGTGCCCCGTTCGTGGGCGAGGGTGGAGCCGGACACCCGCCATCCCGCGTCGACCTCGCCGATCACGCAGTCGTCGGGCACGAAGACCCCGTCGAGAAAGACCTCGTTGAAGTCGAACTCGCCGGTGATCTGCCGCAGCGGGCGCACGTCGACACCCGAGGCGGTCATGTCGACGGCGAAGGCCGTGATGCCCGCCTGCTTGCGCACGTCGGGGTTGGTGCGGGCCAGGCACAGCCCCCAGTCGGCGAACTGGGCGTAGGACGTCCACACCTTCTGGCCGTCGAGCACCCAGCCGTCGCGGCCCGCCGAACGCTGGGCCCGCGTCGCCAGCGACGCCAGGTCGCTGCCGGCTCCCGGCTCGCTGAACAGCTGGCAGAAGAGGATTTCGGCCCGCAGGATGCCGGGCAGCCAGCGCCGCCGCTGATCCTCGGTGCCATGCGCCAGGAGGGTCGGCCCCACGAGGTTGACCCCGATGCGGCCGACCAGCTCGGGGGCGCGGGCCCGGGCCAGCTCCTCCTGGACGACGTAGTGGGCGAGCGCGCCGGCGCCCCGGCCGCCGTAGGCCTCGGGCCAGGTCACGCCGACCCAGCGGCCGTCGGCGAGCCGGCGCTGCCAGTCCCGGCCGAACGCCACCTCGTCGTCCAGCGACGCGTGACGCGGCGGCAGGCCGACGCCATACTCCCACGGCAGGTTCGTCTCGAGCCATTGCCGGCACTCCGCGCGCAGGCGCCGCTGCTCGGCCGTGGGCGTCAGATCCACACGCGCATCGTAGGTGGCCGCCACATCCGGAGGTGACGTGACCGTCAGTTACGCTCGCCCTCCGTGGACTTCGAGCTCTCGCCCGACCAGCGAGCGCTGCGGGACGCCGCCGCCGACCTGCTGGCGGGACGCTCGCCGATGCCGGTGGTCCGCAGCGCCGTGGACCGGGGTGGGCAGCCCGACCCGGGTCTGTGGGGGGCCATGGTGGACCAGGGCTGGTGCGGCGTGGCGGTCCCCGAGAAGTTGGGCGGCGTCGGCCTGGGCTGGGTCGAGGCCGCCATCGTCCTCGAGCAGGTGGGCGCCCACGTGGCGCCGGCGCCGGTCCTCGGCCAGATGGTCGCGCTCGACGCCCTGGCCGACTCCACCTGGGGGCCGCCACTGGTCGCCGGCGAGGCGGTGGCGGCCTGCGCCGCGCGCCTCGGCGAACCGTGCGTCTACGCACCGGCGGCGGACGTGGTCCTGGTGCCCGAGGACGACCGGCTGATGGCGATCGAGCTGGGGGAGCGGCGTCCGGCCGCCGAGCCGGCGATGGACGTCACCCGGCAGCTCGGCTGGCTCCGGTCCGCTTCGCTCGCCGACGCCACTCGCGTGGAGGTGGGGGGCGGCGCTGAGGTCGCCCGACACCTGGACGTCGCCGCGGTGGCCTACGCCGCAGAACTGCTGGGTGTAGCCCAGCGGGCGCTCGACCTGGCGGTGGCCTACGCCAAGGACCGGGTTCAGTTCGGACGGCCCATCGGCAGCTTCCAAGCGGTCAAGCACCGCTGCGCCGACATGTTGGTCGACGTCGAGGGCATGCGGTCGGCCGTCTACTGGGCGGCCTGGACGCTCGGCGACGTGGACGCCGGCGCCGACGACCGCGCGATCGCCGCGTCGACGGCCAAGGCGTGGTGCAGCGACGCCGCCGCCCGCGTGCTGGCGTCGGCCCTCCAGGTGCACGGCGGCATCGGCTTCACCTGGGACCACGATCTCCACCTGTACGTGAAGCGGGCGCAGCTCGATGCCGTCGCCTTCGGCGACGCCACACACCACCGCGCCCGCCTGGCCCGGCTGCTCCGCGCCCGGGTCGACGGGGGCCGGTCGCTGATCTGACCCCCCAACCCCCCAACTTGTGGGTTGGTGTGAGCTACCGGAAGTCGAACGCCACCTTGATGGCGCCGGTCTCGCCCTGGTGCACGAGCGTGGAGAACGCCTCGCGCCAGTCGTCGAGGCGGAAGCGGTGCGTGAGCATTCCCGACAGGTCGATGCGGCCGTCGGCCAGCAGGCCGAAGAAGTGCCGGTATGCGTGCTGGCGCCGGCCCTCGAAGGTCTCGTCGCCGAAGGCGTTGGAGCCCATGAGGCGCAGTTCCTTGAAGTACCAGGGCGTCCATTCGAACCGCCCGGGCGAGCTCACGCCCAGCTGCACCAGCGTGCCCTGCTCCCGCAGTACGCGCAGGGCGACCTCCGTCGTGGCGGGGGAGCCGACGGTGTCGTAGATCACGTCGATGTGGCCGGGGTAGGCCACGGGCAGCCCCTCCCACGGTCGGCGGAGCGTCGCCCCCGACCAGGCGGCCAGCGCTTCGACGAGCTCCTCGACCGGCTCGGGCGCGAACACCTCTGCGCCCAGCGCCGCGGCATGCCTCGCCTGGCCGGGCCAGCGCGCAACCGTCGCCACCTCGACGCTCGGATAGAGCTGGCGGAGGATCGCCGTGGTGGTCGATCCCAGGGCCCCGGCCCCGTACACCACGGCCCGGCTCCCAGGGGTCGGCGGGTTGCGGGTGATCGCGTGGAACGACACCGACCACGGGTCGGCCAACACCGCCAGCTCGTCCTCGATGCCGTCGGGCACCGTGACCACCATCGATTCGTGCGCCGGCAGCCGCTCGGCGAAGCCGCCGGTTGCCTCGACGGCGTTGCCGGTGTGGATGCCGACCGACAGCCCGCCCTGGTGGAAGTTGGCGCAGATCTGGTAGTCCCCCCGGGCGCAGGCCGGGCACAGCGGCGCGATCCCGCGGGCGCGGCAACCGAGGTTCGGATACAGCACGATCCGTTGCCCCGGCTCGACACCGCCGACGGCGGGCCCGGCCTCGTTCACGGTGGCGACCACCTCGTGCCCCAGCACCTGGGGGAACGAGATGAAGGCGGTCATCATGTTGTCGGTGCCGTCCTCGAAGTCCATGAGGACCTGCTTGGTGTCGGACCCGCAGATGCCGGTGACACGGGTGTGGAGCACCAGCCAGTCATCTCCGAGCAGCCGCGGCTCCGGCAGCTCGACGAGCGCCATGGGCGTCGACGCCAGGTTGCGCAGGAGCCGCGGAGCGTCCTGGGGCAGCTCGTCGGGACGTGCCTCCCGCTCCAACTGCCGCTCGGGCAGGGACTCGGCCTCGCCCAGGAACTGGAGCGCCCTCAACGCGTCTGCTCCTGGCTCGAGAAGTAGTCGACAGCGCCCTGCATGAAGGCGTCGATATCCGACGTCTTGAACTCGACGACGGACTTGAGGTCGGGCACGTAGCGCTCGAACCCGTCGCTCACCAGCGACTCGCGGATGGCGGCGGCCACCGTCTCCGCGGGTTCGAACGGGCCGCCGTAGGGCGAGGGATCGTTGCCGGGCTGGTCCCAGATCTCCGTGGCGATTGCCCCGGGGACGATGAGGCGCACCTCGACCCCGGTGGCCCAGAGGTCGACGGCCATAACCTCGGACCACCCGTGCAGCGCGAACTTCGAGGCCGCGTACGCCGCCTCGCGGGGCGAGCCGACCCGGCCGGCCAGGCTGCCCACGTTGACGATCACGCCCCGGTCGCGCTCCAGCATGCGAGGCAGCACCGCCAGGCTCAGCGCCACGGGCGAGAAGAAGTTGGTGCGCATCACGTCCTCGACGACATCCATGGCCAGGCGCTGGACGGGCCGCCGCATCGGTCGGGCGGCGTTGTTGACCACGGCGTCGAGGCCGCCGAAGGTATCCCAGGCCTCGACCGCCAGGCGGGCGGCGGCGTCGGGGTCGGACAGGTCCGAGGTCCACATGCGGTGGCCGGCACCATCGGCCCCGCCGGCACCACCGGCCGAGGCCGCGCGGCAGGCGTCGAGCACACCCGACAGCCGGTCCGTGCGCCTCGCAGCGATCCCCACGGTGGCGCCGCTCGCCGCCAGCATCGGAGCCAGCGCCGCCCCGATGCCCGACGACGCCCCGGTGACGAGGACCCTGGCCCCCTCAAGCGTCGGCAATGCGCTCATGACACCGTCCTCCCGTCGTCGACGGCGAGCGTATCTGACGCGCGTGTCACGCCTCTTCGGTGTGGGGTGGGCGCACGATACATTCCGCCTGACGCCAGTGTCAGTCTTGAGAGGTGGGAATGCCCAGCGAGGTGACCGTCGGCATCGACATCGGGACCACCTCGGTGAAGGCCGTGGCGGCCGACGGCGAGGGCCGGGTTCTGGCTCGCAGCCGCGTCACCCGCCCGCTGCACGCCCGCCACGCCGGCGAGCTGGCGCACGACGCCCGCTCGTCGTGGCGCGATGGCGTCCTCGAGGCCTTGGGCCAGGTGCTCACCGCCCGCGACCCGGACGGCGAACCGCTTGCCGTGCGGGGTGTGAACGTGGCCGCCATGGTCCCGTCGCTGTGCGCGGTCGACGACAGCGGGGTCCCCGTCTCCGACGGGCTGCTCTACGGCGACGCCCGGGGGGCGGGGGGCGACCCGACGGCCGATCCGGCCAGCTCCGGCGAACTGGTGCGGTTCCTCGAGTGGCTCGCCCGGGAATATCCCGACGCCGGCGGCTACTGGCCGGCGCAGGCGGTGGCCAACCGGGCGCTGTGCGGCACGGCCGCCATCGAGACGACCGTGGCCATGACGGCGCTGCCGCTGTTCGACTTCCAGGGTTGGGACGCGGCAGTGGCCGCCAAGGCGGGTGTCGACGACGTCGCCAGGCTGCCGCAGATCGTCGTGGGAACCGAGCCCGTCGGTCGTGTCGACCACGCTGGGGGCGCGCCGTTGGGCGGCGGCACCATCGACGCCCTCGCCGAGCAGTTCGTCGCCGGCGCGGACAACGACGGGGACGTGCTGGTGATCCTGGGCTCGACGCTGATCGTGTGGGCCGTGGTCCCCGAATGGCGCGAGGCGGCGGGTGTGTGGACCGTCCCGCACACCGCGCCGGGCAAGAGCCTCATCGGAGGTCCGTCCAATTCCGGCGGCCTGTTCGTCGGCTGGGCCAAGCGCACGCTGGCGCCCGGCGCGTCCGATGCACCCGTCGATCCCCGGCGGGTCCCCGTCTGGCAGCCCTACCTGCGGGGCGAACGCGTGCCGCTGCACGACCCGGACCGGCGGGCGTCGCTCCACGACCTCGACATCGGGCTCGACGCCGCCGCGGTCCGCCGCGCTGCGTACGAGGCGTCGGCGTTCGCCGCCCGCCACATGCTCGACCTCGGCGGGGTAGCCGGCTCCGCCCGGCGCATCGTCGCGACGGGGGGCGGCGTGCGCGACGCCGCGTGGGTGCACGCCCTGGCCGACGGCACCGGGCTGCCGGTCGACCCCGTGGCCGTGCCCGAGGGCGCGGCGCTGGGCGCGGCGTACCTCGCCCGCGTGACCGCCGGGCTCGAGGAGTCCTCCGCCGGGGCGGGCCGCTGGGCGCGCCACGGTCGCCGCGTCGAACCCGACCCACGGTGGGTCGCCGCCGCCGGCGAGCGCTACGCCCGCTACCGCGAGCTGGCCACATGAGCGAGCGGGGTGGCCGGCACATCGTGGTCGACCGCGAGCGCTGCATCGGCTCGGGCAACTGCAGCTTCTACGCGCCCAGCACCTTCGAGCTCGACGACGGATTGAAGTCGGTGGTCGTCGATCCCGGGGGCGACGACCCCACGGACGTGCGCGCCGCGGTCGAGGGCTGCCCCGTGAACGCCATCAGCATTCAGGACGACGCCGGGGAGCGGCAGAAGGAAGGCGATTAGGTGGGCTTGGCCGTCACCGACGACCACACCGAGCTGGCCGCAACCGTGCGGCGCTGGGCCGAGGCCCGCGGGCTCCTGGCCGAGGCGCGGGCGGCGCTCGAGGCACCCACCCCGGCGGCCGGGAACGGGCACGAGGGCGAGGCCCTGCCGCCGTGGTGGGCGGAGGTCGCCGAGCTGGGCTGGCTCGGCCTGGCGGTGGACGTCGACCGCGGCGGCCAGGGCTACGGACTGGCCGAGCTGGCGGTGGTCCTCGAGGAGCTCGGCCGCTGGTGCACGCCGGGCCCGCTGCTGCCCACGGTGGTGGCGGCGGTGGCTGTCGACCGCTGGGCCGCCGACCCCGAACTGGCCCGCCCGCTGGTCGACGGGACCATGGCGGGCGGCCTGGCCCTCGCCGGCGACCTGGTGGTCGACGACGGCGGGCGGGTGTCGGGACGCGCCCGCGGGGTGTGGGGCGGCTCGCTCGCCGACCGGTTCGTGCTCCCGGTCACCCATCGGGACCGCGTGGCGTGGTGCGTGGTCGATCGCGCCGATGCCGAGGTCAAGGCGCTGGCCAGCGTCGACGCCACACGCGGGCTCGCGGAGGTCGGGCTCGACGGAGTCGACGTCGGGCCCGAGCGCTGGCTGTCGAGCACCGCCGGGGATGCCGCGGGCGGCGAGGGGATCGTCCGGCTGGCCGAGCTGCTCGCCGGCGCCGAGGCGCTGGGGGTTGCGGACTGGTGCGTGCGCACCGCGGCCGACTACGCCGCGGTGCGGGTGCAGTTCGGCCGGCCCATCGGCCAGTTCCAGGCGGTGAAGCACCGGTGCGCCGACATGCTCGTAAGGCTGGAGGCGGCGCGGGCCGCCGTCTGGGATGCGGCCCGCTGCCTAGACGGGCCCGCCGAGGAGGGCGCCACCGTGGCGCAGTCGGCCGCGGCCGCGCTGGCGCCCGAGGCGGGCTTTCGCACCGCCATGGACTGCATCCAGGTCCTCGGGGGGATCGGCTACACGTGGGAGCACGACGCGCACCTGTTCCTCAAGCGCGCCAGCGCCATCCGCCACTTGCTGCCCGCGCCGGGGGTGGCCCGGCGCCGCATGGCCGAGGCGGTGGCCGCCGGCGAGCGCCGGTCGTTGACCGTCGAGCTGCCCCCCGAGGCCGAGCCGTTGCGGGCCGAGGTGCGGGAGTTCGTCGCAGACCTGCGGGACCACGACCGGTCCGAGTGGCGGCGCCGGCTGGCCGATGCGGGCTACTTGGCGCCCTATTGGCCGCGCCCCTGGGGCCGGGACGCGTCGCCGGTCGAGCAGCTGGTGATCGACCAGGAGCTGCGCGCGGGCCACATCCGCCGGGCGCACCTGGCGGTCGCCGGCTGGGTCCTTCCCACCCTCATCGCCCACGGCAGCCCGGAGCAGCAGGAGCGCTTCATCTCCCCGTCGCTACGGGGCGAGATCAGCTGGTGCCAGATGTTCTCGGAGCCGGGCGCGGGCAGTGACCTGGCCTCGCTGTCGACGCGAGCCGAGCGCGTCGACGGTGGCTGGTCGATCACCGGCCAGAAGGTGTGGACGTCGATGGCCCGGGACGCCGACTGGGCCATATGCCTGGCCCGCACCGATGTCGGCGTCACCAAGCACCAGGGGATCGGCTGCTTCCTGGTGGACATGACCACGCCGGGCATCGACATCCGGCCCCTCCGGGAGCTGACGGGCTCGGCGATGTTCAACGAGATCTTCCTGACCGGCGTGTTCGTGCCCGACGACTGCGTCGTCGGCTCGCCGACCGAGGGCTGGGCGTACGCGCGCACGACGCTGGCCAACGAGCGGGTGTCGATGGCGGAGGCGTCATCGTTCGGCCCGGGCGTCAGCGCCCTGTTCGAGCTGGCCGAGTCCGAGGGCATGCTCAGCGACCCGCTGGTCCTCGACCGGCTCGGAGGGCTGGTCGTCGACGCCCACGCGATAGCGGTGCTGGGGCTGCGCACGACGCTGCGGGCGCTGGGCACTGGGCCGGGCGGGAGCGGGGCGGGCGGCCCGGAGGCCAGCGTGCGCAAGCTGGCGGCCGTCGAGCACGAGCAGGCGGTGCAGGAGGCGGGACTGGCGCTGCTGGGTCCCGAGGCTGCGCTGACGGACGGGCCCGGGGGCACCTGGATCGCTGGGTTCCTCGGGAACCGAGCGCTCTCCATCGCCGGCGGCACCAGCGAGATCCAGCGCAATGTGATCGCGGAGCGCCTCCTGGGCCTGCCCAAGGACCCGTGAGGGTGATCAGCGCGTCACGACGGTGACGCTGGCGTTGGCGCCGCGACCGATCGTGTGGGCGAGGCCGACGCGGGCGCCGGGGACCTGACGGTCGCCCGCCCGCCCGCGCAGCTGGCGGACCAGCTCGACAACCTGCCCCACCGCCGACGCGCCCAGTGGTTCTCCCTTGGACAGCAGGCCGCCCGAGCGGTTGATGGCCGGGCCCGGGGGCTCGTCCTCCTCGGTCTCGGCCCGGAGTAGCTTGCGCTGGTCGCCGGCCGAGCACAGGCCCAGCTCGTACCACGACAGCAGCTCGCGGCCGGCGTCGGTGTCCTGGCACTCGACGACGCCGAGGTCCTCGGGGCCGATACCGGCCTCCTCGTACGCGCCGGTGGCGGCGAGCGTGGTGGGCGGCGTGATGCCGCCGTCGTCGGCCAATCCCGACAGCGGCGTGGACTCGTCGAGCACGCTGCCCGGCAGGTGGCTCCGGAGCGCAGCCGCCGCCAGCTGCACGCCGGAGTCGCCCCTGCGCAGCACGACGGCGGCCGCGCCCTCGTTGGGCGAGCACAGCATCCACAGCCGCAGCGGATCGCACACCATCCGCGACGCCAACACCTCCTCCGCGGTGACCTCGGACCGGAACATCGCATCGGGGTTGCGGGCCCCCCAACGGCGGTTCTTCACCACCAGCGCCGCCAGGTCGTCGACGGCGAGCCCGTGCTCGCGCAGCAGCCGCTGGGCCCGCAGCGCGAAGTAGGCGGGGTTGGCGTTAAGGCCCGCCTCCTCCTGCCACGGGGCGAAGAACGACGAGCGGATGATCCCCTTGGGCATCTTCTCGACGCCGACCACCAGGACCGCCTCGTGCTGGCCCGCGCGGATCGACGCCGCCGCCAGCGACAGCGCCGCCCCGCCCGATGCGCACCCGGCCTCGACGTCGACGATCGGGATGCCCGTGAGCGCCAGCGCCCCCAGCACCCGGTGTCCACTGGCGACGCCGCCGTAGGCGGTGGCGCAGTGGGCGGCGCCGATGCGGCCACGCGCCTCGGCCGGCGTCCAGCCGGCGTCGGCCAGCGCCGCAGCGGCCGCATGGACGCCGAGCGCGGTGGCCGGCGTGTCGCCGAACCGCCCGAACGGGTGCATCCCCACCCCCGCGATCTCGACGCCGTTCATGCGGGCGCTCCGAGCGCGGCACGGCCAGACGTTGCCGAGGTCATGGGTTCCGCTGCCGGCAGGATGAGGTCATAGGTTCCGGGTCTGGAACCTATGACCTCGGGCGGGCGTGGGTGGAACCCATGACCTCGGGAGCGAACGCCCACACGACCCGGCCGCCGGGCAACGTTTCGGTGGTCACGACCATCCGCTGTCCGTCGCGCAGCGCCGACGGGTCGGGCTCGGTCAGCCGCCCCACGACCCGCAGGCCGATGCCGTCCAGCTCGACGATGCCGAACCCGTAGGGCACAGGGCCCTCGTAGCCGGGCGGCGCGCTGGTCACGGCCGTCCAGGCCCACAGGCTGCCGGTGGACGGCAGCGTCACGACCTCGACGTCGTCGGCGCCGGAGTACGGGCACAGCGGCGCCGGCGGGAAGTGGTGCCGGCCGCTGGTGGGCGACCACCCACCGAGCAGAGCGGCGTCCCCGCCGGCGTCACGCGTGAGCCAGGCCCCGGGTTCGCCGCCGCCGTCAGCCACGCTTGATGCGGCCACGCAGCGCGGCGAAGCACAGCCACATGCTGATGGAGCCGACGATGGCAACGGCCAGCAGCGCCTGGCCGAGATCTGCCCATTCCCAACCACTGATGATCAGCGCGCGAAATCCCTCGAGCAGGTAGGTGACGGGGTTGATGGAAGCGACCGTGTCGAGCCAGCCGCTCAGCTCCTCGCGGGGCACGTACGACGACGTCAGGAACAGGAACGGGAAGAACAGCAGGAAGCTGGAGTTCACCGCCGCCGGGTTGCCGGTCTTGAGGGCGATGGCGTAGCCGAACCCGGCGAAGGCCAGGCTCCACAGTCCGGCCAGCAGGATGAACGCCACGACCCCCAGCGGGCCCGTCTCGAACCGCACGCCGAGGATGAAGCCCATGATCAGGATCGGGATGGTGAGCGCGCACGCCACCGTCACGTCGGCGCACAGGTGTCCGAGCAGGATGGCCAGGCGCCGGATGGGCGTGAGCAGGAGCCGGTCGAAGTACCCGTCCTGGACGTCGAGCACCAGGGCGTAGGCCCGCGACACGCCGGTGACGCCCAGCAGGATCGCGGTCGGCAGCTGAAACGCGGTGAAGTCGAACCCGGGGATGTTGGTCTCTGTGAGGTCGGAGAGCGTGCCGACGTTCACCACGAAGAAGAACAGGGCGATGAAGATCGGCGGGATCACCGCCTCCACGTCGCGGGGAACCGCGCGCAGCGCCCGCCCCGCGATGGAGGCAACGTCGTGTGCGAAGCCGGCCGGGCGGGCACGGATGGCGCTCGGCGTCGCCGGGGCCCTGACGGTCGTGTCGATGGCAGTCACTGTTCCCCGCTCCTGCTGCTTCGCAGCGGGCCGCTCGGGCCTCGCTCGCTCTCTCGCCCTTCAGGACGCTCGCTCAAGACCTCACCTCCGTGGTGTCGCTGTCGCTCTCGGTCATCTGGGCGAGCTCGGCCTCCATGGCCTCGTCGGACGTCTGGATGTGCGTGCCCGTGAGCTCGAGGAAGACGTCGTCTAGCGTCGGCGTGCGCAGCGTGAGGTCGCGCACCGGGATGCCGCAGTTGTTGAGGGCGACGGCCACCGGACCGATCACGGCGGTGCCCTCGGCGGCGGTGATCACCATCTCGTTGCCGCGGGCCTCGACGCCGGCGACGCCGGCCACGGCCTCGACCATGGGGCAGGCTCCGGCGGCGTCGCCGTCGAGCCGGGCGAAGATGACGTCGTTGCCGATGCGGCGCTTCAGCTCGAAGGGAGTGCCCTCGGCGACCAGCTTCCCGTCGTTGATGATGCCCACCCGGTCGGCCAGCTCGTCGGCCTCCTCCAGGTACTGGGTGGTGAGGAAGATCGTCATGTCGAGGTCCTGGTTGAGCCGCCGCACCTCCTCCCATACCCGTGCTCGGCTCGCAGGATCGAGGCCGGTCGTGGGCTCATCGAGGAACAGCACCTGGGGGTTGTGGACGAGCGCCGCGGCCAGGTCGAGGCGGCGCTTCATGCCGCCGGAGTAGGTGCTGATGGGCCGACCAAGCGCGTCGCCGATGTCCACCAGCTGGGCCAGGTCCGCAAGGCGCTGATCGACCTCCTCTTTGGAGAGTCCGTACAGCCGGCCCTGGAGGCGTAGCAGCTCGGTGCCCGTCTGCTTGGGGTCGAGCGCCGCCTCCTGAAGCGCGACGCCGATGTTCAGGCGCACTTTGCCGGGGTCGGTGGCGACGTCGTATCCGGCCACGACGGCTCGGCCCGACGTGGGTGCCAGGAGGGTGCAGAGCACCCGAACGGTGGTGGACTTCCCGGCGCCGTTGGGGCCGAGAAAGCCGTAGATCTCGCCCTGCTCGATCTCCAGGTCGACCTCGTCCACTGCCGTGAGGCTGTCGAATTGGCGGACCAGCTTCTCCGTACTGATTGTCGTACGCATGTTCGCCTACGCTACTCCTCGGGACTGGACGTCCAAGAAACTTGCCAGTTACGACGCCGCGGGACCCCAAAACTTGTCGCCCCGGACGATCGCGCCATGGAGATGAGTCGTCTTGGACGGAAGGAAGCTCCCGGTCGCTAGTCTGCGTCGGCCAGACCTGACGGACATGTCAGAAATAGCAAGGGGAGTGGCATGGGGCTGTTCGACGGAAAGGTGGCCATCGTCACCGGGGCGGGCCGGGGGATCGGGCGCGAGGAGGCGCTGCTGCTCGCGGCCGAGGGCGCGATGGTGGTCGTCAACGACCTGGGCGGCGCAGCCGATGGGTCGGGCGCCGACACCGGGCCCGCCCATGCCGTCGCCGAGGAGATCGAGTCCACCGGCGGCGTCGCCGCGGCCAGCACCCACGACATCGCGACCTGGGCCGGTGGCGAAGCGATCGTCGGGCTGGCGGTCGAGCGCTTCGGGCGGCTCGACGTGGTGATCAACAACGCCGGGATCCTCCGTGACCGCATGAGCTTCACCATGTCCGAGGCCGAATGGGACGCCGTGATCAACGTCCACCTCAAGGGTCATTTCGCCGTGGCCCGCCACGCCGCCGCCTGGTGGCGGGCACGTTTCAAGGAGACCGGCGAGCCCACCGGCGGGGCCATCGTCAACACGTCCAGCGAGTCGGGGCTGTACGGCAACGCCGGCCAGTCCAACTACGCCGCCGCCAAGGCCGGGATCGCGGCGCTCACCATCGTGCTGGCCCGCGAGCTCGAACGCCTCGGCGTGCGTGTCAACGCCATCGCACCGGTAGCCCGTACCCGCCTCACCGACACGGTCGCCGGCGGCGCGATGGGGCCCGACGAGTCCGGGTTCGACCGGTTCGCCCCCGCCAACGTCGCCGCCGTGGCCTGTTGGCTGGCGTCCGACCAGGCCAGCGGCATCTCCGGGCAGGTGGTGAAGGTGCAGGGTGGAGTGGCCCAGCTCCTCCAGGGCTGGCATCCGGTCTCAGAGGTGCGGTCGGACAGCCCGTGGACGCTCGATGCGGTGGCCGCCCAGCGCGACGGGCTGCTCGGCGCCAGCGACGGATCGATCCCGCCGTTCCTCCCCGCCGCGCCCGCGACACCGGGAGCATGACCAGCCCCGACGACGGGCCGCCGCGTTGACGACCCGGCGTCCGGCTACGTCGCGGCCGGGGTCGACTCGGGGAACTCCCACCACTGGAACTCGCACGTCATCGGCAACAGGTACCGGACGTAGAACGCGTGGATGCGGACAACGCCCTGGTCATCGATGCTGTAGTCGTCCAGATCGACCCGCGGGTCCTTCTCCCGGAACGCCACGGCCCGGTCCCGTGCGCCGAGCAGGTCATCGAGCGAGCGAACCGCGAAGCCGTAGTGATCCGTGCGGGGGCATCGCATCGGCTCGTCGTTGGCGACCAGGTAGATGAACTGGTCCCAGTGCACGCAGGACATGATCAGCCGCTTCCGGTCGACGGTCTCGGTCGGCATCTCCTCGAAGCCGAGCACCTCGCCGAAGTAGCGGCACAGGTCCGCGCGGTTGGACTCGTCCAGCAGGTCGGACGGCACGCTGAGCGCCACGTGGTTGAACTTGGGATTGCCTGCCGGGTAGTAGGGATGCGGCATCACGCCTCCTCGGTCGTCGGCCCCGCGGCCAGCGCGAGGCCCGGTGCCACCATGACCTTGCCGGCGGTCTCGCCGTCCGCCAGCCGCCGGACCGCCTCGCCAACGCCGTCGAGCCCGACATCGCCGGGCTCGATCAGCACCTCGATGGGGATCGTGCCGGGAGTCGAGAGGAGCTCCAGCGCCCCGTCGAAGCCGTCGGCGTCGTACACGAAAGAGCCGGTGACCGTGAGCTCGTTCAGCAGCATGCGGTTGGGGTCGAACGACGGTGGCTGCATGCCGGCCCCGACCAGAACCATCCGGCCTCCACGCCGGAGCTGGTGCAGGCCCGCCTGCATCGCCGCCTTGTTGCCGGAGCACTCGAGCACGACGTCGACGGCCACCGGCGAGATCTCTTCCGGCTCCCACATCGGGTACGTGGGGAGGTCGTCGGGATGGAGGACCTCGGCGCCCAGTGCCCGGGCCAACGCCTGACGGGGTGGCGACGGCTCGACCACGGTCACGGGACCTAGGCCCCTGGCGAGGAGGGCTGCGACCGTCAAGGCGCCGATCGGGCCGGCGCCCATGACCATGGCGGTTTCCCCCGACTGGAGCCCAGACCGGGTGATGCCGTGCAGGGCCACAGCCAACGGCTCCGCCAGCGCCGCCTCGCGCCGTCCCAGGCCCTCGGGGATCCGCACCAGCGCGCGGGCGTCGACGAGGATGAAGCGGGCGAACGCCCCGTCGTGGCCGTCGGACATGACGCGGTGCCGAACTTCGCACTGCGACGGCTTGCCCTCGAGGCAGCGGCGGCACTGGCCACACCGGGGGGCGGGTCCGCCGACCACCTCGTCGCCCACGGCCCAGCCGGTGACGCCCTCACCCAGCGCGGCCACCACGCCGCTGTACTCGTGTCCGAGCACCGTGCCGGCGGTGCCCAGCCGCTCCGCGATCAGGTGGAGGTCGGACCCACAGATGCCGCAATGGCCGACCTCCACCAGCACCTCGCCCGGGCCGGGGTCCGGCACTGCCCGTCCCTCCACGGCCACCTCGCCGGAGCCGCGGTAGACCGCCGCTGGCATCGACGCCGGAACATCGGTCGTGGTCATCGGGCCCCTCCAGAATCTGACAGTAGCGTCAGGTTAGTGGCGTGGTCACCCGAAGGCCGCGGCCATGACGATGTCCGTCAGGGTGTCGAGCAGCTCGTCCCTCTCGTGGACGCCGAGCTGGCCGCTGGCCGCGTAGTAGTTGAGGCGTTCAACCATCATCATCAGCGCCAGCGTGGCGATCGTCGGGTCGAGGCCCGATCGCTTCGGCACGCGCAACCGGCGGGTCAGCGCCAGTGCGAACCCGGTGAGGACGTCCTCGCCGCGGCGCCCGATGGGATCGCCGGACAACTCTGCCTCGGTCCAGGCGCGGATCACCCGGCCGTGCCGGGCGTAGGCCTCGCTCACCCGCGCCAGCCAGGCTCGCAGCGCGGCGCGGCCCCGGGCCGAGTTCGTCACCGGGGCGAGGTCGCCGATGAGGCCTCGCAACTCGGTGGCCGCCTCGCTCACGAGCTGTTCGAACAGGTCCTCCTTCGACGTGAAGTAGAGGTAGAAGGTGCCGTGGCTGCTGTCGGCGGCCGCCACCACGTCGTCGACACGCGCCGCGTGGTAGCCGATGCGGTCGAACACGTCGGCGGCGGCGTCGAGGAGGCGCTGGCGGGTGCGCTGGCCACGGGCCTGGAGCGCGCGCCCGTCGCCGCCGGCTGCGGCGGGCATGGCGGAATCGCTCGGGGCCGACATCGCCGCCACGCTACTGGCGACGGATCTCGCAAGGTCGCGCCGATTGCCGCGCATCGGTGTGTGAGTTAATGTGAGAAGTAACAGTTACGAACGTGGGCCCGAGGGGGGAGCACGTGGTCCGTTCGGTTGTGGCGCGGCGTGGATCGGACGGGCTCTGATCCGGTGAGCAACGCCGACGCCGCCCCCGTCCCGAAGCCGGTCCTGGCGATGCGGGGCATCTGCAAGCGCTTCGGCGCCACCCGCGCCCTCGAAGACGTGTCGCTCGAGCTCCGCCGCGGCGAGGTCCACGCCCTCGTGGGCGAGAACGGGGCGGGCAAGTCGACGCTCATCAAGGTCATGACGGGCATCTACCCGCCCGACGAGGGCGAGGTCCTCGTCGACGGCGAGCCGGTGTCGCTGCGCAGCGCCGCCGATGCGCAGCGGCTGGGCATCGCTGCCATCTACCAGGAACCGCTGATCTTCCCCGACCTGAGCGTGGCCGAGAACATCTTCATCGGCCATCAGGACCAGGGGCGGGTCGTGCGTTGGCGCCAGATGTGCGCGGACGCCGAGGCGATCCTGGCGCGGCTGGACGTCCACATCGATCCCCGGATTCCGGCGAGCGGGCTGCCGGTCGCCACGCAGCAGGCGATCGAGATCGCCAAGGCCATCTCGCTGGACGTGCGCGTGCTCATCATGGACGAGCCGACGGCCGCCCTCTCGGCCCACGAGGTCGAGCGGCTGTTCCGCCAGGTGCGCCAGCTCCGCGACGCCGGCGTCGCCGTCTTGTTCATCAGCCACCGGCTGGACGAGGTGTTCGAGATCGCCGACCGCGTCTCGGTGTTCCGCGACGGCCGTCACGTCTCGACCGATGCCCGCGACGACGTCACCCGCCCCCGGCTCATCGCCTCCATGGTCGGGCGCCAGATGTCCGACTTCTACGCCCGCCACGACCACGACGCCGGGGAGGTGATCCTGCGCGTGCGCGACCTCGGCCGGACCGGCAAGTTCGCCGGCGTCTCGTTCGACCTGCGGCGCGGCGAGGTGCTCGGGCTCGCCGGGCTCGTGGGCGCCGGTCGGACGGACATCGCGCTGGCGCTGTTCGGGATCGCGCCGGCCGAGACCGGGACCGTCGAGCTCGACGGTCGATCCGTCGAGATCGCGGCCCCCCGGCAGGCACTGGACCTCGGGATCGCATACCTGTCCGAGGACCGCCGCCACGTCGGGCTGTCGCTCCCGCAGTCGGTGACCGCGAACATCACGCTGCCGTCGCTGCGGCGCTACGTCTCGCGGCTCGGGCTCGTCAACGGCGCTGCGGAACGGTCGGCTGCCGAGCGATTCCGGCGGCAGCTCAGCATTCGCACGGCGGGGCTGTCCCAGCCTGTCGGGCTGCTCTCCGGCGGTAACCAACAGAAGACGATGCTCGCCAAGTGGCTCAACACCGAGCCCGCAGTGCTGATCCTCGACGAGCCCACGCGGGGGATCGACGTCGGCGCCAAGGCCGATGTCCACCAGATCATCGACGACCTCGCCCGCTCGGGCATGGCGATCGTCCTGATCTCGTCGGACCTGCCAGAGGTGCTGGCGGTGAGCGACCGCGTGTTGGTCATGCGCGAGGGAGAGCAGACCGGCGTGTTCGACCGGTCCGAGGCCACCCAGGAGCGCGTCATGACAGCCGCCGTCGGGGTCGCGTGACGTGAGCACCGACGTCGCCGGCCTCCGGGGGACACGCAGTCGGCCGGGCCGCACCGCGGTCTGGATCCGACCGGAACGAGTGAAGGAACTGTCGCTGTTGGGCGTGATCCTCGTCGCGCTGCTGGTGTTCAGCTTCCTGGTCGACGACTACTTCAGCGGCCGGTTCTTCAACCGGGTGACGACCAGCGTGGCGATCACCGCGGTGCTGGCCGTCGCTCAGACGATGGTCATCGTCACGCGCAACATCGACCTGTCGGTGGGGTCGATCGTGGGCGTGAGCGCGTACCTCACGGGCCAGTTCGCATCGTCCAATCCCTCGGCGTCGCCGGCGGTCGCCATCGCCCTCGCGGTGGGCCTCGGCGCGCTGCTCGGCGCGATCAACGGCGTGATCGTGGCCTACGGGCGGGTCCCCGCCATCATCACAACCCTCGGCACCCTGGCGATCTACCGCAGCTGGCTGATCTCCCACGGCGAGGGCAAGACGATCACAGCCGACTCGTTGCCGTCGTGGGTGGTGGACCTGCCCACCCGCACGGCGTTCAGCATCGGGGGCCTCGACATCCGGGTGGTGTTCGCGGTCGTCGTCGTGATCGTCGCCGTGCTCCAGGTCGCGATGCAGCGCCTGCGCTGGGGGCGACGGCTGTACGCCATCGGCTCGAACCCGGAGGCGGCCGCCCAGGCCGGCCTGCCCACCCGGCGGCTGGTGCTGGGCGCCTTCGTCGCCTGCGGCACGCTGTCGGGCTTCGCCGGGTTCCTGTTCCTGTCTCGCTTCGGCAACATCACCGTCGTCGCCGGGCAGGGCCTCGAACTGGATTCGGTGGCGGCGGCGGTCGTGGGCGGCGTCAGCGTCCTGGGCGGCTCGGGCACGCTGGTCGGTGCGTTCCTGGGAGCGGTCCTGATCGACGTGCTCGACCAGAGCCTGGTTCGTGTCCCCCAGGTGAGCGAGTTCTGGCGCAACGCGATCCTCGGGGCGCTGATCCTTGCGGCGGTGATCGCAGACGTCGTGATCGGTCGGCGCTTCCGCCGGCGGTGGTCGGCGGAAGCCCGTCCTCACACCAAGGTCGATGCGTCCTCGACCGACGAATCCGACGCGACCAAGGTCCCCGCCCTCACCGGCGCCGAGCAGACCGGGGAGGTGAGCGATGCCTGACTGGGCCCGCGAGCGAAGCTGGGAGCTGCTGCTGGCGGTCATCCTCGTCGGAACGATCGCCTACAACGCCACGCAGTCCCCCGTCTACCTCGATGTCGACAACTTCGTGAACCTGTTCCGGCTGTCGATCGAGAAGGTCATCATTGCGGTGGCGATGACCTTCGTCATCATCAACGGCGAGATCGACCTGTCGGTGGCGTCGGTCATGGCGTTCGCTGCCTGCGTCCTCGCCACCGCCCACGAGTCCGGCGTGCCGTTCGGGCTGGCCATCGTCATCGCTTTGGCAGCGGGGGCGTCCGCCGGCTTCGTCCAGGGCCTCGTGGTCGCGAGGACGGGGATCTCGTCGCTCGTGGTCACGCTTGCCGGCCTCATCGGCTTCCGGGGGGCGGCGCGGATCCTGCTGGAGGATCGATCGATCGGCGAGTTCCCCGAGTGGTTCGGGGACCTGGGTCGCGCCGACTTCCTCGGCCCGATGCCGTTCGCGCTGGTGCTGTTCCTCGTGATGCTGGTGGTGGGCGGCGTCGTCCTCCACCGGACGTCGTTCGGGCGTCGCGTGTATGTGATCGGCAACAACGCCGACGTCGCGCGCTTCTCGGGGATCGACGTCGCTCGAGTGAAGCTCACGCTGTTCACGATGTCGGGGCTCGTGGCCGGCGTCGCGGGGGTGCTGTTCGCGGCCCGCCTCGGCTCGGTGCGAGCCAACATCGGGGAGGGCTTCGAGCTCGACATCATCACGATGGTGCTGCTCGGGGGCGTCAGCATCTTCGGCGGCTCCGGCACCCTGCTGGGCGTCGCGCTGGCGATCTGCATCGTGCTGAACCTGCGCAACGGGTTGGGCCTGGCGAACGTCGAGGCGAACACCCAGACAGGGGTGATCGGGGCGCTGCTGATCGTGTCGGTGCTGGCGCAGAACCTGCTTGACCGCCTGCCCCTGCGCCGGCGCGAGGTGGAGGCGGAGGCATGAGATCGACGACCGCGCGCGTGCGCGCGGCAACACACAGATCTACGTCGAGGGCGGCCCTCGACGAGAAGGAGAGGGGACGATGAGACCTCACAAGTTGATGGCAGTGATGCTGAGCCTGGCCCTCGTCGGTGCCGTCGCCTGCGGTGACGACGATGACGACACTCAGGCGAGTACGTCGGACGAGGGCGGGTCCGAGGGAGGCGGTGCGGCCGGGGAGGCCGTCACCATCGAGGCGGGTGACGACATGAACGCCATCCTGCTCCCGAAGTGCACCGGCATCGCCGTGTTCGACCAAGCCAACGAGGGTGCGCAGGAGGCGGCGGAGGAGCTGGGGACCTCGGAGCCCGAGTTCCTGGGTCCGTCCACGTGTGAGGACCCGACCGGGCAGATCGAGACCATGACCAACGCCGCCACCCAGGGTGTCGACGCGGTGATGATCTCGAACAACGCCGGCGAGCAGATCCAGTCCGGTGTCGACGCCGCGACCGACGCGGACGTGTCGGTCGTGAGCTGGGATTCGCCGATCCCGTCGGGCGAGGGCGAGAGCCTGTTTGTTGCCCAGGTCGACTTCGACGAGACGGGTGTGGTCATGGCCGACATGGCGCTCGAGATCCTCGGCGACGACGGCGGCCAGTTCGCCATCCTGTCGGCCTCGCCCGACGCGGCCAACCAGAACGCGTGGATCGCGGCCCTCGAAGAGGCGCTCCAGGACGAGAAGTACGCCAACCTCGAGCTCGTCGACACCGTTTACGGCAACGACGACTCCGACGAGTCGTATAACCAGGCCCTGGGCCTCATCGACTCGCATCCCGACCTGGAGCTGATCATGGCCCCCACGACGGTTGGCATCGCCGCCGCCGGCAAGGCCATGACCGACGAGGGGTTGTGTGACCAGGTCAAGGTGTCCGGACTGGGCCTGCCCGAGGAGATGCGTGAGTACACGCAAAGCGGCTGCGCGCCACAGTTCGCGTTGTGGAGCTTCGTCGACCTCGGCTACCTCACCTACTACGCGACCTACGGGATCGCCACCGGTCAGATCGAGGCTGCCGAGGGTCAGGCTTTCACGGCCGGCCGCATGGGTGAGTACACGATCGAGACGGATCCGACGCGTGACAACGGCCTGCGCATCGTGATGGGGCCGTTCACCGTCTACACCGAGGAGAACGTCGACGAGTCGTGAGGCCACGCGGCCCGGGCCGGCGGTGGGTCCCGCCGGCCCGGGCCGCCCTGACGATGGCTCCGAGGAGGATGTGCCCGTGACCCGAGTCGGATTCACGCTGAGGATCAGGCCCGAGATGGCCGCCGAGTACCGGCGCCACCACGCCGCGGTCTGGCCGGAGATGCTCGACGCCCTGCGCCGGGCGGGTTGGCACAACTACTCGCTCTTCCTCCGGGAGGACGGCACGCTGTTCGGGTACGTGGAGACGCCGGCCGGCCTGGCCGACGCCCGAGCCGCCATGGCATCCGAGCCTGTCAACGAGAGGTGGCAGGCGATGATGGCGCCATTCTTCGAGGGGTCCGCTCTGCCCGCCGATCAGATGATGGAAGAGCTCGAGGAGGTGTTCCACCTCCCATGAGTGACGCCGCGGTGATGCCACCCGAGGTCGCTGTGCTCATCGAGCGCTCCCATGTGCTCGGGTCCGACGCGCGGGTGACGAACTACGGGGGCGGCAACACGTCGTCCAAGGCCCCGGTCACCGATCCCGTGACCGGCGAGCCCAGCGAGGTGCTGTACGTGAAGGGCTCGGGTGGCGACCTCGGCACGCTTCGACCCGACGGCCTGGCGACCCTGCGGCTCGACCGTGTGCGCGCCCTGCAAGCCGTGTACCGCGGCGTCGATCACGAGGACGAGATGGTGGCCGCCTTCGATCACTGTCGCTGGGGGACCGGCGGCGCAACGCCGTCGATCGACACCGCGATGCACGCGCTGGTGGATGCGCGCCACGTGGATCACCTGCATCCCGACGCAGTGATCGCCCTGGCGGCGGCGGTGGATGGCGAGGCGTTGACCAAGGACTGCTTCGGCCGCGAGGTGGCGTGGGTGCCCTGGCGCCGACCCGGCTTCGAGCTGGGCCTGCAGATCGCATCGCTGGCGGCCGACAATCCCGGCCTGCGGGGCGTGGTGCTGGGGGGCCACGGGCTGACGACCTGGGCCGACACGTCCGACGCTTGCGAGGCGATCTCGCTCGACGTGATCCGCCGCGCCGAGCGCTTCATCGCCGAGCGGGGCCGGCCTGATCCGCTGGGCGCGATGCGCGCCGGGTACGAGCCGCTGCCGCCCGATGACCGCCGGCGCCTGGCCGGGGAGCTCGCTCCCCACATCCGGGGCCTGTGCTCCACCGATCGACTGATGGTCGGACGGCTAACGGACAGCGAGCTGGTGCTCGACTTCCTGGGTCGGGAGGCCGTCGCCCGGCTGGCACCCCTGGGCACGTCGTGCCCCGACCACTTCATACGCACCAAGGTGCGCCCGCTGCTGCTCGACGTGCCGGCGACGGCGCCGGTCGACGAGCTCGTGTCCCGGCTGCACGAGCTGCATGCCGCCTACCGCGACGACTACGCCGGCTACTACCGCCGGCATGCACGTCCCGACTCGCCGCCCATGCGGGGCGCCGATCCGGTGATCGTGCTGGTCCCCGGTGTCGGCATGTTCAGCTTCGGGGCCGATGCGCGGGCGGCGCGGATCGCGGGCGAGTTCTACGTCAACGCCATCAACGTGATGCGCGGCGCCGAGGCGGTCTCGTCGTACCGGCCGATCGACGAGTCCGAGAAGTTCCGCATCGAGTACTGGGAGCTGGAGGAGGCGAAGCTGCGCCGGCTGCCGGCCCCCAGGCCGCTCGCGGGTCGGGTCGCCTTCGTGACCGGCGCCGCGTCCGGCATCGGTCGCGCCGTCGCCGCCCGCCTGGCGGCGGAGGGCGCTGCCGTGGTGCTCGCCGACCGCGACGCTTCGGGTGCGAGGGCCGCGGCCGAGCAGCTGGGCGGGCCGGACGCGGCGGCGGCGGTCGAGGTCGACGTAAGCGACGAGGCTGCGGTGGAGGCGGCTGTCCGCGAGGCGGCCGCGGCCTTCGGGGGCGTCGACCTGGTGGTCAACAACGCCGGCCTGTCGATCTCCAAGCCGCTGGTCGAGACCACGTCGGCCGACTGGGACCTGCAGCACCGGGTGATGGCCCGGGGCTCGTTCCTCGTCAGCCGTGAGGCCGCCAAGGCGATGGCGGCCCAGGGCTTGCCGGGCGACATCGTCTACGTCGTGTCCAAGAACGCGGTGGTCGCCGGCAAGGGCAATGTCGCCTATAGCGCCGCCAAGGCCGACCAGGCGCACCAGGTGCGCCTGCTGGCGACGGAGCTCGGGCCGCTCGGCGTCCGTGTCAACGGCGTCAATCCCGACGGCGTGGTGCGGGGCTCCGGCATCTTCGAGGGCGCATGGGGGGAGGAGCGCGCCAAGGTGTACGGCGTGCCACCGGAGGACCTCGGCAAGTTCTACGCGGGGCGCACGGTCCTCGGTCACGAGGTACTGCCCGAGCATGTGGCCGACGCCGTCTTCGCCCTGTGCTCCGGGGAGCTGGCCCTGACGACGGGCACGATCCTGCCGGTCGACAGCGGGGTGCCGATGGCGTTCCTCAGGTGACGCTCGAGAGGAGAGGAGCTCGCGATGACGATCTACCGGAGCCGCATCGAGGAGGAGAACCAGATCCGCCTGTCGTGGCACGAGTCCGACCTGGAGCATGCCGTCGACGTGGTGGGTCGGTCGGGTGTCGACGGCGAGGCGGTGATCGCCGAGGTGTCCCGGTTCAGCGCCGCCGCCCCGTCCTGGGCGGTGGGCACGGGCGGCACCCGCTTCGGCCGGTTCCCGGGCGGCGGCGAGCCGCGCGACACCGTCGAGAAGATCGACGACATCGCGATGCTCAACTCGCTCACCGGCGCCAACCGCACGGTCAGCCTCCACGTGCCGTGGGACGACCCGGGATTGGGCGCCGGCGCCGCCGCTCTACGGCGCCACGCCGAGGAGCTGGGCATCGGCTTCGACGCCATGAACTCCAACACGTTCCAGGACAACCCCTCGACCACCAACGATCGGAAGGTTTCGTACAAGTTCGGCAGCCTGGCCAACGTCGACGACGGCGCCCGGCGCGCAGCGGTCGAGCACAACCGCTACGTGATCGACCTCGGGGTCGAGCTGGGGTCGCGGGCGCTGACCGTGTGGCTGTCGGACGGCATGAACCACCCGGGCCAGGCCAGCTTCCGCGGCCAGTTCGAGCGGGTGCTGGCGGGGCTCGGGGAGATCTACGCCCACGTGCCCGACGACTGGGAGATGTACACCGAGCACAAGCCCTATGAGCCGGCCTTCTACTCGTCGGTCAACAACGACTGGGGCACGTCGCTGCTCCTGGCGCAGGGCACCGGTGACCGGGTCAAGTGCCTCGTCGACCTCGGCCACCACCTGCCCAACACCAACATCGAGCAGGTGGTGTCGCGGCTCGCGATGGTGGGCCGGCTGGGCGGCTTCCACTTCAACGACTCCAAGTACGGCGACGACGACCTGACGGTCGGCTCGATCACGCCGTTCCAGCTCTTCCTCATCGTCGGTGAGCTGCTCGAGGCCGGTGGCGGGCGGATGCCGGCAGCCGCGTACATGATCGACGAGAGCCACAACCTCAAGGACCCGCTCGAGGACCTGATCCAGGCGACCGACGCCCTGCAGGTGGCACTGGCGCAGGCCCTGTGCGTCAACCGTGCCGACCTGGCCGATGCCCAGCAGGGGAACGACCCGGCGCGTGCGGCCGAGGTGTTGCACCGCGGGTTCCGGACCGATGTGCGTCCACTGGTGGCCGAGGCCCGGCGGCGCAACGGCGCGGCGCTGGAGCCGCTGGCCACGTTCCGGGCGGTCGGCTACCGGGCCGCGGTCACCGCGACGCGGGGCGCCGACTCGTTGGCGACGGGGCTGTAGCGCCATGACCCAGGCGCCGGTCGCGGTCGTCGCCGTCGACTTCGGCGCGTCCTCGATCCGCGTGTGCCGGGCCGAGCTGGGCGACGGTGCGCCGGCGCTGTCGGTCGTCCACCGCTACGTGCACGCGCCAGTGTCCGACGCCGGCGGGCACGTGCGATGGGACTGGCCGCGGCTCGTCGCCGAGATGGAGAAGGGCCTTGCCGTCGCCCTGGAGGCCGGGCCGGTGGCGTCGATCGGGTTCGATACCTGGGGCGTGGACTACGGGCTGCTCGACGGGCGCGGCGAGCTGGTGGCGCCCCCGATGTCGTACCGCGACAACCGCACTGCGGGGTACCGATCCGTGGTGGACCGGCTGGGCGGTGCCGAGGTGCTGTTCGGGATCACGGGGGTGCAGCTGCAGCCCTTCAACACCGTGTTCCAGGTGGCGGCGCACGACCGCGCCGAGCTGGCCGGCGCCCGGCACCTGCTGATGCTGCCGGAGCTGCTCGTGCTCCACCTGACCGGCGAGGCCGTCGGTGAGCGCAGCAGCGCCGGCACGACCGGTCTCGTGGACATCCGCACCGGCCGGTGGTCGGCGCCGCTGGCTGAGGCGGTCGGCCTAGACCCGGCACTGCTGCCGCCGATTCTGGCCGCCGGGACCCAGGTGGGCACCTGGCAGGGGGTGCCGGTGCACCTGGTGGGCGGACACGACACCGCGTCGGCGGTGGTGGCCATGGGAGCCGACCCGGGCGTCGGCTCGGCGTTCGTCTCCGCCGGCACGTGGGCCATCGTGGGCCGGGAACGGCCGGAACCCGACCTCACGTCCGACGCACTGGCCGCGAACTTCACGAACGAGATCGGCGCCCTGGGGGGCGTGCGGTTCCTGAAGAACCTGGCCGGCGCCTGGTTGATCGAGCGGTGCCGCCCGCCGTGGGGTAACCCCTCGATCCCCGATCTGGTCGCAGCGGCGGCAACGGTGGACGGGCCCGAGCGGGTGCTCGACGTCGCCGACCATCGTTTCCTCAATCCCGACGACATGCTGGCGATCGTCACCGCCGAGCTGGGGCTGGCCACTGATGCCCCGCCACCGGTGGTGGTCAGGGGCATCGTCGAGTCCCAGGTGGCCGGCACGGCGGTGGTGCTCGGCCAGCTCGGCGACGTGACCGACGTGTACGTGTTCGGCGGCGCCCAGTCGGCGCTGTACCGCCGCCTCCTGGCCGAGCAGACGGGGTTGCCGGTGTGCGCGGGCCCGGTCGAAGCCACCGCACTCGGCAATGCCCTGGTCCAGGGGATCTCCCTCGGCGTGTATGACGACCTGGCCGGCGCCCGCCGTCACCTGGCGGACCCCTGGGCGGGTGGGTCGTGAGCATCGACGCGATCGACCGCCTGCAGCGCATCGGTGCCCGCGTGCAGAGCGAGGGACGGGTCAAGGTGGTCGAGTTGGCGGTTGTGTTCGACGTCAGCGAGATGACCATCCGGCGCGACCTCGACCTGCTCGCCGAGCAGGGCGTCGTCCAGCGGATCCGCGGGGCGCGGTCGCCATCGGCCCCCAGCCGTTCGCCGAGCGGTACAGCCGCCACGTCCGGGCCAAGGACCGGATCGCGTCCAAGCTCGCGCCACTGGTGGGTGACGGCGGCGCAATCGGGATCGACGCCTCGACCACCCTCCAGCGCCTGTCGGTGCACCTGGGTGACGTGCGCGACCTCACGGTCGTGACCAATGGCCAGGACACGTTCGCGGCGCTGCAGGACAAGCCGGGCGTGACGGCCCTGCTGACGGGCGGCCAGCTCGACCCCCGTACGGGCAGCCTGGTGGGGCCGCTCGCCACGCGCACGGCACACGACGTGCTACTGCGGAGGCTGTTCATGTCGGCCGCCGCCCTGCACCCGGTGCACGGCACGTCGGAGGCCACGCTCGAGGACGCCGAGGTCAAGCTGGCACTGGCCGACGTGGCCGCCGAGGTCGTGGTGGCCGTCGACTCCAGCAAGCTGGGCCAGCGGGCGCCCGCACGCGGCCTGGCGCCGCAACGCGTGCGGGTGCTGGTCACCGAGCTCGACCCTGACGACGCGCGTCTCGATCCCTACCGCGAGCGCTGGGAGCTCCTGTGATCGAGACCCTGCGGTCGGTGCTCCGGTTCCGTCGCCTAGAGCTCGATCCCGTGGCGCGCCGGCTGGCCCGAGTGGCGTCGGTCGCCGACCTGCGGGCCGTCGCCCGCCGGCGACTGCCCCGCGGCGTGTTCGACTACATCGACGGCGGGGCGGAGGACGAGCGCACCCTGGCGGCCAACGCCGCCGCGTTCGCGGCGGTGATCTTCCGGCCGCGGGTGCTGCGGGACGTGGGCGAGGTCGACCCCTCGACGACCCTGCTCGGCCGCCGGCTGCCGCTGCCGCTGGTCCTCGCGCCGACCGGTTTCACCCGCATCGCCGATCCCGACGGCGAGCTGGCCGTCGCGCGGGCGGCGGCGCGGGCCGGCCTGCCGTACACGCTGTCGACCCTGAGTACCCGCTCGATCGAGGAGGTGGCGGGCGCCGCGTCGGGCCCGAAGTGGTTCCAGGTCTATGTCTGGCGCGACCGGGGGCTCGTGAAGGAGATGATCGGGCGGGCGGCAACCGCCGGCTACGAAGCGCTGGTCCTCACCGTCGACACCGCGGTGCTGGGCCGCCGGGAGCGCGACGTTCGGCGGGGGTTCTCGC
Source organism: uncultured bacterium (assembly GCA_963756425.1). Taxonomy (GTDB): domain Bacteria; phylum Actinomycetota; class Acidimicrobiia; order Acidimicrobiales; family VFJN01; genus DASQUK01. The sequence continues at coordinate 247,356 of CAVWNW010000008.1, read as the reverse complement.
TGCCCCCCAAGATCGGGCTGGGCACGCTCGTCGACGGAGCGTTGCATCCAGGCTGGACCTGGCGGTTCCTGCGGTCGGACCCGATCCGCTTCGCCAATGTGCACGACGCTGCGGGTGTGGGCGACGGCAGCACCGCGGTGACGTTGTCCGAGTACGTCAACACCCAGTTCGACCCGGGACTGTCGTGGCGTGACGTGGAGTGGATGCGCTCGGTGTGGTCCGGTCCCCTGGTCATCAAGGGCGTCCAGACCGTGGACGACGCCCGGCTGGCCGCAGACGCCGGCATCGAGGCCATCGCCCTCTCCAACCACGGCGGCCGCCAGCTCGACTCCGCGCCGGCGCCGCTCGATCTGGTGGCGCCCGTGGCGGATGCGGTGGGGGATCGGCTCGAGATCATCTGCGATGGGGGCGTCCGTCGGGGCAGCGACATCGTGAAGGCGGTCGCGCTGGGCGCCCGCGCGTGCATGGCCGGCCGTGCCTACCTCTACGGCTTGGGTGCGGCGGGCGAGCGGGGTGTCGACCACGTGCTCGGGCTGCTCGGCGCCGACGTTCGCCGCACCATGGCACTGGTGGGGGCCAGCAGCGTCGCCGAGCTGGGGCGTGAGCTCGTCGAGCTGCCGCAGTGAACTGACGGCTACGTTGGCCGCCATGGCCGGGCAGTTCGACTTCGTCGTCGTCGGTGGTGGGTCGGCCGGTGCGGTGGTCGCCGCACGGCTCTCCGAGGATCCGACCTGCCGGGTCGCCCTCGTCGAGGCCGGCGGTCCCCCGCCTCCGGAGGAGCTGATGCCGGCGGCGTGCCCGGTGCTGCAACAGAACCCGGCGACCGACTGGATGTACACCGCCGACGCCGGCGGGTGTGGCCAGGGGCTGGAGGGCGGCCGGATGATGGTGCCTCGGGGCAAGATGCTCGGGGGATCGTCCGGCATCAACTACATGGCCTACGTCCGGGGGCATCCCGGCGACTTCGACTCGTGGGCCGCGGGTGGTGCCGACGGGTGGAGATACGACGACGTGCTGCCGTACTTCAAGAAGAGCGAGGGCCTCGCCCCCAGCGGCGACATCGTGGTCGACGCCGACGCCCACAACACGCAGGGTCCCCTCGGCGTCTCCGTGCGGGCTCCGGTGCTCCCCGGCGCGGAGCAGTTCGTCGACGCCGCGGTCGCGGCCGGGATCCCGAGGGGCGACTACAACGGCCGTGACCGTGGGGGGCCCGACGGGGTGGTTTCGCTCCTGCAGACCACGACGCGGGCCGGCAAGCGGTCGAGCACGTACCACGCGTTCCTCGAGGGGGATGTCGAGGCGCGCCCCAACCTCGAGGTGATCTGCGGGGCGCACGTGACGCGGGTGATCCTCGAGGGTGGTCCGGGCGAGCTGCGGGCGACCGGGGTCGAGTACCGCACGGCCGACGGCGAGACGGCCGTGGCGTCAGGCCGCGAAGGAGGTGGTCCTCAGCGCGGGGAGCGGTGGGTTCGCCCCACATCCTGATGCTGTCCGGAGTGGGTCCGAGGGACGAGCTCGAGGCCGTGGGCGTGCCGTGCCTGCTCGACGCGCCCGACGTCGGCAAGCACCTCAAGGACCATCTGCAGGTCGGTCTCATCTATCCGGCACCCGGCATCGGTGTGTCGATGAGCCAGATGGGCGTCTCGATGGGCCCGGACGCGCTGCGGTCGCCCGCCGGGCCGTTGCCCGCCGATCCGGCCGACGACGCCGACCTGCCCGAGCAGCTCCAGGCGGTCAAGGCGGAGGCCCAGCGGCGGGTCACCGAGTGGGCAACCACCGGGCACGGCCTTGTGGCGTCGTCGCTGTACGAGGCATCCGCCTGGTTCTCCACGGGCCTCGGCGACGACCACACGCATGACGCCCAGCTCGCAGTCTTCGTCTGCGGCTACAACCACGACATCTGGCGCACCTGCCTCCGGGTCGATCCCTACGAGTACTTCGACGACGCCGACCAGCGGCTCGCGCCCGACGCCGAATCCGTAATCGTCCTCGCCAATCCAGTGCAGCCCCACAGCGAGGGCGAGATCGTGCTCACAAGCGCCGATCCGTTCGCTCAGCCAGACATCCGCATGAACTACTACGGCGACGCGTACGACATGGAGGTCATGATCGCCGTGCTGCGCCGTGCGCTCGACGTCGTGGCGCACTGGCCCGGTGAGCAGAGCCTCGGCCCATGGCTGATCCCCCCTGTACTCGCGGCCGAGCATGGCTACGTTCCGGGCGAGGCGCCGAGCGACGACCTGCTCGAGGACCTAGCCCGCCACTACTCGTTCACCGTGTACCACCTGACATCGACCTGCCGAATGGGCAGCGTCGTCGACCCTCGGCTCCGGGTCATGGGCGTCGCCGGCCTGCGGGTCGCCGACGCGAGCGTCATGCCCAACGTGGTCAGCGGCAACACCAACGCCGCCGCGATCATGATCGGCGAGAAGGCGGCGGAGATGCTGGCCGTCGATCACGGGGTGCGGCTGGACGAGTTCGTCGCTCAACCGGCCTGAGCCACTGGTCGCAGAGCTCCCCCGGGGAAGACGGGATCCTGGCGTGGAGGGATTCATGATCGACGCCGACTCGATCGCCGTCGTGCTCGACGTGCTCGAACCAGAGCGAGCCGCGTTGATCGCGTTGCTCGAGGGCCTGGAGCCCACCGATTGGATACGCCCGACCGAGTGCCCCGCCTACACGATCAAGGGTGTGGCCACCCACGTGCTGGGCGACGACCTGTCACTCCTCAGCAGGCAGCGCGACGGTGCCGAGGATGGCCTGGTCCCGCTGGCGCACGATCGGCCCGGCGCAGACTTCAGGACGCTGATCGACGCGTTCAACGACCGCTGGGTCGCCACCGCGGGGTTCCTCAGCACCGAACTGGTTGTCGAGCTCTTGCGGCTCACGGGCGCGTGGATCGGCCGCCTACTACCGCGCCGTCGATCCGGAAGCTCCAGGCGAGCCCGTCGGGTTCTTCGGGAGTCGTGGCTCGAGCTCGCCGTACTGGCAGGCCATCGCTCGCGAATACGTCGAGCGCTGGGTGCATAACTCCCAGATCCGGCGTGCGCTCGGCCTCGGGTCGCTCGCGGAGCGGCCGTTCCTCATCGCCGGCATCGAGGTGGCAGCGACCGTGGGGCGAGCGACGGCCAGCATCCCCACCGAGCCGGACGGTCTCTGGGCGCTCGACGCGGTCGTGCTCGGGCCCGCGGCCCAGGCCGCCGACATCCTCACGCGTGCCCACACCGCCGACGAGGTGCGCAGGCTCGCGAGCGGGCCTGTCGATCAGGTCGAGCTGCTCGCCTCCTTTGCCGGCCGCCCCTGAACGAGCAACCGGGAAGGCCTGCCGGTCATCGTGCCGGTCGCTCGATCTCACGGGCTGGCTCGAGCGCCTGATAGTGGAAGGTGAGCGCGGCTGGCGTGAGCTGTTCGACGAACTCGGACTGACCCCCCATGAGGTCGTGTACGAGGAGCTCGTAACCGAGGATGGCTACCGCCGGGCCGTCGTCGGGGTGCTCGAGCATCTCGGGCTCGACACCTGCGGAATCACGTCTCCCCCTCCTCCTCGCACACACCGGCAGTCGGACGAGCTGAACGAAGCCTGGGTCGAGCGCTACAGGTCCGAGGCCGACGGCAGGTACGGGTCATCCGGCCGGAGGGCGTGACGTCATTCTCGGAGTGGGAGGGGTGGTCGGTGTGCGGGTGGGTCGCTGGTGTGGACCTGTCCGGTTGGGTCGGTGACTTCGAGGGTGGCGTCGGGGAGGAGTTTGGTGTGCCAGCCGGGTGTGTGGAGGAGGTGGTGGTGCCGCGTACACAACAGCACGAGGTTGTCGAGGGCCGTGGGTCCGCCGCGGGTGATCCAGCGGACGTGGTGGGCTTCGGTCCATTCGGGCGGTCGGTCGCAGCCCGGGAACCGGCAGTGGCGGTCGCGGATGACCAGGGCGTTGAACAGGGGGGCGGGGACGGTGCGGGTGGTGGTGCCGTAGTCCAAGATCGCCGAAGCGGCCGTCGGTCACCACCCGGTGCACACCGGCATCACAGACCAGGCGCTGCACGGTGGCGGCGTCGAGGACGCTGCCGTCGATGAGCCGCCCGTGAGCCCGCTTCTCGAGGTCGTGGAGGGTGGCGATGATGTTGAGGTGGGGCCGGTGGCGGCCGCCGCGGCGGGTTTGTTGGTGGTCCAAGAACCAGCGGCACACGTCGACGAGGGCGTCGCCGCGGCGTTGGGCGGGGCTACGGGCGGGTTCGCCGTCGACGTCGCGGGTGGCAGCCAAGCGGAGGGCGGTGGCGATGACGGCGCCGCCTTCGGGGTCGAAGCTGCCGGATAGTTCGCGGCGCCCGTCGAGGATGCGGGACAGGTGCAGCGACCGTTCGGGCAGGACCGGTTCGGGGTCGTCGCCCAGCACGGCGTCGGCGCGCCGGGCCCAGTCCTGCATGGCGACCGCGGTGTCTGCGACCGACAGCCGGGCGAGCTCGGGCACGAGCTGCGCCTCGTGGTCAGCGAACAGGTCGACGGTGCGGTCCTTGAGGTTGGCCACGATCGCCTGGACCTGGCCACCAGACAGCGCACCATCCCGGTAGGCGGCGGCGGTGACGGGCAGCTTCCGTAGCCGGCGGGCGGTCCGGGCGCAGCGGGCGGCGTCGCGGCCGGACCGCCGGGTGTGATGCCGCAGCCAGGCCGTCATGGAGGTGGCGCCGTCGTTGCGCCACAGCTCGGCGACGTCATGCTCGCCCACGGCGGTCAGAAGCTTGGCATTGAGCCGATCCGCCAACGCGAATGCTTCGATCAACACCGCGATCATCGACAGGCAGGTCGAGGTCGTCGATCGCTTGAGCGAGACGCTTCGAGAACAGCTGCTGACCTGCCCGGACATGACCGATAGCGTACTAGTGTTCGCATATCGGGTCAAGCCGAATGGCAGAAATAAAGCCGCCAAGAAACCGCCAAATAACGGCCCAAGCCCGGCGGCGCACCGCTGAGCCAAGGAAGCGACACCCCAGGGTCGCTTCCTGACCGCCAAACTCCACGGCACGGAGCCGGGGTCAAGGCCGGCCGCAGGCCGCCCGAAGGGCTTGGCCTTGACGCCGGCTCCGTGCCGTGGCACACGCCGCCGGCGATCGCGCACCAGCAGCCGTGCTCGGCGATCCCGGCGGAGATGACGTGGGCCCTGACGGGCCCGATCGACCGCCACCAGGCGTACACGCCCCAGGTATGAGCCAGGTAGAACGCGTTATCGTTCGCGCGAACGCCACACGCGAGGGGGCGCCGTGCACCTGGCCTACACCGACGAGGAGGAGCAGCTCCGCAAGCAGCTGCGCGACTACTACGACGCCCTGCTCGACGACGACACCCGCCGCGAGCTGCGCCACGGCGACGGCATCGGGCCGGTCATGCGCCGGGTGGTCCGCCAGATGGGCGCCGACGGCTGGCTCGGCATTGGCTGGCCTACCGAGTATGGCGGGCAGGGCCGCGGCGCCGTCGAGCAGTTCATCTTCTTCAACGAGTCGATGCGGGCCGGGGCCCCGGTGCCCATGCTCACGATCAACTCCGTCGCGCCGACGCTCATGCAGTTCGGCAGCGAGGAGCAGCGCCGCGAGTTCCTGCCACGGATCCTGCGGGGCGAGATCCACTTCTGCATCGGCTACTCCGAGCCCAACGCCGGCACCGACCTGGCCTCGCTCCGCACCCGGGCCGTCCGTGATGGCGACGACTACGTGATCACGGGCCAGAAGATGTGGACCAGCCTGGCGAGCGACGCCGACTACTGCTGGCTCGCGGTTCGCACCGGCGCCGACGACAGCCGCCACCGGGGCATCTCGATCTTCATCGCCCCGATGGATCTGCCGGGCATCGAGCGCACCCGGCTGAACCTGCTGTCGTCGCACGACATCTGCGCCGTCCACTGGGACGACGTCCGCGTCCCGGCGGCCAACCTGGTTGCCGGCGAGAACGACGGTTGGAAGCTCATCACCAACCAGCTCAACCACGAGCGGGTCACGCTCTGCAGCCCCGGCATGGCCGAGCACATGTTGCACGAGACCATCGACTGGGCCCGCGCGACCAACCTGCCGGACGGCCGCCGCGTCATCGACCAGGAGTGGGTCCAGATCAACCTGGCCAAGGCCTACGCCGGGTTCGAGTTCCTGCGCCTCGCCAACTGGCAGGTGGCGTGGGCGGCCACCCGAGACGAGCTGCCGGTGGCCGACGCCAGCACCATCAAGGTCTTCGGCACCGAGCACTACCTGGAGAGCTTCCGCCTGCTCATGGAGGTGCTCGGCGAGCGGTCGTACCTGGTCGAGGACGCCCCCGGCGCCCTGCTCGGCTCGCGCCTGGAGCAGATGTACCGCAGCCTGCTCATCCTCACCTTCGGGGGTGGGACCAACGAGCTGCAGCGGGACCTGATCGCAGCGTTCGGCATGGGCATGCCCATGGCCAAGCGCTGAGCGAGCGTCCGCAATGCAGCGAGCGAGGCCCGAGCGGCCCGGCGCCGAAGGCGCCAGGAGCGGGAATAGATCGATGCGGGGAGGATCGTGGACTTCGACCTGACCGACGAGCAACAGGCCACCGCCGAGCTGGCGGCCAAGCTCCTGGGCGACAAGTCGACGCCCGAGGCGCTGCGTGCACTCGAGCACGCCGACGACCTTCGCTTCGACCGCGACCTGTGGCGCGCCATGGCCGACGCCGGCTTGCTCGGGATCGCCGTGCCGGTCGAGCACGGCGGGGCGGGCCTGGGGCTGGTGGAGCTGTGCCTGGTGCTGGAGGAGGTCGGCCGCCGGACGGCGCCCGTGCCGGCCCTGGCGTCGCTCGCCTTCGCCGGCCTGCCCGTCGCCCGCTTCGGGTCCGCCGCCCAGCAGGCAGCGCTGCTGCCGCCGTTGGCCCGCGGGGCCACCGTGCTGACCGCGGCGCTCGTCGAGCCGCTCGGCGATCCCCTCCGGCCGGCGACCGCGGCACGTCCCCACGGCGACGGCTGGGTGCTCGACGGCACCAAGACCAACGTGCCCGCGGCGCTGGTGGCGGAAACGATGCTGGTGCCCGCCACGACCCCCGATGGGGCCACCGGCATGTTCGTCGTCGCCGCCGATGCCCCCGGCCTGTCCCGCGAACGACAGGCGACGACGACCGGGACCCCCGAGGCCCAGGTCGAGCTCGCCGGCGTGCGGCTGAGTGGCGATGCTGTGCTGGGGCCGATGGACGGGGCTGGAACCGTCCTGCGCTGGACCGTCGAGCACGCCACCGTCGCCGCCTGTGCGGTGATGGCGGGGCTCGCCGCCGAGGCGGTCCGGATGACCGGCGAGTACACGTCGTCCCGAGAGCAGTTCGGACGGCCGATCGCCACCTTCCAGGCCGTGGGCCAGCGGGCCGCCGACGCGTATGTGGACGCCCACGCCATCCGGCTGACGATGCTCCAGGCCGCCTGGCGACTGACGGCCGGGTTCCCGGCGGATCGCGAGGTGGCGATCGCCAAGTACTGGGCATCCGCGGGCGGCCAGCGGGTGGTGCATGCCGCCCAGCACCTCCACGGGGGCATCGGCGTGGACCGTGACTACCCGTTGCACCGCTACTTCCTGCTGGCCAAGCAGCTCGAGCTGACCCTGGGGGGCGCCAACCGCCAGCTCGTCAACCTTGGCCGGCTGCTCGCCGACCAGGGCGCCGCCCGCTGACCTCACCAATTCCGGGCGCCGGCGCTAGCGCACCTGGTCGGTTGGGCGCACGAGGATCTCATTGATCGCCACGTGTCGCGGGCGAGTGACGATGTAGAGGATGGCGTCGGCGATGTCCGCGGCCTGGAGGGTCTGGCCCACGTTGACGAGCTGGTCGCGGACCTCCTCGCGGACGTGGGTGACGAGTTCGGTTGCGGTCGCCCCCGGCTCGATCAACGACGAACGCACGTAGCGACTCGTGATCTCTTGGCGCAAGGCTTCGCTGAAGACTCCGACCCCGTGCTTGGTCATTTGGTAGATCCCGCCGCCGGCGCCGACGCGTCTGCCCGCAACCGAGCTGACGTTCACGAGATCTGCGACCCGTCGTGGATCGCGCTCGGCGGCGTCCAGCAGGTGCGGGAGCGCGGCATGTGCCACGTACAGCAGTCCCTGGAGATTGAGCGCGACCATCCGATCCCACTCCTCGACCGGGGCGTCAACGATCGGGCCGAGCAACATCACCCCGGCGTTGTTGATGACGATGTCGAGTCGGCCCAGCTCGCGCGCGGTGCGGTCCACCGCGGCGACCGCTTGGTCGCGGTCGGTGACGTCGGCGTCGATCGATAGACCGCCGATCTGCGCAGTCAGCGCATCCAGACGGTCCTTGCGCCGTGCAGCTACGGCGACGGTTGCGCCGTGCGCAGCGAGAGCGCGAGCCGTCGCCTCGCCGATGCCGCTGCTCGCACCGGTGACGAGGGCGACCGTGTTGCGTAGTGGCTGGTCCATGTCAAAGGGTCTACCCGTTTCACCGCCGACCGGCGGACCCGAGGAGTCGGGGGGCGGACTGCACCGATCGGGTGGGCAAAACCCCAGGTCAGGGCGATGACTCGCATGTCCCGGCTATAAAGGTGGGCGTGACTGAGCGTGTGGGAGTGGTCGGCTGTGGGCTGATGGGGTCGGGCATCGCGGAGATGGCGGCCCGGTCCGGGTTCGACGTCGTGGTCCAGGAGGTCGACGAGTCCCGCGCCGACGCCGGTCGGCGCAAGATCGACGGGTCGCTGGCCCGGGGCCTGCGGGCCGGCAAGCTCACGGAGGACGACATCGCCGCCGCACAGGCGCGCCTGCGCTTCGTCACGGACCTGGGCGAGCTGGCCGACCGCGAGGTCGTTGTCGAGGCCATCATCGAGGACGAGGACGCGAAGAAGCAGGTGTTCACCGCCCTCGACAAGGTCATCGAGGACTCCTCGGCCATCCTGGCGTCGAACACGTCCTCGATCCCGATCATGAAGCTCGGCATGGCCACTAGCCGGCCCGAGCAGGTCATCGGCATCCACTTCTTCAACCCCGTGCCGGTGCTCAAGCTGGTCGAGCTGGTCAGTTCGCTGCTCACCTCCGAGCGGACCGCGGAGCGGGCTGCCGGCTTCGCCGAGGCCATGGGCAAGCATGTGATCCGCTCGCAGGACCGGGCGGGATTCGTGGTCAACGCCCTGCTCATTCCCTACCTGCTGTCGGCCATCCGCATGCTCGAGTCGGGATTCGCTACCGCCGAGGACATCGACGCCGGCATGGTCGAGGGCTGCGCCCACCCCATGGGCCCGCTGGCGCTCACCGACCTGATCGGGCTCGACACCACCAAGGCGGTCGCCGAGTCGCTGTACGAGGAGTTCCGGGAGCAGCTCTACGCCCCTCCGCCCCTGCTGGTGCGCATGGTCGAGGCCGGGTTGCTGGGCCGCAAGAGCGGTCGCGGCTTCCACGAGTACTCGACGGCCTGACGGGGCTCTGCATGGCGGAGGTTCGTTCGCCGCTGCGTGGATCCGTCGTCCGCGTGGTTGCCGGCCCCGGGACCCGGGTCGAGCCGTCGTCGCCGGTCGTGATCGTCGAGTCCATGAAGATGGAGTACGTCGTGGAGGCAGGGGCTGCGGGCACGATCGGCAAGGTGGTGGTGGCGCCCGGTGACGCCGTCGGGTCCGGCGACCTGCTGGCCGTCGTCGAGGAGGCGGCGGCTGCGCCGGCCGTGGCTCTTCCCGCCGACGTCACACCCTCCCGCGCCACGCCCGCCCGCGCCACGCCCGCCGGCGCTGCGCCCGCCGGTGCCGCCCAGCCGGCAGGCGGGACGCCGCGGGCCGGGGACGGAGACGCCGCGCCGAGGGCGGACCTGGCCGAGGTGGTCGAGCGCCACGAGGCCGGCCTCGACGACAGCCGCCCCGAGGGCGTGGCCCGCCGGCGAAGCACGGGACAGCGCACGACGCGCGAGAACGTCGCCGATCTGGTCGACCCCGGCAGCTTCGTCGAGTACGGGCCGCTGGTCATCGCTGCGCAGCGCCGCCGCCGGTCACTGGACGACCTGATCGCCCGCACGCCCGCCGATGGCCTGGTCGCGGGGGTGGGCACGGTCGACGGCCGCCCCACGGCCGTGCTGTCCTACGACTACACGGTGCTGGCCGGGACCCAGGGCTACCAGAACCATCGCAAGAAGGACCGGCTGTTCGACGTGATCGAGCGCCAGGGGCTGCCGGTCGTGTTCTTCGCCGAGGGGGGCGGGGGGCGGCCGGGCGACACCGACGCCCCGGGTGTGTCGGGGCTCGACTGCCTGGCGTTCAACCTGTGGGGCGGGCTCAGCGGCCGGGTCCCGCTCGTCGGCATCACGTCCGGGCGGTGCTTCGCCGGCAACGCCGCCATCCTCGGCTGCTGCGACGTGGTGATCGCCACGGCCGGGTCCAACATCGGCATGGGCGGCCCGGCGATGATCGAGGGCGGGGGTCTGGGCGTGTTCGCACCCGAGGAGATCGGCCCGCTCGACGTGCAGGTCGGCAACGGGGTGGTGGACATCCCGGTCGCCGACGAGGCCGAGGCGGTGGCCGTGGCCAAGCGCTACCTCTCCTACTTCGGTGGGTCCCGCGATGGCTGGGCGTGCGCTGACCAGGCCATCCTGCGCGACCTCGTTCCGGAGAATCGGCGGCGGGTCTACGACGTCCGCGCCGTGATCGAGACGCTGGCCGACACCGATTCGGTGCTCGAGCTGCGCGCCGGCTTCGGCCTGGGGATGATCACCGTGCTGGCGCGGGTCGAGGGCCGGCCGCTCGGCATCGTGGCCAACAACCCCGCCCACCAGGCCGGGGCCATCGACGCCGATGGCGCCGACAAGGCCGCCCGGTTCATGCAGGTCTGCGACGCGTTCGACGTGCCCCTGCTGTTCCTGTGCGACACCCCTGGGATCATGGTCGGCCCCGACGCCGAGACCACTGCGCTGGTGCGCCATGCCTGCCGCCTGTTCGTCACCGGTGCCAACCTCACCGTGCCCACGGGCACGATCGTCCTCCGGAAGGGCTACGGGCTCGGCGCCCAGGCCATGGCCGCCGGCAGCTTCAAGGCGCCGCTGTTCTGCGTCGCCTGGCCCACGGGCGAGTTCGGCGGGATGGGACTGGAGGGCGCCGTGCGCCTCGGCTACCGCGGCGAGCTCGAGGCCATCGACGACCCCGCCGAGCGCGACCGGGCGTTCGAGCGCATGGTCGCCCAGGCCTACGAGCACGGCAAGGCCATCAACGCGGCCACGCACTTCGAGATCGACGACGTGATCGACCCCGCCGACAGCCGCCGTTGGATCGCGACCACCTTCGGCGCTTCCCCGCCGGCGGCGGGTCCCCGCCTCAGCAAGAAGCGGCCCTACATCGACACGTGGTGAGATGCCCCCGATGAACGACCTCTTCTCCATCGCCGGCAAGACCGCCCTCGTGACCGGTGGATCACGCGGCATCGGGCTGATGATCGCCCGGGGCTACGTCGAGGCCGGCGCCCGGGTGTACATCTCGTCACGGAAGGCCGACGTGTTGGACGAGGTGGCGGCCGAGCTGTCGAAGGTGGGCGAGTGCCACGCCATCGCCGCGGACCTGTCCACCGAACCCGAGTGCCGGCGGCTGGCCGAGGCCATCGCCGCCCGGGAGTCGAGCCTCGACATCCTGGTCAACAATGCGGGCGCGACGTGGGGCGCGCCGCTCGAGCAGTTCGACGAGCCGGCGTGGGAGCGGGCGCTGGCCCTCAACGTCAAGGGCGTGTTCCATCTGACCAAGTTCCTCCTGCCGTTGCTCGAAGCAGCGGGCACGGCCGAGGATCCGGCCAGGGTGATCAACATCGGCTCGATCGACGGCATCAGGGTGCCGCTGATGGAGAACTACTCGTACTCGGCGTCGAAGGCGGCGGTGCACATGCTCACCCGCCACCTCGCGAAGCGGCTGGCGCCCGAGATCACGGTCAACGCCATCGCTCCGGGACCGTTCGAGTCGAAGATGATGGCCGCCACGCTCGAGGCGTTCGGCGAGCAGATCGCAGCGGGCACGCCGCTGAAGCGCATCGGGCGCCCCGACGACATGGCGGGTGCGGCGGTCTATCTCGCATCCCGGGCGGGTGCCTACGTCACCGGTGCCGTCATCCCGGTCGACGGCGGCATCGCCAGCCTCGCCTGACGGTCACGGTTCGCGGAGGTCGGCCAGCCGCACGGCAGCCATCGTCGACGGGCCACGCCCTGGGACGATCCGGGGCGCAGCGGCCGCGAGCACCAGCGCCACCGCGGCGACCAGCCCGAACGCCCAGCGCAGGCTCAGCAGCTCGGCAACCGCGCCGATGAGGACGGGTTCCACCATGAACCCCAGCCGGGCGGCCAGCGACACCGCGGCCGCACCTGACCCCGGGGAAACGCCCTCGGTCCTGGCCGCGGCCGAGAAGGCCAGGGGGAAGAAGCCGGCGGCGCCGAGGCCGGCGAGCGCCAGCCCGATCGCGAACGCGACGGGGTGATTCACGGCGACGCCGATCACCAGGCCGGCCGCGACCAGTGCGGTGCCGCACCGGAGCACGACGGCGCCGCCGAACCGCTCGGTGAGCCGGTCGCCGGCGAAGCGGCCGCCAACCATGCCCGCCATGAAGGCCGCGTAGCCCAGCGCGGACACGCCCGCCGCTACGCCCATGCGCTCCAGCTGGATGGCGGACCAGTCGGAGGGCGCACCCTCGACGATGGCGCCGCCGACGGTGGCGGCAGCGAGGACCACGATGGGCCGGATGAGCCTGACTCGCCGGGGCGCGTCGTCGCCTACCGGTGCGGGATCCGGGGCGCCGGGGTCGGCCGCCACCGGGGTCCGGGCGTCGTCGCCCACCAGGCCCCCGCGGGCTGCGAGCACACTGCCGGCGATCAGGGCGCCCACCAGCGCCAGGTGCAGCGTGAGCGGGACGCCGGTGGCCGCCCCGGCGGCGGCGATGCCGGCCGCGGCCAGGGCCCCCAGGCTCCAGGTGCCGTGGAGCCCGTGCATCACCGATCGGCCCGACCGGGTCTCGTAGGCGGCGCCGTTGGCGTTCATCGAGATGTCCATGGCCGCGTCCGTGGCACCGACCACTGTCAGGGCGGCGAACAGCGTCGGGGCGTTGGGCGCGGCCCCGACCGTCCACAGGCTGGCCCCCAGGCCGCCGGCGGCGACCAGCAGCACCCGGCGGCTGCCCACCCGACTCACCAAACCGCCGGCCACCGGGCTTGCGGCCATGGCCCCCAGGGCCATGCCGACGAGCGTCAGCCCCAGCGTGGCGTCGGAGAGGCCGAGGTCGGACTGGCGCTCGGGCAGGCGAGCCAGGAAGCTCGGCCCGCCGAGCCCGTTGGCGACGAACGCGACCGCAACGGCGCCGATCCACGGTGCCCGACGCGTCCGCGGCCGAAGGGACACTCAGGTGACGACCGCCAGTGCCCGCACCGGGAACGAGCCCATCCCGCGTATCGCCGGTGGCACGGCCACCAGCGTGAACGGGCGCTCGCCGAGCTGCCCGAGGCCGGTGAGGTGCTCGATGATCGGAACCCCAGCGGCCAGCAGGACCGAATGGATCGGCCGCTCGCCCGTGCGGGTGCCGTCGATGTTGACCGAGTCGATGCCCACCACGGCGGCGCCGCCCTCGGCCAGGCGCTCCGCCGCGGCCACGCTGAGGTAGGGATGGTCGGGCTCGCCGTAACGCTCGGTGCCCCAGTGGCGGTCCCAGCCGGTGCGGAACAGCACCGCGTGCCCCGCCACGTCGAGCCCGTCCAGCGACGCGGCGGGGATCTCCTGGTCTCCACCGGCGTCGACCACGATCCCGGGCACCCCGACCACCCGGGCGGGGTCGAGCCCCGCGAGGTCGTGCCCGTCCGGGTAGCGATGGAACGGCGTGTCGAGGTAGGTCCCCGTGTTGGCGACCATGTCGATGCGCCCGATCTGGAACTCGTAGCCGGGCGCGTAGCGCTGGCGCGACGCCTCGCGGCTGACATGATCGGAGATCACCGGCGCGGGGAGGCCGGGATAGGTGACGGTCCCGTGCTCGATTGCGTGGCTGAGGTCGACGATCGTGGCCATGTCGGCCGGTCTACCGCGTCCCGTTCGGGCTCACCCGCGCATTTGGCACGCGACGGCCGAGCGTGCGCCTCAGTTCCGTGGCACCTGTGACCAGGGCATCTCTTTGTCGACCCGGGGCTCGCCGGGCAACCCCAGCACCCGCTCACCGAGGATGTTGCGCTGGATCTCCGACGTGCCGCCCTCGATCGAGTTGGCCCGCGCCCGCAGGAACATCTTGCGCGCCTCGCCCGGGGGGCCCACGAGGCCGAGGCTCTCCGCCCGCCGCATCGTGTAGTCGTAGCCGTCCAGGGCGGCCGGACCCAGCAGGTCGACGCACAGCTCGTAGACGTCCTTGTTGAGCTCGGCGAAGCCCAGCTTGGCGATCGATCCCTCCGGTCCTGGGTTGCCGGCCTTGCGGTTCTGCGATGCGCGGATGTTGGTGAGCCGCAGGACCTCGGTCTCGATCCACAGCCGCACGAGCCGATCCCGCAGCGCGTGACGATGGTCGGTGACCTCGTCCCGCCAGATGCGCATCGCCTCGGCGATGGCGCCGGAGCCGCGGCGGGGCAGGCCGCCCCCGCCTCCGATGACGCTGCGCTCGTTCATGAGCGTCGTCATGGCCACCCGCCAGCCGTCACCGACGTCGCCGATGCGGTCGGCGTCGGGCACCAGCACCTCGGACATGTAGACCTCGTTGAACTCGGCCTCGCCCGTCAGCTGCCGCAACGGCCGGACCTCCACGCCGGGCGCGTGCATGTCCAGGGCGAAATAGGTGAGGCCTTTGTGCTTGGGCACATCGGGGTCGGTCCGGGCCACGAGCATGCCCCGGTCCGCGATGTGCGCGAGGGTGTTCCAGACCTTCTGGCCGCTGATCACCCACTCGTCGCCGTCGCGCACCGCCCGCGTGGCGAGCCCGGCCAGGTCGGACCCAGCGCCGGGCTCGCTGAAGAGCTGGCACCAGGCGTCCTCCCCGGTGAACATGCGCCGCAGCAGCCGCTCCCGCAGCGCCTCGTCGCCGTTGGTGACCACGGTCGGAGCAGCCAGGGTCCACCCGAAGAACTCGCGGCTGGCCGGAGGCGCGGCACCGGCGGCGAACACCCGCTCGTCGACCCGGCGCTGCAGGGCGGGTGGCACGCCCAATCCCCCCGAACCCTCGGGGAAGTGCACCCAGGCGAGCCCCAGGTCGTACTGGCGTCCACGGAACTCCATGGGATCGGTCGACGCCGGGTCGAGCTCGGCCAACAGCTTGTCGATCCGTTCCTCTACGACGGCGCTCGCATCAGTCGTTGCTCCCCGCTCTTGGCCTTCGGCCGGGCCGCTCGGGCCACGCTCGCTCTCTCGTTGTCTCCTCGTCACCCTCGACGGACGCTCGCTCATGGCGGCCAGCGTAGGGCCCGCCCGCCGCCGGACGCAGGCCCGCCGGTCAGCGCAGGACGGCGTGTACGACCAGAACGATGGGGGCGAGCAGCAGGAACTCGAACAGCAGGGCGATGTAGATGAGCGCCGCCAGGCAGGCCACGATCATCAGGGACAGGACGGCGAGGATCGCGATGAGGATCTTAGGTGAGGCCGTGGCGATGCCCGGCGGTGCGGTGGCACCGTCACCTCACCATCCACGCATTGTCACTGTGCCGGATCGAGCAGGCCCCAGCGGCGGCGGATGACCCGCTCGAGCCTGCCGAAGAGCAGGGAGTCGACCGCGATGCCGATCACCAGGATCACGATCATGGTGGCCAGCAGGCCCGACGAGTTGTTGACGGCGCGGTTCTGGGTCAGCAGGAACCCGATCGACTCCTTGCCGCGGATCACCACCAGCAGCTCACCCGCCATCAGGCTCCGCCACGCGAACGCCCACCCCTGCTTCAGGCCGCCGACGAACGAGGGCAGCGACGCCGGCAGGACGATGTATCGGTAGGTGGCCAAGCCCCGCGCGCCGAGGACGCGGCCCGCGCGCAGCAGGATCGGCGGGATGGTGTCGGCCCCGTTGATGAGGCCGTTGGCGATCGACGGCGCCGCCCCGAGCACGACGACGAACAGGATCGCCCGCTCCGAGAGCTGGAAGATCAGGATCGCGAGCGGGAACCAGGCGATCGACGGCATCGTCTGGAGGCCGGTGATGAGCGACCCGAAGGCGGCGCGCAGCGTCGGGATCCGGGCCACCAGGCTGCCCACGACCGTGCCGATGACCGCTGCCAGTGCGAAGCCCGTGAGCGCCCGTCGCATGGTGATGCCGAGGGCGGTAGTCAGGGTCCCGTCGGCCGCGTAGCCCCAGAGGTCGTCCCAGGCCTGGCGCGGCGGGGCCAGCGCGAACTCCGGCTTCCAGCCCGACCACACCACCAGCTGCCAGATCCCGATGCCGAGGATGGCGGCCGCAACCTTCGGCCACGTGGCCCTCCAGATCCGGCGGCTCCTCGACTCGCCGGTGCCGCCGGCGAGCTCGAGGAGGTCGAGCCCGGCGAGCTCCTGGTCGTGGTCGAGCGCGTGGGTCTCACTGACGGCCATGACGGCGCACCTCCTCGCGCAGGCGTCCGGTGATGCGCCCGGCGACGTCGCTGACCTCGGGCGATTCGATGCGGCGGGGCCGCTCGACGTCCACGTCGAACGTGGCCGCAACGCGACCGGGTCGGCTCGTCAGCACGACGATGCGGTCGGCCAAGCGGGCTGCCTCGCGCACGTTGTGGGTGACGAACACGATGGTGAGGCTGCGGTCGCGCCACAAGCTCTCGAGCTCGTCGTGGAGCACGTCCCGCGTCATGGCATCGAGGGCTCCGAATGGTTCGTCCATCAACAGGACGTCGGCGTCCTGTGCGAAGGCGCGGGCGAGCGCGACCCGTTGGCGCATGCCGCCGGACAGCTCGTGGGGCCGCTTGTCGGCGAACGCCTCGAGGTGGACGGTGCGCAGCAACGACTCGACGCGGGGTCGACGCTCGGCCTTGGGCACCCTGCGGAGCTTGAGCGCCAGGTCGACGTTCGACGCGACGGTCAGCCACGGGAAGAGGGCCGCGTCCTGGAACATCAGTGCAGTCCGACCCTCGACGTCGACGCGGCCCGTGGTCGGTCGGTCGAGTCCGGCGATGAGGTTCAAGAGCGTGCTCTTGCCGCAGCCGGACACGCCCACGAGGCACACGAGCCCGCCCGGGGCAACGTCGAGGTCGATGTGGTCGATGGCGGCGACGGCCGCTGGCCCACCGCCGTAGACCTTGCTCACGCCCCGGAGCGCAACCGCCGGGAGCGGCCCCGGCGGGATGCTCGGCACCTGCGCGGCCGGGGCGTCACCCACCCCCGTGCCGGCGGTGGCGTGGTCACTCACAGGCCGGCGACCTCCTGTTCACCGCGCTCCTGGAGTAGCTCGTTCAGGATGGTCAGGTCGTAGATGCCGTCGAGGTCGACGTCGTCCAGCAGCCCGGCCTCCACCGCGTCGTCCTTGGACTTCTCGAGCGACGAGGCGATCGGGTCCGGAGTGAACGTGAGGTTCTCCCACGCGGCCGTGATGGTCTCGTCGGGCAAGCGGTTGGTGGTGTCGGCCTCGATGCCGTCGTTGGTGACCGTCTGTGCCTCGGCCGCGTTGCTGTTGGCGGCGTCGATAGCGTCCAGCAGGCCGCTGATCAGCGCCCGGACGTTCTCGGGATGGTCGTCCAGGTAGCTCTTCGCCACGATCAGCTGGGTGGTGACGAACTGCCCGTCCGGCCAGAGCTCGGCCTCGTCTACGAGTACATGGCCGCCGCCCTCCTGCACGAGACGGGTGGCCCAGGGTTCGGGCAGCCAGGCTCCGTCGATGGACCCGTCCTGGAAGGCGGTCAGGGTGTCGGGGTTCTCCTGCGGGGTGACCGAGACCTCACCCCCACCGGTCTGGTCCGTCTCGTAGCCCTCCTCCGTCAACCAGGCCCGCAGGGCCACGTCCTGGGTGTTGCCGAGCGCGGGTGTCGCCAGCGTGGTCCGCTCGAGATCCTCGGGCGAGTCGATGCCGTCGCGGACCACCAGCGACGCCCCGCCCGACGTCGTGCCGGCGACGATCCGCAGGAGGTCGTCCGACTGGCTGTAGCCGTTGATGGCCGGGTTTGGGCCGATGAAGGTGGCGTCGATGGAGCCGCCGATCAGTGCTTCGATCGCCTCGCCGCCGGCGTTGAACGTCTGCAGCTGGAGGTCGACGCCACCACCCAACGCGTCCTCGAAGATGCCCTCCTGCACGCCGATGATCGCCGGGGCGTGGGTGACGTTGGGGAAGTAGCCGAGCCGTAGGGTCCCGCTGGGCTCGGCATCGGCGCTGCTCGCCTGCTCGGAGCCGTCTCCGGAACTGGCTGCGTCATCGTCGTCGCCACAGGCGGCGGCCAGCAGGCCGAGGGCCACGAGCACGGAGAGCCAACGCGCCCAGTTTCGCCGGCGCGGTTTTGCGGTAAATCTGATGGACATAATCGAGTTTTCTACATGTCGGGATCTTCTCCCGCAAGGTCGAGATGCCGCGGCCGAGCTCGCAACGGCCCGTGGCCCGTGTGCGTGCGATCATGCGGCGATGGCACCACGCAGCAATGGGCGTGCCGACGCCAGGTCGGGCGCGCAGTCGGTGGAGCGTGCGCTCGCCGTGCTGCGCTGCTTCGAGCACGCCGACCGCAACCTGGGCGTGAGCGAGATCGCCGGCGCGACCGGGCTGACCGTCAGCACCGCCCATCGCCTGACCCGTGCGCTCTGCGCCGGTGGCCTCTTGATGCAGGATCCCCGCAGCGAGCGCTACCAGCTCGGTCCCCTGGCTGTCGTGTTGGGCAGGCGAGCCGAGGAACAGCTGGGCTATGCCCGCGCGCTGCCGGCGCTGGAGTCGCTGTCCGAGGTCACGGGCGAGTCCGTGAACCTCGGGATCCGCGCGGGAGGCGAGGTCCTCGTCGTGCTCGCGGTGCCCTCGCCCCAACCGCTCCGCTTCGACCAACTGGCGGGTAGCCGGGTCGCGATCCACACGTCGGCCATGGGCAAGTGCCTGCTGGCCTTCGCCCCGCCCCCGCCGGGGGCCGAGGTCGATGTCCTGAGTGGCCTGCCACGCCTCACGCGATTCACGGAACAAACGATCACCCGCCGTGACCGACTCGCCGACGAGGTCCAACGGACCCGCGAGCGAGGCTGGGCGATCAACGACGAGGAGCGCAACGCCGGCGTCCGCGCCGTCGCCGCGCCGGTGCTGGACGCCGCCGGGTCGGCCATTGCCGCGGTGGCCGTGCAGGGGCCGGCGATGCGCCTGCCCGATGATGTCCTAGCGTCGGTCGCCGATGCGATCGTCGCGACGAGCCTGACGGTCGGGCCCCTGCTCGCTCGGTAGAGGCCGAGCGGAAAGGCCCGCACGTGGGCACCGAACCGTACGGGAATTGCAGCGTGAGCCCATGCCTCACAGCTCGGCCTCCAGGCAACGCTGACAACGGTGCGCCGAGAAGACGTACCTATCCGTGCATGTTCCAGGGCGTGAAGATGCGACAATCCGGCAACCCGGGGGGTAGAAGGGCCCGCCAGCGGGTATTGCGAGAGCGCCGGAGGAGGCGCGGCGGCGGAGACAGCGAACGCTGACCGGGGGAACGCCGCCGCCTCCTCCATCCAATTGCCGGTCGTCATCGAACGCCAGCACGGTCGCGGCCCTGCCTATCGTGTCGCGCCGATGAGGCGTAGAGGGTCCGGGATCGTCGCGGCGACCGTGCTGGTCGCCGCGCTCGCTCTCGTGGCGTGCAGCTCCGACAGCGGGGCCGGTGCCGGGAATGCCGGTGGGCCCGATGGCGCCACCGATGCTGGTGCGACCGCAGCTGACTGCGATCCGCCGCGTCCGGCAGTGGCGACCGCCGCACCGCAGACCTTCAAGTTCGGGGACGAGGAGCGTGCCTACCTGCTGGCGTTGCCTGACGGCTACGACGGCACGACCGCATACCCGCTGGTGTTCAGCTTTCACGGCTTCGCGGGCAGCAAGGAAGGCCACAGCGCCAACACCTCGATGGCCGAGAAGGGCACCGCCCGCGGCTACGTCGTGGTCACGCCGGATGCGCTGGGCGAGCCCCGCGACTGGAACTACTTCGGTAACCCGGCCCGGGCCGACGATTTCGGGTTCGTCGACGCCCTCGTGGCCGACCTGAGCGAGCGGTTGTGCATCGACGCCGACCGCATCTACGCGGCGGGTCACTCGGCCGGCTCGGCCTTCGCGGGCTTCCTCCAATGTCGCGCGCCGTATCGCTTCGCAGCCGTGGCGATGGTGGCGGCGTTCATCCCCACGACGTGTCCGGCGGACCGCGCGAGCCCGTCGGTGATCGCGTTCCACGGCACGGCGGATCCGCTGGTGCCCTACGACGGGGGCTCGGTCGGCGGGGGAGCGACCGGCATTCCTCCCGTGCTCCAGACCCTGCAGCAGTACGCCGACGCCTACGGCTGCGACCGCCCGGCGACCGAGGACGAGCCGGCCGTGGGTGTGGAGACGGATACGTTCGTGGGCTGTGCGGGCGGCAGCGAGGTCGTGCTGTACACGATCGTCGGCGGCACCCACGACTGGCCCGGCCACCCCGTACGGCCGGCGGGTGGCGGGGGCCAGGCGTATCCCGCCACCGACGCGATCCTCGACTTCTTCGACGCCCATCCCCGGACCGCCGACAGGGGCGGTGACGGCACGTGACACGTTGATGACACGTGTTGCACAGGTCGTGAAATAACCCCTACCGTCCGGCCGATGGCTGAGACGACGGTCACATCGACCGAGTCGGCGGGTGGCGACGGTCGAGCCAGCCGGGCCGCCCGTACCCGCATCACCGTCGTAGACGCACTGCTGGCGCTCAACGAGAAGGGGAACCTGCGGCCCACCGCCCGCGAGATCGCCGCCGAGGCCGGCGTGTCGCTGCGGTCGATCTACGTGCACTTCGACGATGTGGAGTCGCTGCTGGTCGCGGCGGCCGTTCGCCACGGCGAGTACCTGATCTCCCTGGCCCGCCCGGTCCCGACCGACGGCCCGCTCGGTCGCCGGGTGGCGGCGCTGGTGGCCAACCGGCGGACGCTCTACGAGGCCGGGAGCGGCGTGCGCCGCGCTGCTCTCGTCCAGGAGCCGTTCTCGCCCGCGCTTCAGCGCGCCCTCGAGGCCGGCCGCAAGGCGGCGCGCGCCGAGATCGACAACGTGTTCGCCACGGAGATCGCTGCGGAGGGCACGGACGGCGCGCGGTTGCGGCAGGCGTTGGCGCTGACCCTCGGATCCACGTCGTGGGACGTGATGCGCCGCTACCAGGGGCTGACGGCGGACGAGGCAGGGGAACAGATGCAGACCATGGTGCTCGCCCTGCTGGACGGGTGGGGCGGTGCGTGGAAGGCGGGATCGAGCGGGCTCAGCGGATCACCGGTTACCTGACGAGGAGTGCGATGACGTCCGCCGCCGTCGACAGCACGACCAAACCACCAGCCAGGCGCCTCGAGCTCTCGGAGGTGGGGCAACGGCTTGCGTTCCTGGCCCCGTTGGCCGCGCTGGTCGTGCTGCAGCGGGTTGCCTTCCCCGCCCCGCTCGGCGTCGTCGTCAACGGTGCGCTGTTCGGCAGCCGGATCGCCCTCATCGCGTTGGGGATCGCGCTGATCTACCGGGCCAACCGGATCATCAACTTCGCGCAGGGTGACCTCGGGGCGGTGCCGGCGACCCTCGCGGTGATGTTGGTGGTGGCCTGGAACTGGAACTACTGGATTGGGTTGATCGCCGGGTTCGCGGCGGCGCTGGTCCTGGGCGTGCTGGTGGAGACCCTCATCATCCGCCGGTTCTTCTCGGCGCCCCGCCTCGTCCTCACCGTCGCCACGATCGGCCTCGCCCAGCTGCTCGCGGGGGCGGGTCTGTTCCTGCCGCGCGCCTTCGGCGACCAGTCGTTCGGCACCCGGTTGGCCCCGCCGTTCGAGGCCAACTTCGAGATCGGTGGCACCAACTTCAACGCCAACGACGTGCTCACGATGATCGTGGTGCCCGTCTGCCTGGTGGCCATGGCGCTGTTCCTCCAGCGCTCGCGGGTGGGTGTCGCCATCCTGGGGTCGGCCGAGCGGGCCGACCGCGCCTTCACGCTGGGCATCCCCGTGAAGCGGTTGCACACCGTGGTCTGGGTCGTGGCCTCGGTGCTGGCCTTCCTGGGCATGTTCCTGCGGGCGGGCGCAGTGGGCCTACCGATCGGCGAGGTCCTGCCGCCCACGTTCCTGGTGCAGGCCCTGGCGGCTGCGGTGTTCGGCCGGTTCGAGCGCTTCACCACCATTGCCGCCGCCGCCATCGGGCTGGGGATCGTCGACCAGGCCATGACCTTCCAGGCCGGCAACCGTCCCGCCTACAACGACGCCGTCCTGTTCGGGATCGTTCTCGCCGGGCTGCTGCTGACGCGCCGCAGCCGCACCACGTCCCGGGTCGACACCGACGCCTCCGCCACCTGGCAGGCGACGCGGGAGATCCGCCCCATCCCGCGGGAGCTGCGCCGCCTGCCCGAGGTGGTGGGGACGCGGGCGCTGCTGGCGGTCGGGCTGGGGCTCTTCGTGTTGACGCTGCCGGCGTGGTTGTCGACCAGCCGCATCAACCTCGCCACGATCATCCTCATCTTCGGCATCGTGGCCGCATCTCTGGTCGTGCTGACCGGCTGGGCCGGCCAGGTGAGCCTGGGGCAGATGGCGTTCGTGGGCATCGGTGCGGCCGTCGCCGGGGCGCTGACCGATCACCGCGGCTGGGACCTGGCGCTGGCTGGCGCGCTCGCCGGCCTCGTGGGGGCCGTCGCGGCCGTGGTGGTGGGCTATCCGGCCCTGCGGCGGGGCGGGCTGACGCTCGCCGTGAGCACGTTGGCCTTCGGGCTGTTCGTCTCGCAATACGTGCTCAACCGCACCATCTTCCCCGACTGGCTGCCGGGCCGGCGCATCGACCGCGGCACCATCCTCGGGATCGAGCTGACCAGCGAGACGGCCATGTTCTACGCCTCGCTGGCGGTGCTGGCCCTGGCGCTGGTCATGGTGGTGGGGCTGCGGCGGTCGCGCACCGGCCGGGTCCTGATCGCCATCCGCGAGAACGAACGGGCCGCCCGGGCGTACGGGGTCAACGCCACCCGCACGCAGTTGGCCGCGTTCGCGTTCTCGGGGTTCCTGGCCGCCGTGGCCGGCTCGCTGTACGTGCACCAGCAGACCGGGCTCTCCATCGACCCTTACCTGCCGCAGCGCAGCCTCGAGCTGTTCACCATGGTCGTCATCGGGGGCCTGGGGTCGTTGCCGGGGGCACTGCTGGGCGCGACGTACGTCTTCAGCGTCGACTTCTTCCTGCCCAACGAGTGGCAGTTCCTCGCCACCGGCGCGGGCCTGCTGCTCGTGCTGCTGATCTTCCCCAGTGGCCTGGGCGGCGTCCTGGCGGACGTGCGCGACGCGGCGTTGCGCCGTGTGGCCAAGCGCCGTCATCTGGTCGTGCCCAGCCTGGTCGCCGACGTGCGTGTCGACGAGGGCGAGGCGCCGTTGGAGACCGCCGACGAGCCCCCCGTCGAGGAGGTGCTCCTCGCCGCCGGCGAGATGGCCGAGCAGGCGGAAGCCGAGATGGCCGCGCAGGCCGAACCAGCCGAGATGGCCGAGGAGGCCGATGGTGCCGAGCGGGCCACCCCGGAGCCCATTGCCTCGGTCGGCGATCGTGGCGAGGGACGGTCATGAGCGCCGACGACCGGCTCACGCTCGCCGGACCTGGCGGGAACGGTGCCGAGCCGGCCACCTCCGGCGACGGCGCGTCCAGGGACGGGCAGGGCCCCGAGGCGGGCTGGTGGTCGCGCTGGAAGCTGCGGACCACCGGCGGGGCCCCGCTCTTCCCACTCGGGGTGCTGTTCGGGCTCAACATGGCGGACGAGCTGGACCGGACCGCCTTCGGCGTCCTGCTGCCGGAGATACGTGACCACTTCGGGCTCGACACCAACGGGATCCTGTGGGTCGTGTCCCTGTCGCTGGTAGGGGCGATCATCCTGGCGCTGCCCATCGGCTTCTACGCCGACCGCCTGCGGCGGGTCCCCATCGTCGTCGGCGGCGCCTCCATCTGGGGCGTGTTCTCCCTGCTGACCGGCCTCGCCAACAACCTGTGGACGCTGGGCATAGCCCGCGCCGGCTCCGGACTCGGCCGAGCGGTCAACGACCCCGTCCACAACTCGCTGATCGCCGACTACTACGACATCCCGGTGCGCGCCCGCGTCTACTCGGTGCACCGCTATGCCAACGCCCTCGGCCAGTTCATCGGGCCGCTCTCGGCCGGCCTCATCGCCTACGCCGTGGGATGGCGCTGGCCGTTCATCATCTTCTCGTTCGTCACCGCCTTCTTCGTGATCCTGGCCTTCCGGCTCCGCGAGCCCATGCGGGGACGCTTCGAGCGGCGGGCCATGGGCGTGTCGGAGGATGTGGTGAACACCGAGGAGGAGCCTCCCTCCTGGGCCGAGTCGTTCCGCATCGTCTGGCAGGTGCGGACCCTCCGCCGCATCTATTACGCCCTCCCGTTCCTGGCCGTCGCCGTCGTCGGCCTGCTCACCCTCGGGGGCCTCTACTACGAAGAGGTCTTCAACCTCGACGAGCGGGCCCGCGGCTTGGTGACCGCGTGCATCCAGGGCGGCGCCCAGTTGGTCGGGCTGATGGTCGGGCTCCGCATCGTGACCCGGCTTATGGCACGCGGCCCCGGGTTCGTGGTGCAGTTCCTGTCGTACGTGGCGGGTGTGGTGGCGCTGGGCTTGCTCCTCTTCGCCACGGCACCCAACCTCGGCGTCGCCATCGCCGCCAACGCCGTGGTGGAGGGTTCGTTCTTCCTGCTGATCCCCGGCATCTACGCCGTGCTGTCGCTCGCGGTCCCGGCCAAGGTGCGGGCCTTCGGCTTCGCGGTGGGCACCCTCTGGATCCTCCCCGGGCTGCTGCTCCTGCCCGTCGTCGGCAGCCTGGCGGACACGTACGGCATTCGCTGGGGCCTGATCGCCGCGGTCCCGGTCTTTCTGGTCGGTGCCTTCGTCCTCGCCTCCGGGCACATGTTCGTGGAGCACGACATCCAGCAGGTGTGGCGCTCGGCCGCCGCCCGCTCGGAGGTGGCGCTGCTGCGCCGGCAGGGCAAGGTCAAGCTGCTGCTCTGCCGGGACATCGATGTCCACTACGACGACGTGCAGGTGCTCTTCGGCGTGAACCTGGAGGTCGACGAGGGCGAGATCGTCGCCCTGCTGGGCACGAACGGAGCCGGTAAGTCCACGCTGCTCAAGGCCATCTCGGGGTTGGTGCAGGCGAGCGGCGGCGCGGTGGTGTTCGACGGGCGGGACATGACCCACACGCCGCCGACGAGGTGGCCGCCCGGGGCGTTGCCGTGGTGCCGGGTGGACAGGGGGTGTTCACCCAGATCAGCGTCGCCGACAACCTGCGCCTGGCCGCGTGGACCCGGCGGAAGGACGGCGCCAAGGTCACGGCCGACACCGAGCACGTGCTGGACATGTTCCCGGTCCTCCGGGAGCGCCTGCACGAGGTGGCCGGCAACCTCTCCGGCGGGCAGCAGCAGATGCTCACCCTGGGGATGGCGTTCATCTCCAAGCCGCGGCTGCTGATGATCGACGAGCTGTCGCTCGGCCTGGCGCCGGCGGTGGTGACCCAGCTCCTGGAGATGGTGCGCTCGCTGCGCGACGAGGGCACGACAGTGATCCTGGTCGAGCAGTCGGTGAACGTCGCCCTGACGGTGGCCAATCGTGCCTACTTCATGGAGAAGGGCGAGGTGCGCTTCGAGGGCCCGGCCACCGAGCTCTTGAATCGGCCGGACCTCCTGCGGTCGGTGTTCCTGCGGGCGGCCGTTCCGGAGGCCGAGGCCGCAGACGGCGCGGAGCGCTCGGGGGTTCGGGACGGGCCTCCCGTCCTCGAGGTCCGCGAGGTGACGCGTAGGTTCGGGGGCGTGCGGGCGCTCGACGGCGTGTCGTTCGACGTGCGCCCGGGCGAGATCCTGGGCTTCATCGGCCCCAACGGGGCCGGCAAGACCACGCTGTTCGACGTCATCTCCGGCTACACGGTGGCCGACTCGGGGACGATCCGGCTCCTTGTCGACGGGGTGCTCGTCGACCTCCACGACGTCCCGACGTACGTTCGCTCCTGGCGGGGCCTGGGCCGTTCGTTCCAGGACGGCCGGCTGTTCCCGGGGCTCACCGTCCACGAGGCCATCGCCGTCGCCCTCGAGCAGCACGTAGAGGTGCGCGACCCGATCGCGGCCACGCTGCACCTGCCGTCCGTGGGCGATTCGGAGGAGAAGGTCCACGCCCGGGTCGACGAGCTGATCGAGCTGCTGGCGCTCGGCGCCTACCGCGACAAGTTCGTGCGCGAGCTGTCGACCGGCACGCGGCGGGTCGTCGACCTCGCGTGTGTGCTGGCGCAGGGCCCGACCGTGCTGCTGCTGGACGAGCCGTCCAGCGGCATCGCCCAGCGGGAGGCCGAAGCGCTGGCGCCCATGCTGCGGCGGGTCCGTGACGAGCTCGGCGCCAGCCTCCTGGTGGTCGAGCATGACCTGCCGCTGCTGAGCTCGATATCAGACCGCATGATCGCACTGGACCTCGGGCGCATGGTGGCCGAAGGCACGCCGGCCGAGGTCGTGGAACACCCGGCGGTCGTGGCCTCGTACCTCGGTACCGACGAGGCCGCCATCGTCCGATCCGGCGCACCGACAGCCGGCTGAGCCCCGGCGCCGGGAACGAGAGGAGCCTCCATGTCAACCACCGACGAGACCAAGGCCCAGGGCGACGGCGCCGGCGAGGGCCCGCCACCCAAGCGCCAGCCCGGGTGGGTGAAGCCCGCCAAGCGGTACGGGCCCATCGTGGTGGTCCTCGCCCTCATCGGGGCCGCCGTGCTCGTGTTCGGCGGCGGCAACGACGACGGCGACGACGAGGCGGCCACCGACAGTGCGAGCACCAGCGAGGACGAGCTGATCGCCTCCGGCCCGATGACGTGGCAGAAGGCCGAGCAGGAGGGTGGGACCGCCAACGTCGACTGGGGCCCCAACTGCGACACCGATACCGGCAAGATCAAGCTCGTCTCGACCTATGCGGCGCCCTGCGTCGAGCCGTTCCAGGGCGACAACGGCGGCGCCACGTCGCCGGGGGTCACCGCCGACACCGTCAAGGTCGTGGAGTACATCACTGACCCCGCTCTCGACCCGCTGACCGCGGCGACCGTCTCCGGCGCCGGTGCGGATGTCAACGTGGAAACCGCCGCCGAGACCGTGGCGGGGTTCGCCGACCTCTACAACCGGCTGTACGAGACCTACGGCCGCCAGGTCGAGGTCGAGACCTACATCGGCACGGGGGCGGGCGACGACCGGGAGGCGGCGAGAGCGGACGCCATCGCCATCGCCGAGAAGGACCCGTTCATCGTGGTCGGTGGTCCGCAACAGTCCACCACGATCTTCTCAGCCGAGCTGGCGTCACGGGGCATCGTCTGCGCCGGGACCTGTGCCACCGCGATACCCCAGTCGCTTGTCGACGAGTACGCGCCTTACATCTGGCAGACCGGGCCGACTCCCGATCAGGCGGCTGCGCTGGCGTCCGAGATGATCGCCAAGCTGGCGGGACCCGGCAAGGCTGAGCTCGCCGGTGACGACGAGACAAGAGCCAAGGACCGCGTCTACGGGCTTTTGCACTACGACAATCCCGATGGCGACTACGAGGCCGTGACCGAGGCGTACATGGATCAGTTGGCGGACAACGGCATCGAGCTGGCCACCGACGTCGAGTTCACGCTTGACCTGGCCCGGGCCCAGGAGAATGCGCGGACGAACATCGCCCGGCTCAAGGATGCGGGCGTCACCACCATCATCTACACGGGCGACCCGCTCACCCCGGCGTCACTGACCGCCGAGGCGACAGCCCAGGACTACCACCCCGAGTGGATCCTCGGGTCCAGCGTGCTCATGGACACCTCGCTGTTCGCCCGTCAGACCGACGTGGAGCAATGGAAGAACGGCTTCGGCATCTCGCTGATCGGAGCCCGGGGCGCGCAGGAGACCAACGGCGCCTTCCGCATCTGGGACTGGGCGTATGGCGGCCTGCCGCCCAACAACAACGCCAACCTGCTCAACGCCGGAATGCTGCTCACGGTGTTCCCGGGCATCCACCTGGCCGGGCCCGAGCTCACACCCGAGACGTTCCGCGACGGGCTGTTCCGCTATCCCCCCTCGGGCGGTGGGCCCACCGAGCCGCAGATCTCACGTGGCGACCAGGGCATCTGGCCCGACACCGACTCTGGTGGGTCCGACGACGCCACCGTCGTCTGGTTCGATCCGACCGCCAGCGGCGAGGACGAGGTCGGCAACGATGGGGTCGGCCTCTACCGCTACGCCAACGGCGGCCAGCGCTACACCCTGGGTAACTTCCCCGACACAGTCGAGGAGGCCGGCCTGTTCGACAACGCGTCGTCGGTGACGATCTTCGACCAGGTTCCGGACGAGGATGAAACGCCCGACTACCCGCTACCGCAGTAGTCCGGGCGCGACGCTGATCGGCCGAGGGGAGGTCGACGATGGCGAGCACCGGCGAGACGACGACCAGCGAGGGGGGCGGAGGAGCGCCTCCGCCCAAGCGCCAGCGCGGATGGGTGAGGCCCGCGAAGCGCTATGGACCGATCGTGGTGGTCCTGGCGATCATCGGGGCCGCCGTGTTGGTGTTCGGCGGCGGCAACGACGACGGCGACGACGAGGCGGCCACCGATGCCGCGAGCGCCAGTGAGGCGGAACTGACCGCCTCGGGCCCGATGACGTGGCAGAAAGCCGACCTCGAGGGCGAGACCGACAGCATCGAGTGGGGGCCGAACTGCGACACCGAGACGGGCAAGCTCAAGCTGGTGTCGGTCTACGCCCCGCCGTGCGTGGAGCCGTTCGAGCGCGACAACGGGGGTGCCACTTCGCCAGGGGTCACGGCCGACACGGTCAAGGTCGTGGAGTACATCGCCGACCCGGCCCTCGATCCCCTGACGACCGCCTTCGCGGCGGGGGCTGGCGCCGAGATCAACCCCGAGTCCGCCGCCGAGACCGTCCAGGGCTTCGCTGACCTCTACAACCGGCTGTACGAGACGTACGGGCGTCGGGTCGAGGTCGAGACCTATACCGGTACCGGGGCCGGCGCGGATCTGGAGGCGGCGAGGGCGGACGCAATCGCCATCGCCGAGAAGGAGCCCTTCATCGTCGTGGGCGGTCCGGGGCAGGCGGGCCCCGTCTTCGCCACGGAGCTGGCGTCGCGGGGGATCATCTGTGCCAGCTTTTGCGCTACGGCAGTACCGGAGGAGGTCGTCGAGCAATACCAGCCGTACATCTGGCAGAGCACGCCGACTCCCGATCAGGCGGCGGCGCTGTCGGCCGAGATGATCGCCAAGCTGGCGGGGCCCGGCCACGCCGAGCTGGCGGGGGACGACGCCACCCGGGCCCAAGACCGGGTGTATGGCCTGCTGCACTACGACAATCCCGAGGGCGACCACCAGGCGGTGTTCGAGGCGTTGCGCGAGCAGCTCGCCGACAACGGGATCGAACTGGCCACCGACATCGAGTTCGATCTCGACCTGGCCCGTGCCCAGGAGAACGCGCGCACCAACATCACCCGGCTCAAGGAAGCGGGCGTCACGACGATCGTCTACTCCGGCGATCCGATCACGCCCGCGTCGCTGACCGCCGAGGCGACGGCGCAGGACTACCACCCCGAGTGGCTCATGGGGCCCAACCTGTTCATGGACACGTCGTTGTTTGCCCGCCAGACCGACCCCGAGCAGTGGAAGAACGGCTTCGGCATCTCGTTCGTCAGCGCCCGGGGTGCCCTGGAGACCGACGGCGCGTTCCGCGTCTGGGACTGGGCCTACGGGGGGCCGCCGCCCAACAGCAACGCCAACGTGCTCAACGTCGGGTTGATGCTGACAGTGTTCCCGGGCATCCACCTCGCCGGCCCCGAGCTGACCCCCGAGACGTTTCGCGACGGCCTGTACCGGTACCCGCCCTCCGGCGGCGGGCCGACCCAGGCCCTGTTCTCCCGTGGCGACCACGGCGTCTGGCCGAACACGGACTTCGGCGGCAGCGACGACGCCACCATCGTCTGGTTCGACCCGACCGCTCGCGGCGAAGACGAGGTCGGCAACGACGGGGTTGGCCTCTACCGGTACGCCAACGGCGCCCAGCGGTACACGCTGGGCAACTTCCCGGACAGCGTGGAGGAGGCCGGCTTGTTCGACGACGCGTCCTCGGTGACGATCTTCGACCAGGTTCCGGCCGAGGACGACACGCCCGACTACCCGCTACCGGAGTAGCGCAGCCCGCCTGAGGATCGAGGGGAGGGTCGACGATGTCGGAGAGCGAGCAGACCAATGTCGACACGAGGCAGGAGCCGTCGCCGCCCCCTGGTCGCCCCGGCTGGGAGAAGGCGGCCAGGCGCTACGGGCCGATCGCGCTCGTCGTCGTGCTCATCGGCGCCGCCGTCCTGGTCTTCGGCCGTGGGGGCGACGGCGACGACGAGGCGGCGGAGGACGGCGGCGAGACCAGCCAGGAGGACCTGATCCGTTCGGGCCCCATGACGCCCCAGCGGGCCGAGTTGGAAGGTGAGACCGACATCGACTTCGGGCCCGACTGCGACCCGGCGACCGGCAGGGTCAAGCTGCCCACCGTCTACGCGCCGCCGTGCGTCGTGCCGTTCGACGGCGACAACGGCGGGGCCACATCGCCGGGCGTCACCGGCGACAGCGTGAAGGTCATCGCCTACGTGTCGGACCCCGCGATCGATCCGGTCGGCAGCTCGCTGATCGCCGGTGCCGGGGCCAACCTCGATCCGGCGGTTGCCACCGAGACGATGGGCGACTACGCGGACGTCTTCAACGCCGTCTTCGAGAGCTACGGCCGCACGGTCGACCTCGAGTTCCACACCGGCACCGGTGCGGCCGACGACCAGACAGCGGCCCGCGCCGACGCCGTCGCCATCGCCGAGCAGGAGCCGTTCGCCGTTCTGGGCGGACCCCTGCAGGCCCAGGCTGCGTTCAGCGAGGAGCTCGCCGCCCAGAATGTGATCTCGGTCCCGGCGCAACCGCTGCCTCAGAGCGTCACGGTCGACAACTACCCGCTGATCTGGGGTGTCGTCACGCCGACCCAGGCATCCATGCTGGCCGCGGAGGCGATCGGCAACCTCGCGGGTCCGGGCCCGGCCGCGTTGGCGGGCGATCCAACGCTGCAGGCCGAGGATCGCGTCTACGCCGTGGTGCACTACGACACGCCGGACGGCAGCTACGAGGAGTCGTTCGATGCGCTGCGGGATGGCCTCGCCGACGCAGGCATCGAGCTGACGACGGACATCCCGTTCGTGCTCGACCCCAACCAGGCGCAGGAGGACGCTCGGACGATGATCACCCGGCTCAAGGAGGCGGGGGTGACGACGGTCATCTTCACCGGTGACTTCCTGATGCCGCAGTTCCTGACGACCGAGGCCACCGCACAGGACTACTTCCCCGAGTGGATCCTGGGGCCGAACCTCCTCGCCGACACCGCGATCTTCGGGCGGTCCTACGACCAGGCACAGTGGGGTAACGGGTTCGCGATCGGCTTCGCCGGGACGCCGGCGAAGCGAGAGGACGGCACCGCGTACACGATCTACACCTGGGCGTTCGGCGGCAACGAGCCTCCCAGCAACATCTATGCCGTGCTCGAGCCGGGCTTGCGCGAGGTGTTCACGGGCATCCACCTCGCGGGGCCCGAGCTGACGCCCGAGACCTTCCGCGACGGCCTGCTGCGCAACCCGCCGACGGGCGGTGGTCCGACGCGGCCGCTCGACTCGCGCGGCGAGCAGGGCGTCTGGCCGGACTTCGACTACGGCGGTGCGCCCGACGACATCACCCTGATGTGGTGGGACCCCGAGGCCGAGAGCGTCGACGAGGTGGGCAATCCCGGCACCGGCAGC
The DNA here is from genome assembly GCA_963756425.1 of uncultured bacterium. Classification (GTDB taxonomy): domain Bacteria; phylum Actinomycetota; class Acidimicrobiia; order Acidimicrobiales; family VFJN01; genus DASQUK01. The sequence continues at coordinate 215,513 of CAVWNW010000008.1, read as the reverse complement.
TACCGCTTCGCCAACGGCGGCGCCCGCTATGGCCCGGGCGAGCTACCGGACTCGCTCGACGCGGCCGGACTGTTCGACGTGGGCACGTCGGTCGTCGAGTACGACGAGCTGCCCGAGGAGGATCGTGCGCCCGACTATCCGCCGCCGGACCTGTCGGCCGCGCCCATGGGCGCGAGGGTCCACTAGGGATCGTTAGAGCGCCTGGCCGACGGCGTGGATGAGCAGGCCGGCGAGGCCGCCGACCACGGTGCCGTTGATGCGGATGAACTGCAGGTCGGGACCTAGCAGCAGCTCGAGCCGGCTGGCGGTCTCTCGGCCGTCCCAGTGAGCGACGGTGCCACTGACGATCGTGCCGATCTCGTCGGAGAACTGGTCGGCCACGTAGCGCACGCCGGTCTCGATGGCGTGCTCCGCCCTGGCCGCCAGCCGGGGGTCGTCGCGAAGCCGGGCGCCGAGCGAGGCGATGGCGTCGGCTAGGCGGCGGCGCAGCTCGGAGTCGGGGTCGTCGGCCTGCGTGCGCAGGCCGGCCTTGATGTCCTGCCACACGCGCGCCACCCACTCGCGGAGCTCCGGCTGCGCGAGCAGCTCCGCCTTGAGCTCCTCGCCCCGCGCCAGCATCTCGGGCGACGTCTGCAGGTCGTCGACCAGCCGCCGCACCCGGGCGTCCACGTCCCGGCGCAGCTCGTGGTTGGGGTCCTGGGCCACCTGGTGGAGCAGGTGCGCAGCCCCGTCGAGCAGCCGCTCGAAGATGCGGTCCTCGACGGCGCGCGGCAGCCACCATGGGGCCTCGTCGGCGAACCGGGCGCGGAGGCTGGGCTCGTTGTCGCGCAGGAACCGATCGACCGACCGGAGCATGACGTCGAACAGCTCCTGGTGGCGGCCGTCCTCGGTGAGGAGCTGCAGGGTGCGCCCGGCCACAGGCGCCAGCGGGGTGGTCTCGATCCGGTGGCGGGCCGCATCCTCGAGGGCCCGGTGGACCTCCTCGTCCCGGAGGAGGTCGGCGATGGTGACCGACGCGTCGGCCAGGTGGCGGGCGAGGCGCGCGGCATTGGGCGGCTTCGCCATCCAGGCGGCTATGCGGGGGACCACGCGGGCCGAGTGGACCCGCTCGGCGATGATCTCGGGCGTGAGGAAGCTGTTCTGGACGAAGTCGCCCAGGGTCTCGCCGAACTGATCCTTGCGCGTGGGGATGATCGCCGTGTGGGGGATGGGCACCCCCAGCGGATGGCGGAACAGCGCGGTGACCGCGAACCAGTCAGCCAGCGCGCCGACCATGGCGGCTTCGATGCCCGCCTCGACGTAGCCGACCCAGTCGGCGTCGCTGCCCCAGAGCTGGACCGCGAAGAAGCCCAGCGTGACCGCCACCAGCAGTCCCGTCGCCCGCCGCCGGGTCGTTCGCAGCCGCTGCCGCCGGGCGGCGACGTTGGCCGGCTCCGGCGCGGGGGACGGCGGTGCCGGTGCCGGCACCGCGATGTCGAGCGAGTTCATGCGCACGGTGTACCCGGTCCGGACCAACCGGCGTCCCGAAGTGCCGGAATCAGTCGCGTTCGAACGCCGGAACGCGTCGACGTCAGCTGAGCGACCCGAGCTCTCCCTTGTCCCCGGCCACCCCGCGGAGTTGCCGCATGCGGGTCCAGTTGTCCTCCAGGCCCCAGAGCCCGCTGATTCGCCCGTCGGTGATCCGGAAGAAGTAGACCTCGTCGATCTTCATCCGACGTTCGGTGGGAGGGAGACCCCGCCAGGCGCCGCGCTGGGTCCCCGTGCACCGGAACCGCGCGACGACGGTCTCGCCCTCGGTGACGAGCTCGACGATCTCCTGACGCCAGTCTGGGAATGCGGCGCGGAACTCGGCGAAGGCCTTGCGCAGCTTGGGGGCGAGGGGCTCGACACAGAGCTCATCGAGGACGTCGAGGTCGCCTCCGTTGATGGCGTCGGCCACCAGCCGATGGACGACGTCGCCCGGGCCCGACAGGTCCGCGGTCACCTGGACACCGGGTCGAGGAAGGCTGCGATCAGGGGCACGATCTCACAGGACGCTGGGTCAGAACCTCAGCCGCGCCCGGATGGGTCGGTGGTCGGACATGACCTGGCGGACCACCTGCGCGTCGACCACCTCGACCGGCCGGCTCACCAGGATGTGATCGATCTGGGTGTGGGGCCGACGTGCCGGGTACGTCCGGCCCCGGACTGCCCGCCGCCAGCCAGTGCCGGCGAGCCGGTCGACGCACCAGCCCCACATGTTCATGTCGCCGGCCAGGGCCGCCGGCCGCTCGGCGGGCGGCAGCGCACGGCGCAGCGACGGTGCAAGGCGCCACACCGGGTCCTTGGGGACCGGCAGGTGGGTGCCGCAGACGGTGAACGGCCCGCCGGCGGCCTCGACGGTGACGGCGAGCAACGCCCGGCGGCCGGGGTCCCGCGGCAGCTGCGGCTCCAGCGGGAGGACCCGGCTGTCGACCACGGGGAGGCGCGACAGCACCGCCACCTGCCAGTCGCCGTCACCGGCGTCGCCCGAGCGGGCGATCAGCCGGACCTGGTCGTGGCACTCGGCGCGGGCCACGGCGAACGTGGCCGCCACCCGGTAGCCGAGGGCCGCGGCCACCGCGAGCACGTCGCCGTCCTCGCCGTCCGGCACCCACGCCTCCTGCACCACCAGGACGTCGGTATCGACCTCCTTGCACGCGGTCGCGACGTCGTAGAACGGGGCGTCGTGGCCACCGGCGCCCCTGCCCATGTGGAGGTTCAAGCTTCCGAGCGTCAGTTCCGCCATCGCCGCCAGGATGCCACGGCGGCCGCGCCCGGCTGTGGTCGTCAGCCCCGCTGGTCGAACGGGACCCGCTGGTCCGGCGTCGGGGCCCCGTCGGGGAAGGTGAGGAACATGACCTGCGCCGCGTGGGCGACCAGCTGGCCGGTCTGGTCCCACGCCGCCATCTCCACCGACGCGTAGCCCTCGCTGGCGCGCCGGGCCCGCAGGTGGGCCAGCAGCCACTCGGAGCGTGCCTCGGCCAGCAGGTGAACGGTGAGGTCCGCGCTCGGCGGCAGCCACTGGGGCTGCCCCGGGCCCATGCGTTCGCCGACCGACGAGGGCATGAGGTCGCACAGGGCCACGACGGCGAACGGGTCCAGCGTGCCGTCGGCCAGCATCGGTGGCTCGTCGAAGCGGTACCAGGCGGCGCACTCGGAGCTGCTGGGTACGTACTCGTCCCAGGGTGGGTGACCCAGCGCAGGTCGGCCCTCGACGTTCTCCCAGAACGGGAACGGCGGTCGCCGTTCGAAGTCGCCCGCCTCGGGAGGCAGCGGATCGCGGAACGAGGGGCACTCGTGGGGCGGCGGGACCTCGGGCATCCGGAGGTCCGTGAACTCGAAGCCCGCCCGTGTGCGCCCGAAGACGGCCACGGTCGCGTGCCCGGCGTCGGCCCCCGGAACTCGGACGTCGGCCATCGCCTGCGAGATCGACCGTCCACGCCGCAGGACGCGCACGTCGATCGTCACCGGGCCGGACGGCACCTGTCCGGCGAACACGGTGGTGAGCGACCGCAGCCGCTGATCGGGTTCGTCGAGCTCGACCGCCATGGCCTTGGCCGCGAGCGCGACCATCATCCCGCCCTGAGGTACCACGGGGCAGTTCCAGCGAGGATCGACGTCGACGCGGTAGCGCCCCGGCGCCGCCGGCTCGGCCACGAGCATGGTCTGCTTGGCGAACGGGGTCACGCAGCGATTCTTGCCGCGGGATCGGTTGCCTGCGCCACCAATTCCGCGGCAGGAACGGGCTACCGTGGGGCGACAACCCACCACGCGGGAGCTCGGGCGACCGGGCTGAGAGGGCGCACGAGGCGCCGACCGCAGAACCTGATCCGGGTAATGCCGGCGAAGGGAGTGATGCTCCATGGGCATCCGCCGCAAGTCGTACGTTGCGGGGACCCGCACCGACGTGCGTGTTCCGTTCTGCGAGGTCGAGCTCGATCCACCCAACGAGCCCGTCCGCCTCTACGACACCAGCGGCCCCGGCAGCGACCCCCGCGCCGGGCTCGGGCCACTCCGCGGGCCGTGGATCCACGAGCGGGCCGACGTCGAGCACTACGCCGGCCGCGAGGCGACGCTGCGGGACGATGGCCGCGCCTCCGAGCGGGCCGGCCGGGCCAGCGCCGAGCAGTTCCCGGGCGAGGGCGCCGCCCGCCCCCGCCTGCGGGCCGCATCGGGGCGCACCGTCACGCAGATGCACTACGCGCGGCGGGGCGAGGTCACGCCCGAGATGGAGTTCGTCGCGCTGCGCGAGGGGATGGACCCCGACTTCGTCCGCGACGAGGTCGCCCGGGGGCGGGCGATCCTTCCCGCCAACGTCAACCATCCCGAGTCGGAGCCGATGATCATCGGTTCCCGGTTCCTGACCAAGATCAACGCGAACATCGGAACCTCGGCGGTGACGTCGTCGGCGGCCGACGAGGTCGACAAGCTCACCTGGGCCACCCGGTGGGGCGCCGACACGGTGATGGACCTCTCGACCGGACGCGACATCCACACCACCCGGGAGTGGATCATCCGCAACAGCCCGGTGCCGATCGGCACCGTGCCCATCTACCAGGCCCTCGAGAAGGTCGACGGCACACCCGAGGAGCTCACGTGGGAGCTGTTCCGCGACACGGTCGTCGAGCAGGCCGAGCAGGGCGTCGACTACATGACCATCCACGCCGGCGTGCGGCTGCGCTACGTGCCGCTGACGGTGGACCGGGTGACGGGGATCGTCAGCCGGGGCGGGTCGATCCTGGCCGCCTGGTGCCTGGCCCACCACGAGGAGAACTTCCTCTACAGCCACTTCGACGAGCTGTGCGAGATCTTCGCCGCCTACGACGTGGCGTTCTCGCTCGGTGACGGGCTGCGGCCGGGCTCGATCGCCGACGCCAACGACGAGGCCCAGCTCGCCGAGCTGGCGACCCTGGGCGAGCTCACCGACAAGGCCTGGGCGCACGACGTGCAGGTGATGATCGAGGGGCCGGGGCACGTTCCCATGCACAAGATCAAGGAGAACGTCGAGCTCCAGATGGAGCTGTGCCACGAGGCGCCCTTCTACACGCTGGGCCCGCTGGCCACTGACATCGCCCCCGGCTACGACCACATCACATCCGCCATCGGGGCGGCGATGATCGGCTGGTTCGGCACCGCCATGCTCTGCTACGTCACCCCCAAGGAGCACCTCGGCCTGCCCGACCGCGACGACGTCAAGCAGGGTGTGATCGCCTACAAGATCGCCGCCCACGCCGCCGACGTGGCCAAGGGACACCCGGCGGCGCAGGCGTGGGACGACGCGCTGTCCAAGGCACGGTTCGAGTTCCGCTGGCAGGACCAGTTCGACCTGGCGCTCGACCCCGACACCGCCCGCGCCTACCACGACGAGACGCTGCCCGCCGATCCCGCCAAGACGGCGCACTTCTGCTCGATGTGCGGTCCCAAGTTCTGCTCGATGGCGATCACCGACAAGGTGCGCGAATACGCCGCCGAGCACGGCGTCAGCGCGGGGGCCGAGGCGCTCGCGCTGGGTATGGAGGAGAAGGCGGCGGAGTTCGTGGCCGCCGGCGCCGAGGTCTACGTCGAGGACCCGGCACTCCGGGACGCGACCGGCCACCGGGAGGAGGCCGCAGCTCCTTGAGCTTCGACGACGCGCCCGGGCGTTCCCTCGGACGGCTGCACGTGCTGGTCGACTCGTTGATCGTCGCCGAGGCGGCCCTGGAGGGTGGCGCCCCCACGCTCCAGGTGCGGATCAAGACGGGCAGCGACGCGGATCGCCTCCGCCTGTCCGAGGCGATCGCAGCGCGCTGCCGAGCGGCGGGCGCCACCTGCCTGGTGAACGACCGGGCCGACGTGGCGTTGGCGGTCGGGGCCGACGGCGTGCACGTGGGTGCCGAGGACTTGCCCGTGGCCGCGGTCCGGCGGCTGGTGGGGCCGGACCTGTTCGTGGGTGGCACGGCCCGCGATCCGGGCACTGGACGCCGCCTCGTCGGGGAGGGCGCGAGCTACCTCGGAGTGGGCCCGACGTTCGCCACCAGGTCGAAGAGCGGGCTGCCGGAACCCATCGGCGTCGCGGGCGTGCGAGCGGTGGCCTCGGCCGTGTCGGTCCCCGTCGTCGCCATCGCCGGCATTACCGCCCAATCGGTGGACGAGGTGATCGAGGCCGGGGCATGGGGCGTGGCGGTCATCGGCGCGATATCCGACGCACCCGATCCCCACAGCGCCACCCACGAGATGATGCTGGCCGTCACCAAGGCGGCCGACGCCCTGGCTGGCGCCAGCACGAACTTGCCGCATTTGGAGCGGCCATGACCACGCTTCCTGCGGCAAGTTCGGCAACGCAACGGGGGGCGGCGTGAGTCCCGACGTGGTCGTCGTGGGGGGTGGTGCGATCGGCCTTGCCTGCGCGTGGCGGCTCGCCCAGCGGGGCGCGGCCGTCACCGTGGTCGACCCCGATCCCGGCGGCGGCGCGTCCGGGGTGGCGGCGGGGATGCTGGCGCCGGTCACCGAGGCTCGCATGGGGGAGGAGCCGCTTCTGCGGCTCAACCTGGCGTCGTGGTCGAGGTGGCCGGCCTTCGCGGCCGACGTGGAGGGTGCCGCCGGCGCCGAGATCGGCTACCGGGCCGACGGCACGCTCGTGGTGGCGCTCGACGCTGACGACAGAGTCGCCCTCGACGAGCTGGCGGCCCGACACCGGGCGATGGGCCTCGACGTCACGCCCCTGCGGGGTCGCGAGGTCCGGCGCCTCGAGCCCGGGCTGGCGCCCGGGGTGCGGGCCGGGTTCCTGGCCGCCGGCGAGCGATCGGTGGACCCACCCGCCCTGATGGAGGCGCTGCGCAAGGTCGCCACCGACGCGGGAGTCGGCTTCGTGGCCGCGGAGGTCGAGCGGGTCGTGACGAGACCCGAGCGCAAGCGCGTGACCGGCGTGGAACTGGCCGGGGCGACCGCGCACCGACGGATCGACGCTGGGACCGTGGTGCTGGCGGCCGGGTGCCGCTCGGCTGGCATCACCGGGCTGCCGGAGGCGGCCGTCCCACCGGTCCGACCCGTCAAGGGGGAGATCCTCACGTTGCGCCAACCACCAGGAGCGCCGCTGGTCACGCGCACGGTCCGCGGGCTGGCCCGCGGGTTCACCGTGTACCTGGTCCCGAGGGCCGACGGCCGCCTGATCGTCGGTGCCACGGTGCAGGAGCGCGGCTGGGACACCCGGGTCACCGCCGGCGGCGCCCACGACCTGCTCCGGGACGCGCTGGTGCTGATCCCGGGCCTCGACGATGCCGAGCTGGTGGCGGCGCGCGCCGGCCTCCGGCCGGGGACGCCCGACGACCTGCCCCTGATCGGACCGAGCCCGCTGGACGGGCTGGTGGTGGCCACGGGGCACTACCGCAACGGGATCCTGCTCACGCCGATCACGGCCGCGGCGGTGGCCGCGGCGGTGGCCGGGGAGCCGTTGCCGCCGGAGCTGGACGCCTGTGATCCCCGGCGGTTCGAGGCGGTGCGGGTGTGACGGCCATGGCGATGCGCGTCATCGTCAACGGCGAAGCGACCGAGCTCCCGGCCGGCACCAGCGTTGCCGACCTGATCGCGCTGTTGGAGCTCGAGCCCCGCGGCATTGCCGTGGCGGTGGACGGCGAGGTCGTCACCCGCCGGACCTGGCGGCAGCGCCCGCTGGCGGCCGGCGAGCGCGTCGAGATCCTGTCGATCGCCCAGGGAGGCTGACGTGCGAGCGGAGCGAGCACTGGCAGGCCGGCGGCGCGAACCAGTTCGCGCGACGGCGATGGGTTCGGGGCGCAGCCCCAGAGGAGATCCGACGGCGCGATGACCACGATCGAACTTCACTCCGACCCCCTTGTGATCGCCGGCGAGTCGTTCCGGTCGCGGCTGATCCTGGGCACCGGTGGCGCGCCGAACCTCGACCTGCTCGAGGAGGCGCTGACGGTGTCCGGCACCGAGATGACGACCGTCGCGCTGCGTCGGGTAGACCCCTCGGCACCGGGCTCGCTGTTCGACCTGTTGCGCCGCACCGGCATCCGGCCCCTGCCCAACACCGCCGGCTGCTTCACCGCGCGGGACGCGGTGCGCACGGCGCAGCTGGGGCGCGAGGCGTTGGAGACGGACTGGGTGAAGCTCGAGGTCGTGGCCGACGAGCGCACGCTGCTGCCCGACCCGGTCGAGCTGCTGGATGCGGGCGAGCAGCTCGTCGACGACGGCTTCGTGGTGCTGGCCTACACCAACGACGACCCGGTGCTGGCGCGCCGCCTCGAGGACGCAGGTGTCGCGGCGGTCATGCCCTTAGGCTCTCCGATCGGCAGCGGCATGGGCATCCGCAACCCCTACAACCTGGCGATGATCGTGGAGGCCGCCGGCGTGCCCGTGGTGCTCGACGCCGGCGTCGGCACCGCCTCCGATGCCGCCCGGGCGATGGAGCTGGGCTGCGATGCGGTCCTCTTGGCGACCGCCGTCACCCGTGCCCGTGACCCGGTCAGCATGGCCGACGCCATGCGCCGTGCGGTCGAGGCCGGCCGACTGGCGCGCCGGGCGGGCCGCATCCCTCGGCGGCTGTACGCCGAGGCGTCGACCAGCGATGACGGCCTGGCCGACCTCGGGTGACCGCGTGACCGTGCCCGCCCCGGAGCTGCTCGTCCTGACGGACCGCGGGATGGCGGCGGACGCCGGCCACGACTTGGCGGACGTCGTGGCGGCCGCGGTCGACGCCGGTGCGCCCGCGGTCCTGCTGCGGGAGAAGGATTTAGCCGCCGCCGACCGCCACGACCTGGCGGTGCGGCTCCGCACAGCCACGGCGGGGGCTGCGACCCTGATCGTCGCCGGCGACCCGGCGCTGGCCCATGCGGTCGGAGCCGACGGCGTGCACCTGGCCGCCGCCGATGCCTGGCCCGGGGACTCGGCGGCGGGGCTACGGATCGGGCGATCGTGCCACACGCCCAGGGAGCTGATGGCCACGGCCATGGGGCGCGTCGCGGCGTACGCCACGTTCTCGCCGGTGTTCGCCACGACGTCCAAGCCGGGCTACGGCCCGGCGCTCGGCGTCGACGGGCTGGCGGCGGGCTGCCGAGCCGTCGCCGGCGTGGGGTCGCCACTGGCTGTCTACGCGCTCGGGGGGATCGGGCCCGGCCAGGCGGGGGCGTGCCTGGCCGCGGGCGCCGCCGGTGTGGCGGTGATGGGCGCGGTGATGCGCTCGGACGACCCGCACGGCATCGTGCGGGCCATGATTTGCGAGCTGGACGCCGCCCATCCCACTCGAACTTGTCGTGGTTAGCGCTGCCATGACCTCGCCAAGTGCGGCAAGTTCGGGGACACCGGCGGTGGCGCTGACCATCGCGGGGTCCGATTCGGGCGGGGGTGCCGGCATCCAGGCCGACCTCGTGACCTTTGCGGCGCTGGGGGTGCACGGCGCCAGCGCCATCACCGCACTGACGGCACAGAACACGCTCGGGGTGAGCGGCGTGCACGTGCCGCCGGTCGACTTCCTGCGGGCACAGCTCGATGCCGTGCTCGCGGATCTGCCGGTGGCGGCGGTCAAGACCGGGATGCTTGCCACCGAGGAGGTGGTTCAGGCGGTGGCCGAGTATGCCGCCTCCGGGCGCCTGCCCAACCTCGTGGTCGACCCGGTCCTGGTGTCGTCGACCGGTGCCCGCCTGCTCGATCCCGGGGCTGAGGCCGCGTACCGCGAAGCGCTGTTCCCCGAGGCCCTGGTGGTCACGCCCAACACCCGCGAGGCACACGCGCTGCTCGGGACACGCATCGACTCGCTCGACGACGCCCGCCGGGCCGCCGCCAAGCTGGCGGAATGGGGGCCGCGCTGGGTCGTGGTCAAGGGCGGTCACCTGGTGGCGGACGCTGGTGCGTGCGACATCGTGGTCGAGAGCGCGACGGGCGATGTCACCGAGCTGTGCCAGCCGCGCGTCGACACCCGCAACGACCACGGCACCGGCTGCAGTTTCGGCGCCGCCACCGCAGCCGGGCTGGCCCGGGGCATGGCGGTGCCCGACGCCCTGCGGGCGGCCAAGCGGTTCGTGCACGAGGGCCTGGAGCGGTCGGCCGGCTGGACTCTCGGCGGCGGTCACGGGCCCGTCGGCAAGCTCGGCGCCTGGTCGTAGCGGAGCCGGCGTGGGTGGTAGGGCGTGCGGGACGCCGCGCGGTGTTCCAGTGCCCCGCTAGAGCACCGGCAGCCCGCCGCGCCAGCGCTCGGCGACGCGCATCCACCCCTCGCCCGGCGGGCAGTCGGCGCGGTGCTCGCACTGGCGGCACGCCCCGGACGGCGTGGCATCTGCGGGATCAAAGCCGCGCTCCACGGCGACGATACGCTGCCCAACCACGCTGACAACGCGCTCCGCCCCGAGCGCCAGCAGGTGGTCGTCGACGGGGACCGTCATCCGTTCGCCGGTGTCGCCGGCGGTGATCAGCACCGAACCCGGCACCACGCCGATCGCCAGCGCCGCAGCGGCGGCCTCGAACGCCGCCCGATCGCGGACGGCATCGTCGTCACCGGTGGTCACCCGGTGGACAACCACCGCGAACCCACCTGCGCCCGTCACCCGCCCGATCCGGGCGTCGGCGCCGCACGCCACTGTCACGGGCGAGGCCCTGTCGGGCCGCCACCGCAGCGCCGAGGCGGCCGCCGGACCGGGGGCGTTGAGCAGCGTGAGCCCCGGCGGGAGCGGCCAACCCAGGACCCGGACGAACCCCCCCAGCCAGCGTCCGCCAAGCGCGGCGACCGCGGCGAGTGTGGCGGAGTCCCCGGTGTCCCAGGCCTCGCAGATCCAGTCGCCCACGCCCGACCGTTCGACCGGGGGCGTCCGGCCCTCGCCGGTCCCACTCCGCATGCGCAGTGCCCGCATCCAGACACGGATGGCTTCGAGCGGCATGGGTAGCGTCGCTGGCCGGCCCGCCAGGTCGGCTTCCGCGATGTGGTGCCCGAGTGCAGCGCGTCCGCAGGCCCCGCCGGCCAGTGGTGGCGACCAGCCAGGAAAGCCCCAGCCGTGTTCGCCTTCGGCGCGGTACCGGGCCGGGCAGGTGGCGGCCTCGCGGGCGGCGATCCAGCCGACGTACACCTCACCCACGGCGCCCGGGGACGGGGCCCCCGCCAGAGCCTCGGCGATCCGCCGGCTGGCCTCGGCGCGCAGGCGATCTGCCGTCCCCACCGGGTCTACCGGGTCCGACCTCCGGTGGCGCGGGGTCGGTGGCCCCGAGGCGATGGGTTCCCGCGAGTCGAGGCCGAGGTCATCGGTTCCGGCTCCGGAACTCATTGCCTCGCCCTCGATGGGGCGGAACCGGTGGCCTCGGGAAGCCATCACGGCACGCTCCCCGCCGCTTCGCCCGCCGGCCGCCAGACCTGTCCTGCCGGGCAGTCCGGACGCACCGGGCAGTGCTCGCAGTGGGCACCAGGCAGCGTCGCCGGCGGCTCGCCGGCCGCCAGCCTGGCGGCTACGCGCATGGTCTCGTCGAGCCGCTCGGCGGCGTGCTCGAGCAATGCGGGCCGGATGTGCTCGACGTGGGTGGTGCCGTCGGACACGATCGTCACCGCGCTCGCAGGGACCTCGCCGTCGCGCAGCGCCACCAGCAGGGCGTAGAGGTGCCCGTCGGCCCGCATTCCGTCATGCCAGCGGCCCCCCTTGACCTCCACGATCACGCCGGGCCTCCCGGTAGGCGGGCCGCCCAGGAGCACGTCGATCCGCCCCGCCACCGTGACGGCCCCGCCCGCCAACGGCACCCGAACCGGATCCTCGACGCGTGGCCACCAGCCCGCGTCCACTCCTGCCAGCGACGCCGCCAGCCGGTCGATCCGCGCGCCGGCGTCGGAGGTCAGGCGCTCCGCAGCTGGCCCGAGGTCGGCCAGGTGCTGGGCCACGGTGCTGTCGCCGAGGGCGGTGAGGAACGCCACCGCAGCGTCGACGGTGATGTGTCGCCGGGGCGACACGGCGGACAGCTTGGCGGCGGCGTCGACCACCCACCCGACGACGACGTCGTCACCGCCTGCGCCCTGGTCGTCGCTCAGCGCCCGGCGCGGGCACCGCAGTAAGCCGGTTACGCGGTGCTTCGACAGGCGGAGCGGCTCGTCCTGGCTCCAACCGCCCACGGCCCGGGCGGCGCGGGCGCCGTCGTCGAGCGCGGTGCGCAACGCCGCGATCCCCTCGGGAGAGGGCGGCTGCGGCGGCCTCGCCAGCACATCGCCCAGCCCTTCGACCACCGACGCATGGTAGGGACCGCCCCGGGGCGCTGCGGGGACCCGTCAGCCCGACGGGCGATGGCGGCCCGTGGCCAGCCACTGCGCCTCGGCCTTGCCCATCACGGTCGACGGTGGGCCGTCGACCCAGGGCCACAGCTCGTTGGCGATGCCCCGGAAGTTGGCCGTGGCCCGCAGGTCGCCGAGGATGGCCATGAGCCCGAGGTTGATCCGCTGGATGATGACGAAGCTGGCGGGCAGGTTGGCGGCCTTGATGATCGGCCCGTAGGGACCCGACGGGTCGAAGTAGCGCGACAGCGCATCGGTCGACCACTGGGGGGTGATCGTCACCTCCTCGTCGTGCATGACGAACTCGTAGAAGTGGCTGAAGTAGTCGTGCACCTGCCGATCGGACACGGGCGTGCCCGGGCGCAGCATGCCGATCCGTTCCACGATCTCCCGGTAGCGGGCGGTGTCGCGGTCGTTGACCATGGCCCGGATCATGTCGCCGAACAGCTCGATGTCCACCGGTGTGAAGTGCTTGACGAGGCCGAAGTCGAGGAACGTGACCTGGCCACCCGGGCGGAACAGGTAGTTGCCGGGGTGGGGATCCCCGTTGAACGCCTGGAGGCGGTAGAGGCTGCGGAACACGAACCGGTAGATGGCCTCGGCGGCCTGGTTGCGTTCGTGCTGGTCCCACGTCGCCATCTCCTCGAAACGCACGCCCTCGGCCAGCTCGGTGGTCAGGACACGTGGTGTCGACAGGGGCATGAGGACGTCGGGCACGTGGATGAACGGGTGCCCCCGATAGAAGTCGGCGAACAGCTGCTGGTTGCGGGCCTCGTTGCCGTAGTCGAGCTCCTCGACCACCCGGGCCCGGATCTCCTCGACCAGCGGGCCGGGCTCGAAGCCCGACAGCGCCAGGCCCATGGCGCCGAAGATCAGGCCCGCGCTGCCGAGGTCGGACCTGATGGCCTCGTCGACTCCGGGGTACTGCACCTTGACCGCCACGGCGCGCCCGTCACGGGTGATCGCCCGGTGCACCTGCCCGATCGAGGCGGCGGCGATGGGTATCGGGTCCCACTCCAGGAACACCCTGTCGGGAGGGACGCCCAGCTCCCGCTCCACCACGCCCGCGGCGAGCTCCGGCGACATGGGTGGCGCATCCTGCTGCAGGCCCCGGAGCGCCTGGCGCACGTGATCCGGCAGCCCGGTGTCCAGGTACGAGGCCATCTGGCCCAGCTTCATGAATGCGCCCTTCATGTTGCCGAGGGCCTGCGCCACCTGGTCCGCCGTGCGCAGCTCGAAGCGCCGGTCGAGCTCGACCCGGCGCTCGGCGCTGGCAAAGGTCCGCCGGGCCCGGTGGAGTGCGAGGTCGGCGCCGGCCCGCCCACCCAGCCGGGCCAGCTCCAGCCGCCGTCGGTTTCCGTTGCGGGCAGAGATCGGCGTGCCATCGTCGCTGCGGCGCGCCACCGCGCGGTTCCGCCGGGTCCCGGCGATCGCGGCGGCGGCAGCGCCCAGGGCGACGCCTGCTGCGAGGGCGCGGGCGCGCGATCTTCGGGCCGGACGCTCGCTCATCGGCGCCGGAGCCTACCGACCGACCCCCAATTGGCGGTGTCGTAAGGTAGCCCGCGCCTCAACCGACCTCGAGGAGCACCGGGGAACCGCCGCCATGCACGAGAACCTGCCCACACCCGATCAGCTCAACTTCGCCATGCTCGTCCTCCGGCTCGTCATCGGGCCCATCTTCGCCTTCCACGGCTTCGCCAAGATCACCCGCGGTGGCAAGCTCGAAGGCACCGCCGGATGGTTCGAGTCGATGGGGATGCGGCCCGGCCACGTGCACGCCCGCCTCGCGGCGTTCGGTGAACTGGCCACCGGCGTCTGCATTGCTCTGGGATTCCTGACCACCTTCGCGGCGATGGGCGTCGTCGGGCTCATGGCCGTTGCGTTCTGGACTGTGCACCGGGGCCAGGGCCTGCTGATCACCGCCAACGGCTGGGAGTACGTCGCGGTGCTCGGCACCATCGGTGTGGTGCTGGCCACGATCGGCGCCGGGGACTGGAGCCTCGACAACGCCATCGGCATCGACCTCAACGGGCCTGCAGGCTTCCTCATCGCCGTGCTCGGCGGCGTCGGCCTCGCGGCTGCGCTGCTCGCCTTCGTCTACCACCCGCCGTCGCGCGCCGAAGCCGAGGCGGACACCACGTTCTAGCTCGGGCGTCACGCCGCCGACCCATCGCGTTTCCAGGCCTAGCGGGGTGACCAGCGAGCGCCTCGGGCATGATCGCGGGCGTGCAGACGGGGGGAGCGCGCCTCGGGGCGTCGGTCGCGTCCCGGTCCGACCTGTCGGCGACCCTGGTGGTCGCTGCCGGCGTCCTGGTGTTCCACGCCGCACTGAGCGGGCGCTACGGGTTCCACCGCGACGAGCTGTACTACCTGGCGGCTGGTCGCCATCCCGCTCTGGGGTACGTCGACCAGCCGCCACTCGTGCCCCTGCTCGCCAAGGCGGTCACTGCCGTCACCGGTGCCCATCTGTGGCCACTGCGGTTGGCCGCCGGCACGGTCCACGCCGCGGTTGTGATCCTGGCTGCGGCCATCGCCCGCGAGTTCGGTGGCGGCGGGCGGGCGCTGGCGCTGGCGGCGCTCGCCACAGCTACCGCGCCACTGCTCCTCGCCACCGGCGGGCTGTTCCAGACGGTCGTGTTCGACCAGCTTTGGTGGGCCCTTGCGCTCCTGCTGGTGGTGCGGATCCTGGCGGGCCGCGCCGACCCGCGCTGGTGGCTGGCAGTCGGTGTCGCCGTTGGCCTCGGCCTGGAGACCAAGTGGAGCATTGCACTGCTCGCACTGGGGCTGGCGACCGGCCTCGTGGCTACGCCCGTGGGTCGTCGCCACCTGCGCAGCCCGTGGCTGGCCGCCGGTGTCGCCGTCGCCCTGGCGCTGTGGCTGCCCAACCTCGTGTGGCAGGGCCTGAACGGGTGGCCGAGCGTCGAGTTCAGCCGCAACAACAACGCCAACGTCCGTGACGAGGACGGTCGGCTGGGCTTCGTGCTTCAGCAGATCGCCCTTGTCGGTCCGCTGGCTCTGCCACTGGCGGCAGCCGGGCTCGTGTGGCTGTGGCGGCGCCCCCCTTGGCGCATGCTGGCGGTGGCGGTGGCGACCGTCGCGCTCGTCTTGCTCGTCGTGGGGGGCAAGGCCTACTACCTCGGTCCCACATACGTGCTGGCCTTCGCCGCCGGCGGCGTGGCGGCCGAGGGCTGGGTCGGCAGCGATCCCCGCCGGTGGCGCACTGCGGTGGGCGCGTTGGCGCTCAACGCCCTGATCCCACTGGCGGCGGTCGCGCCGGTGGCCCCGATCGACGTGTACGCGGCAGCGTTCGGTGACCTCAACGACGAGCTGGGCGAGCAGGTGGGCTGGCCCGACATGGTCGACCAGGTGGCCCGGGTGGCGACCGTGCTACCAGCGGACGAGCAGCTCGGCGTCCGGGTGGTCACCGCCAGCTACGGCGAGGCGGCCGCGATCGACCTCTACGGCCCCGCGCGCGGCCTGCCCCGGGGCACCGCGCTCTCGGGCCACAACAGCTATGCGCACTGGTGGCCCCACGGGTCGCCGCCGGGTGCCGTCATCTTCCTGCGTTACTCGCGCGCGTCGGTCGAGCGCTACTGCGACGCCCTGGGGCCTGTCGCCATCGTCTCCAACCCGTGGGACGTCCCCAACGAAGTGGCTGGCGCCCCGATGCTCGTCTGCCACCGCCTCACGGTGGCCCCGGAGGTCCTCCGCGACGCGCTGCGCCACTACGAGTGAGGGTCGATTCCGCGGATCACGCAGCAGGCGCCCAACGAGCATCGCCGGACCGCCGGCAGCCGGCGGAATCGACCCTCAGTGAGGGTCGACGGTCAGTCCCGGGGGCTCAGGACGCAGAACTCGTTCCCGTCGGGATCGGCCAACACCACCCAGGTCTGCTCCCCCTGCCCGACGTCGGCCGGGGACGCGCCCAGCTCGCGGATCCTGGACACCTCGGCCCCCTGATCATCAGCGGCACAGGGCGCGACGTCGATGTGGACGTGGTTCTTGGCCACCTTGGGATCGTCGACCCGGATCAGCTCGAGTTGGGGACCCGCGCCGTCGGGCCGGGCCAACGACGCGTAGTCGTCGCCCTGGTCCACGACTGGCCACCCGGCCACCTCGCTCCAGAACCGCGCCAGGGCAGCTGGTTCGGACGTGTCCAGGACGATCGCCGCCACGGCTCCCGCCTGGGCGTAGTCGTCCCGGGGGTCGAGCACGCACAGCTCATTCCCCTCCGGGTCGGCCAACACCACCCAGCGCACGTCGCCCTGCCCGATGTCGGCGGGCTCGGCGCCGTGGGCCAGCAGACGCTCCACGATGTCGCGCTGCTCGTCGACCGAGCGACTGTTGAGGTCGATGTGGACGCGGTTCTTGGCCACCTTGGGGTCGTCGACGAGGACGAACACCAGGGGCAGGCCGGGCTCGGTCGGCGTTCCGGTGTCGTCCTCTGGCGGTTCGACCACCACCTCGTCCGGCTGCTCGTAGGTGATGGGCCAACCCGTCGCCGTCGCCCAGAACCGGGCCACAGCCGACGGGTCGGCAGCGTCGAAGACCACGGAGTAGAGGCGGGTCGGCATCGCCGGCGACCATATCCCGCGTCGGTGGCGCGCCAACCCGCAATTGTGCGTTCAGGACTGCGTCGGGCGGGCTTGGGCGAAGGTCCAGCGCCGACCCTCGACATCCTCCGCAACGTACGCCTTGAACCCGTGGTGCTTGATCGGCTCAACGATCGTCGCTCCGGCCGCGGCCGCACGAGCGGAGTGCGCGTCGAGATCGTCGACGTAGACGAAGGGTTGGTGCGTGACGCCATCGGTACTCCCGACGGTTGGATAAAGCATGATCGCGCCGTTACCGATGCGGATCTCGATCCAGGTGAAGGCCTCGGAGTCCTCGTCGGGGAGTGCGGTCGTCGTGTGGAACCCGAACGCATCGCACAACCACCGGGCCGTCGCGACCGGCTTCGCGTAGTGGACGATGACGTTGAGGCGCGACAGCTCCGGCCTCGGTGTCGGGCGCCGCTCGATCCACCGTGGGAGCCATTCGGGCGTCATGCGCACGAACGACAAGCCGGCGCCGCCGACCTTTCCGTCGGGCACGATGCCATCCACGCGTACGCGGGTTCCGTCCGCGATGGGTTCGAAGTGCACCTCGATGGTGACGTCGTCGACCGAGCTCTGCCAGCACACACGGGCACCGGGCTCCCACGCTGTCACCCGACCGAGTTCCAGGGCGTCGTTCTCGTACAGCTCCAGCAGCCGTCCGCCAACGCCCGGTTCCAGTCGACGGCCGATGCACCGCGAGGAATCCCACGCGTCGATGGGACCGTTCCCCCACCACTCGTCGAGCTCGTCGGTGAAGGCCGTGAACGCCGTCAGGGGGTCCACGTCGACGTCGATGGTCGAGGTGACGTTCATGACTTCTTCGCCTCCACGTGTCGCTTGAACGAACGCAGTTGAACGTTCCAGTCAGCTTGGAGCTGATCGAGGAACGCCTGGACGGCGACGAACGACTGGGGCCGTAGCCGGAACACCCGCAGGCGCGCGTCGTCGCGGGTGCGCTCATCCTCGATGAGGCCGGCGCCGAGCAGCGCCTTCAGGTGGCGGCTCATGGCCGGCGCCGACATGCCCGCGGCGTCCGCGAGCTCCCCGGCGCGGCGCGGACGGACGCTCAGCATCTCCACTACCCGCCGACGTCTGGAATCGGCGAGCGCTTCGAACACATCCATCGACGGCAATAGTTAACGCTGTCGTTAACATTGTCAAGCCGGCGTTCGGGATCCCACGGCTCGCGACAAACCACGCGGAGCGGTCGCGACGGTCCCGTGCGGGCGTCAGCTCGGTTGCC
Source organism: uncultured bacterium (assembly GCA_963756425.1). Lineage (GTDB taxonomy): Bacteria > Actinomycetota > Acidimicrobiia > Acidimicrobiales > VFJN01 > DASQUK01. The sequence continues at coordinate 197,419 of CAVWNW010000008.1, read as the reverse complement.
AGAGCTGAATGGGGTTGCCGTCCGGATCGGCGAGCCGAGCGAACCTGCCGTTCGGGTATTCCTCCGGGTCGACCTCTACCGTGACGTCGCCCGCTCGCAACTGACGCACCATGGCATCGAGGTCGCGAACCCGGAAGTTGACCATCCATTGCTGGTCGGGGTTCCCGAACATGTCGGAGTCCTGGTCGAAGATGGCCCACACCGTTGGCCCACCCTCTTGCTCCCACACCGGGTCGTCGTAGCTCGCCGGCGGCATGTCGACGCCGAGGTATTCGGCATACCATCGCCCGAGCCGGTCCGGGTCGGCGCTGCGCAGGAAGACGCCTCCGATGCCCGTCACACGTTCCACGCCTCGAGACTACGGCCCTCGACACCCGACTCTCGTCCGTGCGTGCCCTGGGCGGCGCCCGACCAGCTGGTGTGTGCACACGGGATGATCGGTGGCATGCGTCTTGGGATCGCCGATCATTTCGGCTGGGCCGTTGCCGTGACCGTGTCGGCCGACCACGAGGTTGTGGACCGCAGGCGGATCGAGCTGATCGAACCCGGCTTGCCGGCGGCGCCGATTCACTACGAGGGCAAGCGCCTCGATGTCGCCGCCACGGCTGCGCTGGTCGCGAAGGTGAGAGCGTCGGTCGTTCGGGCGACGTCAGCAGCGCTCGACGAGATCGCTGCCGCGCTGCCCGAGCCGGTCGCCTCTATCTCGCTCCGCGCCTGGCCCCCGGACTTTCCCGACGACATCGCCGTCCAACGTCGTCCGCCGTACGAGGCCCGCGTCGACGCCATCATGTACCGCCAGGTGCTCTCCGAGCTCGCACACGTACGTGGCTGGGACGTCCACCTGTATCACGCGAAGTCGGTGGTAGGTCAGGCGGTCACAGTGCTTGGTGATCGCGCCGACGAGGTCCTGCTTGGCCTTCGGGCAACGCTGGGGCCGCCGTGGACGAAGGACCACCAAATGGCGCTCGCCGCGACGATCGTCGGCGGAATCGTTTCCGCCTCGGGCGCGACTGACGATCATGCGTAAACAGGGCCGCCGTGGCCGTGGGTTGTGCACGGGCGAGATGGCCAATTGAGCATTGAAGAGGGACTGTCAGATGGATACCGAGCCGGTTTCGACGATCAGTACGTACTTCCGAGTCTGTGACGGGGTGCGGGTTAGGTTCGCAGACAACAAGGCAGATTCGCCCATCACTGTGCTGCTGTTGGCGCCGTGGCCCGAGACCCTCTGGGCCTTCCGCCGCATCTGGAGCCGCCTCGCAGCAGTCGGGCGGGTGGTCGCCATCGACCTGCCGGGATTCGGCCACTCCGATGGTCGCCCGGAACTGATCGCCCCCGACAGCTCGGGAGCGTTCCTTGCCCGCATGATCGATGAATGGGGCCTGGGAGCTCCGCACGTAGTCGGCCCGGACGTCGGCACGCCCGCGGCGCTCTTCCTTGCTGCGAGGGCTCAAGAACGCGTCACTAGCCTGACCATCGGCGGCGGCGCGGTCCGCTTCCCGATCGAAGCCGGCGGCGCGCTCAAGGACATCATCGAAGCGCCCAGTCTGGACGTGGTGCGCTCGCTGGACGCCCGAACCAATATCGGCCTAGCGGTCGAACCCGTTGCGCCCAGCGGCAGCGAGCCCGAGATCCATGAGGACTACGTCAGCGCCTACGACCTTGGGCGCTTCGCGGAGTCGGCGCGGTTTGTGCGGCACTACCCGCAGCAGAACCCGGTGCTGCGTGATCTGCTCCCGTCGATCACCACGCCCACCCAGATCGTGGCGGGCCGACACGATGACCTCGTGCCGTGGTCGAACAACCAGTACCTCGACGACCTCCTCCCCAACAGCGAGATCCATCCTCTCGACGCCGGCCACTTCGCGTGGGAACAAGCACCGGAGGAATACGGCCGCCTCGTCGCCGACTGGGTCACCGGCGGGTATCGGCGCGTCGTAGCGGGCTAGCTGGGTGGTCTTACCGCAGGTGACAGCCGGAAGTTTCCCCGACATGAGCACCCAAGTGCCGCCCGGCCCTAGGGCGTTCTGTTCGGCCCACGGAACATGCAGGGTGCCCTCGGCTCGAGCATTGTGCCGCCCGTCTTGGAACCCGTGCGCTCGAGCCCGGCCTCCAGCGCCTGGGTCTGATGGCGGCGACGGGAAGGGCTGCGGCCCATCCTGCGGGAAGGTACCGATCAGCGTGTTCACCGACTCGCCTGTATCCGGCGCGAACGCCGCGATGTAGACGAGTGCGGCAACGATGTCGTCGTTGCCCGCCTCGGCAACCACGGCTCCGCCGTAGGAGTGGCCGACTAGCACGACAGGCCTGTCCTGCGTGTCGACGATCTGGCGGGTGGCTTCGGCGTCTCCCCGAGGCGACCCAGCGTTGCGTTCTGGACGACGGCGACGTTGTATCCGTCCTGCGTCAGGAGGTTGTAGACGGCCTGCCAGCCCGACCCGTCCACGAACCCGCCGTGGACCAGCACGACGTTGTCGACTCGTGAGCCTGCGTTCATCACGATCCCGCCTTCCTTACAACAATTGAGGGGAGGTCTGACGACGGTTAGGCGGCACCCCTGGGGCCGCAACTGCACCGACGGCACACAGATCTGGCGTACTGGGCGATGCTCTCACGCGCCGGACTTGCTGGCCTTGGCGACCCGCATCGGGCACTCTGTGCATGTCAGTCGACCAAAGGTCGTCGAGTCCACGTCTACCTTGCCGCTTAGCGACGCGCGGCGCCGGGAGAGAGGGAGCCGAGATGACCGACACGACACCGCCCGTGCCGCCGCCTTCAGCGGCGGCACGCGGCCCGAGAGGGAAGGTACGGAACCCGGCTGCGGTGATCGTTTTTTCGATTATCACGTTGGGGATCTACCACCTGTACTGGACCTATCAGGTGTACCGAGAGCTCAAGGAGCACACCCGCGAGGGGATCGGACCGGTGATCGGACTCGTAATCGCGATCCTGATCAACGTCGTCAACTGGTTCGTGTTGCCGTCCGAGATCGGCAACATGTACGCGCGTGCCGGTCAGCCCAAGCCGGTGAGCGGCGCGACCGGCTTTTGGAACCTCATCCCACTCATCGGGTTCATCATCTGGACAGTAAAGGTCCAGGGTGCGCTCAACCGCGCCTGGGAAGGCCAAGTAGCGGTCTAGAACCTGCGGTCCCACATCTTCTGCTGGTAGCCCAGATCCGCGATCTCGCGCCCGAGCGTTCTCTCCTGCTGCTTCTTTGCAATGGCGACCTCGCCCGCTCCCCATGTCGCCCGCGGTGCCACATCCGCGAGATGCGACTGGCGAGACCAGCCCACCTTCGGCGTGCCCCATAGACACACCGGGACGGCGTCTGTGCTGGTCAGAACCGGTCCAGCCGGGCAATCCAGGTGGGCGAGCATCGTTCCACCGTCTGTCAGATACTGTCGGCCCATGGCTGAGGATCTGGCTTCCTTCGTGAGTCCCTGGCGCGCCGCAGTAGTCACCTCGGAGATCCAGAACGGCGTGCTGGGCGAGCCGAGTGTCTTCCCGGCGCTCGCAGAGGTGGCGCGGGAGGCGATGATCCCGGCCACGGCTCGGCTGGTGAAGGCGGCGCGGGTCGCGGGCGTGCAGGTGATCCACTGCACCTTCTCGCATCGACCCGACTTCAAGGCCACCAACACCAACGCGCGGCTGTTCCTCAACGCTCGGCAGTCGCCCGTGCGGCTCAGCCGGGGCGGCGCGACCGCGGCCGTGATCCCCGAGGTCGGCGCGGAGCCCGACGACCTGGTGCTCACACGGGCCCACGGGCTCAACCCCATGGCGGGCACGGATCTCGATCCGGTGCTGCGCAACCTCGATCTGCGGACGATCGTGGTGGCGGGTGTCTCGGTCAACGTGGCCATCACCAACCTGGTGATGGATGCCGTCAACCACGGCTACGACGTCGTGCTGCCGCGCGACGCCGTGTGCGGCGTCCCGGCCGACTACGCCGAGGCCATCGTCGACAACACGCTCAGCCTGCTGGCCACGCTGACCACGGTCGACGAGTTGGTCGAGATCTGGTCGAAGCAGTAGCCACCGCAGGCGGGGGTAACCGATGAAGTTCTGCCAGTCGCTCATGTACGCGCCGGCGGCCGACTGGGTGGAGATCACGCGGTGCGCCGAGGACGTTGGCTTCGACCAGGTGTCGCTTTCGGACCACGTCTTCTACCCGGGCAAGCTCGAGTCGTCGTACCCCTACAGCCGCAGCGGGCGCCCCAGCTTCCCGCCGGAGACGCCGTGGCCCGACGTGTGGGTGATGACCGGGGCGTTGGCGGCCGCCACCGAACGCATCCGGTTTGCCACCCACGTCTACGTGCTGCCGGCCCGCAACCCGTTCGTCGTGGCCAAGGCCGTCGGCACCGCCGCCTACCTGTCGGGCGACCGGGTGCTGCTCGGGGTGGGCGCGGGCTGGATGCGGGAGGAGTTCGACCAGCTCGAGCAGCCCTTCGCTCGTCGTGGCGCCCGCATGGAGGAGCAGATCGACGTGCTGCGCACCCTCTGGCGTGGCGGCATGGTGGAGCACCACGGCGAGTTCTACGACTTCGACCCGTTGGAGATGGCCCCGGCGCCGGCCCAGCCCGTGCCCATCCTCGTCGGCGGACAGACCGAGGTCGCGCTCCGGCGGGCGGCGCGCATCGGCGACGGCTGGCTGGGCACGCAGTACCCGCTCGACGAGCTGCACGGCTACGTCGAGCGGCTGCAGGCCTACCGCCGCGAGTACGGCACCGATGGCCGGCCGTTCGAGATCCAGGCGGCCGTCATCGACCGCCTGCCGGATGCCGAGGTGTGCGCCGAGCTGGACGAACTGGGCGTGACTGCCCTGATCACGTCGGCGTGGCTCATCGAGGGCCTCACCTTCGCATCGCTGGACGACAACCGCCGCGCCCTCGAGCGCTTCGCCGCGACCTACATCAATCCGGGCTGACGAACCTTCGCCCCGGCGTCACTCGCAGCCCACGCCGTCTGCGTCACGATCGAGGCCGCAGACGCGACGGCTCGAACCCCCAGAGTTGGGGAGTCGGCCCGGCGATGCAGGACCTGACGGCTGCATTCGCGCAACGATGGCGCCAGGCCCGTCCGCTGTTCCCTGATGCGCCGTCAGGTGCGGGTTAGCCTTGCCGCCGTGGTCGAACCGGTCGAGGCGATCGACGACCTACGGGCTTCCGACGGGCGGGTGCCGGGGAGGCGGGGGAGGGCCACCCGCCAGCGCCTGCTCGAATGCACCGCGGGGATGCTGCGCACGGGCTCGTACCGGTCGCTCAAGGTCATCGAAATCGCCCGCGAGGCCGGCACGTCGCCCGCAACCTTCTACCAGTACTTCGCCGATGTCGACGACGCCATCCTGGTGCTGGCCCAGGAGATGGCCCTCGACAGTGAGCGGCTGGTCCGCATCGTGGGTGAGGGCAACTGGCAGGGCAGGGCGGGATACCGGACGGCGCTCGAGCTCACCGATGCGTTCTTCGCATTCTGGGACCAGCACCGGCCCGTCATCCGGGTCGTGGACCTCGGCGCCGAGGAGGGCGACCGCCGGTTCCGCAAGATCCATCTGGCGCTGCTCTACAACGTGACCGTGCAATTGGCCGAGACGATCACAGGCATCCAGGCCGAGGAGAAGAACCTCGGCGTCGACGCCATGGCCCAGGCGGGAATGCTGGTCGCCACCCTGGCCAACGTGGCCGCCCACCAGCACAGCTTCGAGGCCTGGGGCATCCGTGCCGCAGACGTCCGCATCTCGGTGGCGCGCCAGATCTTCTGGGGCGTCACCGCCCAGCGACCGCACAGCGACCCGAGCGTCACCCGCGGGTCCTAGATCAGGCTGAGGCCGCCGTCCACGGCCAGCACCTGGCCGGTCACATAGCTGGCCTCGTCCGACAGCAGGAACACGACGACCGCGCCGACCTCCCACGCGGTGCCCTGGCGGCCCAGCGGGACCGGCGTGCGGGCCCGGGAGGGACGGCCGCGTGTCGCCAGCCTGCCCAGCGGCGTGTCGATGAGCCCCGGTGCCACCACGTTGGCGCGCACGCCGCGCCGGGCACCCTCCAGCGCCACGTGACGGGCGAGGCCGATGAGCCCGGCCTTCGACGCGTCGTACGCCGGCAGGCGGCTGCCGGGCTGGAGGCCGGCCACGGAGCCGATGAACACGATGCTGCCTCCAGTGGTCCCATCGCCGCCCAGCGCCTCGAGCGCGGCCCGGGCGACCAGGAAGTGGCCCCGGAGGTTGGCGGCCATGGTCGCGTCCCAGTCCTCGGGCGACGTACCGGCGAGGCCGGCGCCCCGCCCGATGCCGACGTTGACCACGACACCGTCCAGGCGGCCGCCACCGACCTCGGCCGCCCGGCCCACCATGGCCGCACAGTCGTCGGCCGAGGTGACGTCCCCGACCACCACGGTGGCGTCCGCCGCCTCACTGCGGACCAGCGACGCGGTCTGCTCGGCCGCGACCGCGTCGCGGTCGACGCACACGACGTGCGCGCCGGCACGTGCGGCCAGCACCGAGATGGCCCGGCCGTTGCCGGTGGGGGCATCGGGTTCGTCCGAAGGCTGTGTGCCAGCGCCCACCACCAGCACGGTACGTTCCGACAGCCGAGGCGCCACGGCGGTCACCCCGCGTCCGCCTCGACCTGGATGCCCAGCGAGTTCAGCGTGAACGCGAGCAGGTGATAGTGCCCGACGACCATGGGCACCTCGATGAGCTGGCGGTCGTCGTAGCGCTCTGCGAGCGCCGCCCAGGTGGCGTCGCCGAGGCAGCTGCTCCCATGCAGCTCGTCGACGGCGCGGATCAACGTGGCGTCGAACGGCGCCCACGCCGGGTCCGTCGGGGCGTCGGCGACCCGGAGCCGCTCCATCTCCGCGGGGGTGACCCCGGCGCCGCCGGCGATGCGCACGTGCTGGGTCCACTCGTAGTCGGACCCGCAGTGCCACGCCGTGCGCAGGATGAGGAGCTCGCGGTCGCGGTCGGGCAGCCGTCCGACCAGGAGCTTGCCCCCGAACGGCAGCCACCGGCGGAACAGCCCGGGGTGACGGATGAGGGTGTTGAACAGGTTGCCAGCGGACTCGACGGGCGCGCCCACCTCGGCCAGCAGCTCGTCGGCCCGCTCGTCGCGTTCGTCGGGTGACAGCGGTGGGATGCGGGGGGCGGTCGGCTTGGTGATCGGTTGCGTCATCGGTTGCTTTCTGGTCGTAGCTGTGCGGTCATATGCCGCACGCCTACGACCAGTTTGTCCGCACCCGGGGAGGGGAAACCGATGATCCGCCTGACCGCCATGCTCCGCCGCAACCCAGCGCTGACGGCCGAGGAGTTCCAGGCCCATTGGCGCGACGTGCACGCCGACAAGATCCTGTCGGTCCCGGGCGTCCGGAGCCGACTGGTCCGCTACGAACAGCACCCCCGCATGGCCGCCCGCGCCAACGGCTGGGCGGGCACGGAGGGCTTCGACGGCGTCGCCATGCAGTGGTACCGGAGCCTCGACGACTTCGTCGCGATGACCAACGACCCCGGCTACCAGGAAACGGTCGCACCCGACGAGAGTCGGCTCCTCGACCTCGCCGGCGGCGTCTACCTTCTGACCGGTGAACCCCGCGTCGTCATCGAGGGACTAGCGGACTGATGCTCGAGCTCGCCACCGCCGCGGTCGAGGCCGCGCTGGCCGCCGGCGCCCGCTACGCGGACGCCCGCGTGATGATCATCCGGCACGAGTCGATGGAGGCCCGCAACCGGGTGGTCGAGGACCTCACCCAGACCGAGAACGCCGGCATCGGGGTGCGGGCGCTGATCGGGTCATCCTGGGGGTTCCAGGCCACCCCGACGCTCACGGCGGCGGCCGCCCGCGGTGCCGGCGAGGGCGCGGCCGCCGTGGCGCGGGCCTCCAGCCGGGTCGCGGGTCCACCGCTCGACCTCGCGCCGGCACCCGTCGTGGAGGCCGAGTGGACCTCGTCCTGGCAGGTCCACCCGCTCGACGACGTCGGCCTGGCCGAGAAGGGCGACCTGCTGGTCGACGCCACCGGTGCGGCCAACGACGCCGGTGTCCCCCTCGCCCAGGCCAGCTACCAGGTGTGGGACACGGAGAAGTGGTTCGCATCCAGCGAGGGCAGCCGCATCAGCCAGCGCCTGGTCGAGTGCGGGGCGGTGGTCGATGCCACCGCCATCGGCGACGGCGAGACGCAGCGCCGTTCGTACCCAGGGGTGCGGGGCCAGTACGGCACACAGGGGTGGGAGTTGGTGCGCGGCCTCGACCTCGTCGCCAATGCCGCCAAGATGGCGGAGCAGGCGGTCGCGCTGCTGGAAGCTCCACAGTGCCCCGAGGGCACGACGACGGTCGTGCTCGACTCCGACCAGGTGGCGCTGCAGATCCACGAGTCGGTCGGGCATGCCGTCGAGCTCGACCGGATCCTCGGCTGGGAGGCGGCGTTCGCCGGCACCTCGTGGCTCGACCCCAACCAACTCGGCGACCTGCGCTTCGGCAGCGAGGTGATGCAGATCACCGCCGACGCGACGCTGCCCGGGGCGATGGGCAGCTTCGGCTACGACGACGAGGGTGTGCCCGCCCAGTCCGTGGACATCGTGCGTGACGGCATGTGGGTCGGCGTGCTATCGGGCCGGGACTCGGCGCCCCTGGTGGGCCTCGCGTCGGGCGGGATGGTCAGGGCCGACGGGCCCGCCCGCCTGCCCATGGTACGGATGACCAACGTGGGCCTGCGGCCGGGCGACTCGTCGCTCGACGAGATGATCGCCGGCACCGACGACGGCATCTACATGCAGACCAACCGCTCGTGGTCGATCGACGACAAGCGCCTCAACTTCCAGTTCGGCTGCGAGATCGGCTGGGAGATCAAGGACGGCCGGCTGGGCCGCATGCTCAAGAACCCCACGTACACGGGCATCGGCCCCACGTTCTGGGCGTCGCTCGACGCGGTCGGGGGAGCCGACGAGTGGACGGTCTGGGGCGTGCCGCACTGCGGCAAGGGCCAGCCGTTGCAGGTCGGCCACACAGGCCACCACGCCGCCCCATCGCGGTTCCGGAACGTTCGGGTGGGCGTTCGCTAGCACCCTCCACCGCTGGACGCCGCGGCCGAGTGGATTTGCTGGCGACCGGCGTCGCGTGTGCGGTGGCAGCGATTCCTGGTACCTGCTGTCGATTCGGGCGTCCGCCGTTTGTCGTCTTCCCTGAAGGCACTCAACCAGGGAGGCTGGACAATGACCGGAGCAAGCGAGACCGCGGGACGGCGCATCGTTGTGACCGAGTTCGTCACGCTCGACGGCTACATGGTCGGACCCGACGAGGACATGAGCTGGGTGGCCGCAGGCTTCGACCAGCAGATGCAGGAGGACATCGCCACGGACATGGACAACACCTACGACATGTTCGTGTTCGGGCGAGTGACGTACGACATCTTCGCGGCGTACTGGCCGCACGCCCTGCCCTACGACGAGGGTGACGAGCTCAAGCCTGCCGAGGGAAGGGAGGACGGCCGGATCATCCGGGCACTGAACGACCGGCCCAAGGTGGTGTTCTCCACCACGGTGACGGAGCCGAAGTGGGACAACACCCGTGTCATCGCCGGCGGGCTCGAGGACGAGGTCCGCCGGCTGAAGCGCGAGCCTGGCAAGGCGATGCTGGTACAGGGCAGCGCCAGCATCGTCCACGCGCTTGGACGGGCCGACCTGGTCGACGAGTACCGCCTGTATGTGCACCCGGTGCTGCTGGGGGAGGGTAAGTCGCTGTTCCCGCTCGGGCAGGCCCGCCAGGACCTGACGCTGACGGGGCTCACCCGCTACGCCAACGGCGTTCTGGCAACCACCTACCAGCGCACGAACGGAGCCGATCGATGAGCACCACCCCGGACCAGACCATGACGCGGTACGTCGTCCTCATCTTCCAGCGTGAGTCGCCAGGCGGGCTGGCGGACATCCCGCGCGAGATCATGGAGGCCAACGAACGCTTCGACGACCGGATCACCGAGCAGGGCGGCCGAGTCGTCGCCGGACTCGCGCTCGAGCCCACCTCCGCTGCGACCGCCATTCGTGGCGCGGCGGTGACTGACGGTCCCTTCATCGAGACGAAGGAGGCGCTGGCCGGCCTCTACATCCTCGAGGCGCGGGACCTCGACCACGCCATCACGATCGCCCGGATGACCCCGACGTGGGAGGGCGGCGTGGAGATCCGGCCGCTGCTCGACTTCCAGGTGATGGAGGCCACCTGAGCACCGTCGGGCAGGCCGTGGCCGACGCCCACCGCCGCGAGTGGGCATCGGTGCTCGCTGCCACGGTGCGCGTCACCCGCGATCTCGACACCGCCGAGGAGGCCGTGCAGGACTCGTACGTCCAGGCACTGCGAACCTGGGCGCGGGATGGGGTCCCGGCCCGGCCCGGCGCCTGGCTCACGACCGTGGCCCGACGGACCGCGCTCAACCTGATGCGCCGTCAGCAGACTCTCGAGTCCAAGCTGCCGCTACTGGTCGAGCCACGCGACGCCGGCCAGGCCGAGCAGGCCGCTGGCGGAAGCGGGTCTAGCGACGGGGTGATCCCCGACGATCGGCTTCGGTTGATCTTCACGTGCTGCCACCCCGCGTTGGCGCCCGAGGCTCAAGTTGCGCTCACGCTGCGGCTCGTGTGCGGCGTGCCGGCGCCCGACATCGCTCGCGCGTTCCTGGTTGCCGACGCCACCATGGCGGCCCGCCTGACCCGGGCCAAGAAGAAGATCGCCACGGCCCGCATCCCCTACGCGGTGCCGCCCGCGGCCGAGCTGCCGGAGCGTGTCGACGCCGTGCTGACCGTCGTCCACCTGCTGTACTCGACCGGACACACAGCGCGGTCGGGTAGTGAGCTGGTGCGCGACGACTTGTGCGACCGGGCCCTGGACCTGGCGCACCTGGTGTGGACCCTGCTGCCCGACGAGCCGGAGGCCGCCGGGCTGCTAGCCCTCCTCCTCGCCCACGACGCGCGCCGGGCAACGCGCACCGACGCGCACGGCCGGCTGCTGCGCCTCGAGGACCAAGACCGCTCGAAGTGGGACCGCGCCCAGATCGCCGAGGCTGACCGGCTGGTGGTCGCGGCGCTCCAGGCCGGTCCGCCAGGGCGGTTCGCGCTCCAGGCCGCCATAGCCGCGCTCCACGCCCAGGCCCCCACGTACCAGGCAACCGACTGGCCGCAGATCCTGACCCTCTACGACGAGCTCCTACGCGTCTGGCCCACGCCGGTGGTGGCGCTCAACCGGGCGGTGGCGCTGGCTGCGGTGGTCGGGCCCGCCGCGGCGCTGGTCGAGGTCGAAGCGCTCGAACGCGACGGCCGGCTGGCCGGCTACCAGTACCTGCCCTCAACCAAGGCAGAGCTGCTCCGCCGCCTGGGCCGCGACGCCGAGGCCGCCGACGCGTACCGGGCGGCGCTGGCACTCAGCAGCAACGCCGCGGAAGAGCAGTTCCTCATGGAACGGGTCCACGCCACGACACCCGGCCGGTTCAACGGATCGAGTGGCTCGGAACCACCACCATCGGGCGTCAGCTGACGGGCGCGTCGAGGTGTTGGTCGACGACACCCCAACCGACGGGCAGGTCGCGCCCTTGGCAACCCCAGAACACGAACTTGGATTCGTCCATGCGCTCCGGCTTGGTCCGGATGATGGTGGCGTGCGGATCAGCGGCGGCGAAGCGCTCGAGCTCGTCGCGCGACTCCCAGACGGAGACGGTCCAGAACTCCTTGTCTGTGAGCCTGGCGTTGAGGGCGTAGCCGATCAGGCCGCCCGCGCTGGCCAGCTGCCGACGGATCTTCATCGAGTGGGCGAGGAAGCGGGGGATGAAGCGGTAGCCCCGCAGCGGGAGCCTGCTACCCATCACGACATAGGTCGCCTCGGGATCGGCTTCCGTGCGGGAGGTCCAGGGCGGGGCAGGCATGGCGTCCTCCGATCCTCGGGTGACGATACGCCTGGCATCGGGCGGCCACCGGTCGGTCCCGGACCGCACAGTCTCTGACCCAAGGAGGCGACTCATGTCAACGCCACCGAGAGAGCGCCGGGAGTGATCGCCGATGCGTGCCCTCGTCCATGACCCCGATGCTGACCACGGTCTCGAGCTGGGGGAGGTGCGCGAGCCAGACCCAGGCCCGTCGGAGGCGCTGGTCCGCGTCGAGGCGATGTCACTCAACTTCGCGGATGTCGCCTTCCTACGTGACCGTCAGGCTCCCGGCGCGGTTCCCGGGTTCGATGCGTCCGGGGTGGTGATCGCCGCGGCGGCCGACGGCTCCGGCCCACCTCCGGGGACGCGCGTGGTCACCTTCGGCTGGTCGGGGGCGTGGGCGGAGCAGCGGTCGGTCGACACCGGCGAGATGGCGGTCGTGCCCGACGGGATGGATCTCGGCGTCGGCGGCGTCCATCCCGGTTGCCGGCGTCACTGCGTTGCGCGCGCTGCGCAGGCTCGGCTCGCTGGTTGGGCGCCGCGTGCTCGATCACCGGTGCCTCAGGCGGAGTCGGCCGCTTCGCCGTGCAGCTCGCCGCCAGGGCGGGCGCACACGTCGTGGCCGTCGTCGGAGCCCGGAACGAGGTGAGGGCCTCCCCGCGCTCGGCGCCGCCGAGGTCGTGGTGGGCGTCGACAACGTCTCCAGACCCATCTACGGAGCACTCGACAACGTGGGCGGTCGTATCTCTCGCCGAGGTCTTTGAGCTCCTCGAGCCCGGTGGATCGCGTGCAGAGCGTCGGGATGGCGTCGTTGGAGCCGACCACGATCGACTTCGAACAGGCCCGCCTGCGCGGCGGGGATACCCGTATCGAGGCCTTTGCCATCGGGCCGCGGTTCGGGCGGGACCTGGAGTTCCTCGTCGGGCTCGTCGCCGCCGGCGAGCTCGACCCCCAGATCGGATGGCGCGGCCCGTGGGAGAAGGCCGCCGATGCCGCGGCCGCGCTCCTCGGACGCAAGGTGCGGGGCAAGGCCGTGCTGGACGTGTCGTCATGGACACCATGAAGGGTCAGCGAGTCGTGGTCGTCGGCGGCACCAGCGGCATGGGCTTGGCCACGGTGCGCGCCGCCGCCGGCCTGGGCGCTGAAGTGGTGTCGGCGGGCCGGCGTCCGCTCGCCCAGCGGGAGTCTGTTCCCGGGGTCGAGGCCGCAGAGGTCGACGTCACCGACGAGGAATCCGTGCGGATGCTCTTCGACCGAGTGGGCACGCTCGATCATCTCCTCGTCACCGCCTCAGCGGGGACGCCCGGCGCGTTCCTCGACCAGGACCTCGCGACGGCGCGCAGCTTCATGCATGGCAAGTTCTTCGGCAGCTGGATGTGTGCCCGCTACGCCGCGCCCGGACTGGCCGCAGGCGGATCGATCACGTTCGTGACCGGCGGTGCGGTAGTGCGGCCGCCCGCCCACGGCTCGATGATCTCCGCCGCGTTCGCCGCCGTCGAAGCCCTCACACGCGCGCTCGCGATCGAGCTCGGCCCGCGGCGCGTCAACACGATCCGACCCGGTTACACCGACAGCGACATGTGGTCGTACCTACCGGATGCGCGACGCCGCGAGCTGCGGCGACGCGTCTCGGACGCGATGCCGGTGGGGCGCATGGGCACCCCCGATGACATCGCCCACGCAGCCCTCTTCCTGATGACCAACCCACAGGTGACCGGCGCCGTGCTCGAGGTGACCGGCGGTGAGACGCTGGTCAACACCCTGGATGGCACGCCGTGATCCTCGTCACCGGCGCCACGGGCAACGTCGGCCAGGAGCTCGTTCGGGCCCTCGCCGGGCGCGGCGAGCCCGCCGCGCGCCGTGGCACGCAACCCGGACCGCGCCTCGATGCCGGCCGCCGTCGATGTGGCCGCCGCCGATCTGGCCGCGCCCGAAACCGTCAGGCCCGCGCTAGCGGGGATTCGGAAGGTCTTCCTGCTCGGCGGGTTCGCCAGCCCGGGCCTGCTGCAGGTTGCCTGCGATGCGGGGGTCGAGCATGTGGTCCTGCTCACGTCTCGCTGCGTCGTGGGCGGCCGCCCCGACAACGCCATCACCCGCATGTGGCTGGACGCCGAAGCCGCGGTCCGCGATGCCGAGATCCCCTGGACGCTCCTGCGGCCCAGCGGCTTCCACGCCAACGCACTGCGCTGGCTGCCCCAGCTCGAACAGGGCGACGTCGTGCGAGCGCCGTGGCCCGACGTGCCCATTGCCTCGATCGACCCGGCAGACATCGCCGCCGTGGCGGCGACCGTCCTCACCGGAACCGGTCACGAAGGCGCCGCATACGCCTTGAGTGGCCCGGAAGCGTTGACCCCCGGCCGCCAGGTCGCGGAGCTCGCGGGAGTTCTCGGACGACCGCTCCGCTACGAGCCGCTCTCCGACGACCAGGCCCGTGCCCAGATGGAGGCCGACACTCCCGCACCCATCATCGACGCCTTCTTCCGCTTCTTCACCGACGGCGAGTACGACGACTCCGCGGTCGTCGGCTCGGTCAACGCCATCACCGGCCATCAACCCCGCACATTCGAGCAGTGGGCCCGGGAGCACGCCCGGGAGTTCGCCCGAACCCCGGCGCGGCGGGGCGGCCGGGACCGAGCGTGACGGCCGACGCCACCCGGGTCGCGCTCGTCACCGGCTCCGCCAGGGGCATCGGGGCCGCCTCGATCTTCGGCGTGGTGGGCATGCCCGGCCGCGCCGCGTACGTCGCCAGCAAGCATGGACTGCTCGGCCTGACCAAGGCGCTCGCCGCCGAATGGGCGCCGCACGGCGTGCGCGTCGTCGCCGTCACCCCGGCCTACGTGCGCACCGAGCTAGACGCCGCGGATCAGCAGGAGGGCGGCTACTCCGCCGCCGACATCGAACGTCGTACGCCGATGGGCCGCTACGCCACGCCCGAGGAGGTGGCGGTGGTCGTCGCTTTCTCGCCAGCGACGCGGCCTCGTGTACCGGTACCGCCGTCCGACGTCGATGGCGGCTGGCTGTCGTACGGGGGTTGGTGACACCCTCGATCCGCACGGGGAACCGCAGCCCGCAACATCCAGGTAGAACGGGCTCCCATGAGACGCAGCACCGGCTCGTCCCCCGACTGGCCGGCTCTTCAGGGTGCGATTGCCGGCGAGGTCGTGCTCGCCGGTTCGCCCTCGTACGACCGGGTGGATCCGCCCTTCAACGCCCGCTTCCACGACGTGCGGCCGCAGGCGATTGTGCGATGCGCAACGCCGGAAGACGTCCGCGAAACGATCTCGTTCCTGGCCGCGCACCGCCTGGAGACCGCGCTGCGCAGCGGCGGGCACTGCTTCGCCGGGCACTCGTCGACCGCCGGAGTCGTCGTCGACGTGACACCCATGCACGCCGTTGACGTCTCTGGCGGTGTGGCGACGGTCGGCGCCGGTGCCCGCCTCGGCGATGTCTACGACGCACTGCAGCAACACGGCCTCGCCATTCCCGCCGGCACGTGTCCGCCGGTGGGAGTTGCCGGCCTCGTGCTCGGAGGCGGGCTCGGGATCCTCGGCCGAACCCACGGGGTGACGTCCGATCACCTCGTCCGAGCGCAGATCGTGCTGGCCGACGGTCGCATCCTCGAGTGCGACGAGCGCCACGACGCCGACCTGTTCTGGGCCCTCCGGGGCGCCGGCGCCGGCAACTTCGGTGTCGTCACCTCGTTCCAGTTCCGCACCGTCCCCGCCCCGGATGCGACCAATGTCCACGTGGCCTGGCCCTACTCAGACGCAGCAGCGGTCATCGAAGCCTGGCAGGCTTGGGCGCCGTTCGGGCCCGACGAGCTGGCCGCAAGCCTGAAGGTGACCGCCAGCGCCGACAGGGATCAGCCGCCGGCCGTCGACGTCTACGCCGCAGTGCTGGGAACCGAAACCGATGCTCTGGAGCTTCTGGACCAGCTCGTGGTCCGGGTGGGCACGGACCCCGCGGCGGCATCGCGCAGGCGCATGTCCTTCCCCGAGACGCGGCGATTCTGGGCCGACCTCGGCGGTGCCGAGGACGGGACGAGCGGAAGCGCGGAACCCGAGGCGACGCAGCCGCGCCACCTGTTCGCCAAGTCGGAGTTCTTCCGGCAGCCGTTACGCAGCGAAGCGATCGCGGCGCTGGTGGACACCTTCTCCCGGGGACGGGCATCGGGAGAATCCCGCGAGTTGGACTTCATGCCCTGGGGCGGGGCGTACAACCGCGTCCGGCCGGACGCCACTGCCTTCGTCCACCGTTCCGAGTTGTTCCAGATCAAGCACGCTGCTGTCGTCGACCCCCCGGCGATCACCCACGCAGAGGTGGCCGCCCACCGATGGGTCACCCGCTCGTGGACCTCCGTTCATCCGTGGGGTTCGGGGCGCGTGTTCCAGAACTTCGCCGACCCCGACCTCGAGGGTTGGGCGGAGGCCTACTACGGCACCAACTACGACCGCTTGGTGCGCATCAAGGCACGCTATGACCCCACGAACGTCTTCCGCTTCGACCAGTCGCTGCCGGCGGGTCCCGCGCCCTGAGCTGTGGCACCTAACCAGGAGCACCCGATGGACACCGCCCCGTTGCCCCCTGTGGACGAGCACGCGACCGTGGTCGCAGCCAGCGTCGACGAGGTCTGGCCTGCCCTGTTGGAGACACTGGACCGAACGTTTTCGCGGCCGGTGGTCAGCGCGTACGCCCGGATCGTGAGATGCGCGGACGCGACCGCGTCGGGGCCACGACCCCTTGCGGAGGGTGCGAAGATCCCCGGGTTTCGGGTGGCTGCGGCCGCCCCGGCGCGGGAGCTGGTGCTGGAGGGTCGGCACCGCTTCTCGTCCTACGCCCTGACCTTCCACCTCGACCAACTGGGTTCGGGCTCGTCACGACTCCGGGCCGAGAGCCGGGCGAGCTTTCCCGGGATGGCGGGGCGCGTCTACCGACTGCTCGTCATTGGCACCGGCACGCACGTCCTCACAGTGCGGCGCTTGCTCGCCGACGTACGCCGCCGATCCGAGCGGCCGAGCTAGACGCACGACGGGCACCTGCTTGGCAGCCCTGAGAGCCCTCGTCCCTTCGGTGTCACCATGCAGTCCATGGTGATCACGCAACACAACCCGGCGGACCTGTACCCGCCATATGTGAATTACGCACATGCGGTGGAGGTCGCGCCCAACGCCCGGACGCTGTACGTCAGCGGGCTCAACGGGTTCGCCCGGGACGGAACGATGCCGGCGACCTTCGAAGGGCAGGCCGAGCTGGTCTGGCGGAACCTCATCGCCGTCCTCGCCAGTGCCGGCATGAGCACGACCGATCTCGTGAGCCTCCGCTTCTACCTCGCGGAGGCCGCATTCGACCCCGCGAATGTGACGGTCCTGCGCGCGCACCTCGGCGAGCACCGAGCAGCCCGGACCGTGATCTGCGCGCAGCTGCTGGAGCCAGGTTGGCTGATCGAGCTCGAGGCGATCGCGGCCAAACACGGCTGATGTCCGTGTGGCGCGCTGTGGAGCTTCGCTATCTGCTGGGCGTCTCCGTCGAGCGGCGGCGAGCCAGGGCGGCGCGCCAGACGGCGACCGGGATGCCCCGGTGGTAGGCACGTGGCCCGCGGCGAGGTGTGGGCGCTGTCATACCGGTCGCCGGTCCTTGACGTCTGCGAGCCACGTTTCATCAGATCCGCCTCCTGGGTTCCGTTGTGCTCAGAAGGACTCAACCAACGGCCGGGTCGGCAGCTTCCCAGTGTGACCCATGTCGCCTGGCGCCCCGGCTCGGAGGTGCACCTGCAATGCCTGGGCGCTCAGGACAGCCGCTCGAGCAGCTCCGGCACCTGGCGGATCGACGTCAACTCGTGGAACCCCATGCGCTCGGCGTCGGAGTCGGCCACGTGCTCGAGCTCCCATGTGTACACGTACGGCAGGTGCGCGGCGTGCCCGCCAAGCTCGATCACCGGCAGGATGTCGGAACGCACCGAGTTGCCGATCATCAGGAAGTTCGCGGGGGCCACACCGGCCTCGTCCATGACCCGCCGGTAGGTGGAGACGTCCTTCTCCGACACGATCTCGACCCGGGAGAACATGTCGGCGAGGCCCGAGCCGGCCACCTTGGCCTCCTGGTGGAAGAGGTCGCCCTTGGTGACGACGATGAGGCGGTACCTGTCGTCTGCCAGGCACGCGACGACCTCGTCGACACCATCGAGCAGTTCGACCGGGTGATCCAGCAGCCGCTTGCCCAGGTCGAGGATGGCGCTGATCTCGCCGCTGGTGACGCGGCCACCGGTCAGTTCGATGGCCGACTCGATCAGCGACAGCGTGAAGGCCTTGGCCCCGTACCCGTAGATGGCGAGGTTCGCCCGCTCGGTGGCCACCACCCGCTCGTCGATCACGCCGGGATCGCCGTCGAAGTAGGGCGATACCAGGGCGACGAACCGGGCGTGGGCATCGACGAAGTGGCTCTCGCTGTGCCAGAGCGTGTCGTCGCCGTCGAACGCGACCACCTCGATGCCGTTGCCGCCGACGCTGCGGGAGCCGCTCGCGAGTGTCACCCATTCACACTACGGTCCGGATGATGGTCGAACTCGCCGATTCCACCCGCCTGGCGACCGACGCGTGTGAGGAGGCCCTCGCCTACGTGGGTGGGCGGGCCGAGGCCGTCGCCACCGCGGTCGTGGGCACGTCGTCCCTCACCCGGTTCGCCAACAGCCGCATCCACCAGAACGTCACCGAGGACATCGAGGCGATGTCGCTCACGGTGGCGGTCGACGGCAAGGTGGCCCGCGCCCAGACCACGCGCACCGATGCCGCGAGCCTGGAGGCGCTGGTCGAGCGCGCCCTCGCCGCGGCGGCCCTCCGCCCGCCCGACCCCGAGTTCCCCGGCTTCGCACCCGAGGCACCAGTGTCGCCCGTCGACCACTGGGACGACGGCACCGCCGGGGCCACGCCCGACCAGCGGGCCGCCATCGTGGCGGCGTTCGTCGACGCGGGGGAGGGCTTGGAGGCGGCCGGCTACTGCTCTACGGAGGCCGCTACACACGTCCTTGTCTCGACCACCGGGCAGCGAGCCGTGAGCCAGGCCACGACCGCTCAGGTGGACGGCATCCACCGCGCCTCGGGTCCGGCCTCGGACGGTGACACCGCCGACGGCTACGGCCAGGCGACGTCGGTGCGGCTCGCAGACCTGGACGGGGCCGCCTGCGGAGCGCGCGCGGCCGCCAAGGCGGCGTCCGGCCGGAACCCAGTGGAACTGCCGCCGGGCAACTACGAGGTCGTGCTCGAGCCCCGGGCGGTGGCGTCGGCGCTCGTGTACCCGGCGTACATGGGCTTCAACGGCAAGGCCCACGCGGACGGCACGTCGTTCGTTCACCTCGGCGAGCAGCAGTGGGATGCGATCATCGACATCTGGGACGACGCCACCGATCCCCGGGCGCTCGGCATCGGCTTCGACGCCGAGGGAACCCCCAAGCGGCGGCTGGACATCGTGCAGGGGGGCGTCTCGTCGGGCCTGACACACGACCGCCGCTCCGCGCGCCTCGCCAGCGTCGAACCGACGGGCCACTCGGTCGGATCCGAGGCGTTCGGCGGCTACGCCTCCAATCTGTTCCTCGGGGGCGGCGACCAGGTGCCCGATCGGCTGCTCGGCGACGTAGAGCGGGGATTGCTGGTGACGGACCTCTGGTACAACCGGATCCTCGACCCGAAGACCCAGGTGGTGACCGGGCTCACTCGCAACGGCCTCTTCCTCGTCGAGGAGGGCCGCATCGCCGGCCCGGTGCAGAACCTGCGCTACACACAGTCGATCGTCGGCGGCTTCGGGCCGGGCAAGGTGCTGGGCCTGGGCAACGACGCCCAACTGGTGGGCAGCGAGGGCGGCATCATGCACGTCCCCTCGGCGCGGCTGGCGTCGTGGGCCTTCACCGGCAACGCTCGGGGGTGACGGCGTCGGCCCGACTGCCCCGCGGGGGGCCCGAAGCCGCAGGTCAGCGTCCTCGAGCGCCCGCTAGCCGCCGACCACCGCCACACGGAGCCATGAACCGCGAAAGCCCTGCTCAGACGCCGCACGCCCAGCCGGGGAGTGTGCCGGAGGGGAGTGGCTTGTCCTATGTCTCTTCATGTACAGGGGAGTGATACTCCGGGGAGTGTTGCTCCACTGGCGTAGAGTGTTACTTGGTGAGTAGAGGTCAGTCGCCGTTGACGGTGCGGGTTCCTGATGATCTTCGAGCTCGGATCGATGAGCGGGCGGGGTGGTTAGGGGTGTCGTGTGACGCTTGGATCGTGCAGGCGTTGCTGACCGAGCTGGAGGTAGTGGCGCCGACTCCCAAGTCGGTCGGCCGTGAGCGGCCTAGGCGCCCGTACACACGAGCTCGCATCATGCCGACGGGTTCCCATGCCTACCGAGCGGTCGATGTGACTTCCGGCGACACCATCGAGGGCACGGTGCGGAACATGCGCCATACCGCTGAGGACGAGGCCCGTCGGCTCGGCTACGAAGTCGTCGACTCCTGACTATCGAGTCCGACCACATCAGAGCGAGGCGGGCGTTCCACGAAAGCGCCCCTGTTCGGCCTCTCAGTCGAGCCCGTTGAACGAGAGGCCGGCGTGGACCATGGCCGGCGCTCCTAGCAGCGCGGCGGTGGTGGCGGCGGCCAGCAGCCCGACGCAGATCAGTCGTGCTCGCGTGAACATGTCGGCTCCTTTCGCGGCGGCGATGTGCCACCGCCGCTACTTCGGTGCATCCACCAGCGACGGATGGACCGCATCCGACCGTCACGACGGCGCCGAACACCGGCGATGACCAACAAGCGACGATTGACCAAAGCTGTTGTCTCCATTGGGGTCGCCGGCGGCCTGCTCTTCGGCACCATGGGGGCGACGGCGCCTGTGGCGGCAAGCCTCTTCAACCTCGAGATCAAGGAGAACAACCGAACGGACATCGTGCAGTCGTTGCTGACGGCGGCGGAGAGCCCTGGCCCAACCCAGGTCGCTCAGCCGGCATCGGTGAAGATCGACAACACGGGTGACGGAGTCGAGGACATCGCCTATCGGTGGGAGTGGCGACGGCCGGTGTAGTGATCGTCCGCGATCGAACGAGAGGGACGACCCCCAGCGCAGGTGCTCCCCGAACCGTAGGCCGAGGGGCGGCAGGTGGGGCTGGCGCCTCGCGGCCCGGCGCGGCGCAGCCCCCGGCCAGGAAGCGGGGCGCTTCACTTTGACGGCGGCCGGCGAAGCTGCCGGTCCGCCGGCGCGGGATCAGCCGGTGAAGGTAGGGGGCTTGGTGACCGGGGTCGCCGGTGGGGCTGGGGGCGGCTCGAGCGTCGTTCCGTCGGTTACGTTGAATTCGACGACGGCGTAGTCGAGCTCGTCGCCGCTTGCAGGGAACTCGCAGACAGCGGTGAGTAGGTGGGGGCCAGAAGCGAGACTTTCCGGCAAGGTGAAAGCCAGCGACCAGCTCCCATTCTCGAGGGCGCTCCCCGCCTCGAACTGCAGGTTGTCGCCCTCGCCACCTAGCAGGACGGTGACTACGCCGGGGCCGACCTCGTTCACACACCCCTGACCGAAGACGGTCACGCTGGTTCCGACCGAGCCGCTGGTCGGTGTCACACCGAGGGGCAGCGGCTCGGGCTCGGGTTCAGGCTCGGTTACAACAAACGGTTGGGTGAGATCGGCGTCGCCAGGGCTGGTCGGGAAGTTGGGATCGTTCGGGGGGCGGAAGCTTGAGCCGATGTCGCAGAAGAGGGCGACGGCGTAGTCGCCTGGCGTGGTCGCCTCGGTCGTCCCGGCGGCGGTGAGCAGCGTGGGCGAGACGATCAGCCTCGTGGTCCAGGGACGGGGATTTGCCGGGTCGTTGCCCAGCTGAGTTGTCGCATCGACCAGGGCACCGTCGGACGCCCTGTAGAGCGCGATGGCGTCCCCGGCCTCCTGTACCGAGTCGCAGCCACCGTTGGTAATGGTGATGACCGTGTCGACCGGGCCCTCCGTGGGCTCGTAATCGAAGGCCGCGCCAGTCTGAGCCGACGCTGTCGCCCCGGATCCGACGAGCGTCCCTCCGAGCGCAACGATGGAGATCGCAATTATCCGCTCGAGCCTGAGGCGCATGGTCCGTCCTTCCCCATTCGAGGACATAGCCGAGGGTCCCCTCAGTTGGCTCGCCCAGCCTGCGTCCGCCTGCGATCAACCGGTCTAGCACTGACGTCCCGAGTGCGCATGGCTGCCTGCTATGGGCCCGCCGTGCTCGTGATCGTGACACCGTGAGACCCGGCGAGACGTAAAGGTCCTGGTCATCGACAGTCTGCAGCGAAGAGCAGCAGGTCACTTCCCCCTAGCGGGCCTTCACCGGCCACGCCCGGGGATGAGGGCGTCGGCCCGAGTGCCCCGCGGCTCCGCGCGTCCGTTAGCGGGTAAAGAAACCCCGATTGCCGATAGGAGGTCACCGATGGAACGCGACCTGCTCGATCTGTACGACCGTGCGAGCTCATGGGCCACCGAGAAGGTCTCCGGCGCCGCTGACAAGCTCGACGCCGAGACTCCGTGCGACGACTGGGATGTGCGCACCCTGCTCGATCACATCCTCGAGACGCAGCGGTACTTCCTGGGCTCCGCTCGGGGCGAGGACGCATCGCCCCCCAGTCCAACGCCCCCCGCGACGCTGAGTGATGACCCCGCGGCGGACTTCGAGGCGGTGCGGCGCGACATGCTCGACGCGTATGCGGAACCCAGGACCATTGAGAAGACGGGTCCGGCACTAGGCGTTGCCTTCAGTGACCTCCTCGTGCATACCTGGGACCTGGCCCGCGCCACGGGCCAGGACGCGACGATGCCCGATGGCCTCGCCGCGGCCGCATACGAGATGGTGCACGGGAAGTTCACCGACGAACAGCGGAAGGGCGTCTTCAAGCCAGAGGTCCCGATTGGCGATGATGCGTCGCCGCAGGACCGGCTACTGGCCTACACCGGCCGGGATCCCCGCTGAACCAGCGCGTGTAGGAGGAGCTGCCGACGGGAGTTGCCCGGCCGGCAGAGCTGACGCAGTGAGAGCTACGAGGGCCCCTTCTCGGGTCAGGCCTCGGCCGCCACCGACTTGACGTGGGCCATGCGGGCATCGAGCTCGTCGCCGGCCGCGTCGTCATCGGCCATGGCGGCGTCGATGTCGGCGTCGGCGAAGGCAAGCACGCCCATGTCGGCGAACGCCTGCTGCACCTTGCCGCCCCACAGGCCTATGTCACGGAGGATCGGCACGATCCGTAGGAACAGGAAGCCGCGGAACTGGCGCAGCACCTCGCTGTTGTTGACGTAGTCGGTGACCTCTCGCGGCAGGCCAAGGGTCGACCAGACCTCGTCGCCGAGGAAGCGATCGCGCATGCGGTAGCAGGCGTCCACGCAGAACTCCTCGCGTTCGTCGCGCTCTGGCTGGGTGAGCTGGGGGTAGTAGTCGCGTAGCGCCAGCCGGCCGAACATCACATGGCGGGCCTCGTCCTGCATGACATAGGTGTTGATGGCCCTGGCCAGGGGATCGGTCGCCTGCTGGCGGATGAGCCCGAAGGCGGCCAGCGCCAAACCCTCGATGAGCACCTGCATCCCCAGGTAGGTGAGGTCCCAGCGGCTGTCGGAGATGACGTCGTCGAGCAGGGAGCGCAGGTTCTGGTTGAGCGGGTAGACCAGCCCGATCTTGTCGTGCAGGTAGCGGCTGTACACCTCGACGTGACGGGCCTCGTCGATGGTCTGGGTGGCGGCGTAGAACTTCGAATCGAGGTCGGGCACCGTCTGCACGATCTTGGCCGCGCACATCAGCGCGCCCTGCTCGCCATGCATGAACTGACTGAACCGCCAGGCCTCGACGTTGCGCCGGACCTCACCCTTCTCGGCATCGCTCATCTTGTCCCACCACGGCGTGCCGTGGATCGGGATGAACTCGTCGGGCAGGCCCGTCGGGTTGTTCGGGTCGATCTCGGTCGACCAGTCGATCCGCTCGGAGCCGATCCATTGCTTGTGGGTGCCTTTGTCGTAGAGGCGCAGGAGCTGGTCTCGCCCGGCCTCGTAGTCGAAGTCGAACAGGGTGGTGACGGCGCTGTCGACGCCCCACTCATGCTCGCCGGTGTCAAACGCGTGCGTCGTCATCGCATGTGACTCCTTCCGCCGTAGTTCCGCACCCAGTGAGGCGTGCCGTAGCTGTGCCACTCCCTGGCACATGCCCCTCCGTGCCTACCAACGCAACCAGCCACCGTGGTGGCCGGGGCCAGCGTGCGTGTCAGCCCGGCCACGGGACACATGGGGACGACGGCTCAACTGCTTCGGCGACATCTTCGGCGTTCTGCGGTCCTCGACCGCTCCGCATCACGCGTCACCATACCGACGTCCAGCGGCCCCGCGGGCGCGCCCGATTTCCCGCTGCGAGCGGCCGAGGACCCCGACATCGGTGCGCTCGGGTCCGGTTCTGACTTCTGATCACGGCCGGCGCCCATACTCCGTTCGACCGGCCGGCACCGGGCGGCGACAGCTTCCGCCCTGTGCCGGCCGGAGAAATCCGCCCCACGGAAAGCATCACCAGCGATCGCGTTCCGCTGACGAGCCCACCGTGCGTGGATCACCTCGTGGGTACGCGCCGGGAGCCCGGAAGGAACTCGGGTTCAGGTGGGTCGGCATCGCCTGCCGGCGGTTGGACGGCGGCGCCACCATGCTGCCCGCCCGTCTTGGCCTGCCTTTCGGGGGGCGCCGGGCGTGGATACCGCTCGGCCTGCGGGTCCGACCGCCTGATCCGGATATCGCTGTCGTCGTCACCGGCGACGAGGGTGCCGGCCGCCAGGGCGACCGGTGCGATGCACGCAGCGGCAACCATGCCCCACGTGAAGGCGCCGCGTCGGACTCCGGGCGGCTGAGGTGCCTCACCCGTGGCGCTGCTGGTCCCGATCGGGAGGATGTCGGTGTTCGATGCCATGGGTTACTCCGCTGGGGGCAGGGGAGGTACCGAGGGCGGGAGACGCTGGGGATGCGGAAGGACAGGCGCATGCGTCCGCTGCTCGGGCGCCGTCCATCGCCGCGACGCACGCCGCGGCCATCGCCCGGACACCCCGCCGTGGCCGTCCGGGCGCGCTTGCTGCCCGCCACCTTGCTCGTCCCTTCTGATCCGCCTCGGCGCCACCCGCCGTGGTAGCGCGCACCCAATCTCCTAACAAACCGCCATTAACAGCGGCGAAGTGAGCGCTTTCCGTCGTATCGAGGCGGCGCACACCTCAGACGCGGCGCCGTCCTCGGCGAGGGCGACGGGCAACGCAGGTTGATGGCCGACTCTCCTTGGATGTCACACCCCGTCGTTACTCTCCGATACATGACGGAAACCACGGACAACAGCGACCTATGGGTGGGCGACGACGGCAAGCAGCGCTGCGGCTGGGGCACCAGCGACCCGCTCTACATCGACTACCACGACCAGGAGTGGGGCCGGCCGCTGCGCGACGAGCGGGCATTGTTCGAGCTCATGTCCCTCGAGGCGTTCCAGTCGGGGCTCTCCTGGCTGATCGTCCTCCGCAAACGCCCTGGCTTCCGCGAGGCGTTCGACGCGTTCGAGCCCGACATCGTCGCCGGCTACGGCGACCACGATGTGGCACGGCTCCTCACGGATACGGGCATCGTGCGCAATCGGGCCAAGGTGCAGGCAACCATCGCCAACGCCCGGGCCGTCGCGGCCCTCCACGAGCAGGGCGGGTCACTGGTCGAGGTGGTGTTCTCCCACGCGCCCGGCACCGACGAGCGCCCGCCCGGTCGGTTCCGAGCGTTCGCGGAGGTGCCCAGCGTGACCCCCGCGTCCACCGCCCTGGCTAAGGACCTGCGCACGCGTGGCTTCCGATTCGTGGGCCCCACGGTTGCGTACTCGTTGATGCAGGCGGCCGGCGTGGTCGACGACCACCTCGAAGGGTGTTGGGTCGACGTGCTTGCCGAAAACTAGAACACGTTCTATTCTTCGCGGATGGAGTTCGGCGTCTTCGCCCAGCTGTTCGTGCCCCAGTTCGAGCGCGATCAGGATCCCAACGCAGAGCACAAGCGCATCTTCCGCAACGTCGAGATCGCCAAGGCGGCCGACCGCAACGCCTTCAAGTACGTCTGGTGCCCGCAGCACCACTTCCTCGACGAGTACAGCCACATGCCCGGGCCCGAGGCCTTCCTCGGCTTCTGCGCCGGGCAGACCGAGCGCGTGCACCTCGGTTCGGCAATCTTCAACATCACGCCGCCGGTGAACAAGCCGCAGCGCGTGGCCGAGAACGTCGCGCTGCTCGACCACCTGACCAACAACCGCTTCGAGTTCGGCACCGGGCGGGGATCGTCGAGCACCGAGGTGCTGGGCTTCGACATTCCGAGCGTCGACATCACCAAAGCGATGTGGCGGGAGGCCATCCGCGAGATTCCGAAGATGTGGAAGAACGCGCCCTACAGCTACGAGGGCGACTTCTTCCGGATGCCCGAGCGCAAGGTCTTCCCCAAGCCGCACGGTCGGCTGCACCCAGCCATGTGGGTGGCGGGCGGCAGCCCCGGCACGTTCACCGAGGCCGGTGAGCTCGGTCTGGGCGTGTTCTGCTTCGCCATCGGCCGGCCCACCGACATGCGGCCGCTCGTCGAGGCGTACAAGTCTGCCATCGGCGGCGCCACCCCCGTGGGCGACTACGCCAACGACAACATCATGGGCGTGACGAACATGCTGTGCATGGAGGACCGCCGCAAGGCGTTCGAGGTCGCATCCGCCATGGGCATGAACTACTACTCGTCGCTCGCCTACCACTGGCTCGACAACGTCCCGCGGCCGAAGCACCTGCCCCCGTGGCCGGAGAAGATCCCCGAACCCAGCCCCGAGGCGGTCGAGCGCCTGTCCGCCGACGGGTACATCGCCGTCGGCGACCCCGACGACTGTGCCCGGTCCGTTCAGCGCTGGGTCGACATGGGGTTCGACCAGCTCACGTTCAGCCCGACCACCAACACGCTGCCCACTGAGGTCGTCGTGGGATCGATGGAGCTGTTCGGGCGTGAGGTCATCCCCCAGTTCGACGACGACCCGGTGCATTCCACGACCCGGTATCGACAGGCCGCCGCCTCCCCGGCCGCGTGACGGCCGGCTGCCGCAGTCGCCGCACGAGGCGCCTGAAGGGCGCTCGCGTAGGCTTGCCCGCCAAAACCCGAGGAGCCCAAGAGCCGCGGCATGAGCCCCGTCAAGGCGCCCCCCAACTTCAACTTCGCATCGATCTGGGAGATGGCCGCTGACGCCGTTCCCGATCGCGAGGCGCTCGTGGTCGGCGACCAGCGTCGCACCTACGCGCAGCTCGGCGAGCGCGTCCGTCGGCTGGCCAACCACCTGGTCGGCCAGGGGATCGGTCGTGGCGACCACGTCGCCCTCTACCTCGAGAACTGCGCCGAGTACCTCGAGGCGATGCTGGCGGCGTTCACGCTGCGGGCCGTCCCCATCAACGTCAACCACCGGTACGTCGCCGACGAGCTCCGCTACCTGCTGGACAACAGCGACTCCGTGGCCGTGATCACCCAGCCGTCGCTGGCCCCCACGGTCCACGCGGTGGTGGGATCCGGCAACGTCCCGGCAGTCCGGTTCACGCTGGTGACGGGCGATGAATACGACGCGGTGCTGGCCGCCGCCGAAGACGACCGCCCTGCCATCGTCCGGTCCGAGGACGACCACTACATCATCTACACGGGCGGCACGACCGGCCTGCCGAAGGGTGTCGTCTGGCGTCAGGTCGATGCCTTCTACGCGTGCATCGGCGGCGGCGACCCCATGCGCTTGTTCGGCGTCGTCGAACGCCCCGACGAGCTTCCCGGCCGCATTTCCGAACAGCCGATCTGCTTCCTTCCGCTGGCGCCGATGATGCACGCGGCGGCGCAGTGGACCTCGCTGGGGTGGCTGTTCTCGGGCAGTAAGGTGGTGCTGATGCCGGGATCCCTCGACCCCGACGCCGTGTGGCGGACCGTCGAACGCGAGCAGGTGAACGGGCTCACGGTCGTGGGCGACGCCGTCGCCCGGCCGCTCCTCGATGCCTGGGACCGGGCGGGCGGCTACGACGTCACCTCGCTGTTCACGTTCTCGAACGGCGGGGCACCGATGTCACCGTCCACCCGGGAGCGGGTGTTCGCCACGCTGCCCGCGCACGTGGGACTAGCCGACGGGTTCGGCTCCTCGGAGGCCGGAACCCAGGTGTCGATGCGGGTGTCGGCCAAGAATCGGCCGGCGGGCGACAGCCCCGTGCGGTTCAACGCGCCGGCCAAGCCCACGATCGTGGTCGACGACGACGGCCACGAGGTGCTACCGGGGTCCGGCGTCGTGGGCCACGTGTTGGCAGGGGGCCGCCTGCCGCTCGGCTACTACAACGATCCCGACAAGACGGCGGCCACGTTCGTCGAGCGGGACGGTCAGCGCTGGCTGGTGACCGGCGACGTCGCCACCGTGACCGCCGACGGATCGATCGAGCTGCGGGGCCGGGGTGCGGTGTCGATCAACACCGGCGGGGAGAAGGTCTTCCCGGAGGAGGTGGAGGCGGCGCTCAAGGCCCATGCGAGCGTCTACGACTGTGTGGTCGTGGGCGTCCCCGACGAACGCTGGGGGAGCGCCGTCACCGCCGTGGTGCAGGCGGTGCCGGGCACCGAGCCGGACCTCACCGACCTGGCGGCCCACTGCAAGACGTCGCTGGCCGGGTACAAGGCGCCCAAGCACCTAATCATCGTCGAGCGCATCGTGCGCTCGCCGTCCGGCAAGGCCGACTACCGCTGGGCCCGCGACACCGCCGAGAAGGCGGTCGGCCGCTGAGCCCGGAGGGGAAGGCCCAGGGCGAACGGCCGCCGCTCCCCGGCTCAGGTCGTCAGCGGAGGTAGAAGAGCGCTCGCCACTCACCGGTGCGCGGCCAACGGCATAGCGCCCCGGTGGCGGCGACCAGCCACACGAGGGCACGGTCGAGATCGGGGCGCTCGGAGCCGCCCACCACCGCCACCACCAGGCCCCGCTTGGGATGGTCCTGCAGCACTCGCCAGCCGGCCGGGACGGGCGCCCCCCGCTCTTCCAGCAGCCGCACCGCCTTGGGTCCCTCGGCATGCACGATGCCGGCCGTCGCCGGCTCGCGCCCGTGCGGAGGAGTCCAGGTGCCCATGGGCACGGTCGGGCCGCGGCTGCCCAGCAGCGAGGCGAGTGGGCTCCGGTCCGGCGGGGGGAAGTCCATGTCGAGCCCCGGGCTCAGGTTCAGCCAGCCGCCCTGCGCCGACGCCATCTCAGCCATGCGGTCGATCACCGCGTCGCGCGCGTCCTCGCGGAACTCAACAGTCAGGGGTTCCCTCGGCATCCTTCCACCGTACGCACGTCCGCAGACATCGCCCGTGCCTGCGCCACGTTGGGAGGCCGTCATCGAGGTGCCCCGGGCTGGCTCTAGGCTGCGCGGCATGGAGGTGGAAACGGCGGTCCGCGAGGCCCTAGAGGTGCAGGTGCTGGAGCACGAGCCAGGCCAGGCTGCCCTGACCCTGCGCGATGCGGTGGCCAAGCTCGGCCCCGAGGCCGTTGCGGGCGGGCTGCTCGACGCCGCTGCCGTGGCGCTGCGCCGCCTGGTGGCCGAGACGGACGAGGCCATCGATCTCGACGAGCTGCTCGAACGCATGGCCGTGGACGGCGCAGTGGCCCCCGACAGCGTCGACGTGCTGGCGCGGATGATGACGGCGGCGGCGGCAACGGCGGGCGGGATCCGGCCCCCAGCGGACCCGGTCGTGGCCGACCTGGGGCCCGAGCGGGCGCTGTTCGGGGCGTGGTTGGCGCTCTTGTCCATCGTGCGGATCGTGGCGATCAGCCTGGAACTCACCGAGGCGGATGTCACAGAGGAGATCGTCTCGGCCCTGGACACGCCTTAGGAGCTGCGCGAGCTGTACCTGGGCTCACGTTCCAATGCCGTGCTGTTCTGTGCCCACTTCCGCGCCTATCCGCTCGGCCTCTTAGTCGCTAACGTCGGCGCCCGATGGGGGGAGCATCGGCACGCGATCCTTTCGCGGGCGGCGACCAGGCCTACCTCCGCGAGGTGCAGTACCGCGACAGCACGCGCTTGGCCGCCCGCGCGCGCCTCCACGTCAAGTACAGCACCGCCCGGGTCGCCTGGTTCCCGTGGGTGGTGACGCAGATCGACTGGCCGGCCGGGGCTCGGGTGCTGGAGGTCGGCTGTGGCGCGGGTTGGTTGTGGGCCGAGGCATCGGCGCATCTGCCCGGAGGCCTCTGCCTAACCCTCACCGACCTGTCGCCCGGCATGGTGACAGAGGCGCTGGGGCGGGTCGTCGGTCTCGGGCGGCACCGGCGGGTCGAGGGTCGCATCGCGGATGTTCAGGCGTTGCCGTTCGCCGCCCGCAGCTTCGACGTCGTGGTCGCCAACCACATGCTCTACCACGTTCCCGATCCCCGCTTGGGGGTATCCGAACTGGCACGGGTGGTGCGGCCGGACGGCGTGCTGATCGCCGGCACCGTGGGTCCTTCTCACCTGCGCGAGCTGGCCGAGATCCGCGCAGAGGTGTTCGGTGGGCCCTGTGTTCTCGCCACCGTCGACACTTTCGGCATCGGGGTGGGGGAGCCCATGCTGCGCGGCTGCTTCGCCGACGTGGAGTGGCGTCACTACGACGACTGGCTCGACTGCGCCGATCCCGACGACGTGCTGGCGTTCCTTGCGTCGACGCCGCCGGTGGAAGGCGCCAGCCCGGAAGACCTTCACCGTGTCGTCGAGGCCGTACACCGCCGGTTCGCCGCCGGTGCCGGACGGATGCGCGTCAGCAAGGAAACGGGCGTGTTCGTGTGCGCCCGGCCCCGTGTGCGGCCAGTGGCCGCGGTCTGAGGTCGCGCGCGACGAAGGCGGCGCTACCCCAGCGAGCGCCGCCTTCGTCTGCCCCCAGATCTGGTGGGCTGGGTATGTAGGTCGTCAGCGCCAGCCGAGCTGGGCGGTGCAGGAGGGCCACGCGCCCCAGCCCGACGAGGCGTAGAGCCGCTGACCCATCGTGATCTGCGTTTCGCGGGAGTTCTCGTGGGGGTAGCCCGTGCCGCCCACCGCCTGCCAGGAGCCGAGCGAGAACTGCAGGCCGCCGTAGTAACCGTTCCCCGTGTTGATGTGCCAGTCGCCGCCCGACTCGCACTCAGCCAGCGCGTCCCAGGTGGCGTAGCTGTTGGGGTCGCCGAGCCCGCCGCCGCTGTCCGGGGGTGGCGGTGTTTCGGTCGGCGGCGGCTCCTCGGCCGGCGGCTCCTCGGTCGTCGGCGGCGGAGGTGGCTCCGTCGTGGTCGTTGTAGGCGGCGCCGTGGTGGTGGTCGTGGGTGGCGCCGTCGTGGTGGTGGTCGCGATGCTCTTCAGGCCCAATGCGCGCGCCTGGTCGTGCTCCATCTGAAGCGACAGCTGCCGGGCGTTGATGAGCGACGTCTCCGGGTCGCTGCCTGCGGCCTCGACACGATTGTCACCTCCGTCCGGGAGGACGACGGTGGCGAGGACCACCGGGCCGATCAGGAGCGCGAGGCCCAGAACGCCACCGAGGATGGCCCGCTGGGCCGTACGACCCGGTTCCGGGGCGGCCGTCTGGCCGTTGGTACTCGGGGGGTGATCCGTCCGCTCTGACATCAGGGGGGGACTCCTACCGTCGAAGCGCGCGGCGGGGCGGGAGGGAAGATGAGAGGGAACTGCAACCAGGGGCGCCCCGAGCGCGAGCCGACCTATGCGGTTGGTGAAAGGAGTTTGTCACTATCGCAACGCTTTCGCAACATCAGGCGCCAAACGTTGGTGGTCGGCCGCTCCCCAAGCGGCGGTGTCGACGGTTCCCCAGGACGTCGCCACCGTAGATCGTGGCGACCCTTCCGCGCCGCACTGGAGTGCATCTGGGCCCGAAAATCACCCCGAAAACCGCGCTGTCGGTGATCGATTCACCACCATTCGCGACGATCGGCACACTCCGACGCCGGGCTCAGCACGTTCCGGGACGGGTCAGATGGGCTCGCCCGGCGTGTCGGTTGGCGCCGCCCAGCCGATCGATGCCTCCACGACCTGCTTCGTCGCCCGGGCCAGGCTGGGTGTCAGCAGGCTGCACGCGGCGTCGACCAGGTCGTCGATGGCGGGGAACGTCGCCAGCAGCCATCGGGCCCACATGCCGTCATCCATCCACGCGACAACGCCGGGATCGGGAAGGGGGCCGGGGACGTCGGCCACGGCCGGGTCGGCACGCAGGCGGGCCCACGGCCAGGCGTCGGCCAAAGCCCGGGTGGCATCGGCCAGGGCGTCCGCGTCGGGCCCGAGGCCGAGTCCCGACCACCGCGTCGCAACGACCGATGATGCCGGGTGGAGCCGCGTCAGGTCCCGCCAGGTCGGCGGTCCCGCGCCACCGCGAGCGCCGCTCGATGGTGCGAGCGTGTCGACGACGCGGTCGAGCCAGGATCGCGCCCACAGCCCCGCCGTCGTGGGTGGCGGCGGGGCGGTCTCGAGGCCCAGTGCCCGGCGGCACGCGTCGGCCACCGTGCCGTCGGGCGGACCCGGCATGGCGGTGCGCTCGTCGCCCCGACGGAGCAGCGCTGCCGCCCCTCCGGAGCGGTCGATCAGCACCGTGATGCGCACCCGGGGCGAGCCTGCGCTGCGGACCACGCGGCCGTCGCCGCCGATCGGGTGCTGCCGACCACAGCTCGACACGCCCAGCGCCCACCAGTGCAAGGGCGCAACGAACCCCAACAGCAGGTCGAGCGGATGGATCGGATCGATCGGGAACCATGCGAGCTCACCCGGCGGGTCGGCGCTTGCCGCCGACACCCGCAGGAGTGCGCTCTTGGGGCCGCGGGACCCCGGCGCGGCCAGGGTGGCATCGGCGTTGTCGACGTGGGCCGCAAGGGCGAGGTCGGGCGGGGGTGGAACGGGCGGTGACATCGGACGCCTCCGGTGCTGCAGATGCCGTGCAAGAGGCGATCTGCACCGGACGGCGCCGGAGGGCGATCACGAACCCGTGATGCGGGACACTACCGAGGGGCTGTGACACTCGAGGACGGCCGGCGCCGGCGCCGCGCCGGGCCGGACATCACCCCGACCCGATGCCGGTCGTCGTCACCACGCACGGCGCTCGGTCAGCAGCCGGGCCAGGCGGGCGTCGCTCGCGACGTAGGCGGCCAGCGCATCGGGCGCCAGTTCGTGGATCCGGGCCCGGTCCACCTCGACCGGCGTCAGCCCCACGAGCCGGGCGATGGACTTGAGCGAACAGGAGATGCCCAGGGCGGGCCCCACGTCGCTGCGATAGAGCTGGTACGCGTCGACGTGGCGGTGGCCGTGCCAGCAGGCCCGGTAGGCGCCCCGATGACCGGGAAGCGGATCGCGGCGCGACGGGATGCGGGGGTCGAGCGTCAGGCGCAAGCCCAGCGCCAGGCCGTGATGTGCCGCTCGGTCGGCCAGGAACGGCAGGTCGAAGAAGGCACCGTTCCAGGTGGCCAGGACGCCCGGTGCCAGCGCGGCCAAGCGGGCGTCGACCGCGGCGAGCATGTCGATCTCTGCCCCATCGAAGACCTCGTCGGCGGTCGGGGTCGACAGTGCCACGGTGACGATCCCACCCACCGCAGGGTCGAGCCCGTTCACCGACGTGTCCGTCTCGATGTCGAGCCCGTACACCGGCGCCCGCGAGCGAGGCATCTGCCCTTTCTAGGCCGTTCCGGCGCCCGTCAACGGGATGCGGCTAGAGGATCTGGAGGAGGAACGGCCTGGTGCGCTCCTCGGTGGGGTTGCGAAAGAAGTGGTCCGGGGAGCCCACCTCGACGATCTGGCCGTCGGCCATGAACATCACACGGTCGGCCACCTCGCGGGCGAACCCCATCTCGTGGGTCACCACGATCATCGTCATGCCCGAACGGGCCAGCTCCCGCATCACGTCGAGCACCTCGGCGATCATCTCCGGGTCGAGGGCCGACGTGGGCTCGTCGAACAGCATGATCTTGGGCTGCATCGCCAGCGCCCGGGCGATGGCCACCCGCTGCTGTTGGCCGCCCGAAAGCTGGCCCGGGTACTTGCCCGCCTGTTCCGGGATCCGCACCCGCTCGAGCATCTCCCGTGCAACCTGTTCCGCCCGGGCCTTGGGCCAGCGCCGCACCTTGCGGGGGCCGAGCGTGATGTTGTCGAGCACCGTGAGGTGGGGGAACAGGTTGAACGACTGGAACACCATCCCGACCTCTCGCCGCACCTCGGCGATGTGACGGACGTCGTTGTTCAGCTCGGTGCCGTCGACCACGATGCGTCCCCGGTCGTGCTCCTCGAGCCGGTTGATGCACCGGATGAGCGTGGACTTGCCCGACCCGGAGGGTCCGATGACCACGACCACCTCCTGGCGGCCCACGGACAGGTCGATGCCGCGGAGGGCCTGGAAGCGGCCGAACCACTTCTCCACGCCCTCGCACACGATGATCGGCTCGCCGGTGCCGCCCGCTTCCGTCGCGAGGGCCGCGAAGTCTTCCTGTTCGCCCTGCCCGGCCTGCGCCGTCATCGTTCTCCGACTCCCAGGCGGCGTTCGAGCCGCTGACTCTCCCGCGACATCGTCGAGCACACCGCCCAGAACAGGAAGCCGACGAAGGCGAAGGTCAGGGGCCGGAGCCCCTCGCCCTGGAAGCGGGGCTGCTCGGTGGCGAAGTCGGCCACGCCGATCAGCTCGATGAACCCGATGATCGACAGCAGCGACGTGTCCTTGAACAGGCTGATGAACTGCCCGACCATCGCCGGGATGACGGCGCGCAGGGCCTGGGGCAGCACCACGAGCCGGAGGACCTTTGGCGGCGATAAGCCCGACCGCTTGCGCGGCTTCGACCTGCCCCACGGGGACCGCCTGCAGCCCGCCACGCACGATCTCGGCGATGTAGGCGGCCTCGAACAGCGTGATGGCGATGACCGCCCGGACCAGAAAGCTGGGCGGGTCGACCGAGGTGGGGAACAGGAACCCAACCATGTACTGACCCACGAACAGCAGGGCCACCAACGGCACCGCCCGGAACACCTCGATGTACCCGGTGGACAGGACGCGCATGCCCGGCAGCGAGGACCGGCGGCCGAGCGCCAGGACCAGTCCGAGCGGGAAGGCCAAGGCGATGCCCGCCACGGTGGCTGCCACCGCCAGGTGGAGGCCACCCCAGTCGTCCCAGCCCACGCCGTCGGGCCCCGCGGTGATCACCTGCAGGGACGCGACGATGCCGGCCACGAGCACCAGCCAAACCCAGCGGCGCACACGAGTGGGCAGGCGCCGGCCGCCGGCGAAGGCGATGGTGAACAGGGCCACCAGACCGATGGTGAGAATCGCAGGCACTGGCGTCCGGGTGAACGACAGGACGACGACGACGCCCAGGACCGCCGGCCAGAACCGGTGCAGCGCGGCGGCGGCCCGACGGGGCCACCCGGAGTCGTCGCCCTCCGAGCCAGCGGCGGATGCGGTCGTCGCCGCCCGGGCCGTGCGCCCGGCACCTCCGGCACCGTCGCCAGGTGTCGCCGCGGACCGCCGGGCGCTCGCCACGGCAAGCGCGCCGGCTGTCAGCCCGAGCGTGGCGGCGAGGATGTACGCCGACACCCACAGGCGCCAGAGCTGGTCGGCGGGAAAGAGCCCGACCATGAACAGGCGCAGGAAGACCCGGACGATCGCCCAGTCGGCGGTCACGAACACCCAGCGGGACAAGCGGAACGACGGCCCAAGCGGCGACGACGCCGAAGACGACGGTGAGGACGACGTTGAACGGGCTCGAAAGCAGGTTCAGGCGTACCCACTGGCGAGGCGTGACGTCACGAGCCGGCGGCTCCGGCTCCGGGACGGGTGCTACCGGTTCGGCTAGGGCGCCGAGTGCCTCGCTCGACGCCGCCATCAGCGCTCCACGAGCCGCAGGCGACGATTCGCGATGTTTGCGACCAACGAGATGGCGAGCGAGAGCACGAGGTACATGGCCATTACCACGAGGATCGACTGGATGGCCGGGTTGCCGTTGCCGATCACGGTCCGGGTCACGTACATGGCCTCGCCGTAGGCCACCGCCACCCCGAGCGAGGTGTTCTTCGTGAGGTTGAGGCACTGGTTGATGATGGGTGGCACGGCGATCCGGAACGCCTGTGGCAACACCACGTACCGGAGCCGCTGCATCGTCGACAGCCCGATCGCGGTGGCGGCCTCGGTCTGGCCCTTGTGGACGGCCAGGATCGATCCGCGGACGATCTCGGCCACATGGGTGGCCGTGTACAGCACGAGCCCGACCAGGACCGCCACGAACGGCAGGCCCATGGCAACCCCGCCCTCGATGCTCCTGCCCACGACCTCCGGGCGAGACAGCACGATCGGGGCGTCGAGGACGAACCACGCGCCGACGGCGACGACAGCGACCAGGCCACCGCCCCACAGCCAGGGCCGGGCCGGTCGACCCGTGCGCTCCTCGACCGTGGCGCGCCACCGGGCAAGCGCCACTCCGCCCGCCAGCGCGGCCGCCAGCAGAGCCACGTAGATCCAGATGCCGGCGTCGCCCTGGGGCACTGTGACGCCGATCTCGCGCACGGTGAGCAGCATTCCCGCCACATGTTCCGGGTCGTCGATGGGTGGCAGCGTGGCCAGGAACGCCGAGTTCACGAAGATGATCACGAGCAGCGGCGGCACGTTGCGCACCGCCTCGACGTAGACGCCCGCGGCCCGTCGCACCAGCCAGTTGCTCGACAGGCGGGCGATCCCGACGAGGGTGCCGAGGATCAGCGTGAACACGATCCCCAGCAGCGCCACGGTGATCGTGTTGCGCAGGCCGACCAGCATCGCCTCCAACACGGTGCCGCTGGGCGAGAAGTCGCTGTACGCGATCCGGAAGCCGGCCTGCTGGTCGAGGAAGTCGAAGGACGTCTCGACGCCGAGCGCCCGCTGGTTGGCGGTGAGGTTGTCGTAGAGGTATGCGAGGAAGGCGCCGACCGCGACCACAGCGCCCAGCTGGAACGCGACGCGCAGGATGCGCACGTCGCGCCATGGCGGCGGGCGTGTGGCCGCGGTCTGGCTCGCCATCCTCGTCAGGCGCTCAGCGGTACGGAGGTGCGTAGAGCAGCCCGCCGTCGGACCACTGCGCGTTGATCCCCCGCTCCAATCCGAGCGGGGTGCCGGGCCCGACCGTGCGGTCGTAGATCTCGCCGTAGTTGCCCACCTGCGAGATCACGTCGACCGCGAAGTCGGGCTCGAGACCCAGCCCGGGGTCGAACGGCGCCGGTTCGGCCGCTTCGTCTTCGGGGTCCGGGATCGGCTGGCCCAGGAATCGCAGGATGTCGGGGTTCTCGCTGCTCGTCATCTGCTCGACGTTGTCGCTGGTGATGCCGAACTCCTCGGCTTGGATGGTGGCGATCACCGCCCAGTTGACGGCGCTCGCCCATTCGTCGTCGCCGTCGCGGACGGCCGGACCGAGCGGCTCCTTCGAGAACGCGTCGTCGAAGATCACCAGGGCGTCGGGACCCTCCGGGAAGGCCGACCGCTGGCCGGCGAGCTGCGAGAGATCGCTGGTCCAGCCGTCGCACTGCCCAGCCCCGAACGCCTCGCCGAGGGCATCGGCATCGGGGAACGTCAGCGGCGTGTAGGTCAGCCCTGCCGACTGGAACCTGGTGGCCAGGTTCAGCTCCGTGGTGGTGCCGGCCAGGACGCAGATCGTGGTGCCGTTCATGTCCTCGACCGACTGGAAGCCCGAGTCGGCCCGCACCATCATTCCCTGGCCGTCGAAGAACGTCGTGGCCAGGAACCGGGCACCGTCGCCGCCGTCGCGGCTGGCCGTATAGGTGGTGTTGCGGATCAGCACGTCTATCTCGCCCGACTGGAGGGCGGGGAAGCGCGTTTCGGCGTCGAGGGGTGTGTACTCGACCGCCTCCGGGTCGCCGAGCACGGCGGCCGCCACCGCCTTGCAGAACTCGATGTCGAACCCGGCGTACTCGCCCTGCTCGTCGACGAGGCCGAACCCCGGCACTGTCTCGTTGACGCCGCAGTTGAGCGTGCCACGGTCCTGCACTTCTGCGAGCAGGCCGCCGCCACCTCCGTCGCCGCCTTCTCCGCTGCTGGCGGCCTCCTCGCCGCCTTCGCCCTCTCTGTCGGCGCTCGAATCGTCGTCGTCGCTACAGGCGGCACCCACCAGAGTCAGGACTGAAAGCAGCGCAGCGTGCGTGAAGACACGTCCGCGTCGGAACATTGATCTCCCCCTTGTCGGCAGCTGTCGCAGGCCGGTGGCACGCCCACCCCTGGCCTCTGCAGCCGGCTGCCCAGCTGAGTTGTCAGCGAGCGTGACCCTAGCCCCGGCGTCTTACCGGACTGGTGCGCCATCGAGCACCTGGGTGACCGAGCGCGGCCACCGGGCTGCGTTCCGCGCGGGTGAGCGATATGTGGGCGAACAGGGGGTGACCCTTCAGCGTCTCGATCACCGAGACCACGCCGTCGTGGCGGCCCACGCGCAGGTTGTCCCGCTGGCCGACGTCGTGGGTCAGCACCACGCGGCTGCCTTGGCCGAGCCGGCTGAGTGCCGTGAGAAGCACCGAGCGCTCGAGGTTCTGCGCCTCGTCGATGATGACGAAGCTGTCCGTCAGGTTGCGGCCCCGGATGTGCGTGAGCGGCAGCACCTCGAGCAACCCTCGCCCGAACACCTCGTCGATGACCTCGGACCCGGCGATGGCCTCGAGCGCGTCGGTGACGGCGGCGCCCCACGGCATCATCTTCTCGGTCTCCGAGCCGGGCAGGTAGCCGAGGTCCTGCCCCCCGACGGGGAAGATCGGCCGGAACACGATGACGCGGTTGTGCGTCCGCTGCTCGATCACGGAGTCGAGCCCCGCGGCCAGCGCCAGGACGCTCTTGCCGGTGCCGGCGGGTCCGCCCAGGCTCACGATGCCGACAGTCTGGTCGGCCAGTACATCGATGGCGATGCGCTGCTCGGCGGACCTGCCTCGCACGTCGAACAGCGCTCGGTCGCTGCGCGCGAGGTGGATCCTCTTGTCGGCGTGCACGCGTCCGAGAGCCGACTGCTGGGGGCCCGCGTGGAGCACGAGGCCGCTGTTGCAGGGAAGGTCGCGTGCCTCGGCCAGGTCGGCGACATGGTCGGAGAAGAGCGCATCGATGACGCCCGCTTCCACGTCGAGCTCGACGACCCCGTTCCAGCCGCTGTCGACCGCCAACTCGTTGCGGTACTCGTCGGCCTCGAGCCCCACGATCGACGCCTTCAGCCGCAGCGGCAGGTCCTTGGTGACCACCGCGACCTCCCGGCCCTCGGAGACCAGGTTGCGGGCGACGGCCAGGATCCGGTGGTCGTTGTGTGTCGTTGGTCAGCGCCGCCGGGAACCCGGCCATCTCCGTGTGGTTGACCTCGACGCGCAGCGTGCCGCCGTGCTCGTTGGCCGGCATCGGGCGGAGCAGGGACCCGTGCCGGACCCGCAGGTCCTCGAGCATTCGCAGCGTCTGGCGCGCGGCCCACCCCAGCTCGGGGTGGTGGCGCTTGGCCTCGAGCTCCGTGAGGACCACCAGGGGCACCACCACCTCGTGCTCGTCGAAGCGCTGCCAGGCCGACGGATCGGCCAGCAACACCGACGTGTCGACGACGTAGGTGCGGCCGGAGGGAGGGCGGTCGGTCACGGAACCCCCAGTCATGACGGACGGGTCACCGGCGGCCAGTCAAGCCGAGCCCTGGCGCGCGGACGCGGATGGGTGGATCCGGTCAGCCGGCGGCTCGACCGGATGCGGGCGACGTGCTCTCGCCACCGGTCACCAACACCACGTGGAGAGCGGTAGGGCCGTGCGCGCCGAGCGTGAGGAGCTGCTCGATGTCCCCGGTGCGACTGGGCCCCGTGACGACCACCAACGATGGCGGCGGCGCATCAGCCCCCGACCCTAGGCGCCGCAACACGTCGGCGGGGGTCGCGAACAGCCTGTTCACCGGCACGACACACAGGTGAACGGACGGAAGCAGGGACGCCACCCGGCCGCCGGCACGCCGGCTGTCGAGGATGACCGAACCCGTGGCAGCGATCGCCGCCGTAGCGGACGTGACGCCCAACGCCGCCTCGGCGGCCGTTGCGGGCGTCGCCGGGTTGACGGCCAGGCCGCGGGCCGCCAGCCGGTCGCC
Organism: uncultured bacterium; assembly: GCA_963756425.1. Taxonomy (GTDB): domain Bacteria; phylum Actinomycetota; class Acidimicrobiia; order Acidimicrobiales; family VFJN01; genus DASQUK01. The sequence continues at coordinate 157,462 of CAVWNW010000008.1, read as the reverse complement.
GACGGCACGGGCCTCCGGCTCGGCGGAGACGACGACGGACGTGTCGTCGCGTTCGCCCAGCTCGGCCACGATCCGGTCCAGCAGGATGTCGGGTACGTCGTGCTCGACGACGTGGCACACGCCCTCGGCGTGGGCGACGGCGTCGGCGAAGCTCGTGACCAGGTCGCCGGGGTCGAGGTTGAGATACCGGGCCTCGGGCACCGGGTCGCTCGGCAACGGCGTCCGGGGCGGCACGTGGACGGGGTTGGGGTGGATGCCTTCGGACAGGAGGGTCCGCGCCGGCGCCAGGAACCCCAGCCTGTCGCCGTGCTCGGTCCCGGTCACCGCCCGACGCCCCCCGTGCCTCGGCTCACAGGCCGTCCCGCCAGAGGTCGCGGAAGCGACGCTCGGCCGGTTGCGGCACCGTCCGCCCCGCCCCCCACGAGCGGCCGACGGGCAGGCGTCCGGCCAGCGGCGCCACCATCCGTCCCCAGGTCGCGAGCCGAGTCGTGGCCCCGTAGCGGCGGGCATCCGACCACGCCGCCGCCCACGCGGTCCAGGCCGCGCGCTCGGCCATCCCGGCCGCCTCCGCCTTGCGGCGCCGCAGCGACAGCAGCAGGTCCTGCAGCGGGATCTGCACCGGGCATGCGTCCATGCAGGCACCGCACAGCGTCGACGCTCCAGCCAGCTCCGCCGCCTCCGGCTGATCGTGGGCCAGCAGCGGCGTGAGCACCGATCCCATCGGCCCCGGATAGACCCAGCCGTAGGCGTGACCCCCCACCTGCCGGTACACGGGGCACACGTTGAGGCAGGCGCCGCAGCGGATGCAGGCGAGCATCTCGTGGTACTCGCCGGCCAGCAGGTCGCTGCGGCCATTGTCGAGGATCACCACGTGCAGCTCGGTCGCCCCGTCGACCTCGCTGTCACCCCGGGTGCCGGTGACGATGTTGGTATAGGACGACAGCCGCTGGCCGGTGGCGGACCGGGCGAGGAGGGACAGGAGCAGCTCCGCCTGGGCCCAGTCGGCCGCCAGGCGCTCCATGCCCAGCACGACGATGTGGACCGGGGGAGCGCGGTCACCAAGCGACCGTTCCCCTCGTTGGTGACCAGCACGATCGAGCCGGTGTCCGCCACGGCGATGTTGGCGCCGGTGATGCCCACCTCGGCGGCCAGGAAGACCTGCCGGAGCCGCTCGCGGGCGAAGCCGACGAGCTCGGTGGGCTCGGTGCCCAGTGCGGGTTCGGCGCCGACCGCGTCGACGAAGAGGTCATGGATCTGGTGCCGGTCGCGGTGCAGCGCCGGGGCGATGATGTGGCTCGGCGTCTCGTCGGCGAGCTGGATGATCCACTCGCCGAGGTCGGTCTCGACCACCTGAGCGCCGGCGGACTCGAGGGCGGCGTTGAGGTCGATCTCCTCGGTGGCCATCGACTTGGACTTGGCCACCCGGGTGGCGCCATGGCGGCGCACCACGTCGACGACGTAGCTGCGGGCGTCCTGGGCGGTGGGTGCCCAGCACACGTGCCCGCCCTGGTCCAGGACCTGGTCCGCGAACCGCTCCAGCAGGCCGGGCAGGTCGGCCAGGACCTGCTGCTTGACCACGCGGGCGGCGCTCCGGAGGGCGTCCGGATCCTCGAGCTCCGCCAGCCCCTCGTGACGATGGGTGGCGAAGCGATCGACGGCGCGGGCCACGTTGGTCCGCAGCCGTTCGTTGGCCACCGCCTCGGCGGTCCGGCTCCGCAGCGTCGTCCCCGAGAGCTGGTGGTGGCCGCTCATGGCCGGGCCGCCGCGTCATCGGGAAGCGCCGCGGCCAGGACCTCGGCCAGGTGGCGGACGTGGAGGGGTGCGCCCGTCGCGTCGGACCGTGTCTGAAGGTGCATCAGGCACGAGGTGTCGCACCCGACCACCACGTCCGGTGCGACCACGGCGAGGGCCCGGAGCTTCTCGTCCGCCATGGCCACCGACGCCTCCGGGAGCTTGACGCTGAAGGTGCCGCCGAAGCCACAGCAGCGGTCGGCGCCGTCCCACACGACCGGAACGCAACCGTCGACGGCCTCGACCAGGGCGGCCGGCTGGTCGACGATCCGCAGCTCGCGGAGCATGTGGCAGCTCTGATGCAACGCGACGCGCACCGGCCGGTCGAGGTGGAGTGCCGGCAGCGCATCGGTGCGAGTGGCGAGAAACTCCGACAGCTCGTAAGTGTGGGCCCCCACCCGTCGCGCCCTGGCGGCGTCGCCGGCGTCGCCGACCACGTCGAACAGCTCGGGCCAGAACTGGCGGACCATCGTGGCGCACGACCCGGCCGGCACCACCACCGCCTCGGCACCGCGGTCGAGCTCGGCCTCGAGCGCCCCGAGCGTGGCGCGGGCGACCTTGGCGGCCTCGCGAGCGAACCCGGCGTTCCACGCCGGCTGGCCGCAGCACGTCTGGGCCAGGTCGCAAGACACCTCGCAGCCTGCGGCACGCAGGACGCGCACGCTCGCCTCGCCGACCTCCGGCGCCACCACGTCGACGACACACGTGATCATCAAGGAGACCCGCACCGGCCCAACCCTAGGGGCCGCCCACCGCGGGGGCGTGACCCGTACGCTCTTGGCCCCATGCCCACCCGCCCCTGCCCGTTCTGCGAGATCGTCGCCGGCACCCGGCCGGCCCACATCGTGCTCGACGACGAGGTCGCCGTCGCCTTCCTCGACGCCCGCCCGCTGTTCCCCGGGCACACCCTCCTGGTGCCCCGCGAGCACCTGGAGACGCTCGCCGACCTGCCCGTCGAGCAGCTGGGCGCGTACTTCGAGCGCGCGCGCAGCGCCTGGCCGTGGCCATGGAGGACGTATTCGGTGCCGCCGGATCGTTCGTGGCCATCAACAACCGGGTCAGCCAGAGCGTCCCGCACCTCCACACCCACGTGGTGCCGCGCAACCCCAAGGACGGGCTCCGCGGCTTCTTCTGGCCCCGTACCCGCTACGCCGATGACACCGAGGCGGCCGGCGTCGCCGCCCGCCTGCGCGCCGCCGTCGCGCCGGCTGGCACGAGCTAGCGGGCTCGAGGCCGAGCGGATAGGCAGGCCAGTGGGCAACGAACAGTACGGGTTTGCAGCGCAAGCCCCGGCCACACAGCTCGGCCTACCGGCAACATTGACCACGGTGATCCGAGACCACGTGCCCATTCCGCGCTGTTAGCGCTCCAGGCGGAGCGACGGCGCGCCGTCCCGCACGGTCAGCGTCGCCGGCACGCCCAGCAGGTCGAGCGGGTCGGTGCCCCCCAGGTCGGCCGTCCGCAGCGACACCACCCCACCCTTGGCCGGACCGGCAACGATCGTGATCTCGATCCCGATCGAGCCGTCGTCTCCCATCGACGCATCCACCACCACGGCGTCGTACGTGCCGTCGGCGAGGTGGGCCATGCGCAGAGGTTGCCACCTCCGCCAGGCATGGACGGCCGGTCCGGGCCGTGTCCCGCGCGCTCGCCGTCGGCCGCGGCATGCTGGGGGCGGTGACTGGCGCAGACACGACCGTCGGCAAGCTGCTGATCGCCGAACCGATGCTCGGCGACCCCAACTTCGAGCGCACGGTCGTGCTCATGATCGAGCACCGCACCGAAGGCGCCCTCGGTGTCGTGCTCAACCGGCCCAGCGACCTGGAGGTCGGCGCCGTGCTCGAGGAGTGGGCCGACCTGGCGGCGGTGCCATCGGTGCTCTACGTCGGCGGGCCCGTGGAGCCCAACGGCGTGCTGGCGCTGGGGCGCAGCCGCGGGGAAGCGGCCGCGCCCGGCTGGACACGGGTGGTCGGCGACGTGGGGACCATCGACCTGCACCTCCAACCCGAGGAGGTGGCGCCCGGGGTGGCCGGTATCAGGTTCTTCGTCGGCTATTCGGGTTGGGGCGGTGGCCAACTCGAGTCCGAGCTCGCCGAGGGCGCCTGGCTGGTCGTCGACGCCATCGCGGACGACGTGTTCGCGCCCGACCCCGAGACGATGTGGCGCTCGGTGCTCCGCCGCCAAGGCGGCAAGGTCTCGATGCTGGCCGACTTCCCGGTCCACCCCTCGCTGAACTGACGCCGACGGCGCGAGCGCGCCCTACTCCGGGGCGGTGGCGACGTTCAGCGTGCGCACGGCGGTGACCATCAGGTCGTCGCGCCGGCCGACGTAGGCGGCGTCGTCGGGGTCGAGCAGTCGCGCGATCGTGTCCCGATCGTCCGGGGCCAGGCGGTCGTCGAGCTCGGTGAGCGCCGAGCGCAGGTGGCGTTCGGCAACCTGGCGGCCGAAGTCGTCGAGGGGTGCCAGCGCCTCGGCGAGGAAGGAACGGGCCCGGACGTCGACCAGTCCCGCCTGCCGCAGCGCCTCCGGCCAGCCGTAGGGCAGCGGCGGGCCGCGCAGCTCCTCGCGCATGTCGGCGAACCACCGGCTGCGTGCATCGTCGAGGCGGGCCTCGAGGCCGACCCGCCCGACCCCGATGTCGAACGGCAGGCAGCGCAGCGGGAGGCCGCCCTCGACCAGGGCCAGCCGCCCGCCCGGCCGCAGCAGCGCCGCCAGGGTGCCGATCGCCGCCTGCTGGTCCGGGAGATGGTGGACGACGCCCGACGCCCACACCACGTCCGCCGACCCGGGCTCGACGGGCAGCGCATCCACGGCGGCGCACGACCACCCGACCCGACCGGCGAACCCCGCATCGGCGGCCCGGCGGCGGGCGATGGCAAGGAGGCGCGGGTCCCGATCGAACCCTACGACCACGCCCGGCGTCAGCGCCTGGGCGAAAGCACACGCGGCCCCACCAGCCCCGCAACCGACGTCGAGCACGCGCCGCGGCCCGGGTCCCTCGGTGCGCTCCGACGCCTCGACGAGCCACGCAACCGCATCCGCCACCCAGGGCGTGTCGAAGCGGGCGCTGGTCTCGAGGTTGGTCAGCCACCACTCGGCGAGCTGCTGGTCGATGTTCATGAGGCAGCCCCTACAGGTCGGTGATCGCCTTGAACGCTTCCCCCCGCGCCACGCCGGCGATCCTCCCGTGGGCGACGAGCCGTTCGTTCACGCGGGTGCGGAACGCGGTGAGCTGGACCTCCTCCTCGCTCGAGCCCGGCTCCACGCGCATGGTCGAGCGCAGCTGGCTCCGGTGCGCCTCGAGCGCCGCCAGCTTGCGGGCCACGGCATCGTCGCCGGCCTCCTCCACGTGGTCGGGCTCGTCCGCTTCGAACAGCAGCAGGGCAGACGGGCGGTGGTGCTCGACGTGCTGGTCGGGGAAGAAGTGCCGGTCGCGGGCGGCTACGACGCCGTCGACGGTCAGGAACCCGGCGTGGCGATGGTCGGGATGGAGCCGGTATCGCTTCCAGGGGTCGTGCCCCAAGAGCACCTCGGGTCGCAGGCGGCGGATCCAGTAGGCGACCTCGCTGCGCTGGCGCAGGCCCGATTCCAGCTCGCCGTCCGGCCAGCCCAGGAACACGACCTCGCCGGTCGCGCCCAGGGCCTTGGCTGCGGCCCGCTGCTCGTCCTGCCGCCGGGCCACGAGCTCGGCCAGATCCTCGGCCGGGTCCCACGTCCCCTTGGACCCGTCTGTGCACACGAGGTGGTGGACGACGCAGCCGGTGGCGGCCCACTTTGCCAGCGTGGCGCCGCAGCCGAACTCGACGTCGTCCGGGTGCGCGCCGATCGCCAGGGCGCTGGCCGGGGCGGGGAGGTTCACGCCCATGCTTTGCCACCGTCGGGGACCGGCCGGCGTTCCTTCGGGCGCCGTTCGGGGTCGAGCGGGCCCGGGCCGGCATCCGGGTCGACCGTCGGCCAGGCGAGGTCGGCGGGCAGGTCCACGTCCCATGCCAGCCGGTCGTCGCGCACGATGCGGGCGGGCAGGTCGCACGCCCGCGCCTCGGCCCGGTGGCGGGCGAACGAGCCGGGACCGTAGGCGAACGTGAACCCCGCCTCGGTCGGCACGGCCAGCACGTTGGTGCCGTCGAGCCGGCGGTCGGGCACCAGGGTCACCCCGGGGAAGTCCGCCACCCAGTCGAGTCGCGTCGCCAGCGGCAGGTCGGCATGGGCCACCACGGCCATCGCCACGCCGTCGCCCCGCAGCGCAGCCACCCCGTCGGCGACGGCACCGTTGAGGCCCCGCCCCGGGCACCACACGACGCGGGCGCCGGCCCGCTGCGCCCAGGCCCGCACCTCGTCGTCGTCGCACACAACGACCGCCGGCAAGGGATCGGCGGCGGCCAACACCACCTCGCCCATGCGGCGAGCCAGGTCGGCGCGCTCCAACGGGTCGAGCGCGCCCGCCAGGCGCACCTTGGCGGAGGTGAAGGCCTTGACCGGCACGACCACGGCCGCCGACGTTGGCGACGTCATCACGCGGCAGCGTATCGGCGGGAGGTGGGGCGACCGCTCACGGCAGTAGCTTGACCGCCATGCCGATCCGCGTTGCCGTCGTCGGCGCCGGATCGTGGGGCACCACGGTCGCGGCGCTCGCCTCAGGCAACGCCCCCACCATCCTGTGGTCCCGCCGTCCCGAACTTGCCGACGAGATCAACAAGGCCCACCGCAACGGCGACTACCTGCCGGACTGCCAGCTGCCGGAGGAGCTGCGGGCCACGTCGTCCCTCGAGGAGGCGGTCTGCGACGCCGACGTGCTGGTCATGGGCGTGCCCTCGCACGGGATGCGCTCGACCCTGCAGGCGCTGGCCCCCTGCCTGCGCCCGTGGGTGCCGGTGGTGAGCCTGGCTAAGGGCCTCGAGCAGGGCACCCACCTGCGGATGACCCAGGTCATCAGCGCCGAGCTGCCCGGGCATCCCACCGGCGCGCTGACCGGCCCCAACCTGGCGCGGGAGATCATGGCCGGCCACGCCGCCGCCACCGTCGTGGCGTTCTCCGACGACCACATCACCGCCGAGCTGCAGCGGATCTTCGCCACGGAGCTGTTCCGCGTTTACACCAACGGCGACGTCATCGGCTGCGAGGTCGCCGGGGCGCTGAAGAACGTGATGGCCATCGCGTCCGGCATGGCCGACGGGCTCGGCACGGGGGACAACACTCGTGCCGCCGTCATCACCCGGGGACTCGCCGAGATCGCCAGGCTCGGGCAGGCCATGGGCGGCGACATCCTCACGTTCTCCGGCTTGGCGGGGATGGGCGACCTGGTCGCCACGTGCATCTCCCAGCAAAGCCGCAACCGCTATGTCGGTGAGCAGCTGGGCCGGGGGCGCTCGATGGACGAGATCGTCGGCGAGATGCGGATGGTGGCCGAGGGCATCAAGACGTCGGCGGTGGCCGTCGCGCTGGGGGAGCGGCACGGGGTGGAGATGCCAATCGCCCAGGAGGTGTACCAGGTGATCCACCACGGGCGCCCTGCGGCCGACGCGTACCGCGGGCTGCTGCGCCGCGCCGCCGGCTCCGAGCGGCACGGGATGGAGTAGGGCGGGACCCGACATGAGCGCCCGCGCCTTCGTCTTGCGCCGGCTGATGGGTCGCCTGCGCATCACCGACGACGTGGTCCGCCACTTGACGACCTTCCAGCGCCTGGGCGAGACCGTCGAGGTCGAGTTGCCCGGCGAGCTGATGCCTATCGGTGCCCGCACCGTGTTCCGGGCCCTGCGCACCAGGGGCGCCACCCAGATCGGCCCCGACTGGGTCTGGCCCTTCTGGCTCGAGCGGCAGCTCGACCCCGGCTCGCCCGCCTTCGTGCCACGCGGCCACCTGCCGTTCCTCACCAACATGACCCACCGCAATTGGACTGCGGTCGGCAACCTCGACTCGCCGTGGGAGGCGATCGTCGACCCGCGGGGCCTGGTCACCCCGTGGTTCGACGGCTGGTCGCTGGACTGGTGGGTCGGCGCCGACGACCGCTGGCACCTGCCGTCCCGCGAGGTCGCGGTGCGCCAGCGGCTGGTGGCGGACACACCCGTGGTGGAGACGGCGATGCGGGTGCCCGGGGGCGACGTCATCGAGCGGGTCTACGCGGTGCGGCGCAGCTCGACCGAAGGTGGCGGCGAACTGGTGATCGCCGAGGTCGAGAACGCGAGCCGAGTGCCGGTCGCCGTGGCCTTGGCCGTGCGGCCGTACAACCCCGAGGGCCTGTCGGTCATCGAGCGCCTGGGCCTCCACGAGGGCACCACCGTCACGGTGGACGGGCGCATCGCGATGCTCCTGCCGAAGCCGCCGCCACGGGTGGCAGCATCCACCTTCCACGACGGGGACTCGGCGGGCATCGTCATGTCGGGAGCCGCCGGCGAGCGATGGCGGGGCACGGTGCGGGACCCGGCCGGGTTGGCCCAGGCGGCGTTCGTGTACCCCCTGGCGCACGGCACCACCCTGCGGGTTGCCATGCCCCTCGTGCCCGAGCGCCGGACCCGCCGCCGCGGCGAGGCGCGCCGCCGGGTTGCGGACGCGCCCGACCTGCCGAAGGCGCTTCCGCCGGCCGACGCCGTGGCTCGGGGCTGGCAGTCGCAGAGTGCGCGTGGCCTCCGCTTGGTGCTGCCCGACGACCGGTTGGCCGCGGCCGTCGACGCCAACCGGCGCTTCCTACTGCTGCTGCACGACGGCGACGAGATCACGCCCGGCCCGTCGACCTACCACCGGTTCTGGTTCCGCGACGCCGCCTACCTGCTGGGCGCCCTGAACCACTACGGGTATCACGCCGAGGTCGCCCAGGTGCTGCGCTCGTACCCGGGCCGCCAGCACGCCGACGGCTTCTTCTTCAGCCAGCGGAAGGAGTGGGACGCCAACGGTGCCGCCCTCCACGCACTGGTCCGGCACTGGCGCGTCACCCGGGACGCGGCGCTGGTCGAATCCATGGTGGGACCGATCGCCAAGGGCGTGCACTGGATCGACCGTAAGCGGCACGCGCGCAAGGCCAAGCGGAACGATCCGGCGCTACGCGGGCTGTTCCCCGCCGGTGTGTCTGCCGAGCACCTGGGCCCCTTCGACTACTTCTATTGGGACGACTTCTGGGGCGTGGCCGGCCTGAGGGCGGGCGCCGAGCTGCTGCGGGCCGTGGACCAGCAGGATGCGGCCGTCGAGGCCGAGCGCTTCGCAGCCTCGATGTGGGACGACGTCGAGCGCTCGCTGGCGCTGACCGCCCAGCGCCTCGGCACCGCCGCCATCCCGGCCGGGCCCCGGCGTCGCATCGACGCCGGCGCCATCGGCTCGCTCGTCGCGTGCACGCCGCTCGACCTCCTGGCGCCGGACGATCCCCGCATCGCCGCGACCGCCGATGCCATCCGCCAGCGGTTCACGTTCGAAGGCGTACCGCCGGCGGGGGTCGTCACTCCCGACGGAGAGGGTCGGGCGTTCTTCCAGGGGATCAGCCACACCGGGCTCGGCACCTACCTCACCATGCAGCTGGCGGCGGTCGAGCTGCGGGCGGGCGACCGGCGCAGTCTCGGCCGCCTGGCCTGGATGCTCGACGCCGCCACCCCGACATGGACGTGGCCCGAGGCCATCCACCCACGCCTCGATGGCGGGTGCATGGGAGACGGCCACCACGGCTGGGCCGCGGCCGAGTTCCTGACGTTGGTGCGTGACCTCCTCGTATGCGACATCGCCGGGGGAGTGGCGCTGGCATCGCTCGTGCCCGACGGCTGGTACGGCCGCGGCTGGGAGGTGCACGACGCACCGACCGCCGTCGGCCGGGTCTCCTACGCGGTCCGCTGGCACGGGGACCGGGCGGCGTTGCTGTGGGAGGTCACACCGCATCCCGGCGTCGGCGACGTTCGCCTCACCGCCCGGGGCCTCGACCCGTCATGGTCGACCAGCGAGCACCATGGCGAGGCGTTGCTGGGCCCGGTGGTGGCGCCACCGGGACCGTCCGCGGCCGCGGGCGCCACCACCGGCCGATAGGGGAGTCCGGGCGCTCTACGCCAAGCGGCACAGGATCGGCATCGATCCCACGCGGTTCTCGTTCAGGTTTTTCTGGACGAACGACCAGAAGCTGGGCTTGGTGAACATGCGGAGCCACAGCCCGGGGACGCCGGAGTCCCAACGCGCGTGGTTGACGAACGTGTACTCGCTGTCGCCCGTGGCCTGGAGCAGTGTCGAGTTGTCGATGGCCGTCTCGGTCATGAACCACCCGGCGAGGTGATCCCACAGCTTCAGGGCGGCGTCCACGTCGTCGGCCACGAAGTAGTTGAACAGGAACAGCCCCGGGCGTGACTTGTCGACGTCGGCGATTGCCTTGATGCACGTTGCCGGCATCGTGTCGACGCGGGTGGCCGCGGAGTCGAGCTCCTTGCGCAGCTGCGTGTAGGCGTCGCCGGCCTGGACCCCGTCGACATCACCGGGCGAGGCGGTTTCGACCAGCACCACCACGTCGTAGCGCGCCGGGTGGTCGACGCTGCGGGCGTAGCCGGCGGGGGGCGGCGCCAGCACGGTTCGATAGACCGTGGCCCGCTCGACGGCATCGACCTGGGTCAGCTCGGCCGCCGCCGACTTCAACCGACCCAGCAGCGCCGTCCTGGCGTCTGAGGATCCGGGGAAAGGCCGGTTCCCGGTCGGCGGTTCCACATCCGCCGACAGGAGCAGGTATCCGAAGCCGGGGGGATCGACAAGCGTCGGGGGGCGGTACCTCGGCTTGGCATTGACGATGGTGGGATCCATGGGACCCTCCGTTCTCGCTGGACATCTGAACGTTGCCCACGGTTCAGCTTGCCGAGCAATTCCGTTGCCTCCACGCGTGTGGCTGCCATATCGTTCGTGAGATGTCAGCAACGAGATCTCACCCCGGCGATGCTGAGGGTGGGCTGCCGGTGTTCCCGGGCTTTCGGGAGATGGCCGAGGGCCGGCGCCGCCTTCTCGCCGAGCTGGTGGGCCAGCGCCGCTCGCTGGGCCTGTCGCAGACGGAGGTCGCGGCCCGGATGGGGACCTCCCAGTCGGCCGTTGCCCGCCTGGAGGCCGTGGCCGGCGACGTCCGGCTGTCCACCCTCGAGCGCTATGCGGAGGCGGTCGGCCACACGCTCCGCTGGTCGCTCGAGCCCGCGTCGGGGAACGCGGGCAAGCCGTTGGGTGGGGATGCCGAGGTGCGCCACCGATGACGGCCGGCGTGCCGCCGTGGCTGCCTCCGGAGCGCCCGGGCGAGGTCCCGGTGCCGCCGGGATTCCCGCAGCCGGGGCCGGGCCGGCGGCCGGTGTATCCGCCGGTGCCGCAGGTCCCGATCCCCGGCGAGCCGGCGGCGGCCGGCGGCTTCGAGTCGACCATCTACACCGAGCTGCTCGAGCGGCGCATCGTCTTCGTCCGCGACCGCCTCGACCACGACACCGCCACGCTGGTGGCCGCGCAGCTGATGACCCTCGACGCTGAGGACACGTCGCCGGTCACGCTGGTGGTCAACAGCGGGGGTGGCCCGGTGGACGCCGTCACCGGCATCCTCGACACCATCGACCTGGTCCGATGCCCGGTCGATACCAGTTGCGTTGGCCGAGCCGAGGGGACGGCGGCCGTGGTCGTCGCAGCCGGCACCGGCCACCGGCGCTGCGGACGGGGAGCCACGTTCCGCCTGCGCCTCCCCGACCTGGAGGCGGCCGGGCCTGCCGACCGGCTGCGGCGCGACGTGGAGACCGCCACCCGCGTCCAGCGGGAGCTGGTCGACCGACTCGCTACCATCACGGGACAGTCGCGGGCACTGGTCGCCCGCGACGTGGAGCGCGGCCGCCTCCTGACCGCCGACGAGGCCGTCACCTACGGGCTCGTCGACGAGGTCTCGACGCCGCCCTGACGGCCCGGCCACGGGAGCGTCACCGGGGGACAAGATGTCCCCATGATTGACCACGTCTCCATCCAATGCGCCGACGTCGCCGCCACCACCGCGTTCTACGACAACGTGCTGGCGACGATCGGCGGCCAGCGAATCCTCGAGTACGGCGACGTCGTCGGCTACGGCGTCCCGCCGATGCCGGACTTCTGGATCGGCCCGCACAACACGGGTGAGGGCTTCCGCGAATCACACATCGCCTTCTCGGCGCCCGATCGTGCTGCGGTGCACGCGTTCGTCGAGGCGGCCAGGGCAGCGGGCGCCACGGTCCTGCACGAGCCCAGGGTCTGGCCGGAGTACCACCCCCAGTACTACGGCGGCTTCGTCCGTGACCCCGACGGCAACAACGTCGAGGCGGTCTGCCACTTGGCGGAGTAACGCCGCTGGGCCGGCACGCGTCCACCCATCCGGGAGCGTCAGTCCGACAGCGCGGCGGTGGCGATGCCCCATGGGCGCAGGGTGAACGAGCCCTCGAACGGCGCCAACGGGCGGCCGCGCAGGTCGACCAACCAGCCATGGCGGCCGTCGATGTGGACCTCCGCTGGCTCGTCGTGGGGATTGAATACGCGCACGATCAGTGCGCCGCCCTCCCTCAGGACCGCAGACACCACCGCCCCCTCGACCGCCAGGGCGGAGCCGGCCGCCGGCAGGTCGGCGGCACTCCCGCCGGGCCCGTCGGATGGCTCGGAGAGCTCGGCCCCCTGTGACGGCTCGACCACCTGCAACGGCACCAGCACCTCGTCGGCCAACGCGAACGGGTCCACGTCGCCGACGGCGACCGCGTAGCGCCGGGTCAGGCGCTTCTGCAGCTGCGGGCCCTCCAGGCGGATCAACGGGCCCGCGGGCAACGGCCGGGTCGGCATCGGCACCTGCGACAGCATCCCGGTGCAGCGCAACAGCGTCAGCGCCAGCTCGTGGGCCTGGCCGTCCCGGATGGCCACCAGCTCGTACTCGGCCACGCCGTCGTGCACGACCGTGAGCCCACCCGCCTGGACGAACCGGAGCGCCGGATAGGTCGGCAGCGGCGCCTCGGTGGGGCCGCCCTCCGCCTCCAGGCCCCGCTCCACCGTCCCGAACGCGGTCTCCGCCCGTGAGGTTGTGGCGGGCGTCGGCAGCGGGAAGTGCGCGCGCAACCGGTGGTCCCGGCTGCGGTTGTCGATCGTGGTCTCGACCCGGAGCGCCCGTTCCCGGGCCCGCAGTTCCAGCCGCGTGACGACCTCGTGCTCGACCTCGCCAGTGCGCTCCTCTAGGCCCTCGGCTCGGGCGGGCCAGCGGTAGCGGGCCGCAATCCGGACCCGGGCGCGGAGCGGCCCGCGCTCGAGCACGGCCACATCCACCGACTCGGGCGCGCCGACCAGCGTGTCCCGGGCGGGCGGGCACCAGTTGTACGTGTCGCCGCAGTCGCCGCCGTCGACCAGGCGGCCGAGCCCGGGGTGGCCGTCCACGGCGAACGTCCCGTCGCCCGGGTCGACCGTGACCGTCACCAGGCCATTCGCCAGCGTCGGCCTGCCGCCGGCCGTGCCCTCGACCACCGAGACGGACTCGACCGACGCGGCAGCAGGGTCGGCGGACCAGCCCTTCCAGCCGAACCCCGCCACCTCATCGACGTGCGCCAGCACCGTGACCTGGGCGGGCCGGCGGACGCGCAGCCGCACGGGCCCCGCCTCGGCCAAGGCCGCCAGGGCGACGCGGGTGTCCGGCGAGACCAGGGAGCCCGTCCCCTGGCGGCTGGCGGAAACCAGCGCCTCGCCGTCGGCCGCCTCGAGGCTGAAACCGGTGATCGTGCGCATCCACTCCAGCTCCTCGGCGGCGGGCACGACGAGCTCCGGTGGCCCCTCCAACAGCACGGCCTCGGCGGGCTGCGCCCGGAGGACCTGGGTGCCCGGCGGCGCGTCGGCGCCGGCGAGGGTGAGCCGGACCAGGCCTCCCCGGGGGCGGGACGTGGGGTTGACGATCAGCGGACCGTCGTGGCCCACCCGGGCGGCCAGGCCGGCGAGTGCCCGGTCGGCCAGGCCGTCGGCGATGTCGCTGGCCTCGGCGTAGCGGTGGAGCACGGCGTCGCAGACCTCGTCGATGGAACAGGCGCACACCGAGTCGTGGGCGGAGTTGAGGATCAGTTCACGCCAGGCCTCGTCGAGCATGACCGCCGGCCAGCGGTCCGCGGGGAGGAACAGCGCCGACAGCGGCTCGGCCAGGCGCTCGACCGCCCGCTCGGCCCGGGCAGCGGCCTGGCGGACGTCGACCCGGTTCGACGTCACGCCCATGAGCAGGTTGGCGCGCGCACCGGCTCGGAGCTCGCCCCGCCACGTGGGCAGGCCATCGGTGGCCACCGTCGCCAGGTGCTCGGGCAAAGACACGATCCGCAGGTCGAGGTCGTCCTGGAGTGCGTTGGCCTCGGCCACGACGCGTCCCAGCCAGGGCTGGGGCATCTGGTGGTCGGTGCCGTTCATCCACAGCAGTGGTCCGACGAGCAGGTCGCCCCACTGCCGCCCGAACCCGTCGAGGGCGGCGACGAAGGCCTTGGCGTCGTCGGGCAACGCCGAGCCGTTCCCGTATCCCTGGGGCAGGTACTCGGCCCGGACCGACGAGCCATCGGGGGCCTGCCACCAGAAGCCGCTGCGGTCGACGGCTGCGGACACACCCCTCCACACCACGGCATGCTCGAAGCCGAACGCGGCCAGGATCTGGGGCATCTGCCCGACGTGACCGAACATGTCGGGTAGGTAGCCGACCGCCATGGCGCCGCCGAACCGGTCGGCCACCCGCAGGCCCCGCTGCAGGTTGCGGACCAGGGTCTCGCCCGACACCAGGAACTCGTCGGGGAGCGTGTACCACGGCCCGATCGAGATCCGGCCGCTGCCAACCAGCCGCCGGAGCGGCTCCTCGGCCTCCGGCCGCACCGCCAGGTAGTCGTCCACGACCGCCAGCTGCCCGTCCAGCAGGAACCGGGCGTACGCCGGGTCGTTCTCCATCTGGGGGATCAAGCGGTCCAGCAGGTCGACCAGCCGCAGGCGGAAGGACTGGAACGACCGGTACCACTCCCGATCCCAGTGGGTGTGGGGGACGATGTGGACCCGGCGACGTGCACCCTGACCTGCGGAAACTGCATCGGTAGGAGTAGTCACGAAACCCCTTCGGTCCTCAGCCCTTAGCAGTCTGGGTTCCGAGGCAGGTCCACTATCGCATGGGGGCGTCTCGGCGTGGTCGGCGATGTAGCGGTCGCTGGAGTGTTGCGGCCTCCCCGCGCGAAGCCGGCCTCCGGCGTTCACCGTTCCGCTGCCGGTTGGCTAATGGGCGTCCGGTTCGCTGGCTGCGATACAGCGGCGATGGCGGCGGGTCATCCCGCGGGCGGACACGAGAGGGCGGACATGACACAGGAACTCGT
Organism: uncultured bacterium; assembly: GCA_963756425.1. Lineage (GTDB taxonomy): Bacteria > Actinomycetota > Acidimicrobiia > Acidimicrobiales > VFJN01 > DASQUK01. The sequence continues at coordinate 142,382 of CAVWNW010000008.1, read as the reverse complement.
GCGATACGTACTGCTGGCGTCGGCGTCGGTGACCGTGGCCGGCGCGGTGTTCGAGGGGTTGCGGCGGCGGGCTGGGGGCATGCGACTCGACCGGCAGCTCCGCGAGCAGCACCTCCGCCCGGCTCACCTCGATCGAATCCGACGCGTCGCCGGCAACGCAGGTCTGCCGGTGGGCATCGGCACGGGCCACCGGGACGCCCCGCACCTGGTCGGTCGCTAACCCGATCACGGGCTTGGCAATTTCGAGTCATCGACCTGTCGCCCGCGCTGCTGCGCGTCGTCGATATAGCCGGCTTCATGGAGCTGCTGTCGGGGGAATGACCGCAGCGGCCCGGCCCACCCAAGCCTGGGGGCCGCTCCCCGGCGTCGCCCACCACGGGCGCCCTCCAAGAGCACAGATGATCTGCCGCTGTGTACCCGTCATCCGTCAGCGGGACGCCCACACCTCGTCCGTTGCCATCTGCGCCGCCTCGACGGTGTCGAAGCGGCCCACGGTGGTGATCGGTCGACCCACACGTGGCGGGGCCTACGAGGCAAGAAGCGCTAGCGATGAGAGGGCCGCGAGCGGAGTGCGGCGGGACACTCGACACCCGCGGCCCCATTCAAGGTAGGGGTGTGTGCTGAGCGTTTGCTGACGGTTGGCTGACAGTTGGCTGCAAGCTCCGCGTGTGGAAGACCATGATGCCTCGCACGTATGTGAGCCAGCCGTCGGCTTCGGGGTGATGGCCCGTCGGGTTCAGTCGATGAAGTTGAAGGTGATGCCGGCGTGGATCGTCGCCGGCGCTCCGACCAAGGCCGCGGTGGTCGCGGCGGCCAGCAGCCCGGCGCAGAACAGTCGTGCGCGTGTGAACATCTCAGCTCCTCCTCAGTCGATCGAGTTGAAGATGATGCCGGCCTGGATCATGGCCGGTGCCCCGACCAGGACGGCGGTGGTGGCGGCGGCCAGCAGGCCGGCACACAAGAGGCGGATTCGTCCAGACACCTCAGGCTCCTTCCCGGCAGCCATCTGCCGCCGCCGCTACTTCGGTGCAACCACCGACAGCGGATTGCCTGCGCAGTTGGCCAATACGATTTCGCCTGCTGGGCACCCGACAAAGGGAGTCAGGCATGGAGTGGCTGATCATCGTCGCAGTGGCGCTCGTGTTCTACGTGTTCGCATTTCGCAGACGCGGACGCGACGCACTCGGGGACGCCGTGGCGCATGGCGGCGCCGGAGGGGCACGCACCGCAATGTACGGCCACTTCAGGCGCCGCGATCTCATCTGGCAGGTGGTTGCTGTCGTCGTCGGGCTCATCGTCATTTGGATGGTCTTCTTCGGAGACGATGACACCTCCGCATCGGCCACCGAGACGACTGAGGCCGCGCCCACTACCGAAACCATCTCCAGTCCATTGACCTTCGGCGACTCAGGGCCCGACGTCGTCATCCTCCAAGAGCGCCTTGCCGCCGAGGGGCTACCTGTCACCGCCGATGGCGTGTACGGCCCGGAGACCGCCGACGCCGTCCGGGCGTTTCAGGAGCAAGAGCAACTCACCGTCGACGGAGTCGTCGGGTCAGAGACCGGTGAGGCACTCGGTATCTGGTCGGGCTGACGTCACCCGCACTTCGGCGCCCACACCTCATCTGCGGCCACCTGCGCCGCCTCGACGGTCGCGAACCGGCCTACCGCCGTGATCGGCGACAGCCCGGGCGGATCCGCGAGCCGGAGGTAGGCGACCCATCCGTCGCTGTCCCGGGTAACGGTGCCCCGGATCTTCGACTCCCAGGTGCCGGACCAATGGCGGGGGACCAGGGCGGGGGTGTGTAGCGCCCGTCGGTCTGGGTTCACCGCGGCCGACCGCCACACCCCCGCTTGCCTCAACGCCGCTCGAGTCAGGTCAGTGATTCCGCGGTACGCCGGGGCCTACCCGATGGTCTGGCCCCCGCACTTGACCCGGTCGAACTTCACCTCGACGCTTCCATCCGCCGAGAACAACAGCGTCGTCATCACCTGGATCGGTGCACTGGTGCCGTCTTCGAACTTGGCGACGGCGTGGATGGTGTCGGTCACGCGAAGGTCCTTGAGCTGCGCGAAGTTGACGTTCTCCTTGTGTTGGGAGACGAAGTGGCCTGACGAGCTCAACAGCCCGGGAGCGTGGGGGTCGAAGCTGAACTGGCCACGCATGCTCGCGTGGAACTGGAACGTGTTTCCGGTGTCGGTGAAGTGGACGACCTCCTTAGCCACGACTGTCAGGGTCCCGACTGCTGGGGTACACGCTTCCGCGAAGCCCGCAAAGTTGGGGTCCGTGAAACTGACGTCGTTGTGCTCGGTTTGGGCGTCGGCCGGGGCCGCGGTCAACAGCAACGCTGCTACACCGCAGAACGCGGCGATGATTCGATGGACTCTCATGGTCCAGGACCCTCCTGAGGTCAGGGGGCCCGCCGGCCCCGCCATTGGGCAACGGGGTCGCTAGTCACTCGCCCAAAAGCTGAGCCACCAAAGTTGCAGCCCAAGAGGGCCACGCCTGCCGCCGGAACCCGAACCTATCCCATCTACCCGCGACGCACCACGGTTCACGACTCCGACCAACCGGAGCCACCGGAACAGCAGCCGGGTTAGGGCTCGGGTTCGTCGATGGGCCGGGCATGGGCCCGGAAGCGGATCTCGTCGACCATCACCGACGCCATCTTGATGGCGTTCCGGCACGACCGGACCCGCTCTGGCTCGAGCTGGTCGCAGGCTTCGGTGACCTCCTTGAGTTCGAGCTCGAGCCGCCGGCAATGTTCGTCGATGCGGGACAACAACGAGTCTCTGACTGCGGGTTCCGCCACATGTTCGTCATCGCCGCCGGCCGCCTGGGCGTCTCACTCCACCGTGAAGCCGACCTCCGTGAAGATGCGGTTGCCGCTCGCGTCCGACGCATGCACCTCGATCTGGTACTCGCGACCGGGGTCCAGGAACTCCGGCGGGACGGTGAGGCTCGTGTCCTCGGGCGACAGCGTCACGTCCAGGACCCGCGCCTCGTCGTCCCGGGTCACGATGACCTCGTAGTCGACCGCACCGGCGACGGGCTCCCAGCGGATGACCGCATCGCCAGCGGGCAATGTCCCGCCGTCCTGTGGCTGGATGAACGCCGGCGCATCGAGGATGGCGTGCGAGAACGGCACCTCGGATTCCAGGTCACGGCCGTCGATGGTCCGGCCCTCGAAGCGGTAGTCGCCCTCGGGGAACAGCTCCAGGAACTCATCGAACGGCAGCTCGGTGAACGGTGGCTCGCTGCTCTCCGAGAACAGCTCGCTGAGTCCGAAGTCGCGCAGGACGCCCTTCGCCTTGATGTTCAGGATCCGGCGACCGTCGGGACGGAAGATCTCGAACTGCTTCCACTCCTCCGCGTCCGCGAACACCTGGACCCCGGCATCCCCATCGGTGGCGTTGACCTCGATCTCGAGTCGCGCATCGTCGAACGGTTCGGGCGGTTCCTTCGCCGCCGTCTGCGACACGCCCGGGACGATCAATGGGGCGGCGCAGAGCAGCGCCGGACCAGCCAATCGGTGAACCCGCATCGGCCCTCCTCTCTCACGGGCCGCACTGCCCGGCGACAGCGGGCCCTGGAGGGTCGTAACAGGTTGACGCTGACCCCAGCCTGAACCCGCGGCGGCTCATCGCCGGGGACTCGGCTCCGGTGGCCTCATTCGATGACGATGCCCGACAGGTCCTCGGCCGGCTCGGGATAGCGCAGGTCGAGCCCCTTGAGCGTGTCGATGAGGAACTGGGTGATCACCAGGTCGCGGTACCACTTGCGGTTGGCCGGCACCACGATCCACGGTGCGTGCTTGGCCGCGGTGCGCCGCACCATGTCCTCGTAGGCGTCCTGGTACTCGTCCCAGTGCTCACGCTCCTCGAGGTCGCTGGCGCGGAACTTCCAGTTCTTGGCGGGGTCGCCGAGGCGGGCCCGGAGCCGCTCGGCCTGCTCGTCCTTCGAGATGTGCAGGAAGAACTTGAGGATGGTCGTGCCCTCGTCCGTCAGCATCTTCTCGAAGTTGCGGATGTGCGCGTAGCGGGCTCTCCAGCGCGCCCGCGGCACCAGGTCGTGGACCCTGACGATGAGCACGTCCTCATAGTGGCTGCGGTCGAAGATCGCGATCTGCCCCTTGGCGGGAACATGCGGGTGGACGCGCCACAGGAAGTCGTGTGCCAGTTCCACGTCGGTGGGCGCCTTGAACGACGCCACCTGCACGCCGGCGGGGTCGAGGCCCTCGAACGCCTTGCGGATGGCGCCGCCCTTGCCGGACGTGTCGGTCCCCTGGAGGACCACCAGCAGCTTGTGGCGGCCGTCGGCGTAGAACTTCTCCTGCAGGTCGTCGAGATGCGAGGCCAGCTCGGCGAGCTTGGCGCGTCCGTCGGACTTGCCTCCCTCGAACCCCCCGGTGTCCGCCGGGTCCCATTTGGCCAGCGTGAAGTCCTTGCCGTCGGTGACCCGGTAACGCTGCATGTCGGTCGGTCTCAGCGCGCCGGACCGCTCTTGTCCCTAGCCTTGGACGGGTGCGGATCGCCTTCGGGACCGACGAGCGAACGGACGTGACCGACGGGATCAAGCGAGCGCTGTCGGAGCGGGGCCACGAGGTCGTCGTGGTGGGCGAGGGGGAGCCATGGCCCGACGTCGGCCGGAGCGTGGGCCGAGCGGTCGTCGAGGGCGGGGCCGACCGCGGCGTGGTGTGCTGCTGGACCGGAACCGGGGTGTCCATGGCCGCCAACAAGGTGCCGGGGGTGCGAGCGGCGCTGTGCACTGACCCGGAGACGGCGGTCGGCGCCCGGCGATGGAACGACGCCAACGTGCTCGCCCTCGGCTTGCGGCTCACGTCGCCGGCACTGGCCGACGAGATGATCGATGCCTTCCTGCGCACGGAGCCCGAGGCAGACGAGGCGGCAAACATCGCCAAGCTGCCGTGACCGAGCGCCGGCCGTGCGGCGTCCGGGGTCCACTAGTGTCGCCCGCGATGGTCACCGCGACCGCACCGATGCTTCGCAAGGCGCTGCAGGGCCGGTCACCGTCGCTCACGATGGAACGCGAGCTGTGGGACGCCGGCCACGACGTCGTCGTCGGCATGGACGAGGTCGGCCGGGGCGCGTGGGCCGGTCCCCTCAGTGTCGGCGCCGCGGTGCTGCCCCGCGATCGGCGGGTCTACAAGGTCCGTGACTCCAAGCAGCTGCTGGCCAACGAGCGCGAGGCGCTGTTCGACCGCATCGGCGGCTGGTGCTCGGCGTGGGCCGTCGGGCACGCCTCGGCCGAGGAGTGCGACGAGTTGGGGATGAGCGAGGCCCAACGGCTGGCGGCCCGGCGGGCGCTCGAGGGGCTCGGGGTGTCACCCGGGCGGGTCCTGCTCGACGGCAAGTGGGATTTCGTCGGTGGCGGCATCAGCCGGCGAATCGTCCGCGGCGATTCGCGGTGCCTGTCGATCGCCGCGGCCTCGATCCTGGCCAAGGTGACGCGGGACCGGATCATGCAGGCCGAGGCCGACCACTATCCCTGGTGGTGGTTCGACGACAACAAGGGCTACCCGTGCCCCCGCCACAAGGCCGTCCTGCGGGGCATGGGCCCGTCGGCGATCCACCGTCGGAGCTGGGTGTTCATGGAGGGTCTGCCATACGGCGGCGTCGTGCGCTTCGTGCGACCAGATCCTCAGGGGACGTTGTTCGACTGCGACGCCGAGGGGGCATTCGATTGATGCGCGGCTCGCCCGGGTAAGTGGCCGACATGCCCGACCCCGAGGAGATGCAGGAGCGGCTCGACGAGGTGGGGAAGCACATCGACGAGGCGCGCAAGCAGGCCGACGACGATGACATGCTCCCCGAAGACGAACCACCCGACGAGTTCGAGCCCAAGGAGGGAATGGGCGGCTCGTCGCCGGCCTGACCCGTCCACGTTGGTGGTGGGATCGCCGCCGCCCCTACCCTCGGAGCGATGCGACGCCATCGGGCCGCCGCCGCGCTCATCGCGTGGACGTTCCTCGTGTGGACCACCCGCATCGCCAACGTCTGGCGCGATGCCGACCTAGACACCGGGGAGCGATGGGGTCGGACCCTGCTGGCCCTGAGCTTCACGGTCCTCGCCATCGCCGCGGGGGTCGCGCTGTGGCGGCGGCTGCTCCAGGCCACGGTCGTGGCCGTGGGGGCACTGGCCGCATGGACGATCGCCGTCTGGGTCGCGCGCGGGGTCGGCATCCTCGTCGGCGATCACGATCTCGGGTTCAAGGCCGTCCACACGATCCTGGCGGTGGTATCGATCGCGCTCGCCGTGCTCGCTTGGCGGGAGACGCGCCGGGAGACGCGGCGCGAGGCGCCAGGCCCGGCTACGTCGGCTCCGGTGCCGGTGGAGCGTCGGGGCTGACCCTGACGTCCAGGGCCAGCGTCAGGCAACGGCATCCACCGCCCGCCTTGAGGAACTCGTCGATCTTGCAGCCGACCACGGTGAATCCCCAGGCCTCGAGCTGGCGCCCGACGCGGGACGGGACCGCGGGCATGACGATGGTGGTGCCGACAACCACCGAGTTGGCGCAGAACGACAGAGTCTCGTCGTCGCTGAGCACCAGGGGCTCGGGCACCAGGGCCTCGACCACCTTGCGGCCGTAGGCATCCCACCCGAGGGGCGCCACGATGGCGCGCCGCGAGTCGAGGGGGCAGAAGGTGAGATCGATGTGGTACAGGCGCGGGTCGACGAGCTGGATGGGGCGGACCGGACACCTCAGCAGCGTCGACAGCTGCGTGGCGGCGCCGGCGTCGGAGCGGAACGAGTACCCCGACAGCAGGACGGCCCGCCCGTCCTCGGGCATGAACGGCAGGGCATCGCCGGCGCCCTCGTGGTCGAGCTCGGGCGACAGGTGGTCGACCAGCCAGCCCCGCTTGGCGAACCAGGCGGCGTTGATGGCCGTCTCCGGCCGGCGCTCGGCGTGGCGGAAGTGGCTCGGCACGAACTGGCCGCCGTTGACCACTCCGGCGTTGGCGGTGAACACCAGGTCCGGCACGTCGGCCTCGGGCTCCATCACCACCACCTCGGCGCCGGCGGCCTCGAGCGTCGCAACCAGCCCCTCCCATTGGGTGAGGGCCTGGTCGGGGTCCACGGAAACCTCGCGGCTCATCCAGGGGTTGATCTCGTAGAGGACACCGAAGTGCCGCGGCGGGCACATGAGGTAGCGGCGCCCCCACTCGAGGCCACCGGTGGGCTCAGTCATCGCTGGCCGACCCGGACCCGAGGAGGTGGTCGACGAGCTGGCGGACGAACAGCCCCACGTCGGTCACGACCCCGAGCGCCTGGTGGCTGCCGCGGTCGGCCAGCTTGGTGACCACGGCCTGGTTGATGTCGACGCAGAACGTCTCCACGCCTGCCGGCAGGCAGTTGCCGGTGGCGATGGCGTGCAGCGTCGAGGCCAGCATCAGCGCGGCCGTCACGCCGGGGATCTCCTCGCGTAGGGCGTCCGTGGCGGCGACGGTGTCGGAGATGACGTCGGGGAGCGGGCCGTCGTCCCGGATGGACCCGCCCAGCACGAACGGCACCCCGGACTTCACGCAGGCGTGCATCACGCCGCCGGTGACGAAGCCGGCATCCACGGCGGCGGCGATGGAGCCGTGCCGCCTCACCTCGTTGATGACCCGGATGTGGTTCGCGTGACCCCCCTCGGTCGGCACGCCCTCCAGCACGGACACTCCCAGCGACGTGCCGAGCACGTTGGCCTCGATGTCGTGGGCGGCGAAGCCGTTCCCGGCGAAGAGCACGTCGACCCAGCCGGCGGCCACGAGCCGGGCCAGGTCGGGTGCGCCCCCCGTGTGCACGACGGCCGGGCCACAGACGACCAGGATCTTGCCGCCCCGATCGTGTGCCGCCCGCAGGCGGTCGGCCACACGGGCGACGAGCAGCGCCTTGGGCTTCTCCGACGACACCTCCGAGGCCATGAACTCGAACACCTGGGTGTCGCGGGCGTGCGCCGGCGCCTGAACCCGCACGCCGTCGCTTCCCACCACCACCGGGTCGCCGGCCACAACCCGATGCATGGGTGCGGTGCGGGCGTGACCGTCGCGCACCACCAACGCACAGTCCATCTCGGGGTTCACGACCGCCAGCCAGCGTCCGTCGACCCGCACCTCGGTGGCGAGGTTGGTGGTGGAGTAGAAGCCGGCGGGCAGCACGCCGTCCACCTCGGCCGGCACCAGCCGGGCATCCGACTGGCCCACACGGTTGGCACCGTGCAGCTGGAGCGAGTCGAGCAGCGGGCCCAGCAGCTCGTCGTCCCCGCGGACCTCGATGCGGGCCCGACTCGTGTCGAGGCTGGTCTTGCCAATGTCGAACTCGGCGATCTCGTAGTCGCAGCCGGCGTCCAGGATCGTGTCGAGGATCTTGGCCAGGAGCAGCGAATCTACGATGTGGCCGCTGACCTCGATGGTCTCGGTTGCCATCACAGTCCTTTGTGCGAGGGGAACGGGTCTCGGGTTTCCGGTGGCCGGGGACGGCACGGATATCATGCCGCCGCCATGGGCCAGCCCATCAACGTTGTCGAGAAGCCGTCGCGGACCCCCGGCATCGCCCGCTTCGAGATCAACCGCTCGCTGACCGGCATGGGGCACGAGCGCTACGCGTCCGCCGATGCCATCGTCGACAACCGGGCCGTCGACGAGCTGGCCCGCCGGCTGTTCGCGAGCGGCGGCGTCACCTGGGTCCACGTCAACAGCAGCGTCATCACCGTCGCCCTGGCCGACGGCTGGGCCGGCGGGCAGCTGCTCGACGTCATTAGGGGCCTGTACATCTACTATCCGCCGGCGGACGATCCGGGCCGGGCTTCTGCCGTTTCCGGCGCGCCTGGTGAGGAAGCCACAAGCGGTGACGCCGCTCCCACCAACGGCGCCGAGGCCGGTGATCACGCCGCCGCCGGGGCCACCGCCGCCGATCCGGCCGTCGAATCCGCCACCGAACCCGCCGCCGACCCGGCCGCGGGAGCGGGCGCCACAGAAAGCGACACACGGCAGTAGCGTCGACTCCGAATCATTCCGGGACGCGCCCGGAGAGCGTCGGCCGCCAATGGCGTCGGCCGGCGGAGGAGATCCAATGAGTCAAAGTGCCTGGCAGGCGGTGCTGGAGCGACTGGACGAGGCCGCCGAGCTGGCCAAGCTCGATCCCGACGTGCACCGGATGCTGCGCACCCCCCGGCGCACGCTCGAGGTCTCGATCCCCGTTCGGCTCGACGACGGGTCCGTCGAGGTCTTCACCGGCTGGCGGGTCCACCACGACACGACCCGGGGGCCCGGCAAGGGCGGGATCCGCTTCCATCCCGACCTCGACGCCGACGAGGTCAAGGCGCTGGCGGCGATGATGACGTTCAAGACGGCGGTGCTCGACCTGCCGTTCGGTGGCGCGAAGGGCGGCGTGCGCTGCGACCCCCGGGTGCTGTCGGCCGGCGAGCTCGAGCGGCTGACCCGGCGCTTCGCCTACGAGATCAGCCCCCTGCTCGGCCCCGAGAGCGACATCCCCGCGCCCGACGTCAACACCGACAGCCGGGTGATGGCCTGGCTGGTGGACACGCTCTCGATGGTGTCAGGCAAGAACCTCGCGGCGTCGGTCACCGGCAAGCCGCTGTCGATCGGCGGCTCCCGAGGCCACACCGGCGCCACATCGGCGGGGTGCCTGACCTGCGCGCGGGCGGCGTTTCGGGAGCTCGAGCTCCCGATGGTGGGCAGCCGGGCCGTGGTCCAGGGCTTCGGCAAGGTGGGTGCGCCGCTGGCGTTCCTGCTCACGTCGGCGGGCATGCGGGTCGTGGCCGTGAGTGACATCGGGGGCGCGGTGATCAACGAGGGCGGCCTGGACATCAACGGCCTGTCCGACCACGTGGCCGAGACCGGCTCGGTCGCGGGCTTCGCCGGGGGCGAGAGCATCGCCGGCGACGCACTGTGGGACGTCGAGTGCGAGCTCCTCGTGCCTGCCGCCCTAGGAGGGTGCATCGACAGGGTGGTGGCGAAGCGGATCACGGCCGAGGTGATCGTCGAGGCCGCGAACGGGCCGACCACGATCGACGCCCAGTCCGTCCTCGACGAGCGGGGCATCGTCGTTGTGCCCGACATCCTGGCCAACGCCGGGGGCGTGACGGCCAGCTACTTCGAGTGGGCCCAGGCCCTCCAGGGTTACCCCTGGGAGGAACAGTTGGTGGCCGAGCGCCTGCGGCAGCGGATGGACGCCGCCTTCACCGCGGTCTGGGCCCGGGCCCAGACGCTGGACGTCGGCATGCGTACCGCCGCCCACGTGGTGGCGGTCGAGCGGGTGGCGGCGGCCATCGCCGCCCGCGGCCTGTTCCCCTGAGTCACCCGGACGAACCTGCGTCGGGCTGGTCCGGAACCTATGACCGCGGCGAACCTGCGTCCGGATGTGCCGGTTTCCGTCGCTTCCGAACGCCGGAACGGCGGGGCGCGCCGCCCACTCACACGAGCATGCGTTTGAGGAGCTTGCCGGTGGGTAGGCGCGGCAGCTCGTCGACGAAGCGCACCGTGCGGGGGCACTTGAAGTGCGACAGCCGCTCGCGGCAGAACTCGATCAGCTCGCCGGCCAGGGCGTCGCTCGGCTCGATGCCGGGCATCGGCTGCACGAAGGCCGTGACCTGCTCACCCCAGTCAGGGTCGGGCGTGCCCAGCACGGCCACGTCGGCGACGGAGGGATGCAGCACGAGCTGGTCCTCGATCTCACGGGGATAGATGTTGACCCCGCCCGAGATGATCATGTTCGAGGCGCGGTCGGTGAGGTACAGGTAGCCGTCGTCGTCGACCCAGCCGATGTCGCCTAGCGTGCTCCAGCCCCGGTCGTTCCACACCGACGCCGTCTTTTCCGGGTCGCGGTGGTACTCGAAGTGATGGGGCGTCTCGAACCACACTTGGCCTGCCTCGCCGGCCGGCAGCTCCTCCCCGTCGTCGCCCAGGATGTGGACGCCGCCAATCAGCGACCGGCCGACCGACCCCGGGTGCGCCAGCCAGTCGTCGGGGCCGATGTAGCAGAACCCGCTGCCCTCGCTTCCCGAGTAGAACTCGTGGATGACCGGGCCGAGCCATTCGAGGGCGGCCCGCTTCACCTCCACCGGGCAGGGCGCAGCGGCGTGCACCAGCAGCTGCAGGCTTGACAGGTCGAAGCGGGTCCGGTCCCGCTCGGGCAGCTTCAGCAGACGCACCAGGTGCGTGGGAACGACCTGCGTGTGGGTGACGCGGTGGCGCTCGATCTGCGCCAGGAACTCGACCGGGTCGAAGCGCTCCATCACGACCGCCGTGCCCCCCAGGCGCTGGGTCATGGTGGTCCAGCCGGCGGGGGCGGCATGGTAGAGCGGTGCCGGGCTTAGGTACACGGTCTCGCCGGTGAACCCGAAGAGCCCGGTCAGCAGCGTCGTGAAGGGCGCCGGCGCACCCAGCCGGCCCCCGATCGCCGGCGGCACGATTCCCTTGGGGCGGCCGGTGGTGCCCGATGAGTAGAACATCCACGAGCCCTCGCACTCGTCGGGCACGGCGTCGAGCGCCCGGCCCGCGACCACGTCCTCGTAGGGCTCGAACCCCTCGAGCGCTCCTCCCACCGCCACCCGAGTGGTGACGCCCGACAGGTCATCGCCGAGCTCGCGCACCGTGTCCCCGAGCTGGGCCGAGGTCACCAGGGCGGTGGCGCCGCAATCGGCCACGATGTAGCCCGCCTCCGCGGCGGTGAGGTGCCAGTTGATCGGCGTGACGTAGAGCCCGGAACGCAATCCCGCCCAGACGGCCTCGAAGAAGACGGGCTCGTTGTCGAGCAGAACCGCGAGGTGGTCGCCCCGCCGCAGCCCGCGATCCCGCAACACGAGGGCTAGCCGGGTCGATGCCTCCTCGAGCTCGCGGTAGGTCCTGGTCTCCCCGCTGGCGGACATCACCAGCGCCAAGCGGTCCGGGTCGTCCACGGCGTGGGCTGCGGGGTGCAGGCGCGGCGGGGTCGAGGCCGGAACCGTCGCTCATGCAGAGCCCTCGCCGTCCGGCGCGGGGCCGAGTGTGAGCTGCAGCCCCGTCCGCGCTTCGGCGGCCAGCACCAGGTCACTCCAGTCGCATTCGCCGAGGCCGCGCTCCACGGCGTCGGCGAAGACCTGGCGGATCGCCGCGGCCACGGGGGCCGGGACGCCTGAGTCGGAGGCGAGATCCTCGATCAGGCGGGCGTCCTTCGCCGCCAGCGTCAGCGAGAACTGCGGAGGCCGGCCACGAGTGTCGATCCCGTCGACCTGGCGGTCCATGAAGAAGTTGGACGCGCCGCCGGTGCGCACGACGTCGATGGCGGTGCGGAGGTCGAGATCGGCCGCGGCGGCAAGCGACAACGCCTCCAGCGACACCCAGATGCAGGTGAACGCCAGGAGGCTGTTGGCCAGCTTCATCGTGGTGCCGGCGCCGACGGGTCCCAGGTGAAACGTGGCACGCCCGAGCTTGTCGAGCAGCGGCATGCAGCGGGCCACCGACTCGTTGTCGCCGCCGACCATGAAGACGAGCGACCGGTTCTGGGCGCCGATCGCACCGCCGGTCAGCGGCGCCTCCACGAAGTGGTGGCCACTGTCTCCGAGCCTGGCCGCGAGCTCGCGGTTGGTCGCCGGGGCGGAGGTCGAGATGTCGAGCAGGATCGCACCGGCAGGCGCGGTGCCGACCCACTGGTCGGCGACACCCGCCACCGCCTCGGGCGTGGGCAACGACGTGATCGTGATCTCGCTCGCGGCCGCGACCGCTGCCGCATCGGTTACCGCGTCGGCGCCGGCGACGGCCGTGGCGCGGCTGGGATCCACATCGCTCACCGTGACGTGGTGGCCGTCGGCGACCAGGTTGGCGGCGATCGCCCCGCCGATGTTGCCCAGTCCGATCACGCCGACACGCTCCATGGGCTCCCCCCTCACCTCGAGCCGAGCGAGGAGCGTAGCCCGATCCCCCCGCGACTTGACACGACTGTTAGGAGCAGCCTGTGGCCAGCCGACCGACCCGCCGGCCGATCGAGGACGGCTACTTCACCATCCCGGAAGAGCCCGGCGAGGCACCGCGCCTGCTCGGAAGCCGGTGTCCGGCGTGCGGCGAGCACTTCTTTCCGCGGCGCGTCGTGTGTGCCCGGTGCCTTGACGAGGGATGCGTCGACGTCCTGCTCGGCCCGCGTGGCCAGATCTACACGTGGACCTATGTCCACGTGCCGCTCTTCGCCAAGAGGGACCGGAAGGTCGGGTCGTACGGCGTGGCGCAGGTCGACCTGCCCGAGGGCCCGCGGGTCCAGGGGATCCTCCTGGGCGAGAGCGACGACTTCCACATCGGGATGGAGGTCGAGCTCGATCTCGAGACCCTGGGCGAGGACGCGGACGGCAACGAGGTCGTGATCTTTCGCTTCCGCCCGGTCGGGTCCGCCGGTGACGCGGCGGGGATGGATGGGGCGTGAGGATCGACGGTGTGGCGGTCGCGGGCGTCGGGATGGTCCGCTTCGGCAAGTACCCCGACCGCAGCGGACCCGCCCTCGCCCGGGATGCGGCGCTCGCCGCCCTGCACGACGCCGGCATGACACTGGCCGACGTCGACGAGGCGTTCGTGGGCTACATCCAGCCGGCGTCGTTGCTGGGCATCAAGGCGGTCAAGGAGCTGGGCCTCACCGGGCTGCCCGTAACGCACGTCGAGAACGCCTCGGCCACGGGCCTGGTTGCGTTCCGGGAGGCAGCGTGGGCGGTGGCGTCGGGGCGCGCCGAGGTGGCGCTGGCCCTGGCGTTCGACAAGATGACGGACATGGCGCGGGGCAGCGGATCCGGCCGGGGCGCCGGGCGGGACCAGATCGACTCGACGATCCTCCCCGCCGCCTACTTCGCGCTGTGGGCTCAGCGGCGGATGCACGATCACGGCACGAGGCCCGAGCACTTCGCCGCCATCGCCGCCAAGAACTGGAACCACGGCGCGCTGTGCCCCTGGAGCGATCGCCGACCCGACCATCGCGTGACCGCCGACGAGGTGCTGGGCTCGCAGATCGTGGCCGAACCGCTGACGGCGATGATGGCCTGTCCGGCCGACGACGGCGCCGCGTGCGCGGTCGTCGCGTCGGTCGATCGCGTGCGAGCCCGTGGGGACGGGCGCCGGCTGGTGCGGCCCGTGGCGTCGGCGCTGCGGACCGAGACCTACGCGCCCGGGCACACGTTCCTCGGCCCGGTGGTCGGCCCTGCCACCATGACCCGTGACACCGCTCGTGCCGCGTACGACGATGCCGGGATCGGTCCGGGCGACGTCGACCTGGCGCTCTGCCACGACGCCTTCGCCAACGAGGAGCTGGAGTACTACGAGCTGCTCGGGTTCTGCCCCGAGGGCGAGGGTGAGCGGCTGGTGGACGAGGGCGCCACCGCACTCGGCGGCTCGATCCCGTTCAACACCGACGGGGGCCTGATCGCCCGCGGCCATCCCGGTGGGCCGACGGGCCTGGCCATGGTCCACGAGATCGTCCAGCAGCTACGCGGCGACGCCAGGGACCGCCAAGTCGCGGACGCGAGGACGGCGCTGGCGCACCTGGTCGGCGGCGGCAGCGTCTGCACGGTGAGCCTGTTCCAGACGGACTGACGCCGGCCGGGCCCGACCGCCGGGCCGAGCGAGGAGGGGAGACCACATGGGGGACGAGCTGCTCGAGACGGGCCGGGAGATCCAGGAACACCTGGGGCCGCAGATGCGGGCGGGCGAGGGGAGCGACGGGGATGCCTGAGCCTGGATCGCTGCAGGACAACGTCATCGCCGACAGCGACCTGCACGTGATGGAGCCGCCGGACCTGTGGCAGCGGTACATCGATCCGGCCTACGCCCACGCCGCGCCCATCGGGCTGACGGAGATCCCGCGCGACATGCGGGTGCGGGTCAAGAACCACGCGGTGCTCCGCTTGGGCCGGGTGCGGCCGGTGCGCCAGGAGGGGCGCAGGTCCGGATGGCGGCCGGAGCACGACAGCGTCTACGCCGGCGCCGAGGCACGGGGCTGGGATCCGGCCTCGCAGATCGAGGCCATGGACGCCGAGGGGCTGGACCTGGCGGTCCTGTTCCCGTCGCGGGGCCTGTTCGTGCTCGGACTCGACTCGGTCGACATGGTCGGGCCCGATGGGCTCGAGCCGGAATACGCCAGCGCGATCGCGCGTGCCTACAACGACTGGCTGGCCGATTTCTGTGGCCACGCCCCCGACCGCATGTACGGCGCCGCCATGGTCGCCCCCCATGACGTCGACGGGGCCGTGGCCGAGGCCCGCCGATGCGTGGAGGAGCTGGGGTTCAGAGCCATCTTCCTGGCGCCGGGCTGCGTCAATCGCCGCCCCTGGCACCACCCGGCCTACGACCCGCTGTGGGCCGAGATCGAGCGGCTCGACGTCCCGGCGGCGTTTCATGGCGGCGGCCAGACCTACCTCCGTCCCGACTTCTCGCTGGAAGTGCTGGACCGGCTGATGATGTGGCACACCTTCAACCAGCCGCTCGCGATGCAGTTCGTCACCGTGTGCATGTGTGCCGGGGGCGTGCTCGAGCGGTTTCCCAACCTGCGGGTGGCGCTCCTCGAGGGCAACTGCTCGTGGGCCCCCTGGCTGTTGCACCGGCTGGACGAGCACAACGAGTGGACGGGCTGGTACGAGGCGACCGACCTCAGCCTGAAGCCCTCCGAGTACTTCCGGCGCAACTGCTACCTCTCGTTGGAGGCCGACGAGGCGACGGCGATCCACTACGTCGACTGGTTCGGCGCCGACAACCTGGTCTTCTCTACCGACTACCCGCACGGCGACTCCCAGTACCCCCACGCCGTCGAGGAGCTGGAGCGCCTGGCGCTGCCGCACGACGCCAAGGTCCGCATCGTGGGCGAGAACTGGGCTCGCCTCTACAAGGTGCCCCTGGCGAAGAAGGCGCAGACCTAGACGCCAATGCGCTTGGTCGCGGTCAGCCGATGTTGGCCATCTCGGTCACGTTGATCCGGACGTGGTCGATCACCCAGTCCTCCATGCAGCCCCGGAACTGCCGGCGGTTCGTCTCGTCCAGCGCGGGGACGAGCACGGCGCGGAAGTGTCCCTCGCCCAGGGACTCGATCGGACCGTCCACGTCGGACGCGACCTCGAGCCTGCACGCCTGCAGTTGCGCCTCGACCATCTCGGGCAGGGTCTGGTTCCGCTCGCCGCCCTTGGTGTCGGCCGACATGACGAGCTCGGTCTGCGCGGCCGCGACCGATTCGTGGGTGGAGAGCGTGGCCTCCCGTAGGGCCAGGATCCCGACGACGCCGATCGCCACACCGACGGCCCCGAGCAGGAGCCGCAGCGGCGTGAGCTTCCTCATGGCGTCACGAAGGTCGGCCGCCGCGCCGCAGCAGCTGGCGGATCTGGTCGTCGTTGGCGCCCGGGACCTCCTGGGCCAACACCGTGATGTCGTCGAGCAGCAGCCCGCCGGACGGGTAGCTGATCGGATCGAGCTGGCGGCCGAGACGCTCCTCGCCCGCGGGCGACGTGGACTTCGCGGCGACCTTGTCGACGATCCAGGCAATGCCCGAGAGCAGGACGCCGCCGGCGACCACGAAGGTTATGAACACGTTCAGGTCGCGGGACTGCTCGCGCAGCCAGGCGAAGCGGTCGGGTGACGGCTGCCGGGCCTCGTGCAGGATCTGGGCCACGGCCGGGTCGATCCGGGTGGCCCGGTACTCGAGGCGGGCGAGGCGCCGCAGGACGAGGCCCGTCGCGAGGCCGACCTCCGCGATGAGCACGATCAACCCGAAGAACAGTGCCCGGTTCCACTCCCAGCGGTTGAGCGAGACGACCATGTACAGGACGCCACTGAGCAGCGTCGCGACCCCGGCCAGCCAGCCGATGATCCTCACGACGTGCTGTCCTTCGCCTCGGATTCGCCGTCGCCGTCGCTCGGTGCGGACTCCGGCGCACCGTCGGCCCCCGCCGGATCCTGGATGGTCACCCGTCCGCTGTCACCGTCGACGAGCACGATGGCACCCTCGGGTAGGTCCTGGGTGGCGCCGGCATAGCCGACCACCGTGGGCACCCCGGCCTCCCGGGCCAGGATCGCGAGGTGCGACAGGACCGATCCCGTCTCGGCCACGATGCCCTTGAGCCGGGACAGCAGCGGCCCGAGCCCTGGCGACAGGGTGGTGGTCACGAGCACCGAGCCGGTGGGGGGATCGTCGTTGTCGTAGGTGACGGGCCCACTGCCGGATCCGCCGCCGGCGCCGGTGCCGCCGCCCACCTCGGCGGCGCACTGCGCACGTATCGGCCGACCCAGATCCGACAGCTGGAACCACGCGGGCAGGGGCGCACCGAAGTCGTGGTCGTGGCTCGTCACCAGCGCAGGCACCACGACCGCCCGCTTGGTGGCCACCGCCTCGACGTGCTCGAGGGTCATGTGGCGGATCAGCTCCGGCTCGGTCAGGTCACCGGAGGCCGCCAGTCGTTCGCCCAGCTCCCAGGCGGCACGGCCGGACACCTCCTGCACCCAGCGCACGCGCAGCCGCAGCGCCTCGCGCAGGATGCCGTTGTCGCTGCACACCTTGCAGCCGGGCGCCACGTAGACCGCCGTCGCCTCCTCGGGCAGCTCCGCCTCCGGCGCAACCCGGGGGCCGGTGAGTGCCAGCACCGACGGGCTCCGGGCGATGATCTCCTTGTCGCTCAAGCCGTCCTGTCGGGCCTCGGCCAGCACCCGCAGCGCCACCGACGCGCCGGTCATGCGATTGCCGCCAGTGTCGGTGAGCATGCCCATGAGGATCTCGTGTGCATGGAGGGCCCGGAGGATGGCGCGGCTGCGATGCAGCATGGCGATGAGCTGTCGGCTCGTCAGGTCCGTGAGCGGCGGGACGGCCTCCAGATCCGCGTCGGTCCGGTCGAGGAGGTGCTCGGCGAGACGGGGTAGCGCCGCCCGTAGGCGGCCGACGCGCCATGAGCCCCGCAGCTCACGGGCGGCGGGGACCGGGTTCAGACGGTGCACGATCGTCCGCCTCGACCTGATCTCACCCGCCAGCCGAAGGTCGATGGCCACGTGCCCGTCGACGCAGACCACGACCTGGCTGGCCTTGACGTCGGCGGGGGTGGCGACGCCCGCCAGGATCACGGCCTCGGCCACGGCCTCCCGAAGCGGGGGCACCCAGAGGTCGCGTTCCAGCTCGGTCAGGGGGGCCGGGAAGGTCTCCGCCACCGGACCCGGGCCGTAGATGGGCCCCCGCGGCGCACCGCGGATCTCGCTGGTGACCGGGCGGGACTGGAGCAGCCAGAGTTGCTTGTCGGTGCCGATGGCCCATTCCACGTCCTGCGGGCCGCCGAAGACATTGGCGACGCTCGTCGACAGGGCCATGAGCCGCTTGAGGTCGGCAGCCGGGAGCTTGGGGCCGTCGTTGGCCGCGAACTCGATGACCTTGGCGTTCTTCGGCTCGAGGACGTAGCGGGAGCCGTCGACCTCGCCACTCACGAGCGGCTCCGGCCCGCCGTCCACTGCGCTGACGATCCGGCGGTCGGTGCGACCCGACACCGGATCGATCCCGAACATGATCCCGCCGTAGCGAGGCTCGATCAGTGGTTGGACCAGCACCGCGATCGGTTGGTCGGCGGCCCCGGCGCGCTCGCGCGATTCGAGCACCGCCGTCACCGCGCTCACGAACTCGTCGAACCCGTTGATCCCGATCACCGACTCGAACTGGCCGGCCATCGACGACTCGGCCGTGTCCTCGACCACCGAGGAGCTGCGCGCCACGAGCGCCCGTTCGTCGCCACCGGCCCGCTCGAAGGCCTCCTTCACCGCCGGATGCTGGGCGGCGCCGGCTCCGGCGTCGACGGCATCGGAGAAGGCCGTGGTGAGGACGATGCCGGGCAGGGTGTTGAGCCCGGCGGCCGCACCCCGTGCCAGGGCCGCGGACTTGCCGCCCGTGAGACCTGGATCCTGCGCCAACTCGTCCGCAAGATCGACGACGAACGGCCGCTCCGTTTCCACGCTGGGTGAATCGGCGACCATTCCTTGCGCCATAGCGTCGGTTCCTACTCCGTTCACCGGGTGTTTGCCACCCCGTATCTTGTCATGAGCTCTGGGTTGCATCGGGGTCTCGCAGGGGAAGGATGACCTGGAATCGGGTGTCGCCCGGCTCCGAGTCGAGTCGGATGTCGCCGTGGTGCCTACCGACCACGATCCGCCAGGCGATGTCGAGACCCAGGCCAGTGCCCTTGCCCATCGGCTTGGTGGTGAAGAACGGCTCGAAGATCCGGCTGCGGACCTCGTCGGGCACGCCGGGCCCGGTGTCGCCGATCTCGACCACCAGGCGATCGTCGAGGTCGGCCCGCGTGCGGATCGTGAGCGTGCCGTGGTCTCCCATGGCATCCACGGCATTGTCGATGAGGTTCGTCCACACCTGGTTCAGCTCGCCGGGGAAGGCAGAGACGTGCGGGAGGGATCGGTCGTAGTCGCGGACCACCTGGATGCCGTCGCCCAGCTTGTGGCCGAGCATGGTCAGCGTCGCGTCGAGGCCCTCGTGCACGTCGAACGTCTGCAGCGGCGCCCGGTCCATCTGCGTGTACTGCTTGGCGGAGGAGAGCAGGTCCGAGATGCGGCCGGCCGCCTCGGTGATCTCGTCCAGCAGGGCGTCGGACTCCAACGCCCGGACGGGATAGACCAGGGCCGAGTCGAGGTGCGGCGGCGGCACGACGTCGGCCAGCTGCTTGACCCAGCCCAGGTCGAGGCCGGCGGCGACCAGGATGGGTGCGACGTCCCAGTTGCCCGCCACGCCATGGTCCTCGAGCCACGTGGCCAGCTCTTCCTCGCGGTCGGAGGTCTCGAGCGGCGACAGGTCGGGCGCGTCGCGGCGGTGCTCGATCGCCGCGCCCACCAGGTTGGCGAGCCCTTCCAGCTGGCTGGCATCGAGGTTGCTGCGGATCACCTTGGCGATCTCGGAGCGCATGCCCACCAAGCCCTCCCGCAACTGGGCGGTTGCGCTCATGACGGCGGCCACCGGGTTGTTCAGCTCGTGGGTCAGGCCGGCGGTCACCGAGCCGAGCGCCACCAGGCGTTCGTGTCGCTCGACGATGTTGC
Organism: uncultured bacterium; assembly: GCA_963756425.1. GTDB lineage: Bacteria > Actinomycetota > Acidimicrobiia > Acidimicrobiales > VFJN01 > DASQUK01. The sequence goes on along the minus strand of CAVWNW010000008.1, from coordinate 122,349 downwards.
TGGCGTCGGCCCCCTGGGTTGCCGCCCCCTCCAGGAGGTGGGCGGCCATCGGGAACCACTTCCACACCGCCCGGCCGAAGTCGGCAGCGGGGATCTCGAAGAGGCGGCAGGGGGTCATGGCGCGGCCGGTGCTCAGGTACACCTTGGGCACGCCCCGGTCGGGCACGTAGGCGTCGAACGCGCCGGTGTAGGCGCCGTAGTAGTCGGTGCGGAACAGCTCGAGCTCGCCGCCCTGGACGCGCTTGTACATCGCCAGCGTGCCCGAGAGGAGCACCATGAAGCACGACGCCGGGGCGCCCTCGGCATGGATCGTCGCGCCCTGCGGGTACTCGACGATGCGGCCCCGCTCGGCCAGCCACGTCAACTGGTCCTCGCTGAGCTCCTCGAACAGGAACAGCGTGCGCAGCTCCTTGGGCGTCAGCCGTTCGTGTTGCCCCGGAGCGAGTCGCTCCGGCTTGCCGGTCGCGTCGGTCGCCGACGGAACGGGCTCGTTCATGCGATCACCTCGACCCGGCGTAGCGGGCTCATGAGCGTTCCAGGTAGCTGTGGACGAGCTGGATGGCCATGGCACCCTCACCGACGGCGGACGCAACCCGCTTCACCGAGTTGGCCCGCACGTCCCCGGCAGCGAACACCCCCGGCACGCTGGCCTCGAGGAAGTAGGGGTCGCGGTCGAAACCTCGGGGGCGGGGACGGTGTCCGGCGCCGCGGAGGTCGGGCCCGGTGAGCACGAAGCCCCGCGGGTCCCGGTCGAGCACGCCTTCGAGCCACTCGGTTCGGGGCGCGGCGCCGATGAACACGAACAGGTAACCGGCGGGGACGGTCTCCTGCTTCCCGCTCGTGCCGTCGCAGAGCGTGACCTGCTCGAGGTGGTCGTCGCCGTGGACGGCGATCACCTCGGTGGTGACCCGGACCTCGATGTTGGGGATCTCGTCGATCTGGCGGATGAGGTAGTGGGACATCGACTTGTCGAGGCTGTCCGCCCTGACCAGCAGGGTGACCTGGCGGGCATGCCGGGACAGGAACACCGCCGCCTGCCCGGCCGAGTTGGCGCCGCCGATGATGTAGATGTCGTCCCCGGCGCAGGCCGACGCCTCCGTCACTGCCGAGCCGTAGAACAGCCCCCGCCCGGTCAGGTCTTCCGCCCCGGGCACATCGAGCCGGCGATACGCGATGCCCGTGGCCAGCAGCACGGCGTGGGCCACCACCTCGCCGCCGTCGGCGAACTGGACCGCGCGCGACGACGCCCGTACGTCGAGGCCGACGACGTCGCGCGTCGTCAGGACCTCGGCGCCGAACTTGTGCGCCTGCCGCCGGGCCCGGTCGGTGAGCTGGCTGCCCGTCACCCCATCCGGGAATCCCAGGTAGTTCTCGATCCGTGAGCTCTGGCCCGCCTGGCCACCCGTGGCCTGGCGCTCGACCAGGACGGTGCGCAGGCCCTCCGACGCGGCGTAGACGGCCGCCCCCAGGCCGGCGGGCCCCCCGCCGACGATCACGACGTCGTAGAAGTCGGTCGACGGCGTGGTCGAGAGCCCCACCTTGGCCGCCAGTTCGCCGACGGTGGGATCGACCAGGTAGTCGCTGTCGGGCGTCACCACCAGCGGGATCTTGGTGACGTCGACCCCGGCGGCCGCGAGCAGGCGTTGTCCCTCGGGCTCCTCGCTGGTGAGCCAGCGATACGGCACTGAGTTGCGGGCCAGGAAGTCCCGGACCTCGAAGGATCGAGCCGACCAGCGGTGCCCGACCACCTGGGTCTGCGTAGCCGGCTGCTCGTCGCTCTCGAGCCACATCTCGATGAGGCTGTCCACGATCGGGTAGAGCTTCTCCTCAGGTGGATCCCACGGCTTGAGGAGGTAGTGGTCGAGGTCGACGACGTTGATCGCCTGGATGGCGGCGTCCGTGTCGGCGTAGGCGGTGAGGAGCGCCCGGCGGGCGTGGGGGAACAGGTCCATCGCCTCCTCGAGGAACTCGAGCCCGCTCATCTCGGGCATGCGGTGGTCGGCCAACAACACCGCCACCAGGTCGCCGCGCAGCTTGAGCTCTCGAAGCGTCTCCAGGGCCTGCGGACCGGACTCCGTCCGCACCACTCGGTAGTCCTCGCCGTACTGCCGCCGGAGGTCCCGAGCGACCGCGCGTGACACGCCGGGGTCGTCGTCGACGGTCAGCAGTATGGGTTTGCGGTCGGGCTCGCTCACCATGCAGGTATGGACGCTAACCGGGACCGAATCTGATCGCGCCCGGGCGGTGGCCCGATTTCGGCCATCATGAGTCGGACCGCGACCCCGAAGGAGTGGCGTGATGCCCATGGTTGAGCTGGGACCGGCGGCGAAGCAGATGGCCGGTCTGATCGAGGGTGTGCCCGACGACCTGCTACACGCACCGACGCCGTGTCTCGAGTACACCCTCGGTGACCTGGTCGATCACATCCGTCGCCTGACGATCGCGTTCACCGCCGCCGCCAGGAAGGACACCGCCGACATGACAACCGGAAGGGCGCCTGGGGACGCCCAGAGCCTCGGCGACGATTGGCGAACCCGGATCCCACGTGACCTGTCCGCCCTGGCGGAAGCGTGGCAGGAGCCGGCGGCGTGGACCGGCATGACCATGGCCGGCGGCATCGACCTGCCGGGCGAGCTCGCCGGGATCATCGCCCTCGACGAGCTCGTCGTGCACGGCTGGGACGTGGCCCGGGCCAGCGGGCAGGACTACGACCAGGACCGGGACTCGCTCGAGGCGGTGTACGGGTTCGTGAAGCAGTTCTCCAGCGCCGGGGAGGAGGCACGAGAGGGGATGTTCGGGCCCGAGGTCGTCGTGCCCGACGATGCCCCGCTGTTGGACCGCCTCCTGGGCCTCACCGGCCGAGACCCCGCCTGGTCACCCACCTGACGTCAGCAACATCCCGACCTACGAGGAGCGCAGCATGGACTGGAAGCTCGAGCTGGTGGCGGTTCCCGTCTCCGACGTCGATCAAGCGAAGGACTTCTACGCCAACAAGGCAGGCTTCAACGTCGATCACGACCACACCGTCAGCGACGACATCCGCTTCGTGCAGATGACCCCTCCCGGCTCCGCGTGCTCCATCGCCTTCGGCAAGGGGATCAGCGAGACGGCGCCGGGCTCCGCGCAGGGCCTGCAGCTGGTCGTCGAGGACATCGAGGCCGCCCGTGCCGAGCTCAACGAGCGGGGCGTCGACACCGGGGATGTCCAGGACTTTCCCTGGGGTCGGTTCGTGTTCTTCAGCGACCCGGACGGCAACGGCTGGTCCGTGCAGCAGATACCCGCACGCGGCTGATCCGCGCCCGGCGGCGAGCGCGGCGGGCGCCCCGGGAGCTCCGACCACTGTCAATGCCTGACCGTTTCCTAGGGGCGTGGTCACGGAGTCCGACGCCGCGGGCGCCATGGCAAGATGCCATCGGGCGGGTCGATTCGACTGAGGGGACGCACCATGGGGCTGTCGCTGGGGGACGCGCGGGCACGCCGGGCGGAGGGGCGGCGGCGGCGCGGGGCGGCGGCCGTCCTCACCGTGCTGGCTGCGATGACGCTGAGCGGCTGCCTGTGGCCGTCGTTCGGCCACGACCTCGCCAACACCCGGCACCAGGACCTGGAGCGCCAGATCGGCCGCAAGACCGTGAACCAGCTCCACGAGGCATGGCGGGTCGACGGGCTCGCCGGTGTGACCGGCACGCCGGCCATCTGGGGAGGCACCGCCTACGTCGGCACCTGGACCGGCAGCGCCATGGCGATCGACCTGGCCGATGGCCGCGTCGTGTGGGAGCGGCAGCTCATGGACGGTCCCGGGGCGCGCATGATCGACGATTCGCCGCTCGTCACGGCCGATCGGGTGTATCTCGGTGACGCCCGGGGCCGGCTGCACGCGCTCGATCGCGCCACCGGCGCCGTGGTGTGGAGCCAGCGCCTGGATGCCCACCCACTCACCCGCATCTTCTCCTCACCGGTGCTGGTCGACGGCCTGTTGGTGGTGGGTGTCGCCTCTGTCGAGTTGGCGCTGCCGATATCCGACTTCGCCTTCAGGGGATCGGTTGTCGGGTTGGATGCCGCCACGGGGGCGGAGCGCTGGCGCCTCCCGACGAGCTCGGGGGCCGATGGTGCGGGCGTGTCGGTCTGGTCCAGCGCCGCCATCGACCGCGAGCGCGGGCTCGCCTACATCGGCACGGGCCAGTCGTACGAGCAGCCCGCCGGTCCCCGTTCGGACTCGTTGCTCGCCATCCGCTACGCGACCGGAGAGCTCGCCTGGTCGCGCCAGTTCACCGCCGACGACGTCTTCACCTTCTTCTCGCCGCCCCCGCAGGGACCCGACGCCGACATCGGCGCCGCCCCCAACCTGTTCCGGGCGCACGGGCGCGACCTGGTCGGCGTTGGTGACAAGGCCGGTGTCTACGTCGCGTTCGACCGCACCAGCGGCGAGACCGTGTGGGCCCGCCAGCTGGCCGACGGCAGCGCACTCGGGGGCGTGATGGTGACCGCCGCCTACGGCAAGGGCGTCGTCTATGTCACCTGCAACGTGATGGCCGGGGAGTTCCCAGCGAATCCCACCGACCCGCGGCACCGGTCGGTGACCTACGCGCTCGATGCCGCCACCGGCAGGATCCGCTGGCAGCGCGAGATGCCGGCAGCCAGCTTCGGGGCGCTGACGCTGGCCAACGGCGTGCTGTTCCAGCCCACGGTTCCCGGCACGCTCTACGCGCTCGACGCCCGCAAGGGCGACGTGCTCTGGAGTGTCGATCCGGGGGGCGACCTCGGCGGCGGCGTCAGCGTCGCCGGCGGCCGGGTCGTGGCGGGACATGGCTTCTGGTTCATCACGCAGCCTCCCAACCCGCAGGGGGGCGTCGTCGCATACGAGCTGCCGTAGGACCTCGATGTGAGCGGAACTGGCGATGACGTCCCGGTGCGATGCGAGCGCGATCCCGCCCGGCCCGTCCTTCGGGTCACCCTCGATCGGCCGGCCAAGCTCAACGCGCTGAACGATGCCATCCGGGTCGGCCTACAGCGGGCTGCGGACGACCTCGCCGAGCGCGACGAGATCCGCGTCGTCGTGCTCGCAGGCGCGGGGCGATCGTTCTCGGCCGGCGCCGACCTCGGCGAGCCGATCGCGACCTCGGCCGACGCGCTCGCGGCTCGGCGGCTGAGCGGTCGCTGGCAACGCCTGCTCGACGCCTGGGAGCGGTTGCCGCAGGTGACGGTCGCCCGGCTGCACGGACATGTGATCGGCGGGGCTGCGCTGCTGGCGGCGGCGTGTGACCTCCGGGTCGCGGCGGACGACACGGCGATCGCCATCCCGGAGCTGGCGATCGGCATCCCGCTGACGTGGGCGGGACTGCCGCGGCTCGCCCGGGAGATCGGGCTGTCGAGGACACGCGAGCTGGTCATGACCGGCCGGTCGCTGCCGGCGGCCGAGGCACTCGAGTGGGCGTACCTGCACCGGGTCGTTCCCGCCGGGGGGCTGGACGCCGCCGTCGAGGCGCTCGTCGACGAGCTGGTCGCTCAGCCCGCGCTGGCGCTGGCGCTGACCGTGGACGGCCTACGTGCGCTCGGCCGGGCAACCTCGGCACCCGACAACGCGTGGGCCGATCCCGACCTGCTCCGCTGGTCGTTGCGCGACGGACGCCGCTGAGGCGACGCCGCGCTGACCCCGTAGCCACCAGGTTTGCCGCGATTTCACCACACCATGCGGACCGACCGGCCAGTACTCTCATGGCCGGGCTGCGCCGTCGACGCCGTGCCCGCCAGACGTAGGCGAAACACGAACGAGGCCTGGGGGATCGGAGGGGTCACGCGGCGGTGCGTGAGGATGCGCAGCCCCGGCGGTGGACGTGGTTCCGTCCAGTCCTGGTGGCGGCGCTCGTCACGACCGTCGTCGGCACCGCGCTCGGCGCCCGCGCCTGGTTCGACACCCGTGAGGAGCTCGACCGGACGGCGGCTGCGGTGCGGGACACGCGGAACGACCTCACCGCGGCGCGGACCGACCTGGCCGGCGCTATCGCGGACCTCAGGGAGCGACGAGCGGCGTTGCACGCAGTGCTGGCGACGCTCGACACCCGGGAGGGTGAGCGGGACGCGGCCGAGGGGGCGCTGGCCACGGCCAAGAACCGGCTCGTCGAGCTGCGCGCCGAGCTCGACGCGGCCACCGCCGACCTCGCCGAGCGCGAGAACCTGCTGCAGGTCCTCGACCGCTGCGTGCGCGGCGTCGTCGAGGGGCTGAACCAGGCGGCCGTCGGCGACGTCGCCGGACTCGACGCCACCCTGCTTGGCGTCGAGGACACGTGTGCGTCGGCCGGGGCGATCCTGTGACCGCCATCGAGGCAGTCGCAACCGGCCGACCAGCGCGCCGCCTGACACGCCGGCGGGCTCTGGTGCTGGTCGTGTCCGTCCTGGCCGTGGCGCTCGCCGGCGTCTTCGCCGTCCGCTACGGGCAGGCGCGGGCGGGGCTCGCCGACGAGCGGGCCCGGCTCGCAGCGGCGACGGCAGGCCTGGCGGACACACGAGCCGAGCTGGATCGCACCCGGCGCCGGACCGCGCTCATGCAATCCGGCGTCGATCTGGTGGGCTCCGAGATCGAGCTGGCCGTCGCCACCCGCCTATGGGTTGAGGCCGCCACCCGCAACACGCAGCAGCAGATGACGGGGGTGGAGGCGGACCGCACCGAGACCGACGCAGCGCGATTCCTCGTCGCCGCCCACGCCAACGAGGTACGGAGCTGTCTCGACGGCGTCTCGGTCGCGGTCGGTGCGAGTCGGGGCGGCGACGTCCAGTCGTCGGCGAGCGCGCTGCGCGGTGCGGCGGACCCGTGCACACGGACGCTCGCCTATGCAAGCGGGGCGAGGTTCCCGTACGACTTCGCCGACCCCTTCGTGCTGCGCGCCGGGGGCGTGTATTACGCCTACTCCACCAACGCTGGCGCCGGTGACATCCAGGTCATCCGCTCGCCCGACCTGGTCAACTGGGAGCTGGTCGGCAACGGCCTCGCCGGAGTGCCGCGCTGGGCCTCCGCGAACGCCACCTGGGCCCCCGCGGTGCTGGCGCGCGGCAACGGCTACGTCGCCTACTACTCGGTGCGGCACGCGGCGTCGCAGCGGCAGTGCATCTCGCGGGCGGTGTCCGCCAGGCCGGCCGGACCGTTCGTCGACGACTCGTACGGACCCCTGGTCTGCCAGGCGGCCGACGGCGGGTCGATCGATCCGAGCCCGTTCGTCGACAGCGACGGCCGCGCACACCTGCTCTGGAAGTCCGAGGGCCGCGGCGGTACGCCGCCGACCATCTGGTCGCAGGAGCTCAGCGCCGACGGCCTGGCGCTCACGGACAGCGCTCATGCGCTCCTCGTCGCCGACCGGACGTTCGAGGCGGGCGTGATCGAGGCGCCGACCCTCGTTCACGAAGCGGGCGGCTACTACCTGCTGTACGCCGCCGCCGACTGGAACTCCCGTGGCTACGCGGTGGCCTACGCGGCTTGCGCCGGACCGGCAGGGCCGTGCCTCAAGCCCGCTGACGGGCGGGTGCTGACGTCCGGGAGCCGGCTGGCGGGACCCGGTGGGGCCGAGGTGTTCCGCGACGGTGGCGGCACCCCGTGGGTGGCGTTCCACGCCTTCTCGGAGCCCGACGTCGGCTACCCGAGCAGCCGCTACCTCCACGTCGGCCGGGTGCGGGTCGTGGACGGCCGGATCGTCATCGACGCCACCACCTAGGCGCTAGTGACCGGTTCCCCCGCCGCTGCCCGTTCGTGCCGAGGCAATGTGTTCCGGCCCGGCGAAGCCGAGGTCATAGGTTCCGCAATCGGGACCTATGACCTCGAGCTCGAGTCGGCGGAACCAATGGCCTCCGGTCGCGTTTGCGCCGGCTCCGCTGGCACCAACTCGACCTCGACGCGGGTGCTGCCGTAGGCGACGCCGCCGCCCCAGTCCGTCAGGGCGTCGTTGGTGAGCGAGTTCGCCGTTCCCTGGTCGCCGTGCTGGGCCGACCACCAGCCGAAGGGCACGGCGACGACCCCCGGTCGGAGTCGCGCGCTCACCCGGGCGGTGAGGGTGAGCGATCCCCGCTCGTTCCACACCCGCACGGCGTCGCCCTCGGCGATCCCGCGGGCGGCGGCGTCGGCCGCGTCGAGCTCGGCGAACGGACCACCCTCGGCGGGGCCGTGCTTCGGGAGGTGGGAGTACGAGGTGTTGAGGAACCGCGTGTGGTTCTTGGGCGTCATCAGGACCAGCGGATAGCGCTCGGTCAGCCCGGCCTCGCCGCCGACGCCCTCCCCCGGCCGCCGGAAGGCGGGGAGCGGGTCGTGCCCCTGGGCGGCCAGCGAGTCGCTGTAGAGCTCGGCCCGGCCGGTAGCCGTGGCGAAGCCGCCGTCGGCGTAGGGCCGAAGATCATCCGGCAGCGACAGTCGCACGAAGCCGCGCTCCCGCAGTGCGCCGAGGTCGACGTCGCGGAGCGCGCTCTTCAGCAGCGACTCGTCGTCCTCGAACAGCTCGGGCTCGGTGAAGCCCATGGCCCGCGCCAGGCGGCGCCACAGCTCGGTGTTGGGCACGGCCTCCCCGAGCGGCGGGATCGCCGCCTCGTTCCAGCCGAGGTAGAGGTGGCCCCAGGACGCCACCACGTCGGTCTGTTCGATCTGCGTGGCAGCGGGGAAGACCACGTCGGCGTAGCGGGCCGTATCGGTCAGGAACTGCTCGCTGGCCACGGTGAACAGGTCGTCGCGTTCAAGTCCCCGCCGCGTCAGCTCGGCGTTGGGGACCGACACCAGGGGATTGCCGTTCCAGACGAACAGCGCCATGACCCGGGGATCCATCGTCGGGTCGGTCAGGGCCCGGCCCAGGTGGTTCATATTGACCGCCCGCCGCGCCCCCGCCGGCCCCTGCGAGGCGCCGTCGAACACCGACTCGTCGACGTTGGTCTCGGCCCACGCGCCGACGCTGCGAGCGAGCCCGCCACCCCGATGGCGCCAGGCCCCGGTCAGCGCCGGCAGGCAGGCCAGCGCCCGGAAGAACATGGCGCCGTGCTCCTGGTGCTCGGCGCCGATGAGCGTGCGGATGAATGCGGGCGTGGTGGTGCCGTAGGCGCGCCCCAGCCGCTCCACAGTGTCGTCGTCGAGGCCGCACACCTGCGCCGCCCGCGCCGGCGACCACTCCCGTACGACCGCGGCGAGGCGGTCGAACCCCACCGTGTGCCGCTCGACGTAATCGTGGTCGATCAAGTCGTCGCGGACGAGCACGTGCATCATCCCGAGCATCAATGCCACGTCGGTGCCGGGGAGCGGCTGCACGAACCAGTCGGCCGACTCGGCCGTCATCGTGCGCATGGGGTCGATGACGACGATGGTGGCGCCGTTGCCGCGGGCTTCCTCGACGAACGGCCACAGGTGCCGGTTGGTCAGGCGGGTGTTGGTCCCCCACAGGAGGACCAGCTGCGCGAAGCGGACGTCGGTGGGGTCGGCAGCACGCCCCGAGCCGTTGGTCGAGGCGGTGCCGGCACCGGCCACGGCGCCGCACAGGGACCCGGTGAGGCGGGACGCACCCAGCTTGGCGAAGAACCTCCGGTCGAGCGACGACTGCTGGATCAGGCCCTGGGTGCCTGCGCTCCACCACGGCAGCACCGCCTCGCCGCCGTGCCGGTCCACGATCTCGCCGAGCCGCTCGGCCACGACGGCAAGCGCGTCGTCCCAGGATGCGGTCGCGAAGTCCCCCTCGCCCTTGGTGCCGCGCCGCACCAGCGGGCGAAGGATGCGGTCGGGGCTGTACACGCGGTCGAGGAACCGGTTGACCTTGGGGCAGAGCTCGCCCCGGGAGTACGGGTGCTCGGGATTGCCCCGCATGCGCACCGCTGTCGGGCCCGTCGGACCGCTCGGGTCGCCCTCGGATCGGTCCTCGGGCTCGGTCTTCGACGGTCACCACCCAGCCGCACGAGTCGGGGCAGTCGTGGTGGCACGTGCCGAGGATTGTGCGTCGCTGCGTTGACGCCGCCGCCACGGTCACCGGATCGGCAGCCACGTCAGGAGTGGGACGGCGCCGGCGGCGCACCGGGAACGTCGAAGCCCAAGTCGTCGATGTAGCACCACCACCAGTCCTCTCCAGGTTCGAACGACCGGATGAGCGGGTGGTCGACGTGGGCCCGGAAGTGCGCCGTGGCGTGGCGGTTGGGCGAGTTGTCGCAGCAACCGGTGTGCCCGCAGGTCTGGCAGACCCGCAGGTGGACCCAGGTGGCACCGATCCGCAGGCAGTCCTCGCAGCCGTCGGCGGACGGGGTCACGTCCCGCGCGGTGTCCAGATGGCTGCAGCTGGCGACGTCTGCCATGGGGGACCTCCTGCCGCTCGAGTCCTTGGGGGATGCGATCCTGCGGCCGTCCCCAGGATCTCAGGTCGACCCCTCCACGGTGAACTGAGCGATGTCGGCGGCGGCTCCGGCCTCGACCCGGTCGACCGTCGCCCGGCGCAGGACCTCCTTGGTTCGAGCGTAGGCACCCGCGCGGTATCCACCCAGCCGATTTGCTTCCGCGATGGCCGCCGCCACGACCTCGTCGGCGGGGACGACCCGATCGAGGTAGCCCGCCTCCACCGCACCGGCGGGGTCGTAGACCTCGGCGGTGAGCGTGGCCCGCACCAGTGCTGTGGGCGCCAGCCGGTCCCGCGCCAGCTCTGCCGCGAACTGGGGCAGCGGCATGCCGATCGACGTCTCGTTGAGCCCGATCTTTGCGGGCACGTCGGCCCCGATGCGGACGTCGCACGCCAGGACCAACAGGGCGCCGGCGGCCAACGCGTGTCCAGTCACGGCCACGGCCACCGGCTGTGGATGCAGGTACAGGCGCATGAGCAGCTCGGCACCGCGAGCCACGAGCCGAACCGCCCCGTCGGGCTCGCCCGTCATGACCGCCAGGTCGAAGCCGGCGCACAGCTTGCCCTCCCGGCCCACGATGCACACGGCCCGGGCCTCAGCGGCGGCGCGGTCGAGCGCCAACTCGAAGGCGTCGATGGCGGCGTGGGACAGGACGTTGACCTTGCCGTCGTCGAAGCGGAGGACGGCGACCCCGTCCTCGATGGTCGTGGTCAGCGGGCCGCTGTGGTCGGTCGCGGGGGAGGCTGAACCAGGCACGCCGGGGACCCTAGTGTCGACGCACCGGCCCGTTCACCGACACTGGAGCTCGGCGAGCAGTCCGGCGTGGTCGGCCGGCCACCACATCCCGTTGAGCGCCTTGGCGCGTGGCTCGGCGGCGAAACCCTCCGCTTCCACTGCGAGGTCGCACTCGGCCGCGGGCTGCACCATCACGTAGTCGATGCGCTCGTCGTACCCCGGACCCTCGGGGGTGTTCATGCCGACGAACGGCTCGGGCTGGCCCCCACCGCCGGTGCATCCCGTGTGCGTGGCCGGGTCGCATTCGCCGTTGCCAGCCTCCAGCCAGGCATCGACGAAGCCGGCATCGAGGAGGGTGGCGACCGTCGGGCTGTCCGGGATCGCGTTCAGGTCGCCCGACGCGATCGACAGGACGGCGCCCGGCGGCTGCCGTTCGAAGAAGTCGACCACCTCGATGGCGTGGCACTCGTTGGTGATGGTGCCCGCGGGACATACCGGCGGGCACAGGTCGGCAGCACAGGGCGGGTTGTTGGAGCTGCTGGCGAAGTGGGTGGTGAGGAAGTCGACGGGGCCCTGGGCGCTCTCGGCCCGCACCCAGTACGCCTCCCAGGGGAAGTTGGCGATGTCGAGGTAGCCCTGGTCGACGACCGGGAGACGGGTGAGCACCATCTCCCGGTCGATCGCCGGTTGGCCGCCCTTCCAGGCGATCGTGTACGTGCCGTCGCACAGCGTTGCCACGGCCGGCGGCAGCAGTTCCTCGAGGCGGGCCCCGATCTCCTGGAGACCGATCAGGTCGGGACAGTCGGCGGCCTCGACCAGCTCGGTGAAGATCCGCACGCGGTCGGGCGCCTGGCACGCGTCGGTCTCCGGGGGGCAGAAGAACCCGTGGAGCAGGTTCAGGGTGACCACCCGGACCGGGGCGGCGGCCGGTTCCTCGGCGGTGCTAGACGCACCATCGGGCTCGCCGGAAGAGTCCTCGGCGTCCGGGTTGGAGTCGCCGGACGAGCAGGCGGCCATCAGCGTCAGCGCCGCCACTACCCCCGCCACGCACGCCATCAGGACCCGGTGATGCGGCACCGTCGTCATGCTGTCGCCCTCCTCAGCGGACGCTCGTGTCCGCTGCCGCCCGGACGAGCCTACGCTGCCGCGTATGGAGTGGCCCTCAGACCTGGAAACGGTGCCGGAGATCGACGTCGAGACCCGGGCGAGCGACGGCGCGGTCCACCGCACGACCGTCTGGGCCGTGGTCGACGGCGGCGACGTCTACGTGCGCTCGCTGCGCGGGAGCGCCGGCCGCTGGTACCAGGAGCTCACGGCCGGGCCCGAAACGGTCATCCACGTCGCCGGGGAGGTCGTGCCGGTCCGCGCGGTGCCCGCCCCCGACGTCGAGTCCATCGGGCGCGCCAACGCCGGCTACGAGCGCAAGTACGCCGACTCGCCGTACCTGGGGACGATGACGCGCGAGGAGATCGTGGGAACGACCCTGCGCCTCGAAGCCCGCTCGTAGCACCGGCGGCGTCTCGGGCCGTGATGGCCGGCGGCCGTCGTCACCGCGGCCCAGCCCGGCCATCCGCTTGGCTGTCATACCCCCTCGCTAACGTCGCTCACCATGGACACCGGCGACGCGCGAGCCCCCATGATCGGCTCGTCGGCGGCTGCGTCGCCGGTCGTCGGGCGGGTCATCGGTACCGAGCCGGCAACGCCCCTGGAGTTCTGGGTGGGGGTCGGCGAGGGGGCCTACCTGCAGCTCGACGACGTCGTGGTGGTCGACCGCCTGTTGCCCGACGGCCAGCGCCTCAGCATCTCCGGCGTCGTCTCGCAGGTCCGCGCCCGCCACGAGGGTGCCCGCATGGACAGCGACGTGTTCCTGGTGGCCGACGGGGTCCTGCCGGCCCAGGTGAGCGAGGCCGCGCAGGTCCTGGCCACCCGGTTCGAGCCCGAGGTTTTCGTACCCCCGCTCCCGGGCCAGGAGGTTCGCAAGGCGGTGGGCGCCGAGCGCGAAGCGGCGCTGCTGTTCTCGCAGATGCCCGCCCGGCTGCCGGCCGGCCTGTCCCGCGACGACGAGCCGTTCTACCTCAACCTCGAGTTCGTCGACGGCAGCCGCGGCGCCCACGTCAACATCAGCGGTGTCTCGGGCGTGGCCACCAAGACCAGCTACGCCACGTTCCTGCTCTACAGCCTGTTCCACTCCGGGGTGCTGGGGGCGGAGGCCGCCAACACCAAGGCGCTCATCTTCAACGTCAAGGGCGAGGACCTGCTGTTCCTCGACCACGTCAACATCCGGCTCGCCGACGACCAGCCGGCCCGCTACGCCCGGCTCGGGTTGCCGGCCGGGCCTTTCGGCTCGGTTGCCTGCTTCGCACCGCCGGTGCGCGACGACCCCAACGCCAGCCCCGACGTCGCCGCCCGCCAGCGCGACGTCACGTCGTTCTTCTGGACCCTCGAGCAGTTCTGCCGCGACGAGCTGCTGCCGTTCCTGTTCGCCGACGCCGAGGACGATCGCCAGCAGTACACGATGGTGGTCCACAACGTGACCGCCCGGCTGCGCCACGCCGAGCCGGTCGGCGACGGCGGGGTCAACGTCGACGGCCAGGTCGTGCGCAGCTTCGACGATCTCGTCGAACTCATCGAGCTCAAGGTCGATCCCGAAGGCCCCGACCTGTGGGGCGGCCGGGCGATCGGCGCCGGCACCGTCAACGCCTTCCTGCGGCGCATGCACGCCGCCCGGCCCCACCTGCGCCACCTCGTGCGGGGCGACATCCCCCGGCCCGAGCGCCATCGGGTCGACTTCGACCGTGCGCAGGTCACGGTGGTCGACCTCCACAACCTCAACGACCGCGCCAAGCGGTTCGTCGTGGGGGTGGTGCTCCGCCGGGCGTTCGAGCGCAAGGAACGGTCCGGCCAGGCGCGGCCGCTCCAGTTCGTCGTGCTCGACGAGCTCAACAAGTACGCACCCCGCGAGGGGTCGAGCCCCATCAAGGAGATCCTGCTCGACGTGGCCGAGCGCGGGCGGTCGCTGGGGATGATCCTGATCGGCGCCCAGCAGACGGCGAGTGAGGTCGAACGGCGCATCGTGGCCAACTCGGCCGTGCGGGTGGTGGGGCGCCTGGATGCGGCCGAGGCGGCCCGTGGCGAGTACGGCTTCCTGCCCCCGGTGCAACGTCAGCGGGCGACCATCGTCAAGCCGGGAACCATGCTCGTGGCCCAGCCCGAGCTCCCGGTTCCCCTGGTGGTCCAGTTCCCCTTCCCGGCCTGGGCCACCCGGGCTGCCGAGGCATCGCAACACCGGGGCGCGGCGGCGACCAACGGGGCGCACGACCGCGGCGACTCCGACGAGGCGCATGCGCTGGCCGTCGCCACGGCGGTCGCCGATCCGTTCGCCGGGTTCCCCCGGGGATAAGCGGCCGGGCGGCCACGATGCGGGTCCTGCACACATCCGACTGGCACGTCGGCAAGGCGCTGCGGGGGCGCTCGCGGGCGACGGAGCACGAGGCGGTGCTGGGCGAGATCGCCGGCATCGCCCGGCGCGAGGCGGTCGACCTCGTGATCGTGGCCGGCGACCTCTTCGACAGCGCCACGCCCAGCCCCGAGGCGGAGCGCATCGTCTACCGCGGGCTGCTCGACCTCGCGGCGGGTGACCGTCCGGTGATCGTGGTCGCCGGCAACCACGACTCGGCGCAGCGGCTGGGGGCGGTGGCACCGCTGTCGGAGGCGAGCGGCATCCATGTCGCGGCCGCCGTGCGCCCGCCGGACGACGGGGGCGTCGTCGACATCGCCGCCGGTGGCGAGCGTGCGCAGGTTGCGCTCCTGCCGTTCCCGTCGCAGCGCTACGTCGTCACCGCCGACCTCCTGCTCTCTGGCGATGCCGCCGACGCCCACGCCGCCTACGCCGATCGCGTGGTGCGGATCCTCGGGGCGCTCACCGAGCGGTTCTGCGCCGACACCATCAACCTCGTGGTCGCCCACCTGATGGTCATGGGCGGCGCGATGGGCGGCGGCGAGCGCGGCGCCCACACGGTCTTCGACTACTGGGTGCCGGCCACTGCGTTCCCGGCCTCCGCACAGTACGTGGCGCTCGGGCACCTGCACCGGCGCCAACAGCTCGCGGGACCCGCCCCGCTCCATTACTGCGGATCGCCGTTGCAGCTCGACTTCGGCGAGACCGCCAACGAGCCGGCGGTCAACGTGGTCGACGTGCACCCGGGCCTGCCGGCCGACGTCCGCACCGTCACATTGACCGCGGGGCTGAGGCTCCGCACGCTGCGGGGAACGCTGGCCGACGTGGTCGACAGCGCCGGCGACGCCGCCGACGATCACCTGCGGGTCGTGCTCGACGAGCCTTCCCGGGCGGGGCTGGCCGACGAGGTGCGTTCCCGGCTGCCCAACACCGTGGAGGTGGTGCTGGCGCCGCCGAACGACGCCGGGTCTCCGCCCACGTCCGACCCCGACCGCCTGCGGCGCACCCCACACGACCTGCTCACCGAGTACCTCGGCGAGCACGACGCCCACGACGAGCGGGTTGTCGCCCTGTTCGACGAGTTGGCCGACGACCTCATCGCCGACGACCTCGTCGCCGGCCTCAGCGAGGCAGCACGGTGAGGCCGCGTCGGCTGGAGGTCCAGGGGTTCACCGCCTTTCGGGAGCCGACCGTCGTCGACTTCGGCGGCGCCGACCTGTTCGCGCTGGTCGGTCCGACGGGCGCCGGCAAGACCAGCATCATCGATGCGCTCACGTTCGCCCTCTACGGCAGCGTGCCCCGCCTCGACGACCGGCGCGCGGTGGCGCCGGTCATCAGCCAGAACCTCACCGAGGCGCGGATCCGACTCGACTTCAGCGTCGGGGGCCAGGAGTACACGGCGGTGCGAGTGGTGCGCGCCACCAAGGCAGGGGCCACCACCAAGGAGGCGCGCCTCGAACGGGCTGGCGAGGTGCTTGCCGGCGAGGCCAAGGAGGTCACCGCCGCAGTCGAGGCGGTGGTCGGGCTCGGCTTCGATCACTTCACCAAGTGCGTGTCGTTGCCCCAGGGCCAGTTCGCGCAGTTCCTCCATGCCGAGCCCGGCAAGCGACAAGACCTGCTCGTGCGCCTGCTCGACCTGGGCCTGTACGACCGGGTGGCCGGCGCCGCCCGCCAGCGGGCGGCCCTCGCCCACAACCAGGCCGACGTCATCGCCGGCCAGCTCGCGCGGCTGGCCGGGGCGACCGCCGAGGCGCGGGCCGCGGCCGCCGCCCACGTCGACGAGATGGCGGCGCTGGCCGGCCGGCTCAGCGCCGAACGACCACGTCTCGACGTGCTGCTCGGGCGCGCCGCCGAGGAGCAGAACCGGGCCGAAGAGGCGGAGGCACACCTCGGGCTGCTCGACGGCGTGGGCGCCCCCGCCGGGGTTGACGAGCTGGCGGCGGCGCTGGCCACGGTCACCGAGGCGCGACGACGCTGCGCCGAGCTCGAGGACGATGCCGCCGAGGCGGTGGCGGAGGCGGAGGCCCAGCTGGCCGGGCTGCCCGACCGGGTGTCGCTGGAGGCGCAGCGAACCGACCACGGCCACCGCACCGAGCTGCTGTCGGCGCTGGAGCGCGGCGCGGCGGCGGAGTCCGAGTCGGCCGCCAACCTGGCGACGGCACGTGCCGCCGACGCGCGGGCGCGCGGCGATCGGCGGGCTCACGCCGCTGAGCTCGACCGGCAGCGCATCGAATCGCACGTTCAGGCGCTGACGTCCGAGCTGGCTGTGGGATCCCCGTGCCCCGTGTGTCGACAGCGGGTCCACGCCCTGCCGGAGGGCCGGGGCGCGCCGGACCTCGAGCGGGCGGAACGGCGCCTGGCCGAGGCGGACGGGTCCCTGGAGGAGGCGACCGCGGCCGTCCAGGAGGCGGTCGCCCGGCAGGTGCGGGTGGACGAGAAGCTGCGGCGACTCCGTGACGACCTGGCCGACGTCGAGGCGCGACTCTCCGGTGCGGCCGAACCCGAGGCGCTCGACGATCAGCTGGCGGTCGTGGCGGCCGCCGAGGCCGACCTCGCCAAGGCGGTCCAGGCGGCGCGCGACGCCCGCGCCGCGGGCCGCGAGGTCGGGTGCCGGCACGACGAGCTCCAGGGGCGCGAGCGCGAGGCCCGTCGCGCCTTCGACGCGGCCCGAGACGCGGTTGCCGTGCTCGATCCTCCCGCCTCCGAGCGCCGCGACTTGGCCGCGGATTGGGCGGCACTCGTCGCCTGGGCTGCCGACCGGAGGCCCGCGACCATGGAACGCGTCGGGGATCATCGGCGGCTCGCCGAGGCCGCCCGCGCGGAGGCGGCGTCGCTCCTCGACCAGCTCACGCAGCTCTGCTGCGACGCCGGAGTCGAGCTGGCGGGAGGTGGCCTTGCCGGCAACGGGAAGCGAACGCAGCGCGGTGAACGCGGGGCGTGGCCGGGGGAAGCGGTCGCCGCGGCCCATGCCCGGGCCGAGGCCGATCTCCGCCGCATCGACGCCGACATGGAGGACGCCGAGGTGCTCGGCGCCGACCGCCGTCGTGCGGTCGAGCAACAGCAGGTGGCCGAGGCGCTCGCCGGCCACCTTGCCGCCAACCGGTTCGAGAAGTGGCTGCTCGACGAGGCGGTCCAGCAGCTCGTGCACGGCGCGGCCCAGATCCTGGGCGAGCTCACGGGCGGCGCCTACGCGCTGGCGGTCGACGCCCGCAGCGGCGGGTTCCTCGTGGTCGACCACACCAACGCCTCCCAGACCCGGCCGGCACGCACGCTGTCCGGGGGCGAGACGTTCCTCGCCTCGCTGGCCCTGGCCCTGGCACTAGCCGACCACCTGGGGGCGACGCTCGCCGCCACCGGGCCGGCCCGCCTCGATGCATTGTTCCTCGACGAGGGGTTCGGCACCCTCGATCCCGACGCGCTGGACGTCGTGGCCGCCGCGCTCGACGAGCTCGGCGCCCGTGGCCGGATGGTGGGAGTCGTCACCCATGTGCGGGAGCTGGCCGACCGGCTACCTGTCCGCTTCGAGGTCCGCAAGGTCGGTGGAAGCGCCACCGTCGAGCGGGTCGATGGGTCGATGCCGACGTAGGAGCGGCCGGGCGGAGCCCCCGGCTAGAGGCTGCCCCGATGCCATGGCCCCTCGATGGCGAAGGTGATGCCAGGCGTCTGGATGTTCACGAACAGCTGGCGGCCCGACGGCGAGAACGTCGCCCCACAGAACTCGAAGCCCCGGTAGTCGTTCGGAACGATCGCCGGCTTTCCAGTGATCGGCTGCTCGATCACCACGTTGTTCTCGGCCAGGACGAACGACCCGCCGCGACGATCGACCCCGAGCAGGCGGGCTCCGAACTGGCGCGTGCCGTCAACCACCAGCCCGCCACCGTCCTCGCACAGCACCAGCCCCCCACGCGGGCTGACCGTGATGTTGTCGGGATTGTCGGCCAGCTCCTCGCTCTGGGACACGAAGACGGCGGTGAGGGTGGGGCGGTTCTTGGGCCCGCGGCGACGCAGCTCGAGCGCCCACACCACCCCCTTGCCGACCGGACCGCCACTGGTATCGACGAAGTAGATGACGCCCCGGTGGTGCCAGCAGCCCTCGCCACGGCTGAAGGTGGCTGCGCCTTGGGCCTCGCCCTGCAGGAACGCCCCCGACCGTCCGGTCCCTTGGATCGGTGGGAAGCCGGGTGCTGGGGAGGCGAAGCCCTCGGGATCGGCGTTGGGCTCGGCGATCCCCACCCATTCGACCGCGAAGCGCTGCCCCGCGGTGGGGTTCCGCAGGTCGGCCCGGTCGACACCCGCCACCTTCAGCATCTCCAGGCTTCCACCCGCCTCGAGATCGCCTGGCCG
Organism: uncultured bacterium; assembly: GCA_963756425.1. Classification (GTDB taxonomy): domain Bacteria; phylum Actinomycetota; class Acidimicrobiia; order Acidimicrobiales; family VFJN01; genus DASQUK01. The sequence continues at coordinate 103,478 of CAVWNW010000008.1, read as the reverse complement.
CCGGGCCCGGCGATGGGGACGGAATCGGTAGAAACCCGAGTTGGGCCCGTTGTCCTCGGTCAGGTAGACGTGCCCGGTGTCGGGGTCGACCGCCACCGCCTCGTGGGACATGAAGCCCATGTCCTCGATGGGCACGGCGCTGGCGGTGCCGACGCGTGGCGCCGGCACCTCGAAGACGAAGCCGTGATCACGTGCGCCCACCTCGGACCCGCGCAGCGTGACCTCCTCGCACGTGAGCCACGATCCCCACGGTGTCGGGCCGCCGGCGCAGTTGGTGAGCGTGCCGGCGAGAGTCGCCCTCGATCCCGTGAAGCCGCCCTCGGCAAACATGACGGCAGTGGTGCCCCCTCCCAGTCCCTCGATCACGCCCGCCAGCTGGAAGGCGTCGTAGACGGGCGCCTGCCCAGCCCCCACGAGGGGCAGCGGGTCACCGGGGAGCGTCGGGCCCCGTTCGTGGTTGCGGATGAGCACCACCTCCGAACGGCCGCCCCGCCCGCGGCGCGACCCGACGACGGCCATGCCGTCGTGGCGGTCGGGTGTGGGCGTGTCGTCGTCCATCGGATCGCCGCTCCAGCCGAACGACTGGTAGCTGAACCCCCGTGGCAGGCTCAACAGCTGGAGTCCGGTGGTGCGGTCCCTGGTGGGGAACAAGGGCCCGTAGCCATGTTCAGGTCGGGGCCGGGCGCCGGCCGCCTGCTGGAGCTGCAGGCCGACCAACGGACCGGCGAGCACCGCCACCCCGGCGGTGGCGCCGCTCGAACGCAGGAATGCCCGGCGAGTGAGGCCGGAGTTGCTGGACACGCGCCTGGACATCGCAGTTCCCCTCCCCCAGGGCAGCACAGTCACATCGCGATGCTGCCGACCCATCGTGACACGCCCGTGAACACGGGGCGGCCGGACGGCGACGGCTGGCCGAAGCTACAGGCGCTGCATGACCGGTGGCTGATCGCGCGGCGGCGTCCGCGCGGACGTCGTCGCGCACATGCCCGTGGCGCCGGCCGAAGCCGCAGCCCCCGGTGAACACCAGGGCGGGCCACAGCAGCCACAAGGCCCACGGTCCGGTGGCTATGGCCAGAACCACCACGGCGGCCACCGCCAGGAGGCGGGCGGGGACCAAGGGTGCCCCGAACGACCGTGGCACGCGCCGGTGGCGGGTGCGCGCCGGAGCGGCGGGCCGGTCAGCCGCCGGTAGGTCCTCCAGCAGCGGCTCGAGGTCGCGCCCCGTCCGCGCCGCGAGTGCGGCCTCGACGCGCTCCTCGTACTCCTCGACCGTGAGCCGCCCGTCGGCGAAGTGGCCGGCGAGGACCGTCACCACCTCGTCGCGCTCGGCCTGCGACACCCGCAGGTCCGGGTCGCGCGGTGCCGGCTCCGGGGCGTCGTCGATCCACATGCGGCCGCGGGACCAGGCGTCGTCGCGGTACCAGTGGCGTGAGATGTGACACATCACCACCATGATGGCACCGGACGGTGCTCCGAGGTATCCCGTCATTTGTCACACCGGCTGTCCATGATGGGGCGATGAGGTTCGCGGTCGAGACTTGGGCGCCCGACTACGGGGCGTCGGTCGACGGCGCCGGCCTCGCGGACAGCGACGCCGAGGTCGACCTGGCGGTCGAGCGTGACCCCGCCGCCTGGGCCCCGGTCCAGTTGCCGGCCGGCGTGGAGGCGGCGGCATGCGTGCTGTTCGTCGACGGCGTCCAGCGCATCGACGCGTGGATCTGGGTCACCAGTGACGACAACTACGGCCCGGCCGGCGAACCGACGGGTGAACGCACCGACCAGGGGGTGTGCGCCAGCTGGGCCGCCGGGGTGGTGCGGTGCCACGAGCGTGCCCGCGTCGTGGTCACCGAGGTGCGGCGGGGCGTGTTCTGCCCCGGGGTGTCGGTCGAACCCATCGTCACCCGCCACGGCGACTACCGGCCCTGTGCCGTGCCCGAGACCGCCGGCGACGCGGTCGGCCAGGCACTGGGCCGCGCCCGCGGCGACCTCGAGGGTCGCGTGGCGGTGGAGGCCATGGCTGCGGCCGAGGGCAGGGCCCAGCTCCTGGTCGTCGACGGGCCGCTGGGCGACCGGCGCCACATCCCGGGCGCCGTTGGCTACGTGAAGACGCACCACGTGTCCTATCTCCCCACCGCCCTGCAGCCGATCGTCACCGGGCTGGGCTCTGGCGAGCGCACGCCGCTGTTCGCGATCGGCGACCGCCGCTTCCGGTACTCCTGGTACCTGCGGCTGCCGGGTGCGGCGGCGCATCCGTGGTGGGGGATCGTCCGCTGCGAGGCATCGGGTGACCTCACCCGTGCCGAGGCGGTCGGCCTGGCCGACGGCGTGACGGCCACGCTGCCCCGCTTCGCCAGTCAGCCGCACAACGACCCCCGTGCCCCCCAGAACCTGCACCCGATCGCGGGCCTGGAGCGTGAGCTGCGGCACCGGCTCGGGCATCCGGCGGTCATGGACCGGGCCCTGCGCCAGGCGGCACGGTCGTCGGCCGCCGGCAGCGCCGCCTGAGACCACGGGTCCACCCCGAGCCATCGGCTCCGGGCCACAGGGCCCGCGTCGACCGCAGCCGGTACCGTCGCCGGGCGTGATCCTCGTCGACGCCGCGGACCTGGTCGCGAGCCGTCCCGGCAAGCCGCTGTTTGCCGGCCTGTCGGTCACCGTGGCGACCGGCGACCGGCTGGCGGTCGTGGGCGTGAACGGGTCCGGGAAGTCGACGCTTCTCGGCGTGCTGGCCGGCACGGTCGAGCCCGAGGGGGGCACCATGCGCCGGGGTCGTGGCGCCAGGGTCGTGGCGCTCGACCAGGCCGCGGCCCTCCCCGCCGGCACGGTCCGGCAGGCGGTGGGCGACACGTGGGAGGCGGACGCGCTGCTCGACCGGGTGGGGATGGCCGCGCTCGCCGGGGCCGACGTCGGCAGCCTGTCAGGCGGCCAGGCCAAGCGCACCGCCCTCGCCCGGGCACTGGCGGCCGTCGGGGAGTCGGGCGAGGGCGACCTGCTGATCCTCGACGAACCCACCAACCACCTCGACATGGACGCGATCGCCTGGCTCGAGGACCGCTTGGCGGGGTTCCGTGGGGGGCTGGTCCTCGTCACGCACGACCGCCACGTGCTCGACCGGTTGTCCACCAGCATCCTCGAGCTCGACCGCGGCCGTGCCCGTGTGCACGACGGGGGCTACGCCTCGTACCTCGAGGCCAGGGCGGAGCGGGCCGAGCGCGAGGCCGTCGCCGAGCGCAAGCGGCGCAACCTGGCCCGGGCCGAGCTCGCGTGGCTGCGACGCGGTGCACCAGCTCGTACCCGCAAGCCCAAGGCCGACGTCGCCGCCGCCCAGGCCCTCGTTGAGGGCCGGCCACCCACACCCGCCCGGGCCGACGACCTACCGCTGGCCGACCTCCTCCGTACCCCGCGGCTCGGAGACACGGTGGTGGAGCTGCACGGAGTCAGCGACGGCTACGCGGACCACCTGCTGTTCGAGGACGTCGACCTGCTGCTGGGACCGGGCGACCGGCTGGGCGTCGTGGGGATCAACGGCAGCGGCAAGTCGACCCTGCTCGACCTGCTGTCGGGGCGGCGGCCGCCCCGCGCGGGCCGGATCGTTCGGGGCTCCACGGTGCGTCTGGGCTACTACGACCAGAGCGGCGTCGAGCTACCACTCGACCTGCGCGTGCGCGAGGTCGTGGCGGGGCCCGCCCGGCAGCCCGATTGGACCGACGCCGCGCTGCTGGAGCGGCTGTGGTTCGACGACGACGCGCAATGGGCGCCCGTCCGGCTTCTCTCCGGTGGCGAACGCCGCCGCCTGCAACTCGCCCTGGTGTTACGGCAGGGCCCCAACGTGTTGCTCCTGGATGAGCCCACCAACGACCTCGACCTCGACACCCTGAGGGCGCTGGAGGACATGCTCGACGGGTGGCCCGGCACGCTCGTGGTCGTCAGTCACGACCGGGCGTTCCTGGAGCGGACCGTCGAGGACGTGATCGTGCTGGACGGCCGGGGGCACGCCGGCAAGGTGCCCGGTGGGTACGCGGCGTACGAGTCCCACTGGCGGGCCTCCCGCCGGCGCGGCCGCGCCACCGAGGTGGCCGGGGTCGGTGTGGGCACCGCTTTCGGTTCCGGCACGGGAGCCGCGGGCCAGGAGGCTCGAGCCGGCGTCGGGGGTCGTGCGCCGCGCGGCGGCCAAACGCCGGGCGGGGACACCCGGCGCACGCCGAGCACGCTGCGCCACCTGTTGCGCCGCGCCGAGACCGAGATGCGCCGCCTGCAGGATCGGCAGGCGGCGCTCGAGGCCGAGCTCGCGGGGGCCGGGAGCGACCATGTCGCACTGGCGGGCGCCGGGGAGGAGCTGTCCCTCGTCAACGCCGAGCTGGCGGCGGCGGAGGAGCGCTGGCTCGCGCTCGCCGAGGAGGCCGAGTCGCTCGGTCTGACAACCTGAGGCCGCGTCGTCCGGTCGACGTCCGCCGACCCCGAGAACGGCGCCGGCCCGGCGCTAGCCTGACCGCATGGTCATGATCGTCACCGACCCCGCCCGTGAGAAGATCCTCGAGCTGCGGGCCCAGGAGGACGACCCGGACGGGCTCGGCCTGCGGGTCGAGGTCACGGGCGTCCAGGGCGTGGAGTACACGTACGACCTCACCTTCGACCCGGTGGCTGAAGCCGACCTCGAGGCCGGCGACGTGGTCGAACACGAGGGTGCCCTGCCGGTGATCATCCCCGTCGACAGCCTCGATGCGCTGCGGGGCGCCACCCTTGACCTGCCGACGGCGGGCGCGCAGAACGGGCTCGTCCTCCGCAACCCCAATCGCCCAGATCCCCTGTCCGGCGCTCACATCGAGCTGACCGGCACGATCGACGAGAAGGTTCGCCAGCTGCTCGACGGTCAGATCAACCCGGCGCTGGCGATGCACGGGGGGTTCGCGGGCCTAGACCGGGTCGAGGACAGCGTCGTGTACGTGACCATGGGCGGCGGGTGCCAGGGATGCGCCGTCTCGGCCATGACGCTGAGGGAGGGCATCACGCGGGCCATCCGTGAGGCGATCCCCGAGGTCACCGACGTGGTCGACACCACCGACCACTCGATGGGGGAGAACCCCTACTATGCGTGAGGTAACTCAGCGAGGCTCGGGCAGGAGTTTTCGCGCCGGCCGTAACGTCTCCTCGCGGTCTTTCGATAACAACATGTGACAGGCGACACCTAGCTCAGCTATGGTGAACCCCGATCACCGCTGGGGGCGACCAGGGGGAGAGGCCCGGGCCGGTTTACCGGTCCGGGCCTTGTCGCGTCTTGCGGCAGCGACGCCCTACCGGCCCAGAACAGCACGCACCGTGGCGGCGATGCCCTCGGCATCGAGTCCCACGGAGGCGAGGATGTCGTCGGGCTTGCCGTGCGGAATGAACCTCACCGGCACTCCCAGCACGGTCACCTGCTGACCGTCCTCGTGTCCCTTGCCGGCAGCCAGACCGGCCAGGCGGTCCGCGATGGCGGAACCCGCGCCGCCGTCCCGGTAGCCGTCCTCGACGGTGACCACGTGGGGGTACGTCGCGGCCTCGGCGAGCATCTCCGCGTCGAGCGGCTTGATCAGCCGCACGTCCCACACCGCCGCCTGGATCCCGTGGGACGAGGCCATCGCCTCAGCTGCCGCTCGGGCCGGGGCGAGCATCTTTCCCACCGCGAGGATGCACACGTCGCGTCCGGTGCGGACCTTGCGGGCGGACAGACCCGAGCCGACCTCCTCGCCACCGTCACTGGTGGCCACCGCGTCGTCGGGTGGCATCGTCTTGGGGAAGCGGATGGCTGCGGGCCCGGCGGAACAGAGCTCCAGGGCGTCGTGCAGCATCACGCCGACCTCGCGGTAGGAGGAGGGAGCGAAGATCGTCATCCCCGGGACCTTGGACAGCAGGACCAGGTCCAGCACGCCGTGGTGGCTGGCACCGTCGTCGCCGGTGATGCCCGCCCGGTCGAGACAGAACACGACGGGCTGCCGGTGCATCGCCACGTCCAGGTTGACCTGGTCGAACGCCCGGTTGAGGAACGTCGAGTAGATGGCGACCACCGGGCGCAGGCCGCCCATCGCCATGCCCGACGCCGCCGTCACCGCGTGCTGCTCGGCGATGCCGACGTCGAAGAACCGGTCGGGGAACCGCTCCTTGTAGGGCAGCAGCCCGGTGGAGTCGGGCATCGCTGCGGTGAGGGCCACCACCTCGGGACGGTGCTCGGCCTCCTTGATGAGGGCCTCGGTGAACGCCGCCGTGTAGCTGCCCGGCTTGACCCCGCCCACGTCGTGCAGCCGCTTGATCGGGTCGTTCTCGGCCGGCGCGTAGCCGCGGCCCTTCTGGGTGAGGACGTGGACCACGATCGGCCCGTCGAACTCGCGGGCGTTGCGCAGGGCACTCTCCAGGCCGGCGATGTCGTGGCCATCGAACGGTCCCGTGTAGCGCACGCCCAGCATCTCGAAGAACGCCGGCGGCTCGAACATCTCGCGCACGGCCGCCAACGCGCCTTCCACGCCCCGCTCGAGCTTGTCGCCGAGCAGCGGCAGGTCGTGCAGCAGCTTGTCGAGGCGGGCGCGGTTGCGCACGTAGGCGGGGTTGAGGCGGATGCGGCCCAGGCTCTCGCTCAGGCGCGAGACGGTGGGGGCGTAGGAACGGCCGTTGTCGTTGAGGATGATGACGGCGCGGCTGTCGGAGTGACCCAGGTTGTTGAGCCCCTCGAACGCCATGCCGCCGGTCATGGAGCCGTCGCCGATGACTGCGACGACGTTGCGGTCGGTGACCCCGCGCAGCTTGTTCGCCTCGGCGAGCCCGTGCGCGTAGCAGAGGATCGTGGAGGCATGGCTGTTCTCGATCCAGTCGTGCTCGGACTCGGCGCGCGACGGATAGCCGGACAGCCCCCCGGCCCGGCGCAGCGTGGCGAAGTCGTCGCGGCGGCCGGTGAGGATCTTGTGGACGTACGCCTGGTGGCCGGTGTCCCACAGAAGGATGTCCCGCGGCGACTCGAACACGCGGTGCACGGCCAGGGTTAGCTCGACGACACCGAGGTTCGATCCCAGGTGCCCCGAACCCGCGGCCGACACCGCGTCGATGATGTGTTGACGGATCTCACCGGCCAGCGCGTCGAGCTGGTCGTACGACAGCTTTCCCAGATCCGTTGGGTCGTTGATCGAGTCGAGCAGCATCGATGCGGCTCCGTTGCGGCGTGGAGTGTGGGCCCGTCCGAGCCCCGAGCAGCGACCCACGCTACTCCCCGCGCCCGTGACGCGACCATGCAGGGTCAGGCCGCGTCCGGCCACCGGTCGCTGCATGCCGCCGGCGTCGAGCCAATGGTGATAGATGAGGTGGATGCCCGCACGGCCGCGCGTCGTCCCCCTCGTCGAGGCGCTCGTGTTCCAGCGCAACGCATGCGCCGATCTCGGTTCCGCCCTCTACGCCGAGGTGCTCGAGGCAGTCATCGCCGATGTCGGTGCCGACGGTCCCTGCGCGGCGATCCTGCGGCCGCACGAGCGCGAGCCGTTCGGTTCGGCGTTGCCCCTGCGGTTCCTCGGCTCGGTCCACCGCCTCGTGCTCGAGGGGCGGGCCCCGCGGTTGGCGGCCCACTATCCGTCGGTGGGCGGCTCACCGGGATCAAGCCTGGCCGACGACTTCGTCGCTACCGTGGCGGAGCTGCGACCGGCAGTCGAGGCACGCGTGGGCGACGGCGTGCAGACCAACGAGGTCGGACGTTCCGCTGCACTGGTGGGAGGCTTCGTCGAGGTGGCCCGACGCAGTGCACTGCCCCTGCGGCTCCTGGAACTGGGCGCGAGCGCCGGCCTCAACCTCCGCTGGGACCGCTTCTGGTACGACACTGGTGCGTCGACGTTCGGCGATCCTGCCAGCGCGGTGCGGTTCGTCGATGTCTGGGACGGGCAGCGCCCCGTCCTCGACGACGTGGCAGTCCGGGTCGCCGCCAGGGAGGGGTGCGACCGATCGCCGATCGATCCCACCGACGAGGACGGCAGGCTGAGCCTGCGCGCCTACCTGTGGCCCGACATGATCGAGCGACGCAACCGGCTCGACGCCGCGCTCGCCATCGCTGCGCGCGCTCCCGCGAGCGTCGAGGCGGCCGACCTGGGGGAGTGGCTCGAGACCCGGCTGGCGGTCTCGGCGCCCGGACGCGCCACCGTCGTGTACCACTCCATCGTCTGGCAATACGTCGACGGGGCGTCCCGGGACCGCATGCGGGCGGCGCTCGGCAATGCGGGCGATGACGCCGGCGACGACGCACCGCTTGCCTGGCTCCGGCTGGAGCCGGCCGGGCCGGTGGCCGACCTGCGGCTGACCTGGTGGCCCGGCGGGACCGAGGAGGTGCTGGCGACCAGCGGCTACCACGGCACCCCCGTCCACTGGGGTCGCCGCTCCGAATCCGACGCGCCTGATTGACCTTTTTGCGCCCGCTATCCCGGGAGACCGGCCGCAGGATCGGCGGAGGCGGGCGCCGGCACCGCGCGGGGGATCCCCTGGCGCGACTCCCACCACCTGGTGCCGCCGCGGGCGATCAGGTAGCCACCGCCGAGGCAGATGAGCCCGCCCACGCCGTCGATCCAGTAGTGGTTGGCGGTCACCATGATGTCGAAGAGGGTGAAGAGCGGATAGGCGATCACCAGGGCGCGGAGCCAGCGGCGGCGCACCAACGGCGCCAGCACCAACGCACACCAGGTGGACCACCCGATGTGCATGCTCGGCATGGCGGCGTACTGGTTGGAGACCGCCGCCATCTCCTCGCTGCCGAACGACGCCCAGCCGCCGTACTTGGCCACGGTGTCTACGAACCCGTAGCGATCGCAGGGCGGTTCGCCCTCGTCGTCGGGTAGGGCCTGGCCGGCCGCGTAGATCTGGCAGCCGCCGAACTCTCCGGGGTCGTCCAGCAGGCGCGGCGGCATGAGGGAGAACGACGCGAAGCCCACCAGTGCGAGCAGCGTGGTGAACGCAAGGGTGTTGCGCCACAGCCGATAGCGCTCCGGCGCCTTGCGGAACATCCACACGAGGGCGATGGCGACCACGACGAAATGGAAGAGCCCGTAGTAGATGTTCCAGAAGCGGATGAGTCCGTGCAGCGGCAGGTCGAGATACCACCGTTGGAGGCTGTCCTCGAAGTACAGGCCGATGTTCCTCTGGAGCTGGATGATCGCCTTGGCGTGGTTGAACGCCGGCTCGGGGTCGACGCTGCCGCCGCCGGACCCGAATTGGTTGCGCACGGCCGAGTAGGCCGCATACACGAGGACGACGTAGATCAGCTCGTGCCACCAATGCAGGCCCCAGTCGCGGCGAGGGCTGCCTTCCTCGACCGGTGGCTCGCCGACTGCCCTGGTTGTTCCCCGCTCCTGCTGGTTTGCGGGGGTCTGCTCGGCGCCCGCTCGCTCTGTTGCTCTGACGGGACGCTCGCTCATGCCGCCATGGTCGAGCTGGCGGCGGCCTGGTCGGGTGCCGACCGGGCGCGGCCACCGGCGGCGAAGGCGGGCGCGCCCAGCAGGCTGACAGCCACGTTGAGCAGGTAGAGGAGCAGTCCGAGGGCGATCGCGTCCTCACGGGGCACGCCGAGCGGGTGGAGGAAGAGCACGAACGCTCCCTCGCGCACCCCCAGGCCCGCCATGCTGATCGGCAGGACCTGGGCGATGAGCACCGCTGGCAGGAACGCCAGCAGCGCGGTCAGGCCGGCGGGCCGGACGCCGAGGGCGTTGGCGGCGGCGACCGCCGCGAGCACCAGCACGAGCTGGTAGGCGAACCCGGCGAGGAGGACATTGACGGCGGCACCGGGGTCGGATCGCAGCCGGTTCACGCCCAGGTGGACGGCGCCGGCGAAGCGACGCCAGCCGGCGCGGGTGGCGAACCGGCCCCCGATGCGTCGGCTGCCGACCGCGGCGAGCACGCCGACGAGCAGCAGCAGTGTGGCGAACGCCAGCATCAGCGCCACGTGCGTTGCCGAGCCGAGGTGCCGGAGACCGGGGTTGAACGCGAACCCGGCCAGCGTGATCACCGGCAGCACGAGCCAGCCGGTGAGGCGCTCGAGCACCACCGAGGCGAAAGTGCCGGGCGACTCCCCGGTGTCCCGGGACAGGCGGCTCACCCGGAGCACGTCGCCACCGATGGTCGTGGGCAGGACGTTGGAGACGAACTGGCCGGCCATGTAGTGCGACACGAGGCGGGGGAGCCGGGCCGGGATCTCCAGCGCCTCCAGCACCTTCTGCCACCGCAGCGCCGAGAGCAGGATCCCGGCGAGGGTCAGGACGGCGGCGACGCAGAGCCACGCGGCGGTGCCGGCCGACCACCTCGGGACCAACTCGTCGATGTCGAACGACGGCACCTGCACCACGAGGACGGCGAGCATTGCGGCGCTCACGGCGATGCGCACGCCCAGCGTGACCGCCTGCTTCCTCGTCACCGTTCCTCCGCTGAGACTCCGTGGGCACCGGGCCACTCGCTGCCGTTCGGGCCGCTCGTGCCTTTGCGCTCCCCACCATGCGCGCCGCCTGGGCAAGTTAGTCGCGCGGGCGGCGGTCATTGCGGTCGGGGATCAGGGCAGTCTACGGCCCTTGTCTGTCACAACCCCCGTATAGGGTGCTCCTCGCCGGATCGCTCGGTGGGGCGCCGGCAGGCACAAGCCCACGCCGACCGGCCGCGACGGTCGCATCTCCCCGCCTCCTCATCTGTCTTGCGAGAGGAGCCGAGATGCGACCTCGAACCCGCATATGCATCGTCCCGACCCTGGCGTTCGCCGCGGTCGCAATGGTGACCGGCGCGAGCGCCTGCGCCGGCGGCTCGAGCGACGGCGAGAGGCCGGCCGGGTCCACGGCGCCCGCGCCGACGCCGGTCGCTGATTCCGCCCTAATCAGCGCCCTCGAGGCCACACGCGCCGTCCAGAGCGGGCGGGTCGAGGTGACCACGGCAATCACCGACCTCCACGACGAGCCCGACCCACCGCCGGGCGGCCGGCTGACCGTCGCCAGGTACCGGGTGGCCTTCGATCGGCGCGTGGCGCGGGTCGAGGTCGAGGCCGACCTGTCGGCGGCCGAGGGAGCCGCCAGGGGCGATCCCCGCGCCGGCGCCGGGGCCGAGGGCGGTCCCCTGCCCGTGGCACGCATGATCGCCGCCGGCGACGTGGTCTACGCCCAGGGTGGGCCGCTGGTCGCCGCCGTCGGGCGCGCGCCCGGCGGCTGGGTCGCCATCGAGCGAGGGGCCTTCGAGGACCGCCGACCGAGCGGCGACGCCGCCGCGCTGCTCCTCGAGCCCCTCGGGCCCTTCGGCGTGCTCGCCGGCACGGCCGGCGACGCTCGCGTGGTCGGGCACGACGTGATACGGGGCAGCCCGGTCACCCACCTTGCGACCCACGCCAATTCCGGCGGGAGCGCGACCCAGGTCGACGCATGGGTCGACGCCGACGGGGTGATACGCCGGATGGAGATCGGGCTCACCGGCGCCGCCGGCGCTGCGGGCGCCGCCGGGCCTGGCGCGGCCCGGGTCGTCACCACGGTCGAGCTCTTCGATGTCGGCCGTGCGGTGGCCATCACGCCACCCGGCGAGGAGCGATAGCGATGGGTGTCCCCGTGCGGGCAGACTCCCGTGTCACATGGCACACGACCCTGGAACGACGGTCCGTGACCACGGCGGTGAGTTGGCGCTGGCCGCCCTCCGGCCCTTCGGTGTCGACACGCTGTTCACCCTGTCGGGTGGGCACGTCTTCCCGCTGTACGACGCCGCGGTCAAGCGCGATCCGCCCACCCGCATCGTCGACGTCCGTCACGAGCAGACCGCCGCCTTCGCCGCCGAGGGCCACGCCCGGCTCACCCGCCGGCCCGGGCTGGCCGTGCTCACGGCCGGTCCCGGCGTCACCAACGGGATGTCGGCCATCACGCAGGCGCACTTCAACGGCTCGGCGGTCGTCGTGCTGGGCGGACGGGCCCCACAGGCCCGGTGGGGTTCCGGCTCCCTCCAGGAGCTCGACCACGTGCCCCTGCTGGCACCCGTCACCAAGCTCGCCCGCACGGTCGCCGCCGTCGAGGACATCCCCGCGGCGGTCCATGAGGCGGCCGCCATGGCGCTGACGCCACACCGGGGGCCGGTGTTCGTCGACCTGCCGATGGACGTGCTGTTCGCCGAGGGCGAGGCGACGATCCCGCCGGCTGCCGTGCCCGCAGCGGCCGAGCCCGACCCCGACCATGTCGCCGCCGCGGCCCGGCTGGTCGCCGAGGCCGAGCGCCCGATGCTCGTCGCCGGCACCGACGTGTGGTGGGCAGAGGCCGACGCCGAGCTCGTGGCGGCGGTCGAACACCTGCGGGTGCCGACGTTCCTCAACGGGCAGGGCCGCGGCTGCCTCCCGGCTGACCATCCGTTGGCCGCCAGCCGGACGCGCAGCCTGCTCAAGACCGAGGCCGACGTGGTCGTGGTCGCGGGCACGGCGCTCGACTTCCGCCTGTCGTTCGGCCGCTTCGGCAACGCGACCGTGGTGCACCTGGCCGACAGTGACGAGGGCCGGGCCCGCCACGTCGACGCGGTCACCATCGCCGGCGACCTGCGCGCGACACTCGCCGGCCTGGCCGGCTACGACGGCCCGCGCACCGACCACGAGTCCTGGGTCACCCGCGTTCGGGACCTCGAGGTGGCGACGGCGGCGGACGAGGCCGCGCTGCTGGCTGCGGCGGCGACTCCGATCCTGCCGACGCGCATCTATGGCGAGCTCCGGAAGCGGCTCGACCGCGATGCGGTCGTGGTGTGCGACGGGGGCGACTTCGTGTCCTACGCAGGCAAGTACGTCGACGTCTACGAGCCCGGGTGCTGGCTGGACAGCGGGCCCTACGGTTGCCTCGGCACCGGCATGGGCTACGCCATGGCGGCCCGACTGGCGCATCCGGATCGGCAGGTGGTGGCGCTGCTCGGCGATGGGGCGGCGGGGTTCTCCCTCATGGACGCCGACACCCTGGTCCGTCACCAGCTCCCGGTGGTGATGGTGGTGGGCAACAACGGCATCTGGGGCCTCGAGAAGCATCCAATGCAGGCGCTCTACGGCTACGACGTGGCCGCCGACCTCCAGCCGGGCTGCCGCTACGACCAGGTGGTGGCCGCCCTGGGCGGCGCGGGCGAGACCGTCACCGACCCCGACGAGGTCGGTCCGGCGCTCGACCGCGGGCTGGCGTCCGGCGTCCCGTACCTGGTCAACGTGCTCACCGATCCCGCCGACGTCTACCCGCGCTCGTCCAACCTGGGCTGACCGACGGTCAGGCGGGGCGCCGGCCGTCGCCCCGCGGCGGCAGCGGCCCGAGCCGGGGCTGTCGATCCGCCGACCATTGAGGCACCGCCCAGGCCCTGTTGGTCTCGCGGAGCAGGACCGCGGCGACTGCGCCGATGACCACCACACCGGCCAGGGCCAGCAGCTCGATGCTGCCGTTCCAGACCGGGTCGAACGACCCGTCCTCGGACGCCGCCGACACGGCGAGCACGACCAGGATCGGGGCCGTCCACACACCGAGGGTCAGCCACCGCAGCCACCGGATCTGCCGCGCTGTGCCCGCACGCTCCCAGGCCTCGGCCCGCGTCGCCAGTGCCCCGAGCAGCAGCCACATCGTCAGGCCGCCGGCCACGAGCGCTGCCGCCATCGCCGCCAGGCGCCAGCCGGTGAGGTCGTCGAAGACGAGCTGTTCCGGGTAGGCGAGGTCGACGCCGGGTCGCGGCGTGATCCTCTCGCCCGTCTCCGGGTCGAGCATGACGAAATGGTGCGGTAGCGACACCTCCGGCAGGGTCAGGAGCGCCGCTGTGGCTGCGGCGATGGCGGGAACGGTGAGCGACAGGCGCCACGCGCCGAACGCCACGAGTCCCCAGCCCAGCGCGTCGGGAAGGACGTCGAGGTGTTCCGTGCGGATGTCGATGGCGATCAGCACCAGGCCCACGGCCACGAACGTCAGCGGACGCATCGACCGGATCGTAATCGTGGCGTCGCCACGTCGAACCCGGGCGGGGAGCGGCTCAGCCGCACCCTCCAACGAACTCGACGTCGACCGCGGATCGCCTCAGCGACCGGCCGGCCGTGACCGCTCGATCGTTCCGGTAGCCTACGCGTCGGACGGCATCTGGGCCCCGTCGGCTGGGAGGGGACGTATGTCGGACGACGCTGATCCGTTCCGCGCGGAGTTGCTCCGCATCGAGGTCCACTACGAGGGCAGCGATGCCACGCTCGTGCTCGAGGGTGAATTCGACTCGACCGGTGTGGACGGCTTCGTCGCGTGCGTCATCGGCGCATTGGAGGCGTGTCCGAAGTCGATCGCCATCGATGCCCGCGGTCTCACGTTCACTGACTCTTCGGGCCTCACTGCTCTGCTTCGAGCTCGCGCCGCCGCCGGCAGGGCCGGCGTCGCCTTCCGCATCCGCGGGCGGTCGCTCGGGCTGCAGCGGGCGATCACCCATGCCGGCATCGCGGACCTGCTGCGTGACTAGCGAAGACCATCACTGTCCCGGTACGGCGAAGGCGCACTGTCCACCGCCCGACGGGCAGGTCCCCGAGAATCCCTAGCTGCAGTTCTCCAGGAAGCGGTCGACGTCGACCACGACCCGGGTCACCTTGCCCGCGGCCACCAGGCCCCGCTCGTCGGTGGCGGAGACGGTGAACGTCAGGCGCCGTCCCTCCACCTTCTCGAGCGTCGCCTCGGCCTGCACCTTGGTGCCCACCGCGGTGGGCGCGAGGTGGTCGAGCTGCACCCGCATGCCGACCGTCGTGTGTCCCTCGGGGACCCGGCCGTCGATGGCACGCAGCGACGCCTCCTCGCACAACGCGATCAGGCGGGGCGTGGCCAGAACTGCGACCTGGCCGGAGCGGAACGCCAGCGCGGTGTCGTCGTCGCCGACCTCGAGGGTGACGGCCGCGGACAGGCCGGGTTCCAGGGGCACCCGGGTACAGTACGCATCCACGTCGTCGGCGGGCTAAAACCGCCCAGGCCCAGGTCAGCCGGCGTCGATCAGTAGCGGATCACCCCTGGGACCCGCACCGATCCACCCGCCATCCACGCGAATCGAGGTCGCCCGTGCTCGACGAATCGGTCATCCAGCGGACGCTCACCACCGCCCTCCGCACCGGCGGAGATTTCGCCGAGGTCTTCGTAGAGGACAAGCGGTCGTCTGCCGCGATGCTCGACGATGGCCGAGTGGAGGAGTTGTCGTCCGGCCGCGACCGGGGGGCCGGCATCCGCGTCGTGGTGGGAGAGACGACCGGTTTCGCGCACACCGCCGACCTGACCGGCGATGGCCTGCGCGCCGCCGCCGAGGCCGCAGCCGCCGCGGCACGCTCCGGGGGCGGTGGGGTCCGGGAGGTGGAGCTGACACGCCAGTCTGTAGTCCGGCCCGACCGGGTCGCGGTCCTCCCCGAGCGGGTGGCCAAGGGTACGAAGGTGGAGCTGCTCCGCCGGGCCGACGAGGCCGCCCGCGCCGAGGGCGGCTCGATCCGCCAGGTGAGGGCTCGCTACGGCGATTCCCGGCGGCGGATCCTGGTGGCCAACAGCGACGGGCTGCTGTCGGAGGACGACCAGGTCCGGACCCTGTTCGTGGTGTCGACCGTGGCGTTCGGCGACACCGGCATGCAGACCGGCTACGAGTCGCTGGGGCGCACGGTCGGCTTCGAGCTGTTCGACCGCTACCAGGTCGAAGACATCGCCCGCACGGCCGCCCGCCGCGCGATCACCAAGCTGGCCGCCCGTCCCGCGCCGTCGGGCACGCTGCCGGTGGTGATCGGGCCCGGCGGTGGCGGGGTGCTGTTCCACGAGGCGTGCGGCCACGGGCTGGAGAAGGACCTGGTCGACAAGGGCGCCTCGGTGTTCAAGGGTCGCCTCGGCCAGCAGGTGGCATCGCCGCTGGTCACGCTCGTCGACGATGGCACCATGGCCGAGGAGTGGGGCCACTACGCCATCGACGACGAGGGCACTCCGGCGCAGCGCAACGTCCTCATCCAGGACGGCGTCCTCACCGACTACATGTGGGACCACCTGCGGTCCCGCAAGGATGTCCACCCGCGGTCCGGAAACGGTCGCCGCCAGAGCTACCAGCACCTCCCGATGGTGCGGATGACCAACACCTACCTCGTGGGCGGCGACGGCGACCCCCAGGGCATCGTGTCCTCGACCGACCACGGCGTGTACGTGGCGGCGCTCGGCGGGGGACAGGTGAACACCGCCACGGGCGACTTCGTGTTCGGCATGACCGAGGCGTACCTCATCGAGAACGGCGAGATCACCGAGCCGATCAGGGAGGGCAACCTCATCGGCAACGGCCCCAAGGTGCTGGTCGACATCGACGCCGTCGGCAACGACTTCGCCATGGGCCACCCGGGCACCTGTGGCAAGGACGGCCAGGGCGTTCCCGTCGGCGACGGTGTCCCCACCCTGCGGGTCAAGGCGCTCACCGTCGGCGGAACCGCAGGATGACCGGGCGTAAGCGAGCGAATCGTACGCACAGCGCCTTCCTCGCCGCGAAGTGGCGATCCCTCATTGGCGAGCCGGAGGCGAGCCGATGAGCGACCTGCTCGACATCGCCGACGCCGTCGTCGCCCAGGCCCGCGACGACGAGCAGCTCGAGGCCTACGTCGGCCGGTCCACCGACACCCAAGTGCGCGTCTACCAGGGCGAGGTCGAGCAGCTGGCCGTCGCCGACTCGCTCGGCGTCGGCGTGCGCATCGTCCAAGAGGGACGCCAGGGGTTCGCCTACTGCGGGACGTTCGACGCGGAGGCGCTGGCCGAGACGGTGAGCGAAGCGCGCGACAACGCCGCCTTCGGCGAACCCGACGAGGCTGCAGGCTTGGCCGAGCCGGACGGTGTGGAGCCCACCGACCTGGACCTGTGGCGACCCGGGCTCGCCGACGTGGCCACCGACCGGAAGGTGGCCCTTGCACTCGAGCTGGAGCGGGCGTTGCTGGCCGCCGATCCCCGCATCACCGGCGTTGAGTCCTGCGACTACGGCGACTCCCTCGGTGAGACCGCGGTGGTGACCACCACGGGCATCCGCCGCAGCTCGCGCGTCACCGGCTGCGAGCTCGTGGCGTACTCGATGGCGGGCGACGAGGACGAGACGCAGACGGGCTTCGGCTTCTCACTGGGCCGCGACGTCGGCGAGCTCGACGTCGAGGCCGCCGCGGGCGACGCCGCGGACAGGGCCCTGCGCATGCTGGGCGCCATCCAGCCCCCATCCGGGCGGCTCACGGTCGTACTCGATCCCTGGGTGACCGCCCAGCTCATGGGCATCGTGGCCGGGACGCTCGGCGCCGAGGAGGTCATCAAGGCCCGCTCGCTGTTCGCGGGACGGGAGGGCGAGCAGGTCGCGGCGCCGTTCGTCACGTTGATCGAGGATCCCACCGACGCCCGGTCGTGGGGTGCCTCGCCCGTCGACGCCGAGGGATTGGCGACGCGGCGCGTCCCGCTCGTCGAGGCCGGCGTGCTGCGGGGCTTCGTCCACTCCACGTGGACCGCCCGCCGGATGGGCACGCACTCGACCGGCTCCGCCGTCCGGGCCGGGTTCAAGTCCACGCCGACGGCCGGCTGCCGGGCCGTGGCGCTCACGCCCGGCGACCGCGACGCCGCCGCCCTGCTCGCAGACGTCGGCGACGGCGTGCTGGTGCAGGAGGTCTCGGGGCTGCACTCGGGCGTCAACCCGGTCTCCGGGGACTTCTCGACCGGTGCCCAGGGCCTGCGCATCAGGGGCGGCGCCCTCGCCGAGCCGCTGCGCGAGTTCACCATCGCCTCCACGATCCAGCGCCTGCTGCACGATCTGGTCGCGGTCGGCTCCGACCTCACGTGGCTGCCGATGAGCGCCGCCGGCATGACGCTGGTCGTCGGCGACGTCGCCGTCTCGGGTGCCTAGTGGACCCTCGCGGAAGTCATCGTGGCGTCTCGCCGGCCAGATCCGCCGCTGGACTGCGTCCTCGTCGTCGCCGCAGCCGCTGGCTGCGCCTTCCTCCTGCGTCCTTGCCAGCGACGCATCTGACTCGGCGATCCATCCACGGAACTTCCGCGAGCGCCCACTAGTGGACCCTCGCGGAAGTCATCGTGGCGTCTCGCCGGCCAGATCCGCCGCTGGACTGCGTCCTCGTCGTCGCCGCAGCCGCTGGCTGCGCCTTCCTCCTGCGTCCTTGCCAGCGACGCATCTGACTCGGCGATCCATCCACGGAACTTCCGCGAGCGCCCACTAGATGAGCGAGCTGCTCGACCTTGCCACCAAGGTCGCCGGTGCCGCCGGCGCCGGGGAGCAGGTCGAGGCGTTCGTGGGTAGGTCGACGTCGACGTCCGTCAAGGTCCATGGCGGCGCGATCGAGTCCCTGACCCAGGCCACGTCGGCGGGGATCGGCGTTCGAGTCATCGAGGACGGGCGCCAGGGCTTCGCCTGGGCCGGTTCGCTGGATGACGACGTCGTCGCCGAGGTCCTGGCCGAGGCCCGAGACAACGTCGTGTACGCGCAGGCCGAACCGTGGGTGGGGCTGGCCGAGCCCGACGGCGTGGAACCGCCGCGGATCGACCTCTGGCGCGACGCCCTGGCCGCACAGCCGACCGAGCGCAAGGTGGATCTGGCGCTGGAACTGGAGCGGGCGGTGCGGGCCCGTGATCCGCGCATCGATGGCGTGCGCACCGCCCAGTGGTCCGACGGCGCCGGCGAGGGGGCCGTGGCCACGTCGACGGGTATCGCCGTGGCCGGGCGATCCACGTTCTGCAACCTCTCGGTGCTGGCGCTCGCCTCCGAGGGTGCCGAGACCAAGACCGGCTACGGCGTATCTGTCGGCCGCGAGCCCGACGATGTGGACCTCGACCGCGCCGCGGACGACGCCGTCGAACGCGCCACCCGGCTGCTCGGCGCCGTCCAGCCGGCCAGCGCCAGCGTCACGCTCGTCCTCGAGCCCCGGATGGCGGCGACCCTGCTCGGGGTGGTGGCCGCCACGCTCAACGGCGAGTCCGTGCTCAAGGGGCGCTCACCGTTCGCTGATCGCGTGGGCGAGCCGATCGCGTCGCCACTAGTGACCCTCGTCGACGACCCGACCGACCCCCTGTCGCTCGGGGCCGACTCCCACGACGGCGAGGGGTTGGCCACCCGCCGGGTGCCGCTGATCGTCGACGGTGTGCTCCAGGGCTTCCTCCACAACACGATGACCGGCCGGCGCGCCGGCGTCCCCTCGACCGCGTCGGCGGTCCGCGGCTATCGGTCCACGCCCGGGGTCGGCGCCCAGGCCTTGGCCGTCGCCACCGGCGCGGGGGGCCTCGACGACCTCGTCGCCGCGGTCGACGACGGCGTCCTGGTCCAGTCGATGACCGGACTGCACTCGGGGGTCAACCCGGTGTCGGGCGACTTCTCGGTGGGAGTGGAGGGCCTGATGGTGCGCGGCGGGCAGCGGGCCGAGCCGATCCGGGAGGCGACGATCGCCTCGACGCTCCAGCGCTTGCTGCTCGACGTGAGCGCGGTAGGGGGCGAACGGGAGTGGACGCCGGGTGGCACCGGCGCCGCCGCCCTCGTCATCCCCGGGGTCATGCTGAGCGGTCGCTAAAGCGCGAGCCCGGCGGTGCGGGTTGCGGGGAGGGGCCCCGGTCGGTGAGCATCGTGCGCTTCCGAAGTTCGAGCCGACCTGGGTGCGGGCCCTAACCACCGATACACGTGTCGATCCTCCACGCCATCGTCCTGGGCATCACCCAGGGACTCACCGAGTACCTCCCGATCTCGTCGTCGGGCCATCTCATCGTGGTCCCCTGGCTTTTCGGTTGGGACGACTTCGCCGGCAACGAGTCGCTGCAGAAGACGTTCGACGTGGCGCTCCACCTGGGCACGCTCGGCGGTGCCGTCGCCTACTTCCGCCACGACATCGTGCGCCTGTCCCATGCGGCTGTACGAACCCCGCGCTCGAAGGACGGACGGCTGGCCTGGCTGATCGCGGTCTCGGCCGTGCCCGCGGCGATCACCGGGGCGCTCCTGGCCGACACCATCGAGGAGAACACCGACCAGATCTGGCTCATCGCCGTGATGATGATCCTCGGGGCGCTGGCGCTGGCCTGGGCCGATGGCGTGCGGGGCAAGCGCACGATCGACGAGGTGGGATTGCGCGACGCGCTGGTGATGGGCGCGGCCCAGTCGCTGGCCCTCCAGCCCGGCCTGTCGCGTTCGGGCGTCACCATCACCGTCGGCCGGTTCTCGGGTCTCAGCCGAGACGGTGCGGCCCGGTTCGCCTTCCTCATGAGCCTGCCCATCACGTTCGGGGCCCTCGTCTTCAAGTGGTTCGACGTGTCGGGTGAGGGCGGCATCCCGGCGGGCTTCAGGGCGCCGTTCATCTGGGGGATCGTCGCCTCGGGCATCACCGGTTACATCGCGGTGTGGGGCACGCTGAAGCTGATCCGCACCCACTCGTTCCTGCCGTTCGTCGTCTACCGCATCATCGTCGGGGTGCTGATCCTGCTGTTCCTCGCCAGCTCGTTCCGCTGATCAGGCGCCGGCCAGCGCGAGCACGACCGATCCGTTGGTGAGCACCCACGCGACCCGGGGTGCGTCGGCCTCGGGAACGGCGACGGTGATGGACTGCTCGCCAACGTCGACCACGACGGCCGCCTCGACCAGCGCGAACGAGGGCTGGTCCTCGCGCTGCCGCGGCTGTTCTTCCACGAGCGCGGGCACAACGGCGAGCACGTCCACGAGATCGCCGACGGTCAGCGGCGGGGCGGCCAGCGGACCGACCGGGATGGCCACCGCTCTGTGCCCGGCCGCCACCAGCGCGGCCACGCCCGTCAGACCCTGCGGTGCGAGCCGCTCGGGCACGAGGGGCTCGCCGGCGGCCACCGGTTGGCGCACCATCGAGCCGGACGGCGGCTCCGCCAGGGCTTGCGGCGCCACCGCCGCCTCGGGCAGCCGGCGCACCTCGACAGCCGAGCCGTCGACGAGGTCGCCGGGGGCCAGGTCGCGGGTAGCAACCGCCACCGGCCGGGAGCGCCCCCAGCGCTGGCGGGCCGCCTCGGCGGATGAGACCAGCGACACGACGACCAACCCGGTGAGGATGGCGAGGCCCAGCACCAACGCCCGGCGGACGACCGTCCGGGCGAGGGCTCGCCGGGCGCGTACGCCGAGCAGCACGGGGTGAGGGGACACGGCTTCCTCCGGGGCGGCGGGCCAGCGGGACCAGCGGGGGAAGCCGAAGTGCACGCTAGCGCAGTGGGGTCGGGGCTGATCGCGCCCCGTCCGGCCCGCGGCTACGGCGTGAACAGGTCGTCGGGAAGCAGCCCGATCGCCCGGAACAGCACCTTCCGTACCACCTCGGCGTTGCGCTCGAGCATGGCGAAGACCTCGTCCATCGTCACGGGCTCGATGCCGGGGTCCCCCTCGAGCCCGACGTCGTAGTCGGTGACGAGGGCGATCGCGGCGTAGGGGATGTGCGCCTCGGCTGCGAGCACGGCCTCGGGCATCTGGGTCATGTTGACGACCTGCCAACCCTCGGCCGCGTACCAACGCGACTCCGCCCTGGTCGAGAACCGGGGCCCATTGATCACCACGACCGTCCCGCCGTCGTGGACGGCGACGCCCTGGGCCCGGGACGCCTCGACCGCAGCGGCGCGCAGCCGGGCGTCGTACGGCGCCGCGAACGTCACATGGTCGACCGGCGCCAGCCCGCCGGGAGTGCCGGGGCCGTCGTGGAAGGTGGCGTCGCGGCCGTACGTGCGATCGACGATCTGGTCCACGACCACGAAGTCACCACGATGGATCTCGGGCTGCAGCGATCCCGAGGCGCAGGGCGCAAACAGCGCGCGCACGCCCAGCTGCCACAGCGCCCATGCGTTGGCCCGGTAGGGGACCCGGTGTGGCGGCAACGTGTGGTCGCGGCCATGCCGGGGGAGGAACGCCACCCGGCGCGATCCGACCGAGCCGATCGTCAGCGGCGCCGAGGGCGGACCGAACGGGGTGTCGGTCACGACCTCGATGGCGTCCTCCAACAGTGTGTAGAGCCCGGATCCCCCGTAGACGCCGACGTCGGCGCGGTGCACCTCCGCCGCGGCCCCGCTCACGCGCCGCCGCTGGCCGCCGTCGACGACGAGGAGGACGAGGACGTCGGGGACGTCGGGGAGGACTTGGACGACTTGGCCCCGTCGGTCGAGCCCCCGTCGCCGTTGGAGCCGGAGGGCGTCGACTTCTTCTCGGACGAGCCCGACGACTCCGAGCCCGACGACTCCGAGCCCGACGACGACGCCGATGACTTGGCCGCCTTCCGGCTGTCGGTCTTGTAGAAGCCCGAGCCCTTGAACGCGATGCCGACGGCCTGGAACACCTTGCGAAGCTCGCCACCGCACGCAGGGCACTCGGTCAGCGGGTCGTCCGTGAACGACTGGACGACCTCGAGCGGCTCACCGCAGTTGCGGCAGCGGTACTCGTACGTGGGCATCTGGACTCCGGAGGGACGCAGGTGATCGCCTACGGCGGTCGGGTGGAATTAGCAGTCGCGCGTTGAGACTGCCAAGGCTAGCGCCCCGGCCGGTACGATCGCCGCGTCGTGAGCCTGTTTTGGCCACTCTCGTCACTCGCCACCGCGTCCCCGGCCGTTGCGGTGGCCTGCGTCGCCGGCGCCTACCTCCTCGGGACCTTCCCCAGCGCCCGGTTGGCGACCCGCCGCCGGGGCGTCGACCCCACCGCCGCCGGGTCGGGCAATCCCGGTGCCACCAACGTGTACCGCACTGCGGGGCGCCGGGCCGGTGTGCTCACCCTGGCCGGCGATGTGATCAAGGGGGCGGGGGCCGCGGCGCTCGGCTGGGCCGTCGGTGGCCACGGCCTCGGCGTGGCGTGCGGCGTCGCCGCCGTGGTGGGCCACGTCGCCCCGCTGACGCCCGGCTCGGGACACACGCCCCGTCGCGGGCTTGCCGTTCCCCGTGGGGGCAAGGGGGTGGCCACCGTCGCGGGCATGGCGCTGGTGCTGTTCCCGCTCGCCGCGCTGGTGTCGGCAGCGGCGTTCGGGGCGGTGACCGCGATCAGCCGCACCGTGTCGCTGGGCTCGATCGCGGCCGTGGCCGTCCTGCCGGCCGCAGCCGGCGCGCTGGGGGCGCCGGGGCGCGAGGTGGCGGCGCTCGCCGGGTGCGCCGTGATCGTGATCGCCCGCCACCGCGGGAACATCGGGCGGCTCTGGCGGGGCGAGGAGCCCCACCTGGGCGCGGCGGCATGAGCTCCGCGGGGGGTCCACTAGCGTTCCAACGGTGAGCGTTCGAAAGGCAGTCGTCCCCGCGGCCGGGCTGGGCACCCGCTTCCTCCCGGCGACCAAGGCGCAGCCGAAGGAGATGCTGCCGGTCGTCGACCGCCCGGCGATCCAGTACGTGGTCGAGGAGGCGGTGCGGGCGGGAATCGACGACATCCTGATCATCACGGGCCGGGGCAAGCGCAGCCTGGAGGATCACTTCGATCGCTCGATCGAGCTGGAGGCGTCGTTGGACGCCGCTGGCAAGGTGGAGGAGCTCGAGGAGATCCGGCGCCTGGCGGAGCTCGCCGACATCCACTACGTCAGGCAGGGCGAGGCCCTCGGGCTCGGCCACGCGGTGTCGGTGGCCCGCAAGCACGTCGGCGACCATCCGTTCGCGGTGATGCTCGGCGACGACATCATGGACGAACGTTTCCGGGTGCTCGAGCAGATGATCACCGCGTACGAGCAGACGGGCAGCTCGATCATCGCGGTCAAGCGGTTCCCGATCGAGGAGATCTCCTCCTACGGCTGCGTCGACGCCGAGCCGGCCGACGACGGGCTCGTGCGCCTGCGTGGCATCGTCGAGAAGCCCAAGCCCGAGGACGCCCCCTCCGACCTGGCCGTCGTCGGCCGCTACGTGTTCACACCCGAGATCT
Organism: uncultured bacterium; assembly: GCA_963756425.1. Taxonomy (GTDB): domain Bacteria; phylum Actinomycetota; class Acidimicrobiia; order Acidimicrobiales; family VFJN01; genus DASQUK01. Next base: position 79,649 of record CAVWNW010000008.1, on the reverse strand, counting down.
TCGACGCCCTCGACCGCACGAAGCCGGGCGTGGGCGGCGAGATCCAGCTCACCGACGCCATCGCCATCCTGCTGGAGGACCAGCCGGTGCACGGGTTCGTGTTCGAGCACGGGCGGTTCGACATCGGCAAGAAGCTCGACTACCTGCGGGCCACGGTGGAGCTGGCCCTGGACCGCGACGACCTCGGTCCCGAGTTCGCGTCCTACCTGGCCGACGCGGTCCGCCGCCGGGGGCTCGTTTAGAGGCCGAGCGGATAGGTGTGCAAGTGGGCACAGAACAGTACGAGATTTGCAGCGTGAGCCAGGGCGTGGCAGCTCGGCCTCCCGACAACACTGACCACCGTGAGCGAAGCTGCCGTGCCTATCCGCGTACGTTCTGGGTGGTGCGATGATCCCGCTGGACGACGCCATCGCCCACGTGCTCGCCGGCTGCGCGCCGTTGCCGCCGGCGCGGCTGGCGACCACCGGGGCGGTGGGATGTGTGCTGGCCGCGGACGTCGTGGCGAGGGAGCCGGTGCCACCGTTCGCCAACACGGCCATGGACGGCTACGCGCTGCGGGCGGCCGACGTTGCCGCAGTGCCGGTGACCCTGCCGGTAGTGGCGGAGGTGGCCGCCGGTCACCCGGCGCCGCGACCGCTCCGGGCCGGCGAGGCCATGCGGATCTTCACGGGGGCGCCGATGCCCGACGGCGCGGACGCCGTGGTGATGGTGGAGCGGACCGAGCGGCGCGATGGCGGCAAGGCCGTCGAGATCCAGGTGTCGGTCGATCCCGGCAACCACGTGCGGGCCGTCGGCGAGGACCTCCACGCCGGCCAGCGCGTCTTCGGCGCCGGTGACGAGCTGACGCCCGCCCGTCTCGGCGTGCTCGCATCGCTGGGCATCGATGAGGTCGAGGCGCACCCGCGGCCCCGGGTGGGCGTGATGTCGACGGGTGACGAGCTGGTCGTGGGCCCAGGGCCCCTCCGGCCCGGGCAAATCCGCGACAGCAATCGCCCGGCCCTGCTGGCGCTCGTGGCGCAGGCGGGGTTCGACGCCGTGGACCTGGGCCGTGTCGCCGACGACGAGGGCGCCATCACGGCGGGACTGGAGGGGGGTGCCGCCATGTGCGACGCTGTCCTCACCAGCGGCGGGGTGTCCATGGGCGACATCGACCTGGTCAGGGTGGTCTTGGATCGCATCGGCAAGATGCGCTGGATGCAGGTGGCGATCCGGCCGGCCAAGCCGCTGGCGTTCGGGGTCATCCGTGCCGGCGATGGCGGGCGGCGCCACGTGCCGGTCTTCGGGCTGCCCGGCAATCCCGTGTCGTCGCTCGTGAGCTTCGAGCTGTTCGCCCGTCCCGGGCTGCGCCGGATCGGCGGGCACCCGCATCCCCGGCTCCACCGGCCCCGGCTGGCGGCGACCGCCGACGAAGCGCTGGCTCGCCGGCCGGATGGCAGGGTCCACCTGGTCCGGGTGGTGGCGACGGCCGGCGAGCGGGGCGTCCTGCACGTGCGCTCCTCGGGTGGCCAGGGCTCGCACCAGCTGGCCGCGATGGCCCGGGCCAACGCCTTGGCGGTGGTGCCCGACGGCGACGGTGTGCGGCTCGGCGGCCAGGTGGAGGTAATTCTGCTGGAGGAGCCGCCAACGCAGGAGTGGCAGTAGGTTGGAGTCATGGCCAGAGGACCGCTCGTCGACGGCTTCGGCCGCGTCCATCGTGACCTGCGGATCTCGGTCACCGACCGCTGCAACTTCCGCTGCACGTACTGCATGCCGGCCGAGGGGCTGGAGTGGCTTCCCCGCGACCAGGTGCTCACCTTCGAGGAGATCGAGCGGATCGCAAGAGTGTGCGTGGAGCGGTTCGGCATCGACAGCATCCGCCTCACCGGTGGCGAGCCGACCGTGCGGGCGCACCTGCCCGTCCTCGTCGGCAAGCTGGCGGCGTTGGGTGCCGATCTCGCACTCACCACCAACGGCGCAACGCTCCGGATGATTGCGGGCGACCTGGTGGCCGCCGGGCTGCGGCGGGTCAACATCTCGCTCGACACGCTGCGCCACGACCGGTTCGCCGAGCTGACGCGGCGCGACGAGCTCGAAAGCGTTCTCGACGGCATCGAGGCCGCCAAAGAGGCGGGGCTCGATCCGGTGAAGGTGAACACGGTCGTGATGAGGGGCGTGAACGACGACGAGGTCCTCGACCTGGCGACGTTCGGCCGCGACCGCGGGGTCGTCGTGCGGTTCATCGAGTGGATGCCACTCGACGCCGACCGGCATTGGGAGTCGGAAGCGGTGGTCAGCCAGGACGAGATCCTGCGCACGATCGATGCCGTCTATCCCGTCGAAGCCATCCGGCGCGGCCACGAGCCGGCCGAGCGTTTCGTGTACCGCGACGGCACGGGCGAGGTGGGCGTGATCGCGTCGGTGACGCGGCCTTTCTGCGCGTCGTGCGATCGGATCCGCCTCACCGCCGACGGTCAGCTGCGATCGTGCCTGTTCGCAGTCGACGAGGTCGACCTGCGCGCCCTGCTCCGTGGTGGCGCGTCCGACGACGAGGTAGGCGCCGCCGTCCAGCGCTGCGTCGCGGGCAAGTGGGCCGGGCACATGATCGGGCAGGTGCAATTCGTGCGCCCACGCCGGTCCATGAGCCAGATCGGGGGCTAGTCGGGGGTCAGCGGGCCCTCGCCGTTCGGGCGGCGGGGGATGAACGTTGTCCCTGCTGGGGGCACTAGGGTGGGGCCCATGTCCGACCGGGGGCTCACCCATCTCGACCCACTCGGCAGAGCCCGGATGGTCGATGTCACGCCCAAGGAGCCCACCCACCGCCGGGCCGTTGTGCGGGGGCGGGTTCACATGCGGCCCGAGACCACGTCGCTGGTGGCCCGGGGGGCGATCAGCAAGGGTGACGTGCTCGCGGTCGCGCGGGTGGCCGGCATCCAGGCAGCCAAGCGCACGCCCGAGCTGATCCCGCTGTGCCACCCGCTGCTGGTCGGGAGCGTGCTCGTCAACTTCCGTATCGAGGACGACTTCATCGAGGTCGAGGCGCACGTCGAGACCATCGATCGCACGGGCGTCGAGATGGAGGCGATGACCGCGTGTGCGGTTGCCTGTCTCACGATCTACGACATGTGCAAGTCCGTCGACAGGGGCATGACGATCGGCGACATCGCACTCTGGGAGAAGACCGGCGGCCGCAGCGGCACCTACAGGCGCAGCGACGGCATCGACGCCGAGCACGGCCTGTAACCCCAGGTCAGGCCGCATCCACCGCGTCCGCCATGGCGACCTGTACGGTCGCAAGCGAGACCTCGGAGTGGATGCCATGCCTGCTTTCTTGCTTCTTGGCGTGATCTGGGCAGCAGTGCTGCTGCCTCCCTGGTTGCAGAGCCGTCGCGAAGCCCGGCCCAACGCGTCGATGCTCACCTTCCGGCGCCAGCTGTGGTCGTTGGCCCGAACGTCGCCCGGCTATCGCCCGATGTATACGGACGAGTTCGGCGGCTACGACGACGATTACGCCCACGACGTGGCCGACGAGTCCTACGCGGGCGACGACGATGGCAGCGCGGCGGCGCTGGCCGGGGGCCGCAGGCGGCTCTCCTACGGCGACGAGCTGGCCCGCCGGCGGGAGCAGGGCTCCACCGGGTCCGGGTCGGGGTACCCTCCGGCATCGCCGCGGGCCGCCGCGGCCGCGGGGTCCTATCGTCGGCGGCGTCACATCCTCAGCAGCCTGACCGTGCTGGCCATCGCCAGCGTGGCGCCGGCCGTGCTGCTCGGCGGGGCAGGGTGGATCGGCCTGGCGGTCGCCGGCGGGCTGCTGCTGACCTACCTGGTGCTCCTGGTGCGCCGTCAGCGCCGGGTTGCCGAGCGGCTCCATAAGGTGCGCTATCTCACCCCGATCCGCGCACCGCGCCCGGCGGTGGTGGTGCTGGGCACCGGCACCGGCCGCTAGCTCGCCGGCGCAGCGATGTCAGCACCCGACGCTGGGGGTGGGGCTCGCCGCGACAGCCTCGCCGGTGCCGTTGCCGCCATCCATGACGAGCTGGCCGACGCCAACCGGGCACGCGAGGCGGCGCTGGTGTCGTGCCGCAGCGTCATCCGAGCTGCGGGGTCGAGCATCCGGGCGATCCACAGGCTCGACGCTGACGCCGCCGCCGCCCTGGCCGACCGCGCCGAGGCGGCGCTCCGGGAGGCCCAGGAGGTCCTGGCCCCGTTCCCGGCAGTCGGGCACGGCGGGTTCCTCCATGACGCCGAGAAGGAGTACACCGAGGCCCGGTCGGTTGCCGCCCTGGTTGCCGGCGGTCCGGTGCCGACGCCCGCCGAACTTGGCGTTGCCGCGGCGGCATGGATGCGGGGCGTGGCCGAGGCCGCCAGCGAGCTGCGGCGCCACCTGCTCGATCGCCTGCGGGAGGGCAAGGTCGAGCGCGGCGCGTCGTTGCTGGCGGCCATGGACGAGGTCTACGACGCGCTGGTCGTCGTCGATTACCCCGACGCACTGACCAACGGGCTGCGCCGGACGCTCGACGCGTTGCGGGCGGTGCTCGAGCGCAGCCGCGGCGACGTGACCACGACCGTGCTCCAGACCCGCCTCCAGGGCGCCATCGAGGGGCTCTCCCCCCAGGGCTGAGGCGCCGCCAAACGAGAGCTGCCGGCGGGCTCGCCGCCGGTCAGGCGAGGTCGTGGTCGTAGGCGTACGCGGTCGCCGCGGCGCGGGACGACACGCCCAGCTTGGTGAAGATGTGGCTGACGTGGCTCGCCACCGTCTTCTCGCTGATGAACAGCTTCTCGGCGATGACCCGGTTCGTCTTGCCCTGCGCCAGCACGCGGAGCACCTCGAGCTCCCGGGACGTGAGGCCATCCGGGCGGCGCGGCTCGGCACCCCCGTCGAGCCGGGCGAGATCCGGTGCCGCGCCGAGCGCCTCGAAGGTCGCCCGGGCGGCGCTCGTCGCCAGGTCGGCTCCCTCGGTGTCGCCGACGGCGGTGCAGGCTTCGGCGATCAGCACCCGCGTGAGGGCCGCCTCGTACCGCGCGTCGAGCTCCGTCCACTGCCGCAGCGCCTGACGCGAAGCCCGGAGGGCATCCTTGGCCCGGCCCTCGGCGAGGAGGACGGTGGCCGTCGCGTGCGCCGCCCGTGCCCGGAGGAACGGTGAGCCCAGCTCGTCCGCCGCTTCCGTCAGCTCGTCGGCCGCGGCCCGCGCCGCCGCGACATCGCCGACCGCGTGCATGATCTCGGCGTAAGCGCCGAGCACCCGCGCCCGGAAGACGGGACCGACCGCCTCGTCGAGCACCCGCCGGATCGACGCCGCAGCCGTGTCGGTCCGCCCCTGCGCGAGCCTCATGAGTGCCAGGCCCGGCTGAGGCTCGCAGCCGTACTCGTTGGCGCTGCGGTAGGAAGCCTCGGCGGCGTCGAAGTCGCCACGGAGTCGCTGGAGGTCGCCGTCGACGTAGTGGGCTCCCCCCAGGGTGAGGCTGTTGAGCGGCTCGGCCAGGCGCTCGCACGCGCGGCGGGCGGACTCCACCGCGTCGGACCAGTCACCGTGCACGTGCATGACCTGCGCGCTGTGCAGCAGGCAGTTGCCCCGGTAGAGCACGAGGTCGGGGTGCTCGTCGCACCAGCGCGAGAACGATTCGGTCCAGGCGCGGCAGCGGGACATGTCGAAGATCTCGGTGCAGGCGTCGATCACCGTGCAGTACGCGTCGCCGACGGCGATCGGCGAGATCTCCCGGGCCTCGACCGAGATCATCGCCTCGTCGAGCAGCGCGACCCCCTCCGCGATCGCTCCGAGGTAGACGAGCATCCTGCCCTCACCGATGCGCGCGAGGGTCATGAGCTCCTGGTCGCGGTAGCGCGCCCCGACGATGCCCGCACGCACGAACAGCTCGTGCGCACCTGCGGAGTCGCCCGCCCCGAAGATCCGGCACATGGCCGTCGCTTTCGCGAGGTAGCCAACCTCGACACAGTCGACGCCGGCATCGTCCAGGAGTCGGCGCACCCGCTCGACCCATCCCGCACTGCGGCCGATGTCGCCCTTGAACCCCAACGTCTCCGCCAGGCGGAGACCGAATCGGGCCGCCAGCTCGACCTCGCCGGCCTGCGCGCAATCCCGGTGCACACGTGCCCACAGCTCGAAGGCGGTGTCGTCGCGGCCAGTCAGGTAGGCCGCGGTGGCGAATCGGTCGAGGTCCTCGATCGCGAGGTCGGCCACCGGCACGCCGGCCAGCAGCCGGCTCGTCTCGCTCCAGTCGTGACGCTCGAATGCCGCCCGAGCGTCGTCGATCGCTCGCCGCACCGTGCCAGTATCGCCGATGCGGCGCCCCCGGCTACCCGGCCCCGTTCGGGGCCGGGCGTTGCGGCTGGCCCCGTAGGTGGTTCTGCTGAGGCGCGCCGGTGCGGAAATCGTTGGTTCGACCGACGCCGCGGTGTGCCGCCGGTTCGTACCGTCGCTTTCGACGGCCGATCGCCACCAGGAGGAGACATGACGGCACCCACGACGCCCACACCCCACGACGATCCCGATCGACGACGGCACTGCCCAGGAGCTGAGCGAACGGCTGGCGGACGTGTTCCGCACCGGCAACGTCAACGACGTGCTAGCCGACGACATGTTCCTCGACGGCCACCCACCGCTGTGGCGGTTCCAGCTCCAGGGACTGGACGCGTTCTCCGCGTGGCTCGCCGGCTACACGCCCGACGGTGCCGAGACGACGGTCGTGCGGACCATTCCGACCGCGACCGGCTTCGTCAGTGAGTTCGTCGGCCGTCACGACGAGAACGGCAACGACCTGACGGACCGCAAGATCCTGCTGTGCGAGGTCCGCGGCGGCCAGGTCTCCGAGCTGACCGTCTATTGCAGCGGCGACTGGGACGCGGACCTGCGGGCCCGTCATGCCGCCGAGGCCCCGATCATCCGACCCTGACGTCGCGCAGCACCGTGGCCCCCAGTAGATGCGTCAGTCCCGCGCCACAGCCGGCGCGATCTCGTCGAGCGCGAGGGACGCGCGCTCGACGAGGAGGGGTGCACCCTGGCGGCGGGCGATGTCGCGCGCCCGGATCAGCTCGGCGGTGACGTCCTCCTCGTCGGCGCCGAGCTGCACCATCAGCAGGGCGCGCAGGCGGTGCAGCTCCGCGGTGTGGCAGTAGTCGCGAGCGCCGCTCTCCACCAGGGCCTCGTCGATGGCTTCCATGCCCTCGTCGATCCGGCCCGCCCGCAGCAATGCGTCGGCGAGAAGCCCGAGGAAGTACGGGAGGTCCATGCGGGCCCCGGTGGCCCGGTATGCCTCGATCCCGGCGCGCATCTCGTCGAGGCCCTCAGTAGTTCCGCCCTGCGCCGCCCGAGACCAGCCCCACAGGATCTGCGCAATGGCGACGTGATGCGCGAACCCCTGCGCGTGGGCCATTTCCAACGCGGTCGCAGCGTGCTCCAGCGTCAGCGGGGGCTCGTCGCTCAGTTGATGGAGGATCGCCGCCTGCTCGTGGGTGCTCGCGAGGCTGAACGCGTGGTCGGCGTCGTGCGCGAGCGCCAACGCATCGGCCATCAGGGTGTTCGCGCGCTCGGTCTCTCCGAGGTACCACAACGACAGCGCCCCCCACGTGAGGCAGCCGACGCCGGGGTTGTAGCCGTACCGTGCCTGGAGCTCCAGGTGCAGATCCGGGTCGTAGAGCTCCCAGCCCGTCTCGGCGTGAGCCGTCGCCTGGTCGAACTGGCCCTGGTGGAACAGGGAACACGCGAGCAGCTCGTGTGAACCCATGTGGTGAGCCGCGTGGCCGCTGTCCTCGAGATCGAGCACCTGCCCCAGGACCTCGGCGGCGCGCCGGTACTCTCCGCGGCTCTCGTACACGCTGCCCAGCCCGTAGAAGATCGGCGGCAGCGCCCGAGCCGGGTCGGCGGAGCGGCGGGCGAGCTCGTGGGCGCGCTCGTAGGCGGCCTCGACCTCGGGTGAGGCCCAGCCGCGCGTGGCGATCAGCAACGGGCCGAGGATCGTTTGGAGCACGAGCTCGTGCTCGTGGCGCTCGGGCCCGTCGTCCATCGCTGCCACCAGGTCGAGGCCGACGCGGACGTGCTCGAGCGCCTCCACGTGGGCGTTGCGGCCGACGGCGTGCTGCGCCGCCCGCGCGACATGCGTGGCGGCGCGGGTCCCGTCCCGGCCGCGGATGAAGTGCATCGCCAGCTCGGTGGCGTGTTCGGGAGCCGCCGTGCCGTAGCCGTCTTCGAGGCGGCGACCGATCTGCAGGTGGAGGCGGGCCCGGCGCTGGGGCGGCACCCGCCGATACACCACCTCCTGGTAGAGGTCGTGGTCGAACCGGAACACGGCAGTCCCCGTGCCGTCGGGCCAGGTGTGCTCACCGGCCGCGGTGACGAGGAGCGACCGGCGCGCGAGCTGCGAGCAGCGGGCCTCGCTGTCTTCGGGATCGATGCCCAGGGCCGCGGCCGTGGCGGCCGCGGAGAACTGCCGGCCCGCGACGGCCGCAGCCTCGAGCAGGTCCTGGTCTGGAGCGGGAGCGCGCGCCAGGCGCTGCTCGATGAGCTGCCGGAGCGTCCCCGGGACCGTCGCCGCCAGCTCACCGGCTTCGACCGTGGGCCCGCATGCGTCGCCGTCGACGGCGATCAGCCCGAGCTCGAGCCACTCGTCGACGAGGCTCTTCAGGTGCAGGGGGTTGCCGGCGGCGCGGCGGTTGGCGAGGTCCATCAGCTCGGCCGACGGTTCCGCACCGCAGCGTCTCCAGACGAGCTGCGCAGCTGCGTACGCGTCGAGCGGCGGCATCTGGACCTCGGTCAGCGCCCCGTGGAGCCGAAGGTCGTGGAGCACGTCGAGGAGGCCCGACGTCGTCCCCGCCAGCTCCTCCGTCCGGCACGTGACCACGACGAGCAGGCGAGCCACCGTGCGACGGCGACCGAGCGCGGCGAGGACGTCGACCGTCGAGGGGTCGCTCCACTGCAGGTCCTCCAGGATGAGGACCACCGGGTCCACCGCAGCCAGGGCTTCGAGCGCCTCCACGATCTCCCGCAGCATCCGTTCCCGGGTGCTGCCGACCACGCGGCGCCGGAGCCCGTCGAACTCGTCGTCGGCCACCAGCCAGGGCATCTGCGCCAGCCACGTCGGGGCCCGATCGGAAAGGAGTTCGACCAGCGCCGGTCCGTAGGGCTGCGTCGCAGCTTCGGCGAGGGCCTCGAGCAGCGGGAGGTAGGGCTCGCCGGCCCCCCGATACTCGACGCACTGCCCCGTCAGCAGCCGGAGGCCGGCGCTCCGCCACCGTGCCGCCAGGGCGTCGACCAGCAGCGTCTTCCCCACGCCGGGCTCACCGCTCACGACGACCACACGTCGACCTTGACCCGTGGCGACGTCGGCCATGCACCGGGCGAGCACCTCCTGCTGCGCCTCACGACCGAGCGCCGTCACGGCGGGATCGTCGCCCCCTGGAGCGCCGCGCCGGTCCACGTCCGCGACGAACCGGTAGCCACGTCCATGCACGGTGCGGACGGTGCGTTGGAGGCGCCCGTCGTCGCCCACCGCCCGCCGTAGGTTCTTGATGCGGGTCGTCAGCGTCGACTCCGTCACAAAGCGGGTCTTCCACACCTCGTCGAGGAGCTCCTCTTTCGCAACCACGCGATCACGGTGCTCGAGGAGGTAGACGAGCACGTCGTACACCTGCGGTTCGATGCCGACCACGTCGCCGTTCCGGCGGAGCTCGTAGGTGTCGGTGTCGAGCTCGCACCCGGCGAACAGGTAGATCACGTCGATTCCGGCCCGCGCCCGTGCTCCGCCACGGCGGCAACGGTAGGGCACGACACCACCGCGGACCGCCCGTCTCTCCTCGATCCGGACGCCGGGTGCTCGCAACCTTCCGCTCCGTGCCATCGGGTGCGTGGGGACAGGCCCGCGGGCGCCCGGAGCTTCCGCCGATCTCCACGCGCTCCCCACCCCGTCTCCAAGGTCGCAGCGCCGCCTTGCTTCAGAGTCCGCAGGGCAAGCGGTCACGCCATTCGAAGGAGACGATCCCGATGCCCAGCAGCTCCCACCGTCGTCATGACGTCGTCGTCGTCGGGGCACGGGCGGCGGGGAGCGCCACCGCGCTGCTCCTGGCACGGATGGGCCACGACGTGGCCGTGCTGGAGCGCGCCCAGTTCCCGAGCGACACGCTGTCGACGCACTCCATCTCTCGCAGCGGCGTCGTCCAGCTTTCCCGCTGGGGACTGCTCGATCGGGTGCTCGCCAGCGGCACCCCGGCGATTCGCCAGGTGACGTTCCACGTCGGCGGCGAGTCGGTCACGCGCCCGATCAAGCGGCACGCGGGGGTGGACCTACTCGTCGCTCCTCGCCGCCACGTGCTGGACACCATCGTCGCCGATGCCGCCCAGGCCTCGGGGGCGGTCGTCCGCTTCGGTGCCACGGTGACCGGACTCCGCCACGAGGGCGGCCGCACTGTCGGCGTGACCGCCCGAGACGCGGCCGGCGCACCGTTCCAGCTCGACGCCCGGTTCGTCGTTGGTGCTGATGGGCTGCGCTCGCGCGTGGCCCGGTCGGTCGGCGCATCGATCGATGTGGCCGGGCACTCCGACGGCGCGACGCACTACGCGTACTACGCCGGGCCGGAGTGGCAGGGCCACGAGTTCATCGTGGCCGACGGGAGCTTCGCCGGCGTGTTCCCCACCAACGACGGCGAGGCGTGCATCTGGGTCTGCAGCCCGGCGCACCATGCCGCCGCGATCCGCGGGCGCGCCCCGTCGCTCGCCGGCGCCTTCGACGAGATGCTCGGGGAGGCCGCTCCCGACCTTTCGGCGCGGCTGCGAGGGGCGCGCCGCACCTCGCCGGTCCGCGGGGCCAGCCGCCTGCCGAACCAGGTGCGGCAGGCGTTCGGTCCGGGCTGGGCGCTCGTCGGCGACGCCGGTTACCACCGCGACGCCATAACCGGCCATGGCCTCAGCGACGCATTCCGCGATGCCGAGCTGCTGGCGGTTGCCCTCGACGGTGCCCTGCGGGGCGAGCTGTACGAGACGGCGGCCCTCGCCGGCTATCAGCGCCAGCGCGACGAGGCGATCCGGGAGATATTCGGCATCACCTGCGCACTGGCGCACTACCCACCGGTGGCGGAGTTCGTCGCGCTGCAGAAGCGCCTGAGCCGCGCCATCGAGGCCGAGGCGGCATCGCTGGCAGCCCGCCCAGTTCCCGGCCAGCCCCAGCTGGCCGTTGCCTGATCGGAAACGGCAGGCATTGACAACCACCAAGGAGAGAAACGAAATGACCATCACCGAGAGCAACCCTGCGACGCGCAACGGCGTCGACACCGCCACCCTGTTCGCGACGCTCGACGCCGTGAGGGCGGCCCCCAGGCGGCCAAGTTCCAGTTTCGGGCCCGAAACGAATGGATCAGTGGCACGCACAACCGCAGCACCGTCGACGGGTTCTTCGGGGTCGGCGAGGAGCGGTCCCACGAGCGCACGTGGGTGTTCGATGCCGACCACCCGGCGGTGTTGGTCGGCCAGGACAACGGCCCCACGCCGGTCGAGTTCGTGCTCCACGCGCTCGCTGCCTGCCTCACCGCCGGTCTGGCCAACATCGCCGCCGCGCGAGGCGTGAGGCTGACCGAGGTGCGGTCGACCGTGGCCGGCGACATCGACCTCAACGGCGTCCTCGGCCTCGACCCCACAGTGCGCAACGGCTATGAGCAAATTGCGGTCCGGTTCACGGTCAAGGGCGAGGCACCGGCCGAGAAGCTGCGCGAGATCGTCGAGCAGTCGCGGGCCCGCTCCGCCGTCTACGACATCATCACCAACCACGTGCCCGTCAGCATCGACGTCGAGACCGCCTGACGGCAGCCAAACCCACCAGGGTGGCCGGCCGCTGGGGCCGGCCACCGGCGCGTCCCGGCGGGTCAGTCCGTCGACCCGGCGGCTGTCGGACCGCTCGATGTCGCATCCAGCGAGTAGTCGATCCACTCGGCGCGGGTGGCGCCGAGGCGTTCGTAGAGCCGCTGGGCGCGGGCGTTGTCCTTGGCGGTCTGCCAACCCATGGAGACGGCGCCACGGCGGCCGGATCGGAGCCGGCACTCCTCGACCAGGTCCTCGGCCAGCCCCGTTCCCCGGGCGTCCGGGTGCACGAAGAGGTCGTTCATGATCGCGGTGCGTGCGGCGGCGAGGGTGGACCAGCTCCAGTACACGGTGGCGAACCCGACGGCGCGGCCCGAATCGTCGCGGGCGATCAGCTGGAAGCCTTCGCAGTCCGGGTCGGCCATCAGCGTGCGGGCGACCGCCAAGAGCTCATCGTCGCCGGGTGCCACCCCGTAAAAGTCGCAATACGCCCGCATGAGGGGCAGCACGTCTGCCAGATCGGGCTGCCGCACGACCGTTATCTGCACGAACGCCCATCCTATGGTTCGGCACCGGCTCCCCGAGACCCGGTAGATTCCCGGATTGCCCAGCGCAGGCTCGGGTAGTCGCCGAGCGCCGACAACCGCGGAGGTGGCCGTGTCGCTGTCCCGGGACGACGAGCCCGATCCCGAGACCGACGATGCCGCCCCGGACCCCGCGGCGCTCGACGAGCCGGTGAGTGGCTCGCTGGAACGCGACGTCGACGAGGTCGAGCGGGGTCGCCCGGAGCGAGCCTTCAACGTCGGCGTCACCGTCGGGATCGTGGTGACGGTCGCGGCGATGATCTTCGTGCTCCAGAATCGCCAGTCGACCACGTTCGACTGGCTGTGGCTCGACTTCGAGCTGCCGCTGTGGATCGCGCTCCTCGGCGCGGTGGGTGTCGGTGTCGTACTGGTGCTGACGATCCTCGCCGTCCATGCCCGGCGCCGGCGGCGGATCGGACGCCGCCGCGACGCCGCCGGTCGGCTGCGCCGGGCGGTCGCTCGGGGTCGCCCACCGGCCGAAACCGGTCGCTGAGGCAGGGCACCGGCCCCGGGAGGTGTGCCATCGTCGGGAATGGCCGGCGATCGGTACGACATGGGTCGTCTGTCGTTCGCCCTCCGTCCGGCCACGGGCACACCCGGCGAGCGCGACGAGCCCCTGGGGTTGGACTCAGGCCGCGACGGCGTGCTCTACGTGCCGGAGACCGCCGGTCCGGCGGCACCTTTGCTGGTCTTCCTGCACGGCGCCGCAGGCACGGGCCGCGCTCATCTGAGGGCCGTGCTCGGGGCTGTCGACCGCTACGGGGTGATCCTCGTCGCCCCGGACTCCCGCGGGCCCACCTGGGACCTCATCGTCGAGCGTCGCTTCGGCCCCGACGTGGCGTTCCTCGACCGCGTGCTCGACGCCGTCGTCGATCGGGTCGATGCGGACACCCAGCGGCTGGCGATCGGCGGGGTGTCCGACGGCGCTTCGTACGCCCTGTCCATCGGGCTGACCAACGGGGACGTGCTGTCCGCCGTGCTGGCCTTCTCGCCCGGCTTCCTGGTCGCGCCGAACCCGACGGGCAAGCCCCGGATCTTCATCTCGCACGGCCGGTCGGATCCCATCCTGCCGATCGACGCCTGCAGCCGATCGTTCGTACCCGGGCTGCGCGGCGCCGGCTATGAGGTGAACTTCCGTGAGTTCGACGGCGGGCACACCGTGCCGCCCCCCATCGCCGACGAGGCGGTCCGCTGGTGGCTCGATGGCGCCCGGTCGTCGGCAGAGCGGACGGTCCCCTAGATGCCCGTGTTCATGTCCCCCTGGACCTCGGCCGCCGAGAGGGTGCGGTTGTAGATCCGGAGGTTGTCGAGCAGGCCCTTGTAGAACTGCTCGGTGCTGGCATCGGCTCCGACCCGCAGGGGATTGCTGCGCGCCGTGATGGTGGCGTTGAGGGTCCCGGTGCTCACCAGCGTGCCGTTGACGTAGAACTGAACGGTGGTGCCATTGAAGATCACCGCCAGGTGGCTCCACTGGCCCTTGGCGAGCGACGTGCTCATGGTCGCCGACAGAACACCGCTCGGTGTGCCCAACTGGAACACCGGGCGAGATCCGCTGTTCTGCAGCTCGAGGCCGTATTGGTAGTACGGCGACGTCATGGCGGCATTCCAGTGCTTGCCGATGACGACCTGGTCGCCGGTGCCCGTGGTGCTGGGATTGAGCCACAGCGACAGCGCCAGCGCGTTGCCGGCGACGTTCAGGCTGGACGAGTTCGGGGCCGTCAGGTAGTCGTTCGTGCCGTCGAAGCTCAGGCCGCCGCCGTACTTGCCCGTCCCCCACGCCAGTCCGTTCAGCAGCGTGGCGGCGTTGCCGTTGCCTGAGGCGTCCGCGCCGGTGGTCCCAGTGCCCTCGTTGAAGCCCCAGGCGGCCATCAAGCCCGTCGATGCCTGGGCAACGTTGTACGTGGCCGTGTACGTCTGCGCGGCCGCCGGCACCTGGATCGTGTGGGTCTGTGCGCCCCCGTCGGACCACGAGGCGAAGGAGTAGTTGTTGCCGCCCGCCGACTGGTTGCGGGCCTCGATGCTGTGGTTGAACCCGATCAGGGTGTCGTAGGTGAAGGGTGCGGTCTTGGCGATGCCATCCAGGAAGAGAGTCAGACCGGTTGGGGCGGAGTTGAAGCTCAGGTTGACCTTCTGCGGCCAGATCGTCACCGACTTGGTGTCCTGCAATCCGTTCGCGTCGGTCACCGTGAGGGTGATCCGGTAGCGGGTGTTGCCGCTGAAATCGTGCCCGCTGGTGGGGATGGTGAACGTGCCGGTCTTCGCGTTGGTCACGGTGACGTCGGGATGCACGTGGCCTTCGTGGAGGAAGTCGACCTTCCAGGTGAACGCGCTGGCGGGAAGCGTGCCCTCGTCGGGGTCGGTGGCGTCGCCGCTGAATGTGATCACGTTTCCGGCGCGGAACGTCAGGCCGTCGGCCGGTGACGTGATGGTCGCGGTGGGCACGCTGCCGACGCTGATGGTCAGCGGCGTCGAGAAGGTGGAGTTCACGCCGTCGGAGACCGTCAGACGCACCAGGTACTGGCCCGGCTGGCTGTACACGTGGGTCGGATTGGCCGCGGTCGACAGCGCGCTGCCGTCGCCGAAGTCCCACGAATACGTGATCGGCTGCCCCTCGGGATCCATGGAGCCGGCGCTGGAGAAGTTGACGGTCAGCGGCTGCGGGCCCGAGGTCGGGTTGGCGGCGGCGACGGATATCGGCGCCTGGTTCGACTGCACGTAGCGGATGCGGCGGACCTTGCTGACACCGAACGTGCCCGTAACGTCCGAGTAGCCGAGATCGAGGTAGTACACCGAGCCGTCCGGGCCCTGGGTCAGGTACACGACGTCGCCGGTCGGGCCATCGGGCCTGCCGTCCGTCGGCTCGACGTTGAACGCGCCCGTGACGTTGCCGTTCGTATCGAACGCGAGGCGCTTGATCCAGTTCTGCGCGTAGTCGGCGAAGAAGTAGCTGCCTCGCATGCTGGCCGGGAACTGCGTGCCGCGGTAGACGAATCCGCCGGTGACCGATGCGTCCCGGCCGTTGTGCTCGTAGTCGTAGAGCGGGCTGGTGCAGGGCGCCGAGCACGGCCCCTCATTGTTGGGCCAGCCGTAGTTGGCCCCGCGCACGCCGAGGTTGATCTCCTCGTTCGATCCGGCCACGTTGCCGCCGACGTCCCCGATGAGCAGCCGGCCTGTCGGCGCGTCGTACGACGCCCGGAACGGGTTGCGGAGGCCATAGGCCCAGACCGAGTCCCAGTTGGGTCCGGCGCCGTCGTAGAAGGGATTGTCCGTCGGGACCGTGCCGTCCTTGTTGATGCGGTGGACCTTGCCGCGAGGACTGCTGAGGTTCTGGGCCGGGGTCCCCTGGAAGTGCTCGCCGGTGGTGAAGAAGATCTTGCCGTCATTCGCGAAGGTCACCGCGCCGCCGTGGTGCTCGTGGTCGGCGTCGGAGGGATCCTCGTACAACACGAGCTCGCTGCCGGCAACGGTGCCGGTGCTCGCGGCGTTGGCCGTGAAGCGTGACAGCCGGTCGCGGTCGTGGCCGCCCGTGGAGGCGGTGTAGAAGACGTAATAGAAGTGGTTGGTGCCGTAGTCCGGGTCGAGCGCGAAGTCGAAGATGCCTTGCTGCACCTGGCTCAGTTGGCCGAGATTGGTGATCTCGAGGAACGGAGTGGCGGCGGGCGTCGTGTATGGCGGCGGGACGACCTTGATCTTGCCCCGCAGCTCGGCCACCAGCATGCGCCCGTCGGGCAGGAACTTGATCGCGGTCGGCAGGTCGAAGCCGGTCGCCAGCACCTCGTTCTGGAAGAAGTCGCTGTTGGCGACGTTGACCGTGACCGGCGCCGAGACCGTCACGTTGCCCGACGTGTCGCGGGCGCGGGCCGTCAGCGTGTGCGCGCCATTCGGCACGCCCCGGGTGTCCCAGTTGGCGCCGTAGGGCTCGACCGTGTCCTCCGGTCCGACCGCGGTGCCATCGACGAAGAACTGCACCCCAGCTACGCCCGTCTCGTCGGCGGCGTCGGCCGTCACCGTGATCATGCCGCCGACCTGTGCGCCGTTGGCGGGCGCCGTGATGCCGACCGTCGGGCCGGTCGGGTCCCCGTCGGTCCGCAGCGGCGTGTTCATGTCGGCCTGCACTTGGGCCTGGCTCAGCGTCCGCTTGTAGATCCTGAAGTCGTCGAGCGAGCCGTTGAAGTGCTGAGAGCTCTCGGCGTCGGCGCCGAGGTGCAGCACCGTGTCGCGCGCCGTGACGCTGGCGGCGAGGGCCGGCGAGCTCGTGAGGTCGCCATTCACGTAGAACCGGGCCACGGAACCGTCGAAGGTGACCGCCAGGTGGCTCCATTCCCCGACGGGGAGCGTGCTGCCCATGGAGGCCGCCCTGACGCCGCTCGCCGTTCCGATCTGGAACACCGGGGCCTGACCGCCGTTCTGCAGCTCCAGGCCGTACTGGTAGTAGGGACTGGTCATGTCGGCGTTCCAGAACTTCCCGAACACGGCCTGGTCGCCGGCACCCCCCAACGGGTTGATCCAGGTCGAGATCGTCAGCGCATTTCCGCTGATGTTGAGCGTGGGCGAGTTGAGTGCACGCACCTGAGCGTCGATCTGGTCGAACTTGACGGCGTTTCCATACTTGCCCGACACCCACGCGGCTCCGTTGAGCAGCGTGGCCGCGTTGCCGTTGCCCGAGACGTCCACCGACGTGGTACCGCCACCCTCGTTGAACGCCCAGGCGGCCATGAGGTCCGGGGGCAGCGGCGGAGCGGTGTTGTCGACGGTGACGTTGACGACGCCGCTGGTCACACCGAAGTTCCCCGCGGCGTCACGTGCCCTGGCCGATAGCGCGTGGGGCCCATTTGACGTGGTCGTCGTATCCCACTGCGCGGCGTAGGGCGCCGTCGTGTCGGTGCCGATGCTCACACCATCGAGCAGGAACTCGACGCTGGTCACGCCGACGTTGTCCGTCGCCGTCGCCGAGACCGTGACGGTCCCCGAAACCGTCGAGCCCTGGGCGGGCGCGGTCATGGAGGCGACGGGTGGCTGGGTGTCGGGCCCGAGCGTGGTGGCCGTCGCGATCGTCGAGTAGCCACTCACGTTTCCGGCGGCATCGGCGGACCGGACCCGGTAGCGGTAGACCGTCGAGGGTGTCAGGCCAGTGTCGTTGTGGCTCGTGCCGGTCACGGTCGCGAGCGCGCTGAAGGTGGTGCAGCCCGTGCCTTGGCAACGCTGGACCTGATAGCCCGTCACGGCCACGTTGTCGCCGCCGGCGGTCCAGGCCAGATTGATCTGCGTGGTCGAAGCGGGGGTGGCGGTCAACCCTCCGGGCGCCGATGGTGGCGTCGTATCAGGGGTGGGATCGGCCCTGAACGCCACGATCCGCATGACCCACGCCCCGCCGCCATGGGTGGCCGTGGCGCTGTAGCTGCCCACGGTGGTGACGTTCCGGTCAATGGTCTTGTCGCCAGCGGTGTTGAGCCGCTGGGTGTATCCGGTGCCGATTGCGCCCATGTTGCCGACGGAGGCCCCGGCACCGAAAAGCAGGTCGTTGGCATTGCTCGTCGTAATCGCACCGCTGTTCATGGCGGTGCCGGAGCCGGCGGTCGCCCTCGCGCCGTCGAGCGGGTTGAGCCTGTCGATGCCTGCGTACTCGTGGATCTGAACCGTGCCGAACGACGTGATCGCGGTCGCGAACGTCGCGGTCACCGTGTTGGTGCCCGCCGCGATGTTCTTGGCGTAGAAGGTCTGAGCGCTCCAGGTGGTGTTCCACGTCGTCCGGCTGGTGGCGGCGGCATACGCATTGCCACGACTGTCCGTGATCGTGACGGCGCTGGCGTTGTCCCACGTGACCTGGACGACGATCAGGTTGCCAGCGACGTTGGCACTCTGGAAGGCGCGGCGGTTGACGGTACCCGAGGTGACCTGGTTGGCCCTGGCCTGCCTGAATGCCGGCGTCGCCGCCTGTGCCGGAGCTTGAGTGAGGGTGATGACCGAGGTCGCGACCACGAGGAGGAGACCCGCGATCCTGAGCCCACGAGCACTGACGGGCCTGTTCAGCTTGTTCACCATTGCATGCCTCTATCGCCTCGCCGAGGGACCCGGATCCCTCGCATCGGTCCACCGAAGGCAGATGGAAGGAGGGCCGGACGCGCGAGCGCGAAAGGAGCCGCGCCCCATGGTCGCCCGCTCTCGCCCGGCCACAGCCGGGCTCCGATGCCTCATTGCACTCCCGCCATCGGACGGGACGCCGGAACACGGCGCCCGCCGAAGTCCTGCCGCCTACGGCCGGGAACCGTAGCCGCTTGCGGGTAGCGTCGCATTAACGGGAGCGGCGACAGCCGTATCGAGGAGAGCTCCGGCGGGCGGCGTCTGGAAATCGGCGGCAATCGCCACCGGTCAGCCGACGGTCTTGCGGACCACCCAGCGGGTCTTGCCGATGCGCCGGGTCCGCTCGAACCCATGGCGCTCGAACAACGCGAGCGTGCCGTTGTGCAGGAAGGAGGCCGAAACCGACCGGCCGTCCACCGCGTCGGGATAGCTCTCGACTGTCCCGCCTCCGAGCCGGCCGATCTGCTCGAGCGCGCCGCCGAGCGCAGCGGAGGAGACACCCCGGAGACGCCGGCCCCTGTCGACGAAGAAGCACGTGATCCGCCAGTCCGGGAGATCGCTGAGGCCGTCGAGATACGACCGCCGGTCCTTGATGCGCGGCAGCTCGTCGGGCACGCCGAACTGGCACCAGCCGACGCACGCCTCACCGTCGTAGACGAGCGCCGCGTGCGCGCGCCCCTCGCGGACCCGCACCTCCTTCTCGGCCCGGTTCTGCTCCGGACTCTTCGCCCGTCCCACACCCTCGGGGTGAAAGGCCATGCACCAGCACCCGCCCCAGACGCCGTTGTGCGCCTCGACCAGCCGAGCGAAGTCCGGCCAGGTCTTTGCGTCTAGTGGCCTGGTGCTGTGATCCGGCATCCCCACCTCCCGGGACTGCGGTCGCGGTCGCCACCGTATGCGGCGCAACCGTTGCTGAGGGTCGCGATCCGGCGCATCAGCGCAGGATCTCGATCAGCAGCACCCAGGCGTTCGTCAGTGCGCTCACGTACGCCGCGGTCACGCCGGCGGGCCACCAGTAGAGCCCGGCGGGTTCTCAGCAGCGTGCGAGCCGACGGCGAGGACTCCGGCGTGCGCGATCGGTCCACACCGGTGAGCCAAACTACGGGTCCACTTCGTCGACGGCCTCGAACCGGGTCAATCGGCTGCGGTGGCCTCCAGCAACACGAGGAGCTCTGGGGCTGCGAGCTGGGTGACGCCGAGTACGGAAGTGACGAAGCGGCCTTCGGCGTTGCCAAAGCGCTCCGGGAGGCGTGCCCAGTTCTTGAACAGGTCGGCGACGTCGGTGGTGTACACGTTGAGCCGGACGACGTTGGCGAGGGTCATGTCGGCTTCGGCGAGTACGGCCTCCAGGTTGTCGAGAGCCAGCTCGAGTTGGGCCGCCATGTCGCCCGGATGCTGAGGGCTCCCGTTGGCGTCGACGGCGTCCTGTCCGCTGCACACGAGCTGGCGATGCGGCCCCTCGACGAGGTGTGCCTGGTCGAATCCCAGGCTCGTGGACCATGACCAGGGATTGACGGGGGTGCGTTCCATGGGCGATCCTTTCTAGTAGTAAGTAAGTCCTTTCTAATAAATAGCTTCAACTAGGTCAAGGGGTAGTCGTCATGGCTACGATCGAAACCATGGCTACGAACCGGCGCTACGGGGACGGGTGCGCAATCGCCACCGCCCTCGACCATGTAGGCGAGCGGTGGGCCCTGCTGGTCGTGCGCGAACTGCTCCTCGGGCCGAAAAGGTTCACCGACCTGCAAGATGGGCTGACGGGCGCAGGTCCCAAGGTCCTCGCCCAGCGACTGCGAGAGCTCGAAGGCACCGGGGTCGTACGGCGCCGCACCCTGCCGCCGCCGGCGAGCTCCCAGGTGTACGAGCTGTCCGAGTGGGGCGCGCAGTTGGACCCCATCGTCGTGGCACTCGGGCGCTGGGGAGCAGGTGCCCCCGAGCCCTCAGCCGACCACGTGGGCGCGGACTCGGCCATGATCAAGCTGCGGACTTTCTTCACTGCGCAACCAGAAGAGCCGTGGACCGCCACGTACGAGATGCGCCTCGGTCGTTACCGCTTCACGCTCCGGGTCGCCGACGGCCACCTCGTCGAGGTGAGCAGAGGCGAGCCCCGCGACTCGCCCGGCACGATCGTGGACACCGACCCCGACACCTTGAACCGCACCATCGGAGTAGGGCCGGCCCTCGCCGAGGCCATCCACGATGGTCGGCTCACGATCACGGGCGATGACGAGGCCGGCCGGCGCCTCTTCGACGCCATCGCCGGGACGGTGTCCGACGAAGACGTGGCGTTGCGCCGCCCACCTGACTAGCCAGGGAGGGCGCTGCTGTCACAGGCGGGCTCGCGGGTTTGTCTTCTTCGGTGGACGAACGAGAAGGGAGTCGCCATGAAGGTATTCGTCGCCGGCGCCACGGGTGCGGTCGGTAAGCAGCTCGTACCTCTGTTGGTCGCCAAAGGGCACGAGGTCGTGGGAATGACCCGCACGGACGCCAAGCGCGACCAGCTCCGCAGCGTCGGCGCTGAGCCCGTCGTGGCCGACGCGCTGGATGCCGATGCCGTCGGTCAGGCGGTCGGCGAGGCCGAGCCCGACGTGATCGTGCACCAGCTCACCGCGATACCGCAGTCGATCAACATGCGACGCTTCGAGAGTGAGTTCGCGCTCACCAACCGGCTGCGCATCGAGGGAACCGACCACCTGCTGTCGGCGGGCCGTGCGGCGGGCGTCAAGCGATTCGTCGCCCAGAGCAACGCCACCGTGTATGCCCGCACCGGTGGGCCGATCAAGCGGGAGGAGGATCCGCTCGACGACGACCCCGCTCGGGAGATGCGCCCGGGGCACGCAGCGCTCCGCCACCTCGAGGCGGCCGTCACGGGTGCGCAATGGACCGAAGGGGTCGTGCTGCGCTACGGCTGGTTCTACGGCCCCGGCACCTCGATCGCCCTCGACCCCGTCGGCAGCCAGATCGAGCTGCTCCGCAAGCGCCAGCTCCCCATCGTCGGCGGTGGCACGGGTGTCTGGTCCTTCATCCACACCGAGGACGCCGCCGCGGCGACAGTCGCCGCCGTCGAAAGCGGACCCGCCGGTGTCTACAACGTCGTCGACGACGAACCGGCGCCCGTGTCCGGATGGCTCCCGGTGCTGGCGGCGGCCGTCGGTGCCAAGCGACCGCTGCGAGTGCCGCGCTGGGTCGGGCGCCTCGCCGCAGGCGAGTGGGGCACGGTGGTCATGACAGAGATTCGTGGTGCTTCGAACGACAAGGCCAAGCGCGAGCTGGATTGGCAGCTGCGCTACTTGAGCTGGCGGCAGGGTTTCGCCAAGGGGCTCCGCTGAGATGGCGGAATTGCTCGACGAGCTGCGGCCGCGGGCGTTCGGCATCGCCTACCGGATGCTCGGCAGCGTGAGCGAGGCCGAGGACGTCGTGCAGGAGGCGCTCCTGCGCCTGCATGGCGTCCTCGAGTCGGGCGAGGAGATCAGGGTGCCCGAGGCCTACCTGGCCACCGTCGTCACCCGGCTCGGCATCAACCGCCTCCGCTCGGCACAGATGCAACGGGAGACGTATTTCGGCGAATGGTTGCCGGAGCCCGTGGTGACCGAGGATCTGAACGATCCCGCCGCCCACGCGGAGATGTCGGACTCGCTGTCGCTGGCCTTCCTCGTTCTGCTGGAGCGCCTTTCACCCGAGCAACGGGCGGTGTTCCTGCTCCGGGAGGTGTTCGACTACGACTACGACGCCATCGCCGAGATCGTCGGCAAGAGCGAGGCCGCGTGTCGGCAGTTGGCGGTGCGGGCCCGCCGCCACATCGAGGAGGAGCGGCCACGCTTCGAGGCCTCGCGCCGCGACCAGGACGAGCTGGCACGCAAGTTCATGACGGCCGCCCAGACCGGTGACCTCGACGGGCTCGAGGCGTTGCTGGCGCACGACGTGGCCCTGCACGGCGACGGCGGCGGCAAGGTGCGCGCGGTGACGCGCCCGATGTTCGGGCGCCGTCAGGTGGCGCGGAGCGTGCTGCGCTTCATGGAGGTTGTCCGAGCCATCGAGGGCTTCTCGACCCGGCCGGTCGAGGTGAACGGCCATCCGGGCGCGCTGGGCTTCGACGGGCAGCAGCGGATCCTGTTCGCACTGTCGCTCGACATTGCCGACGGCCAGATCCAAGGCATCCGGGGGATCGTCAATCCGGACAAGCTGCGTCACCTCGGCCCTGTGTCCGACCTCATGCCCACGCCGCCCTCGCGGGGACCCTTCTAGCTCGCGTCGTCCGCGGGGCGTTGTCCTCGTCGACACTCGAGCGGTTGTGCGGACCCTCCGGGGTTCGCTCGGACGGATCGGCCCCGACCGGGAGCGCAGCAGTGAGGCCACGCCGCTCACGGGTTGGCGCGAACGAGCGAGACGAGCGCCGTGACGTCATAGCGCTCGAAGGCGTCCAGGTACCGGGCCAGGTGCTCGCGCTGGTCGGCGTTGACTGCTGGCGGGTCGGTGGCGTCGTGCCCGGCAGCGTGGAGGGTGCTGCGGGCGCGCTGGAGGGCACTGTTGACCGAGGCCACGCTCGTGTCGAGCAGATCGGCCACCTCGGTGGCGCGCCATCCCAGGACCTCCCGCAGGATCAGCACCGCTCGCTGGCGCGGCGGCAGGAGCCGCAGGGCCGCCACGAAGGCGAGACGGATCGCCTCGCGTGACGTCGCGAGCTCGGCTGGTTCGCCGCCGGCCGCCCCTGGCCCCACGCCAGCGGGTCGGAACCACACGGGCTCCGGTGCGGTGGAACCGAATGCCGGGCCGCCGCCGGAGGACGCCGCCGCGTGCAGCGGTCGGGCCCGCCGCTCAGGCCGCCGCTGCATGTCGAGGCACACGTTGGTGGCGATGCGATATAGCCACGACCGCAGGCTCGACCGGCCTTCGAAGCCATCGATGCGACGCCAGGCCCGCACCATCGTTTCCTGCACGGCGTCCTCCGCCTCGAAGCTCGAGCCCAGGACTCGGTGACAGTGACCCGTGAGCTCTCGGCGGTGAGCCTCGAGCTCCAGTTCGAGAGCGCCCTCCTGGGGGCGCCAATCGGCAGCGTCGACGTCGTCGGCGCGGGTGTCGGTGTGGGCGATGCATCTCGTGGTCACTTCAGGCGCTCCTGGTCGGACAGACGCGGCGGGTTCTCGATGCCGGTTGGAGACGTCGGACCGCGCCCGCCTGTCCGCCCCTCGACCAACGTTTGTTGCGAGTCGCGACCGACTCGGCCGATCACCGCCCGGTGGGCAGCCGCTCCGGTGCCGACGGGCGGACGTAGATGAGGCGGGTGTGGGGGACCGCGGCCCGTAGTCGCCGGATCAGGGGTTCCTCGTACGTGGTCACGAGCACCTGGGGGAACGAAGGAGGGTCCGGTGCCTGGGCCAGGAGCACCGCCAGGGCCCGGCGCACGTCGGGATCCAGGTGCTCCAAGGGCTCGTCCACCCAGAAGAAGCCCAGCTTGGTCGTGGCCCGTAGCACCAGGGCCCGGAGGATGATCTGTGCGACCATCTTCTCGCCATCACTGAAGTGCTCGTAGGCGAGGTCTTCGGATCCGATGCGCCGGCTGAGGGTGCCGTCTCCCCGTAGGCCGACGCCCGGCCGGTCCACGAAGAGCGTGCGCCAGTTCTCGGCGAGGAGGTCCTCGAGGGGCTCGACGCTCTCGTTGAGGATCCGCTCGCGGGCGGCCTCGAGAGCCGAGGTGGCGGCTTCGAGTGCGGCGGTGCGCTCGAAGGCGGTTGTCACAGCCTCCAACTCGACCCGGGCCGACTCGGCGACCTCGCGGCGTCGCCTGGCCTCGGTGAGGATGGCACGCCGCTCCGCGGCCGTCGCCACCGCGGCGTCGAAGCGCTCCAGGGCCTCGGCCTCGTCCATTGCTGCGTCGTCAGGGGGCTGGGGCGGCGGTTCCCCTGGGGTGGCCATGTTGGCGAGACGGCCGCGCAGCTCCCGGACCCCGTCGACCAGTCTCACCGGCTCGGCCTCGTCGAGTGATGCCAGATCGGCGTCGAGTGCTTCGAGCTCCTGTTGGTGACCGGCGCGTGCCGCCTCGACGTCGCCGGGGTCGAGCGGGCGGCGGCAGACTGGGCAGGTGCCCTGAGCGCTTTCGAGGTCGGCCACGCCGGCCCTGATGGCCTGCATGCGCCCGGCGATCTCGGCCCGCCGCTGACGTGTGCGGTCGAGAGCCCCGATTGCGGCGGCCTCCGCCGCTTCGAGGTCGCCGGCCAGCCCGTCGACTGAGACCTCCTGGCCGAGCAGCGCTGTGGCCTCTGCGGCGACATCGCCGGCGAATGTCTGGTAGCGGTCGGATGCTGCCTGCCATTGGTTGTGGCGCAGGCGCAGCTCGGCGGCGGCTCGCGCCGCGGCGAGATCTTGCTCGGCTTCGGTCCGCTCGTGCACAGCGACCTCTGTCAGCTCGGCTGCCCTGGCCTCGAGCTCGCGCAGGGCGACCAGCTCGTCTTCCGGCACCGTGGCCACCTTGCGGGCCGAGTCCGCGGTCTTCTTGGCGGCCTGCGCGAGCAGCTTGGTCTGATCGAGTGCCGCGACCAGGCCGTCCACGCCGAACACCCGGCACAGGTGCTCGCGTAGATCGAGGCCCTTCGTCTCGGTGAACACGGTGCTGCTATGGAGCATCGCAAGCCTCGCCAGGAACGTGGGCTCTGCTCCATATTCCTCGGCGAGCAAAGCGCCGAGGCCGTCCGCCGGGCTCGGTTCGTCGTCGATGAGGACGTCGGGTGTGGTCGCGTCACGGGGCCCGGCTGGATAGGGACGGATGACCGTGAGCGTGCGTCCGCTCGGAAGCTCCACGTCGACTGATGCCGACGTGTCACCGGATGTCGAGATCCGGGAGGCACCGCCCTTGGCGGGCGGTACCAGGCCGAAGAGAGCGAATCGGGCGCCCTCGACGATCGACGACTTCCCGATGCCGTTGGGCGCCACGACGAACGTTGCCCCCGGCTGGAACTCCAGTTCCAGATGGTCGTAGGCACGCCAGTTCTGCAGCGTCAGGCGGCGGATCATTCGTCAATCTCCAGGATCGATGCCACATCGACGTCAGCTTCGCTCAGGGCCGACTCGACCAGCCGGACGATTGCGGCCTTCCGCCGTGCAACCCTCTCGTAGCCGGGACGCTTGCCTGCGACCTTGTAGCCACGTGCCGAGCCTGCGACCGTGCGCACGGCGTCTGCGGATACGTCGGCGGCCAGCTGTCGGGGATCTATCGCCTCGCCCTCGACCAGGGTGCCTGCGAGGCGCCCGAACGGGGTGATCGTGGCGTCCAGGAACTTCACGAGCGCTTCGCTGATCGGCGCCGGGGGCCGACTCTGACGTGGCGGCCGCAGCCGACCGGACGGGGTCTCGATGGCCTCGACGACGTCGTGGCGATCGATGACGACCGACATGAACGGGGCCACCGGCTCGGCCACACAAACGGCGCTGAGCAGCTGGTCGGCCTGCAGCGCGAGCTGAACCGATTCGAGCAGCGCCCGTCCCGCCAACCCGCCCTCGACCGACGCCACCAGCACGAAGGCGTCGAGCTCAGCCACGAGTGCGATCGCGCTCGAGTTGCTCGGCCCCGGCGGCTCGTGCATGCCTGGGCGTGACATGGGCGCGTACGTGAGTGTCCGCGAGCGCCTCATGGAGCGCCATGAGCAGTCGGCCACGGCCCGATGTGGCGACGGGCGGCCACCAGTCCTGCTGCTCCGCAGCTTCGCCCCCGATCACGTTGCGTGCGGGAGCCTCGGGCTCCTGACCGACGGTTGCGGGCGCAAGCTCTGCCAGGCGATCGGCGAGGACCTGCCGGTACTCGATCCGCTCGTCGAGTGGCGAGGCGACCATCGGACCGACGTCCTGTCCTTGCGCAGGCTCGCCCTTCTCCCTCGCGGCGCGTATCGACTCGACCGCGGACGTGACGTCGACCGATCCCAGCCGGTCGAGGAGGTACCGGGCATCGACCGTCGTCTCGATCGACACATGCACCGCGAGGGAAGTCCCCAACGGTGAGGCGGCCGCCGGCACGATGAGCGTGTAATCGTCGGCGAGCTCGGTATCGAAGGAAACGGGCACGACCGCTGCGCCGGCCGAGCCCAGGGCCCGTACCCAGACAACGGTGACCGGGTCGCCGGGCCGTCGGCGCGCGCGCCAGAGCTCGCCCGGCCGGGCCCCTGCCTCGGGTCTATCGGCGGCCGCGATCGCCCCGAGCGCGGCCTCGGGGACGGCGATGCGGGGCTCGCGGGGAGGGTCGCCTGCCGGCAGCTCCGGGAGTCCGTAGAGGAGGCGATCGAACAGGAGCCGGCATGGCGGACAGCCTCGGACGTGATCGGAGACTGCGCCCGAGCGTGACTCGTCGAGCCCACCCAGCGCCAGGTCGGCCAGCTCGGACTCGGTCGGATGGTCGAGGTCGGTCTCGTGCCGCGCGGTCATGTCGCGTCCTTTGGACGTGGGATCGCGTCCGGTTGTCCGGGTCGTTCGGACGTGCGATCGGCCGCCGCCCACGCCCGCGCCCGGTCGATGAGGTGGAAGAACACGGCCTCGTAGTTCTCGTCTTCGCGAAGCTCGGATGCCAGCACAGCCCGAAGGCGAGCCTGGAGCTCCGCCGCTTGGCTCGGGCCGACCCCGATCACCGACCGCAGGCTCCGGACCGGCGTTCCCGGCGTCGCCAGCAGCAAGCGCTCCCGCTGGCTCAGGATCTCGAAGATCTCTGTGGCCCGGATGCTGTCGAGCACGGCATCGGCATGATGAGGCGCCGCGACGCTGTCCAACGGGTCACGATCGTCGACGACCTGCGCCAGGGGCATCGGCGCCAGCCCCAGCCTGGGGGCGATGGACTGCGCCAGCTGGTCCAACTCCACCGTTCCCGCCGCGGCGGTGAGCACGCGACGGCACAGGCGCTCCAGGGACGCCGCATCCGCGGCCGGCGGGCGACGGCGCGTCTGCGCAGACCAGCGGGGAACGGTGACGGCGGCCTCTGCGGATGCAGCCCGGACCAGCACGGCTGGGGACACACTCGTGGGCTCCGATGGCTGCGACGCGAGACGCCAACGATCCCCGGGCGCGGCCACGAACTCGTCGATGCGGCCTAGAACATCGCGCAGGCGCAGCATCAACCGTCCGATCTCGGTTCGACGCCCATCATCCCTGAGGAAGTTCAGCACCATGCGGTGCAGGATCCGGGCGAACGAGTCATCGTCGACAGCGTGGACGGCGAGATGCGTCAGCCGTCGCGGAGTTCGCGCGTCGGCAAGAAAGTCGTGAGCGACCTCGGCGACGGCGTCCGCGTCCCAGGCCGAGCGACGCGCCGGCGGAGGGAAGCCGTGTGCGATCACGACCGCCCGCACAACGCGGTACAGGAGGTTTGCGCCTTCCCGCCCCAGCCGCCCGTCGTCGAGCAGCTCCTCCAGCGGCGTCATCGTCGGCGCTGCGGGAGCCGCGCCACGGCCAGTGCGCGCCTTGGGCTCGCGCGCCCTCGTCGACCCGGTCGACCTCTTCGACCCTACGGGGCTGCTCATCCCTCGGGCTCGGGCACGCGGCCGCGAGCGAACCCTCCCGACTGATGACGAGCCGCGAGCGAACGTCGGACGACGTGGCGAGAACCGCCTCGAATCTGCGGCGTCACTCCCGATCAGACGTCAGGAGCCGGCAGAACTCATCGGCGGGGCACTCGTCGACGCCGCCGAGCTGACCCGGTCGCGATTCGGGCGCCGTGGCCGTACTCAAGAGACGGTCCGCCGTTCGACAGAGCCGAAGCGCTTCTCTGTCCTCCTGTTGATCCCCCAGCTCCACACGACCTGGGGACGGATGCGGATTCGCAGACGGCCCTCGTCGTCCTCGAGCGTCGCCGGCCCGCGCACCTTGACCCCTCGCGGCCGCCACGGGTCCACGCTGGCGAGATCGTCGATGACGATGGCCGCCTGCGGGTTCTCCAGGAGGTGGCGGTACCGGATCGTCTTGGTCAGATCGATCCCGCCGCTCACGATGGTGTCGCCACTGACGGCGAAACCGACGGCGGACACGTCCGGCCGGCCGGCCTTCGAGGCGGTCGCCAGGCGGGCAAGACGCTGTGACCCCAGAAAGTCGAGCTCCCCATCGGTGAAGACCGCCATCTGCCCTCCTCGACCGTTCCGTTATCCCGGGACCCTATGACCTGAGCCGGGCGGCGGTGTCGTCGACGCTGCAGCTGCATGCGGGCTGGACGTCGCTTGGCCCTACGGCTGGCGCTCGGCGACGCCGATCTCCAAGAGGCTTTCGCCTATGCGGACTCCGCCAGCGATCTGGCGTTGCTTCGGGCCTGCGGTCACCCGGTCGCGGTCAACCCCGACCGGACGCTGCACCGCGTCGCTCGTCAGGAAGGCTGGCCGATCCTGGTCCTCGGGTGAGGTGCGGCGGTGGGTCCACGTGCGGCTGCTACCGCGCCGTCGTGTGGGTGTCGGCCGGCACGGCCGCGTGGAGGCGGTCAGCCAGGTGCCGCTCGTGCTCGACGAGTTCGGGCGGCTCGTGTACGTCGAAGGGCACGCCGATGAGGCCCGACCTGCGCGCCTTCTTCGACACGGTCAGCTGAGCCCCGCCGGGCCGGTGGCTTGGGCCGCCCATAGCGTGGGAGGATGCGGAGCAACCTGTTCGGTGCCAATGTCGAGGTCGAGGCTGTCGAGCGGATGTCGCTGCAGAACCCTCGGCTGCTCAAGGTCGCATTGGACGGCGAGGTTCTGGCTCGACAGGGCGCGATGGTCGCCTACCAGGGTCAGATCGAGTTCGCGTACGAAGGCGCGGGCGGGATGAGGAGGGTCTTCAAAAAGGCCATCACGGGCGAGGGCGTGCCGCTGATGCGTTGTCGTGGCAAAGGCGACCTGTTCCTTGCCCACAGCTCGTTCGAGCTGCACGTGATCGATCTCGACGGCGACTCGTTGACGGTGAACGGTGCCAACGTCTTGGCGTTCGAGCCGGGGCTGACCTGGGAGATCCGCAAGGTCGAGGGCGCGACCGTCCTGTCAGGCGACGTGTTCAACATGGTCTTCACCGGCACGGGGCGGATGGCCCTGTCGGCCTGGGGGACCCCTGTCGTGTTGGACGCCTCACAGGCGCCGACCTACGCCGACCTCCAATCGGCCATCGCATGGTCGTCCTCGCTGCGCACGCGCCTGGTCCGGACCGCCCGGAAGGGAGCGCTGGTCGGGCGCGGTTCGGGGGAGGCGTTTCAGCTCGCCTTCGAGGGTGAGGGATTGGTGGTCGTACAAGCCTCGGAGGGCCCGTCGGTACCGAAGCACGACCACAGAGGAGTCGGAGACTGGCTGGGCTAGCCATGGACCGGCGCCGCCGGGGTATCGGGGTTGGCCACCGTTCGTACCGCTCGGGATTGCCAGCCCCTGTCGATGACGAGGCGCCGGTGGCCCTCGGGGACATGAGGGCGTGGACGATGTCGGCGGCCTCGCGCCCTCGTAGGTTGGGCAACAACGCCCAGGCACGAGGCAACGAACGCACGGTCAGCCTTGGCCGTGTTGCCGTGTGCGATCTTCGACTCGAGGAGTGACCATGCCCGGCACTTCCACCCAGGGAATCAAGACCGTTCTGCATCCCGTGTCCGACCTGGCGGCGGCCAAGACGGTGTACGCCGCCCTGCTCGGCGTCCCGCCGGAGGTCGACTCGTCCTACTACGTCGGATTCGAGGCGGCGGGCCAGCACATCGGCCTGGTGCCGACCGGTGTAGCCCAAGGCATGACCTCACCGGTGGCCTACTGGCACGTGCCGGACATCGAGGCCAAGCTGGCCGAGGTGACCGCCGCGGGCGCCACCATGAAGGAGCCCCCGCACGACGTCGGTGGCGGCCGCTTGGTCGCGACCGTCACCGACCCCGATGGCAACGTCCTCGGGCTGCTGCAGGACCGATGAGGCGACTCGTTCGACCCACGGAGGTGCCCAGCAATGGTTGAACGGAACCCGGCACGCAAGGGCGCGCACAAGTCGGCCAGGAGCAGCTCGGTGACCGACAAGGCGTCGGCGGGATTCACGCCCGAGGAACGGGCCGCGATGAAGTCCAGGTACGCGACGCTCGGCTTCAACGACGACGCGAACCTCGACGAGGGTGCCATGTGGCCGACCTCGTTCGCCCTGAAGGAGTTGACCGCCGCCGAGGAGGCGAGGATCGCCGCGCTCGTGAAGAAGGCGGTGAGCTGAGGAACCCCTCGGCGAGCACAGATGTGATGACTCGGCCGTCCAACGTTGGGATCGAGCTCGCCGTGAGGGGTCCCGCGCGTCAGGGGCGGCGTTGGCCGCGAAGACCCCCGTAGGATGCCGGGTCGGACAGGCCAGCGGGAGCGAGCGACGGGAGCGCGGGCTCGGCGGACCCTGCTGATTCGTGTCGCTTTCGACGTCGCTGCCATCGGAGCGGTCGTCGTCTTCTCTTGGCGGGAGCGGCATGTCCTCACCGGTTTCGCATCGGTCCTGTCGCGCGTCACCTGGTACTGGGTGCTGCTCGCGTTCGTGGCTGAGATGGCCTCGATCCCTCCGCTCGCGGAGGCGCAGCGGATCCTGCTCCGGGCCGGCGGGGCGAACGTGAACCGGCGCCAGATCAATCTGGTCACGCTCGCCAGCAACGCGGTCTCGATGTCCGTTCCTGCTGGCGTGGCCGTAGCGGAGGGCTACACGTACACGCAGTACCGTCGACTAGGCGCCAACACAGCGGTGGCCGGATGGGCCGAGCTTGCCTCAGGTGCCCTCGCCTTCGCGGCCTTGGCCGTGGTGGCGCTCACGGGAAGCGTGATCGGCGGTGGTCCGGCTGAAGGGATACTGCTGCCGGTCCTGTCCGTGGTCGTCGCGGGGTCCGTCGCCGCAGCCGCGCTGTTCCGCCATCCGCACGTCATCGTGCGCGCGATCCACTGGATCGATCGCCACGTGAGCCGGTACCTGGGAAGACTGCGGACGACGGCCACGATCCAACTTCGCACTGTCTCTGACCAGCTCGGCCATGTACATGCCCCGCTTTCCAGCTGGATGGCGGCACTTTGGCTCTGCGCGGCCAATTGGCTGCTCGACGCCGCTTCACTCGCCCTCGCCTTCCAGGCGATCGGCGGCCCGGTCCCGTGGGGAGCGGTCCTCGTCGCCTTCGCCGGCTCGAAGGTGGTCTCGAGCATCGGCATCACGCCGGGTGGCCTGGGAATCGTAGAAGGAGGGCTCGTGGCCGTGCTCGTGGCGTACGGGACCCCTGGACCGACCGCCGTCGCCGCGGTCGTCCTCTACCGGGCCCTGACCTTCGTCGGGCTCGTCGGGCTGGGCTGGGTGGCCGCGGGGGTCCTTGCGAGCCAGACTCGGCGCCGCTCCCACCGGCCAACGGCGTCTACCGACGCGTGAGCGGAAGCGCCAGGCTCGGCGCGCCGGTCACCCGCTACGGCGCACCACGGCTCGGATCGTCGTGCGCGGTCGCACAACCATCGTCGTGTCCCCAATGCGCACGGTCGTGGTGCCCGTTGCGGTCCAATCGCCGGCGCCAGTCAACCCGTCGGGACCACGTCGACGCGGGCAATTGACGGCTCGAGAGCACGCAGCTCGCGCTCGATGCCCGTCACCAGGTGCTCGACCGCTGCCCCGTCGAGATCGTCGTCGATGTCGATGCGGGCGACGACCAGGACCTCGCCCGGGCCCGTGAAGAGCACGACGAGCCCCCGGACCGCCACCACCCCGGGCCACCCGGCGATGATCGCGCGGATGCGCTCCTTGCCGGCGGGCGCCACCTCCTGACCCACGAGGAAGTCGTGGTTGCGCCAGACCAGGAACACCGCCACCCCGCCCAGGATGAGCCCGATGCCGATCGCGGCGACGGCGTCCGGCACGGCTGAGCCGGTCGCCTGGTGCAGCGCGATGCCCAGGGCGGCGAGCACGTTGCCGATGAGGCCGGCGGCGTCCTCGGCGAACACCGCGCGGGTGGTGGGGTCGGATGTCAGCCGCACATGCTCGAGCAATCCCCGCGCCCGGGCCCGCGCCTCGCCACTCAGGTGCCGCCGCGCCCGCCGGAACGACACCAGGTCGAGCAGGAAGGCGATGGCGAGCACGACGTAGGCCACCAGGAACGACTCGGCTTCCACCGGGTTGAGAAGCTCGCGGACGCCCTCGTAGATGGCCAGCACCGCGCCGACCACGAAGACCCCGATCGCCGCCAGCAGCGCCCAGAAGTACGCCTCGCGCCCCCGGCTCAAGCCGCTCGGCGCGGCGGGCCGGCGACTCCGGCGCTGGGCCACGAGGAGCAGCACGCTGTTACCGGTGTCCGCGGCCGAGTGCACTGTTTCGGCGAACATCGCGGTCGAGCCGGTGACGACGGCGGCGGCGAGCTTGGCCACCACGATGCCGAGGTTCGCGAGCAGCGCGACGACGACAGTCCGGGTGCTTCCGTTGTCGGACGCCACCGTCGCATCGTGCCAGCCCTGGCGTGCTGAGGGGGCGGACACCACCGCGGTCAGCGAGCCGACGGAAGATTGAGGGAGTCAGTCAGGAGGCGACAGGTGCTCAGGGGTTGCCATGCAAATCGAGCTCGACCGGCAGCGCGGCGGTCACGTGCGTCCCCTCCCCGGGCGGACTGCTGACATGGACCGATCCGCCCACAGCGCCGACGCGGTCGGTGAGACCGATCAGGCCCGAGCCGCGCCCCGGGTCGGCCCCGCCGATGCCGTCGTCGCGGATCGACAGCAGCAGCGTGCCGTCGCGCGTTGCGAGCGAGACCTCGATGCGCGTGGCCTGCGCATACTTCGCCGCGTTCGCCAGCGCTTCGGAGGCGACGTAGTAGGCCGCGACCTCGATCGGCTCGGGGAGGCGGGCGTCCGTCGTGACGTCCAGCTCGACTGGTATCGCCGAGCGGCGCGCGAGTATTCGCAAGGCCGCGCCGAGGCCCCGCTGGGAAAGGATCGCGGGATGGAGGCCCCGCGAGATCTCCTGGAGCTCCTCGACCGCGTCAATCAGCCCGGTCGCGAGGCCGGACAATCCGTTCCGAAGGTCCTCCCGGTCGGGAGGGACGCTGGCCTCTGCGCCGCGCACCGCCAGCGCCAGCGACCAGCGAGTTGCTGCGTGCCGTCATGGAGATCTCGCTCGATCCGGCGCCGTGCCTCGTCGGAAGCGGCGACGATCCGCCGGCGCGAGACGGCCAGCTCGGTCTTGCCCTCTGCATTCGAGATCGCGGTTGCGACGAGCTCCGCGAACTTTTCGAGGCGTTCCTCGGCATCGGGCGCCAGTGGCTCATCGGCCGAGACGACGGCGGTGCCCCACAAGCTGCCCTCCACGACGATCGGGCACGCGACCGTTGAGACCAAGCCCAAGCGAAGGCCGGCCAGCGCAGCTGACCCCCCGACCGACGACCAGTCGGTCGCGTCGACACGCGCAGAGTGTCCCGAGTGACGCACCCGCGCCGAAGCCAGTGCGTCATCGAGCGGCAATCGTGTGCCGATCGGGATCACATCTTCGACGTTCTTCGAGACGCCGACGAAGACGACCGTCGGGCGGTCGTGTTCGAACCGGAGGATCCCCGCCGTGTTCGTGCCGAACAGGTGGCCGACTTCTTCGCTGACGGCAGAGAAGATCTCGACCGGGCGCACGCCCCGCGCCACCAGCGTCGCCACCCGCCGCAGCGCGGCCTGCTCCTGCGCGAGCCGTGCGAGAGCTTCATTCGCGACGTGGAGCTCGGCCGTCCGCTCGGCCACCTTCAGCTCGAGCTCGTTGCGAGCGTCGCGGAGCTCCTGCTCTGCTCGTTCCCGCTCCTGTACCAGACGCGCGCTCTGGAACGCGGTAGCGGCGTGATTCGCGGCGAGCGGTAGCAACAGCGACCGGTACGAGCCGATCTCCTGGGAGGATGCCTTCACGCTGGTCGGCGACTCCCTGCAGGGCTTGGAGGGCCCGCACCAGGCGTCGTTCTACACGTCGGGCCGGCTCAGCAACGAGGCGACGTTCCTCTACCAACTCTGGGTGCGCGAGTTCGGGACCAACAACCTGCCCGACTGCTCGAACATGTGCCACGAGGCGAGCGGCCGAGCGTTGACCGCCGCGACCGGAAGCGGCAAGGGCACGGTCGACCTGCACGACTGGGAGGCGGCGGACGCGATCTGGGTGATGGCCGACAACGCGGCGTCGAACGCGCCGCGGATGCTCACCTGGCTGGCGGAGGCCGACCGGCGGGGGGCCCAGCTCGTCCACATCAACCCCCTGCTCGAAGCGGCCTCGCGGCGGACGATCGTCCCGCACGAGTTCGTCGACATGGCAACGTTCCGCACGACCACGATCGGGACGATGAACGTGCAGGTGCGGATCGGCGGCGACATGGCGCTGATGCGCGGCGTCGCCAAGGCAGTCCTGGAGGCGGCAGAGAAGGACCCGGGCCTGCTGGACCGGGAGTTCGTCGAATACCACACACACGGCTTCGACGACTACCGGGCTCTGGTCGCGTCCACCCCCTGGTCCGAGCTGGTCGAGGGTTCGGGCATCTCCGAGGCCGACATCCGCAAGCTGGCAGACTCGTACCTGGGCTCGGAGCGCGTGATCATCGCCTGGTGCCTGGGCCTCACGCAGCACGAGCACGGCGTCGACACCGTGCGCGAGATCGTCAACCTGCTGCTGCTGCGAGGGAACATCGGCCGCGAGGGAGCCGGGCCGTGCCCGGTGCGCGGGCACAGCAACGTGCAAGGCAACCGCACCTGTGGCGTTAACCACCGCCCGACCAAGGAGTTCCTCGATCGGCTCGGCGAGGTGTGCGGCATCGACCCGCCCCGCGACCACGGATTGGGCACCGTGGACACGATCGAGGCGATGCAGCGCGGCGACGTGAAGGTGTTCGTCGCCCTCGGTGGCAACTTCGCGCTCGCCACCCCGGATCAGCCCTACACGTTCGAGGCGCTTCGGAACTGCGACTTGACCGTGCAGGTGAGCACCAAGCTCAACCGCAGCCACATCGTGCACGGCAAGCGAGCCCTCATCCTCCCGTGTCTGGGCCGCACCGAGAAGGACCGTCAGGCGAGTGGCGAGCAGGGGGTCACGGTCGAGGACGCAATGTCGATGGTGCACATCTCCTACGGGATGAAAGAGCCCGAGTCGCCGCACCTCCGCTCGGAGTGCTCGATCCTCGCCGGTATGGCCCAGGCGACGCTGCCAGGCAGCCAGACGCCCTGGCAGGCCTACGCCGACGACTACGACGGCATCCGCGACACGATGGCCCGCGCTCTGGACGGCTTCGAAGACTTCAACCGCCGCGCCCGCCATCCCCACGGCTTTCGCATTCGGCAGCTGTCACGGGAGCGCGTCTTTCAGACCCCCTCCGGTCACGCCGAGTTCTCGCTGGCGCCGCTCCCAGACGACGTCGACCCGGGCGACGGACGTCTGATGCTGACGACGGTCCGCTCTCACGACCAGTTCAACACGAGCATCTACTCGAACGACGATCGCTACCGCGGCCTCAAGGGTCTGCGCACCGTCGTGTTCATGAACGAGGACGACATGCGGGACCGGGGCATCGAGGAGTTCGATCTCGTCGACGTCACCAGCTTCTCGAAGGACGGGACGGAGCGAGCTGTGTACGGCTATCGGGCGGTCCGCTACGCGGTCCCCCGGGGTTGCGCAGCCGGCTACATGCCCGAGCTCAACGTCCTCTGCGGAATCGCCGACATCAGCACGCAAAGCGAGCAGCCGGTGACCAAGCACCTCGTCGTCGACGTGACAGCCGTCCACTGACGGAGTCGGGCGCCAGTCGGAACTACGCGATCGTGGGAGGTAGGGCGGCCGCTGCGGCACCCATAGTCGTTCACACGCAAGCAATGCCTCTGCTGCGGCCGTCGAGCTCGCGTTGCCGGCTCTCCCCCCGCCCGGCAGCGCGGGCTCGATTGGCAAGCATGGCTCCGCCAGAAGACCGATGAGAAGTGGTGGCTGCGGGAGTCTCATCGCGTGTGGCTGACGTGTTTGCGACGGGGATCCAGATGGGTGAGTCCCCTCGTTGGCATGACGGGCGGTTTTGGATGTGCGACTGGTTGGCCGGTGAGGTGCTGGTGTTCGGCGCCGACGGGACCCGCGACGTCGTGGCGCGTATCGAGGGGTTGCCATTCTCGGTCGACTGGCTTCCCGATGGTCGACTCGTCGCCACCACGCCGGGTGGGTTGGTGGCAGGTCCGGACATGCAGCCGTATGGGGCGACCCGCCAGCCGTTCAACGAGATCGTCGTCGACGCTGCCGGCCGGGCATGGGTCGACATGCCAGGCTCCATGCCGTGGGAGGAGCCGAAGCCCGGGGTTGTCACCGTCGTGCTGCCCGATGGGAGCAGCCGCCCGGTCGCCGGCGACGTTTGGTTCCCGAACGGGATGCTCGTCCTCGGCGACGACACGCTTGTAGTCGCTGAGTCCCACGCAGACCGGCTGACCGCTTGGACCATGACGGACTCCGGTGAACTCGTTGACCGGCGCGTGTGGGCCGACCTCGGACCGGGTTCGGCCCCGGACGGCATCTGCGGGGACGCTGACGGTGCGATCTGGTACGCCAGCGTTCCCGGACAGCGGTGCATCCGTGTCGCCGAGGGCGGCGAGGTGTTGGATTCCGTCAGCGCCGACCGCGGCTGCTTCGCGTGCATGCTCGGGGGCGAGGACGGCTGCACGCTCTACATCGTCGCCAACCGCTACGGCCAGAGCGGCGCCTCGGACGGCGTCGTGCTGCTCCAACGGGTGGCCGCACCGCACGCCGGGCGACCCTGAGGGCTGTCGCCGGCCGAGCGATCCTCTCCACGACCTCGACCCGACTGGAGCGAACGGCCGCAGGCGCATCTAGATGGTCCTGCACCCAGTCCGGCTGGTGCGGAGCGGGGGGTGGCTCAGTCAGAAGGCGCTTGCACCAGGGTCGACCGCCGGCTGCCTGGCCGAGACCACCGCCCAATTCAATGTGGAGGCGACGACGAGCGCGCCGCTTCCACCCGCGAGATCTCCGACGTAGGTCTCACCGCCGGTCAAGTGGCGGAGCACCGTCTCCGCGTCATCAGTCACATTCCAGCTCTTGTCGCCGATACGGATGTGCGCCATCGGACGACCGTAGACGCTCCATGCCGAGGCCCGACGCTAAGGCGGGTTGCCTAGCGCTCCTCGCTGTGGCTGAACGGCGCAGCGGCTAGCTGCTGACTCCAGGCGGAGTGCTGGTACCGCATCATCACGACAAGAGCCGCGGTGCCGATCACCCCGCCGACGACGAACCCGACAAGCAGCGACTGACCTGACGACACGGCGGCGAGCAACCCTGCGGTGGAGCCGGTCAGCACGCTGGTGATCACCGCGACCATGCCAGCGACGGTCCGAAAGCGTTGGAACCTGCCGCCGGTGGGCAGTCCCTGGATGGCGAGCCGTCTCGCCGACGGCACGCTGTAGAGATACGGCCCGAGTTCTGGCGCGTTGTCGAAGTAGTACCCACGGATCTGTGAGATCCGGCGGGCGTAGCCGAGGTCCTCGAGTGCCGATTGCAGTGCCCGTTCGAACGTCACGAGTCCGACGAAGGAAAGCGTAGGCAGCAGGATGAGGGCGAAGGCGTAGAACGCTCGGCCCGTCTCGGTCGCCGTCGCCATGAGGCCGAGGGCGACCAGGCCGGCGGAGACCGCGCCGAGGAACATCGTCGCCCGACCGGTTGACTCCGCGATCGTCGAGGCACGGGCACCCTGAAGAGTGAAGTGTTCGGTGGTCATGAACGCGACCGCGGCCGGGCTTGGGTCCGCTCCGGGCCCACTGGCACTCGCGGCCTGCGCACTCTCGGCCGTGGTGTGAACCTCCTCCGCACGCTCGACCCGAACCTAGCCGGTGATGGCCAGCACCAAGCTCGACCAGCGGGAAGCAGCAAACTGCGGTGCGGGCACAGCCGAGCGCCCGCGGGCGTGTACCGGACGTGGCCGGCGATCACGACCCCTACTCAGCGTGAGCAGCAGAACCACGCGGTTGCGTGGTGATTCACGCGGCCCGAACCGCCACGCTGAGACCATTCCCGGGCGACGCGCAGACGGGCTCGAAGGGAACGGGTGTGAGATCACCTTTCATCGTGCTCGGCGACTGGCGCAGAGGGCGGTGGCGCAGATGAGAGCAGATGTTGTGTCGGCGTTGCGCCGTCACCACTCGAGTCCCGCGCAGCCGGGCCCTC
The DNA here is from genome assembly GCA_963756425.1 of uncultured bacterium. Lineage (GTDB taxonomy): Bacteria > Actinomycetota > Acidimicrobiia > Acidimicrobiales > VFJN01 > DASQUK01. The sequence goes on along the minus strand of CAVWNW010000008.1, from coordinate 41,107 downwards.
CCAACGACCCGCCAAAGGTTCCTCCGAAGAAACAGCCACCCCCGCGTTGGCGGCACCTGCTGTGGCTGGGGGGCCTGGCGATCACGTTTCTGCTGTTGTTCCTTCTCCCCACCGGACCGAGGGAGACAACGAAATCGCTCACCTACACCGACTGGCGGGCGCGCGTCGCCGCCGACAAGGTCAAGACGGCCGACATCGACCCGTCGGGGGACGTCACGGGCGAGCTGAGCGACAAGTCCCGGTACAGCTCGCGGATACCCACGGCGGTGACCGACGACTCGCTCGCGACCGATCTTGCGCGTCACAAGGTCGAGGTCAAGGCCACGTCGAACCCGACCAACGTCTTGGGGCTCCTCGCAGCCTTCCTACCGCTGCTCCTGCTGGTCGGGGCCTACTTCTGGATCACCCGGCGGGCTACCAGCCAGTTCGCAGGTGGCCTCTCGGGCATCCGCTCGTCGAAGGCGAAGGTCTACGACGAGGAGCGTCCCGCCACGCGGTTCGACGACGTGGCGGGCTACGACGGTGCCAAGCGCGAGATCAGTGAAGTCGTGGACTTCCTGAGGCATCCGGAGCGGTACGCCGCCGCAGGTGCCGTGGCACCGAGGGGGGTCCTGATGGTCGGGCCGCCGGGAACCGGCAAGACGCTCCTCGCGGAGCCGTGGCGGGCGAGGCCGATGTTCCGTTCCTCGCACTCACCGGTTCGAGCTTCGTGGAGATGTTCGTTGGTGTCGGAGCCGCCCGGGTTCGGGACCTGTTCACGGCGGCCCGCAAGATCGCCCCTGCGATCATCTTCATCGACGAGATCGACGCCATCGGCCAGCGCCGCGGCGGAGCCGTCGTGACGAACGACGAGCGGGAGCAGACGCTCAATCAGATGCTCGCCGAGATGGACGGCTTCGACCCTTCGTCCGGCGTGGTCGTTCTTGGGGCGACCAATCGGCCGGAGACGCTGGATCCGGCGTTGCTGCGCCCGGGGCGATTCGATCGGGAGGTGGAGATACCGCTCCCGAACCTCCGCGAGCGAACCGCGATTCTCATGGTTCACACACACGGAAAGCGTCTCGGAGCCGATGTGGACCTCGACGTCGTCGGTCGCGGAACGCCGGGGTTCTCCGGAGCGGACCTTGCGAACCTGGTGAACGAAGCTGCGATCGTCGCGGTCCGCGACGGGCGCGACACGCTGTCGGCATCGGACTTCGCCGCTGCTCGCGATCGCATCCTGCTCGGTCGTCGCGAGGCCACCAACGCACTCATGCCCGACGAGAAGTTCGCAGTCGCCGTGCACGAGTCCGGCCACGCCATCGTCGCGGCACTGTCGCCCCACGCCGATCCGGTCGACAAGGTGACGATCCTGCCCGCTGGCCGCGCCCTCGGGACGACGGAGCAGCTTCCGGTCGACGAGCGCCACCTCTACAGCGAGAACTACCTCAAGGACTCGCTGGCCGTGCGACTCGGGGGGCGGGCGGCCGAGCAGCTGGTGCTGAGCGAGGTGTCGACTGGTGCGTCGAGCGACCTTGCAGGCGCGACCGAGCTGGCGACGCGCATGGTGCGTGAGTACGGCATGAGCGAACGGCTCGGCCCGGTCGGCTTCGCGAGCGACTCTCCGATGTACCTCGGGGGAGAGGAAGTCCGGTCGCGCGCGTACGCCGAAGGCACGCAGCGCGTCATCGACGAGGAGGTCGCGGCGGTGTTGAGACAGGCCGAGCAGCAGGCGCTTGCGCTCCTCACCTCACGCCGAGACGCGCTCGATCGCCTCACAGCTGACCTACTCGCCCACGAAACCGTTGACGGCGATGCGGTTCGGGCCGCGCTTGCCGAGCCACCGGCCCCGCCTGTGAGCGATGAACCCGCGTTCGAGCGGCAGCTCCAGGCAGGGCGCTCGACCCCGTGAACGAGATGGAGCCGACCATCCGCTTCTTCCGGGTTCGGGGGATCCCGGTGGGCGCGCACTGGTCGTGGCTGTTCGTCTTCGCGCTCGTGATCTGGTCGTTGTCGAGCGCGCTGTTCCCTGCCACCTACCCGGGACTCGCTGGATCGACCTACGTGTTCATGGGGCTGGTCGCCGCGGCACTGTTCTTCGGGTCCATCGTCCTGCACGAGCTGGGTCACACGTTCGTGGCGTTGGCTCACGGTGCGAAGATCCGGAGCATCAGCCTGTGGCTGTTCGGTGGGGTCTCACGCGTCGAGACCCCATTCGCGTCGCCCGCCGCCGAGTTCCGGACCTCGATCGCAGGCCCACTCGTGTCGGCCGCGCTGGCGGTCGGCTTCGCCCTCGCGGAGGTGGCTCTCCGAGCCGCAGGTGTGTCCGAGGCCGTCTATGGCGTCGCCGACTACCTGGCGCGCATCAACGGCATCCTCTTCGCGTTCAACCTACTGCCGGCCCTGCCGCTGGACGGCGGTCGCATCTTGCACGCGTGGCTATGGCGACGCCAGCGGAGCCAGACGGCGGCCACGCTCATCGCGGCGCGGGCGGGCCGGGCCTTCGGCATCCTGCTCGCCGCCCTCGGCGTACTCGCGCTGTTCAGCGGGGGAGACGTCGGCGGCATCTGGCTGGCGTTCATCGGCCTGTTCGTCGTCCAGGCCGCGCAGAGTGAGGCGGCGTACGCACGGGTCGAACACGCCCTCAGTGGCGTGCGAGTCCGCGACGTCATGGCGGGCGCACCGACGACCGTTCCGCCGGACGCGAGGGCCTCGGGCGGTGACCGAGCCACCCTTCGCAGCGATGATCGGGTGCTGGACGTGCTGCCCGCCCTGACCAAGGGATCCGGCAACGTCGCCGTCTTGGACGACGACGGCCGGGAGGTCGGGGTGGTGTCCGGGACCGACGTCCTCCGTGCAGTCGAGCTGGAGCAGATGCGCCCCGGAGTCCCGCAACGACCGGCGCGCAGCCTTGCGGTCTGGCTCGGGGTCGCCGGCGCCATCGTCGTCGTCGCAGGGTTCCTGTACCACCCGCCATACGTAGTGATCGAGCCAGGGGAATCCTTCGACATCAGCGGCGACGTGATGATCACCGGCACGGACACACAAGAGCCCAGCGGCCCCTACCTACTCACCTCGGTGCGGCTCAGGCAGTCGAACGCCTTCGGCACAGCCTGGGCCGCCTTGCGCAGTGACAGAGACGTGGTCGCGCTCGGCGACGTGCTCCCCGATGACGTCGATCCGGAGGCCTTCGACAACTTCCAGAAGGACCTGTTCGCCGACAGTCGGCAGCTGGCCGCCGTCGCTGCGGCGCGGGCGCAGGGTTCGATGCCCGGGTCACCGGAACTGGGGCGGAGGTGCAGGGCGTTGTACGTTCCGCTCCCGCCGCCGACGTGCTCGATGCGGGCGACACGATCGTGGCGGTCGACGGCCGCCCGATCACCACCGCGGCCGAGTTGTCGGACATGATCACGGCCCGCCCCGCCGGCGCTCGATTCATGCTGACCGTCGAGCGGGATGGGGAGCGCTCGCAGGTCACGGTCCGTAGTGCCGATCTGCCCGACGTGGCCGGCGGGACGGGCCTCGGCGTGCTCGTCGACACGCGGGACCTCCGGGCGGTGCTGCCGTTCCGGATTCGCTTCCGGGACCGGCCCGACATCGGTGGCCCGTCGGCCGGCCTCGCCTACGCGCTCGCCATCAGTGACATGATCGACCGCTCCGACGACGCCCAGGGGCGAGCCGTCGCGGCGACGGGCACGATCGACGCCGACGGGAAGGTTGGTGAGGTGGGCGGGGTCGCAGAGAAGGCGGTTGCCGCGGAGCACGCCGGCGCTGATCTGTTCGTCGTACCCGTCGACGAGATGACCCAGGCCGAGGACACGTCAAGCCTGCCCATACGCGGCGTCAACACCCTCGACCAGGCACTACAAGTGCTCCGGGCAGCGGCGTAAGCCGAGGAAGGACCGCCGACCCCTCGGGAAGCGAGCGTGACTACTCGGATACGTGAAGTCGCGCGGCGCCGACCCTGACACGCTCCCATGGGCGATCCATTTGCACACTGGCGCTCAGGTGTCCGATCCCCCCGGCGACGAAGCATTCGTCGGCAGCGACGCCCGCGCCGTGCTCAGTCAGCCAATCAAAGGAGCAAGGATGTTTCGCAGGCGATCGATCTTCACGTACGTCTCGGGCGGGGCGGTAATCGCTGCCTTGGCACTCAGCGCCTGTGGCGGTGACGACGACAGCAGCAGTAGCAGCGGGAGTACGACCACGAGCTCCGAGGGCAGTAGTGCACAGTCGGCGACGGTTGTCGTCAACAAGACCGACCTCGGGAGCATCCTGGCCGACGGGAAGGACCAGACCCTCTATCTCTTCCTGAAGGACACCGGGAAGACGAGCGAGTGCAACGACGCGTGCGCCTCCGCCTGGCCGCCGCTGACCGTGAGCGGCAAGCCGACGGCGGGGAGCGGCGCCGAGACGTCGCTGGTCGGAACGACGACCCGGTCCGACGGGAAAACACAGGTCACGTACAACGGCCACCCGGTCTATCGCTTCTCGGGCGACCAGAAGGCCGGCGACACGGCGGGCGAGGGACTGAACGCGTTCGGCGCCAACTGGTACGTGGTCTCTCCGGCCGGGGACCAGGTCACCGGCACGGGATCCAACTCGAGTAGCTCGGGAGGCGGTAGTGCCTACTGATGCCCGGACACGGCCGTGGCAGGGCAGCACGACCGTCACGACGGCTGTCGCCGAGACCGCGTTGGTGCTCGGCGCGGTTGCCCTGGCGGGCGAGGCGGCGGTCCACATACAGCAGTACGCCTCGCTCGTCCATGGCGTCCGCTGGATCGGCCCGCTTTTCATCGCCAACGCGGCCGCGTGCATCGCGGCGATTGGTGCCCTTGCCTTCCGGCCGACGCGTCAGTTGGCTGCGTTGGCGGGTGTCGTCATATCGGTGCTCGCGCTCGCCAGCCTCATCGTGAGCTATGGGCGCACGGGAGGGTTGTTCGGCTGGAGCGAGGGGGGCTTTCGCACGGCGATCGTCCTCGCCGTGATCTCCGAGCTTGCAGCGGTGGTCCTCCTGGCCACAGGGCTCGCGGCCATGGCCGGGCTCATCCAGGCGAGCCGCGACCGAACGCGATCACCCGGCGAAGAAGGGACACGTGAGACCGAGGCCCCTCCTCGTCACAGCCAGGTGCCGTGGCTTCGGCCAGGGGGCGAAAGGACGGCATGACGAGGCGCGACCCCCACTGACGGTGTGGGCGCCGGTCGGACTACGCGATCGTGGGAAGTCCGGCCCAGCTACGTCGCCCATAGTCGTTCACACGCAAGCCATGCCTGTGCTGCGGTCGTCGAGCTCGCGTTGCCGGGTCTCCCCCTCTCCGGCAGCGCGGGCTCGACCGGCAAGCACGACCCGGCACTCGTCCTTTCACGGACTGCCGATCGCCGTCACCCCTCCTGCTAGTCCGGCGTGGCCGTTGTACCCGGGCTCCTCAGCCGCGCGCTCCCTGACCGAAGGCACACGGACTCCCAGCTCGTACCTACGCGAGCACCGGCGCTGAGCGCGGCTACCGACCCCAAGGGGACCCGCGCCCGCCGGGTACCGCGCAGACCGCAAAGGACAGCAGATGCCAGTCGACCGGTTGAGCAAGGTTCTCTACACCGCGGAGGCCGACGTTCAGGGCGGCCGGGCTGGCCACGGCCGCACCTCGGACGGCCGCCTGGACGTCCAGCTGTCGGTCCCCGAGGACATGGGCGGGGCGGGCGGCCCCGGCACCAACCCCGAGCAGCTGTTCGCCGTCGGCTATGGCGCCTGCTTCCAATCCGCGGTGCTGGCAGTGGCCCGGGGCCGCAAGCTCGACGCCAGCGGCGCCCAGATCAACGCCCGGGTCGGCATCGGCCCGACTGGACACGGCGGCTTCAGCCTGCAAGTGGCCCTGGATCTACACGCGCCCCACGTCTCGGCCGCCGAGGCGGCGGACCTAATGGCCCGCGCCGACCAGCGCTGCCCGTACTCCAACGCCACCCGGGGCAACATCCAGGTCACCCTCAGTGTCGACGGCACACCCGTAGGCCGGGCCGCGGCCTGAAACGCTTGTGTCGCGCGAGGTTGCGGGAGTGTGCACGACCGTCCACACCGGGTCAGCCCATGCGGGTGCCGACGACGAGCACCATCGGCGGGTCGAGGTCGAGCTGACGGGTCTCGATGCGGCCCAGCCCGACCTCGGCGAGCAGGCCGGCGACCTCCTCACCGGCGCGTCGAGCGGTCTCGGCATCCGCGCCCGGCGTTCGGGGCTGCTGCCCGATAGCGATCCTTCCCCCTGGCGCCAACAGGCCCTCCAGGTTCTTGAGCTCGGCGGGTGGGTCCGGCCACATGCCCAGGTTGTTCACGGCGAGGATCAGATCGAGGGGGGCCAGCGCCTCGTCGACGTCGGCCACGCTGGCTTGGGTCAACCGCAACCGGCCCTCGGCGAGCGCCCGGGCGTTGCGCCTGGCCGCCATCCGCACCATCACCTCCGAGTGGTCGATGCCGTGGACGGCGCCGTCGCTCACCCGGGCGACCAGCGCCTCGATAGCGATGCCGGGGCCGAAGCCGATCTCCAGCACCCGGTCGGTCGGGCGAACGGCGAGCTGGTCGACGGCCCAGCGATTGCGCTGCACGTTGGAGCCACGGGTCGCCATGACCCCGCCGACGACGCGGCCGAACAGACCGGACGGACGATGGAACTGACGGACGAAACGCCGACGGAGGCGAGTCGAGCGCCTCGCTCCCAGCATGAGCAACGCATCGACGGAAGCCGAGGGTTTCATCGCGCCAGCCAACCTCTTCAAGTACACTTGAAGTCAATGGGTGAGTCCGAGCCGGACCTCTTGACCATCGGTGAGCTCGCCGCGCAGTTGGGCATCGCGACCTCGGCGCTCCGTTACTACGAGGAGCTCGGCCTCCTGGAACCCGCCGAGCGCCGCGCCGGACGGCGGCACTACCGCCGCTCGGCCGTCGAGACGGTCGGCAGCATCCTGTTCCTGCGGGACGTTGGCTTCACGCTCACCGAGATCGGTCAGCTCCGCTCCTCCAGCGCCGACCGACCGGCCCGCAGGGCCCTGCTGGCGTCCAAGCTCGAGGAGCTGGACCGCAAGGCTCTCGAGATCAGCGTCGCCCGCGAAGCACTGAACCATGGCCTCGACTGCCCCGCCCCCGACATCCTCACCTGCCCCAACTTCATCGCCGGCGTCCACGAGCGCCTCGCCGCCCGGATCCCGTGGACTCGGCTGCAGGCCCCGCCACCACCCGGCGCCGTCAGCTCGGTGACGACCGCCGACCGTTAACTCCGCGCCTCGGCGCCTCGGCCGGCCGAGGCGGGGTCAGGATCTGAGGGGCCGCCGCCCACCAACGGGACCTCCAGCGCCATCTCGCCGAAGGCAAGTCCAAAGCCGAAGCCATCCGCTTCCTTAAGCGCTACCTCGCCATGCCGCGTGCGCGTAGCTCATCCTCGATCCCTGGCCTGCCGGTGCCGACGCCCATCTCGAAGCGCCCCTCGGTGAGCACCGACAGCGAGTGCGCCTCCCACGCAGTGCTCCAAGCCGGGCGCAGCGGGGACGCATACACCCAGGTGCCCACCCGCAGGTCGGCAAGGCTCGCCGCGAGGGCCAGCGTGGGGCCAGGCGCCGGCTGCAGCTGCGGGAAGTCGGGCATCAGCAGCGTCGAGTAGCCGCTGTCCGCGATGCGGCGCACCTGGTCCCGCCACGTCCGCAGGTCAGTCCTGAGCGGGGCAAGAACCCCGAACCGGAACGGTCTGGTCATCCACGATGGCTCCGCTCTTCAGGTGCGGACCTCGAGCGACGCGGCCGACAACGAAGGAGGCAAGCACACCGAAGTATCTGCTCCTCAAGCGCTATCGCGGCGGCCCGGACCCGTACCGTCCCTTCCCGCCGATGGACCAGTGGGAGCCCGAAGGTGTCGAGGCGCACATGAGGACGCGCGCTGTCAGATGGGATGCCCAGCGGCTGCGGCGAACTCCAGCAGCAATGTGCCGGTGGCCTGAGGGTCTTCCATCATCGGGGTGTGTCCCACGCCGGGCAGCAGCTCGACGTGGGCGTCGGGCACGACTCGGTAGTCGACAGCCGACGAGGAGAGATACCACGCGTCCTCGGTGCCGAAGATCACCAGCACCGGGACGCCGAGCGCCGCTAGCCGGTCGGGAAGGCTGTGCTGCCCCATGTAAGCCAGTGATCCGCGGGCCGTCCCCGCGAGGGCGCGGTGGGTCATCCCCAGCGTGGCCTCGATGATGGCGCCGGGGATTTCCACAGGGCGGGTGAAGGCGGAGCGCATGGCCTTGCGGATGGTTGTCTCACTCCGCAGGCGCCACAGCAGCCGCCCGGGGAACCGGGTCAGCAGGAGCCGCAGGAGCAGGCTTTCGGGCGCCGCAGCGTCCAGGCTCGGGGCCATGTCGATGAGCGCCAGTGCCGCGACCTTGTCGGGACGCTGTTCGGCCAGGGCCGTGGCCACCATGCACCCCATGGAATGCCCGATCACCGTCACCCGGCCCGTGCCGAGCCGGTCCAGCGCGGCGCCGACCCGGCGGGCATGAGCGGGGATGCCGTAGTCGCCGGGCGGGCTGGACGATCTCCCGTGGCCGAGCAGGTCGACCCGGATAACACGGCAGGCGCCTGCCAGGGCCGGGACCACCGGGTCCCACCAGGCCGTCGAACCTGCGGAGCCGTGGATCAACAGCACGGCGGGCGTGCCCGGCCTGCCGTCCTCCACGACGTGCATGTCACCATCGTCCAGACGAACGAACCGGTCGTCAGCGCCCAGATCGCCGGGCATGTGCTGTGTCATTTCGCTGTCTCCTGTCATCGTGTCGGGCAGACCCCGGCTCGTTGCCTCGAAGGCCGAGAGTCGTCTCAGCGGGCTCCTGTGCTCGTCACCATTGCTTGCTGTAGAGGTGGAGGGTGATTGGCGCGAATACGAGGGTGATGGCGGCGGTGGCGATGAGGGACCAGGCGGCGGGGCCGCCGGCCCCGCTGGTGTTGTTCATCAGGTCCCGGGCTGCCTCAGCGAGGTGGCTGATGGGGTTGACCTTGACGAAGGCCTGGAGCCAGCTGGGCATGGTGCGGGGCTGGACGAAGATGTTGCTGGCGAACGTGGGCGGGATCGTCACGACGAGGCCGAGGCTCATGACGGTGGCCGGGTCGCGGACGAGCAGGGCGATTGCGGCGAACACCCAGGACAGGGCGAGCCCGAATGCGATGACGAGGGCCACGGCGGCGATCACGCCCAGGGCGCCGCCGTCGGGCCGGTAGCCGATGATGATGCCGAGGGTGACCACGATGGCGGCGGCGAGCAGGTAGCGGCCGGCGTCGCTGAGCAGGCCGCCGAGCACGAGGGCGCCGCGCCAGACGGGCAGGGAGCGGAAGCGGTCGAACACCCCGGTGGTCACGTCCTGGGCGAGGCGGGCCCCGCCGTACATGGTGCAGGCGGTGATGCCCATGACCAGCGTGCCGGGCAGGAGGGTGGTGAGGTAGTGGCCAGGCGTGCCGCCGATGGCGCCGCCGAAGATGTAGGTGAACAGGACGGTGAACACGACCGGGATGGCGATCACGTCTGTGAGTTGCTTGGGTTCGTGCTTGATCTTGAGCAGGGCTCGCCATCCGAAGGTCGCCGAGGCGGCGAGCGCTCCGGCGCGGCGGGGCGGCCCGCTGGGGGCGAGCAGGCCGTTGAGGCGGTGGGCCTCCGGCCTGGCGCGGCTGGTGGTGGCGGTCGCGGTGCTCATGGGTTCGTGGCCTGGTGGTCGGTGGCGGCTGGGCTGGCTGGGTGGCCGGTGAGGGCGAGGAACGCCTCGTGCAGGCTGGGCTGGCCGAGAGTGACTTCGGCGACCGCCACCCGGGCTTCGGAGAGCCGGGTCATGGCGTGCCCCACCAGACGGCCCGTGTCGGCCGGGTCGGCCGGGGCGGTAAACGGCACGGACAGGGTGAGGGGGTCGGGGCCGAATTGAACCGGGCTCTCCAGGGCGCCGGCCAGGACCGCCTGGCCCTGGGATCGCTGCTCGCCATCGAGGAGCCGGACGTGCAGGGTCCCCGAGCCGACCCGGGCCTTGAGCTGGGCGCTAGTCCCCTCGCCCACGATCCGGCCGTGTTCGATGACCGCGATCTGCTCGGCGAGCTGGTCGGCTTCCTCTAGGTACTGGGTTGTGAGCAGCACCGTGGTACCGGCCGCGGCGGTCTGGCGGACGAGCTCCCACACCTGGATCTGGCTGCGGGGGTCCATGCCCGTGGTGGGCTCATCGAGGAACAGCAGATCGGGGGTCACGATCAGGCTGGCCCCGATGTCCAGCCGGCGGCGCATCCCGCCCGAGTAGCCACTCACCGGACGGCCCGCCGAGCCTGTCAGATCGAAGGCGGCGAGCAGCTCGTCGGCTCGCTGTCTGCTGGCGGCGCGGGACAGGCCGCGCAGGCGGCCGATGACGACCAGGTTCTCGTACCCGGTCAGGTCGTCATCGAGGGAGGCGAACTGGCCGGTCACGGCCACCCGGGCCCTGATCGCATTCGCCTCGCTCATCACGTCGGACCCGAGGACACGAGCGGTGCCGCCGTCCGGCCGGGTCAAGGTAGCCAGGATGCGGATGGTGGTGGTCTTGCCCGCCCCGTTGGGACCGAGGAACCCGAACACTTGGCCGCGCCGGACCGTGAGGTCGACCCCGTCCAGCGCCCGGGTCTCGCCATAGACCTTGACCAGGCCGCACGCCTCGATCGCTGGGGCCGCGGCGAGCTCGACGGCCGGCGTGAACGGGTCGATCGGGTAGCGCATCACGAGCTCTCCTTCTTGGTCCGGGTGCTCGGCTGTCAGCGTCTTCGTCTTTCCGGGGCTGCGTCTTGGAGGAATGTCGCGTCGACGCGCTACCGCGGGAGCGGCTCGTAGCCTGGAGACGTGCGATCGGCCGAGCCGGCTCGTGAGGCAGCGGCGAGGTGGGACATCGCGATGCCGTCGCGGCCCGGCCGCCTGCCGGGGCTCAGCATGGCCGGATTCCACGATCGAGCCACGGAACCCCTCGACCTCCAGATGGTCCCGTATCCGGCTGTCACGGTGGCCGTCGACCTCGGCGATCAGCCGCTCGTTGTCGACGACGCCACCGGTCGGCAGCAACGCGGCTGCGTCGTCATCGGCCTGACGCCCGGCAGCATCCGAACGCATGGCCGCGACATCGAGTGCCTGCAGATGCGGCTGTCGCCGGTCGTGGCGCACGCCGTGCTGGGTGCCTCCCCGGAGCTGGGCGGAACGGTGGTCACCCTCGACGACCTCTGGGGCCACGACGCCACCCGAATCCAGGAGCAGTTGCGCGCGGCCGCGTCATGGGACGACCGGTTCACGATCGCCGAGACCGCGCTCGCCCGCCGGCTCGAAGCGGGCTGGAGGGTCGACCCCGAGGTCGCCTGCGTCTGGGAACAGATGGTGCGCAGCCGGGGCCAGGTTCGGGTCGACGAGCTGGCAGCCCAGGTCGGATGGAGCCGCAAGCGCCTGTGGTGGCGGTTCCGATCCCAGATCGGCCTCACTCCCAAGCGCGCCGCGCAGCTGGTCCGCTTCGACCACGCCGCCCATCGCCTCGCCGCTGGTGACAGCGCCGCGCTGGTGGCCGCCGAGAGCGGCTACGTCGACCAGTCCCACCTCAATCGAGACGCCATGGCCTTTGCTGGGCTGACACCCGGTGCCGTCGCGGCCGCACCGTGGCTGGCGGTCGACGACGTCGCCTGGGCCGCGCCCGACTACGGACCCGGGGCGTGACCTAGCGGACAGCGCCACCGTCGCCACGGCACCGGTGGCGTTAGGCACGAGCGGGAACATTCCTCCAAGACGCCTGGCGCTGCGCTCGTGACACTGCGGGCCATGGATGACATGACATTGAGCAGCACCATCGAGCTCCCCCGGCTGCACGAGGGCGTCCACGGCCAAGTCATCACACCCGGCGACGCCAGCTACGACGGGGCCCGGAGGATCTTCTGGGGCGGGTTCGACCGGCGCCCGGCCGCCATCGTCCGTCCCGCCGACGCCGCCCAGGTCGCCCGGGTCGTCGACCTGGCCCGCGACCGCGGGCTGGAGCTGGCCGTCCGCGGCGGCGGCCACAGCATGGCCGGGCACAGCCTGTCCGACGGCGGGATCGTGCTCGACCTGTCCGACCTGACCGGCATCGACGTCGACCCCCTGGGCCGCACGGCCTGGGCCCAGACCGGCCTGACCGCCGGGGCCTACACCGCCGCCGTGGGCGCCCACGGGCTGGCCACCGGGTTCGGCGACACCGCCTCGGTCGGCATCGGCGGGATCACCCTGGGCGGCGGGGTCGGCTACCTCGTGCGCAAGCACGGCCTGACCATCGACAACCTGCTCGCGGCCGAGCTGGTCACCGCCGACGGCCGGGTCCTCCACGTCGACGCCGAGACCCATCCCGACCTGCTCTGGGCCGTCCGTGGCGGCGGCGGCAACTTCGGGGTCGCGACCCGCCTTCGGTTCCGGCTGCACGAGCTGCCCTCGATCGTCGGGGGAATGCTGCTGCTGCCGGCCACCGCCCAGGTGATCGCTGACTTCGTGGCCGCGGCCGAGGCCGCGCCCGAGGAGCTGTCGACGATCGCCAATGTCATGCCGGCCCCGCCGCTGCCCTTCATCCCCGCCGACCGGCACGGCCAGCCGGTGGTCATCGCCAGGCTGTGCTACGCCGGGGTGGCCGAGGCCGGCGAGCGGGCGCTGGCCCCCTTCCGGAACCTGGCCGAGCCGATCGCCGACCTGCTCCGGCCCATGCCGTACTCGGGAATGTTCCCGCCCGAGGATGAGGGGCACCACCCGACCGCGGTCGCCCACACCACGTTCGTCGACACCGTGGACCGCACGGCGGCCGACACGATCCTGGACCACCTGCAGGCGTCCGACGGACCGATGCGGGCGATCGAGCTGCGGGTGCTGGGCGGGGCCATGGCCCGGGTCCCGGTGCAGGCGACCGCGTTCGCCCACCGGCACCGCCGGATCATGGCCAACGTGACCGCGTTCTACGACGGCCCCGCCGACCGCGACCGGCGCCAGGCCTGGGTCGACGGCCTGGCCGCCGCCCTCCGCCAGGGCGACGACGGCGCCTACGTCAACTTCCTGGGCGACGAGGGGCCCGAGCGGGTCCGCCAGGCCTACCCCGGCACCACCTGGGACCGCCTGGTCCAGGTCAAGCGCCGCTGGGACCCCGACAACCTGTTCCGGCTCAACCAGAACGTCCCCCCGGCGTAGGACCGCTCCCTGTGACGACCGGTTCGCGATCGCGGAGGCCGCGCTGGCACGACGAGCCGAGGCAGGCCGGGCGGTCGCCCCGGAGGTCACCTTGGCCTGGGGCAGCTGGTGACCACCCGGTGTGGGCGGGTTCGGGTCGACCGGCTGGCAGCCAAGATCAGGTCGGGCCGCAAGCGCCTGTGGTCCCGGTTCCGGTCCCAGGTCGGCCTCACCCCCAAGCGCGCGGCGCAGCTGGTCCGTTTCGACCACGCCGCCGACCGCCTCGGCTCCGGTCACAGCGCCGCCCGGGTGGCGGCCGAGAGCGGCTACGTCGACCAGTCCCACCTCCATCGGGACGTCATGGCCTTCGCCGGAGTGACGCCCCGTGCCGTTGCGGTCGTGCCGTGGCTCGCGGCCGACGACGTCGCGTGGGTGACTCCGGAACACATACCCAAGACGTGACTCAGCGGCTCGCACAGCGGCTAGCGCCAGGCCCCGTGGCGCTAGCCACGCCGGCGAAACATTCCTCTACAACGTTGGCAGCTGCACCTGTGACACTCCGAGCCATGGGTGACATGACCCCAACCAGCACCATCGTCGACCTGCTCACCGAGCTCAGCGCCCTCGACGACCCTGTGCGAGCTGGAAGCGCCGAGCGAGGCCGCCCACCGCGACCTCGCCGCGGTCGACGTGCCAGGCGAGCGCGACTCCCTCGGGGCGCTCGAGTGGGTGCTGCCGGCGGCCTGGCCGCTCGGGGCGCTGCCGTTCGGCGACAGCGGACGGTGAGCTCCCAGCGCAGCGCCGGTGTGCAGCGCCTGTGGCGCTGGCCGAGTTGACCACTGCTCCAAGGGAGGCCGCGACTCGCTGGCAACGTCTCGTATTTGTCGGTCTAATGTTCGCGGGTCCGAACCGCGCCCATTACTCGGCCAAACTCGTACGCATAGGCGTCTGGGTGCCGGCGGTGTTCAGATGCCGGCCAGGGCCGCACCATCGAAACGAGGTGGGCTCTACTTCCAACCTGGCTGGCGCGGCGCTTGCTCAATCCACTTGTGCATCTCCGGTGCCTGTGCTTCCTCCACTGTCTTCACCTTGACGTAGCGGCTCCGTCCGGTGGTTCCGAGCGGCGGCGGAGAGTCGAAGTCCGCGCCGCCGAGAAAGACGACGTTCACTGAGACGTCGTAGGCGACCATCTCGATGATCCACCCCAGTTCTGGCAACCCGTAGTACGCCTTCTTCCACTTGACCGCGAACTGAAGCCCAGGGATCGTCTTGCGGATGAGTTCGTCCAGTCGCTTGATGATGGGGTGAAGATCCGGCATCACTCGGCGGATCCAATCGTCGATGTCGGCGTGGCTCTCCGACGGCACCGGCGGCCTCCGGGCCGACTCGGGCTTGGGTGCTTTCGGCATGGCAGCGCTCCTCGGTGTCTCTCGGGGCGAGACATACCACGCCAGCAGGCCGTCATGACACCGGGGGCGGGGGCGACGGAGCGGCCAACCGCCGCAGGTCGTCGGCGGTCCACGACACTCCCGACGAGGAGGTCTTCGCGTTCATCACCGATCTCGTGCGCTCTGTCGGCACCTACCTCTACGGGCGGCGAATGTACGAGACGATGGCCGTCTGGGAGACCGACGCCACCCTGGCCGCGCAGTCGGAGCCGATGGCCGACTTCGCGAAGGTCTGGCAGGCGGCGAACAAGGTCGTGTACTCCACGACGCTGCAGGCTGCGTCGACAGCCAGGACTCGGCTCGAGCGCAGCTTCGACCCGGACTCGGTCCGTGACATGAAACGGTCGGCCACCCGTGATCTGACCGTCGGCGGCGCGAACCTCGCGGCGGACGCGTTCAAGGGCGGGCTGGTCGATGAGTGTCAACTGTTGATCCGTCCCGTAGTCGTCGGTGGAGGCAAGCCGGCGCTCCCGACGGACGCGCGCGCCGAGCTCGAGCTGGTGGACGAACGCCGGTTCACCAACGGCGTCGTGTACCTCCGCTAGCGCAACCTCATCTGAGAAATCTCAGGCGACCACTCCCGACAAGACGACGCTTTGGACCGAGTCACTACGGCACGCGGACAGGTCCCCGCTCGACTCGGCGTCTGATGACAGCGATCGCCGCAGGCGCGATCCTCTCCCACCCCCTCCAGTAGGAAGCCGCATGCGACTCGGCGTGAGACGCGCTCAGAATCAGCGCGCCGCTCCGTCTGCATTGACATGAAGCTCACCGTTCAGACGTTCCTGACCCTCGACGGCGTGATGCAGGCCCCCGGGGGACCTGAGGAAGATCCCAGCGACGCCTTCACCCACGGCGGCTGGCAGGCCCCGTTCCCCGACCCAGCCGTCGGCGAGTTCGTCAACCAGCTCAACAGCCGCGCCAGCGCGTTCCTGTTCGGTCGCAGGACATTCGACATCTTCCGCGGCTACTGGCCTGATCAGACCGACCCCGCCAACCCCATTGCCACGGCGATCAACTCGCTGCCGAAGTACGTCGTGTCCAACTCGCTCAGCGAGGCCGATGCCATGTGGCGCGGCGAGCACCCTGACACTGCTCGCCTCGTGACCGGCGACGTCGTCGCGGCGGTGCAGGCGCTGAAGGACGAACCCGGCGACGAGCTGCAGATCTGGGGAAGCAGCAAGCTGCTCCAGACGCTGTTGCAGCACGAGCTCGTCGACCGCTTCCGCTTGATGACGTTTCCGCTGGTGCTCGGCTCCGGTCGTCGCCTGTTCAACGACGGCCTCCTCCCGGCGACGATGCGCCCTGTCGACCTCACCATGACCGATCTCGGCATCGTCCTCGGCACCTACGAACCAGCCGGTCCGGTTCGCCACGGCCAGATGTAACCGGCTGGGGATGGCCGTGCGAGATGTCAGCGATCACCTTCGGCATCAGAGCCGTCCTCTCACTTGCAGCTGGGTCCTGCCGACATCATGCGGTCGGGTCGAGCGGTGGGTGCTCGAGGACGCGGGGCCGGTACTCGACCAGCTGGATGCGGCCGTCGAAGGTGCGGTTGTCGATCATCTCGAGGGCGACGTCCGGGTAGCCGTCGTAGATGCGTTCTGCTCCCGTGGCGCCGGTGATCACCGGGAACATCACGACCCGGAAGCGATCAACGAGTCCGGCTCGCAGCAGCGACCGGCACAGGCTGATGCTGCCGATCGTGCTCATGAGGCCCGAGCCGCCCTCCTTCATCGCCCGGACCGCTTCGACCGCGTCATCGCGCACGAGAGTGGAGTTGGCCCACGTGAGCGGCTCCGCGAGAGAGGCGGAGAACACCACCTTCGACGCTCGCGTGAGTCCGTCGACGGACGCCTCCTCGTCGGCGGTGAACTCGTCCGTTCCCGCTGGAGTCTCTCCGGCAGCGAAGCCCGACATCAGCCCGTACGTGTTCGCTCCCATCACGTACGTGACCTCGGGTTGTTCACCCAGCCAGGCGAGGTACTCAGGCCCCTGGAGACCCCAGAAGCCGGGCCAGCCCTCCGCCGACGCGTAGCCGTCGAGAGAGGTGATGAAGTCGACGAGGAGTTCTGGCATGGTCGTGTCCTTGCCCTTCTTTTCAGATAGCCGCTCCTGCCTTCGCTACCACGGCGACACGAGGTTGGACGGACGGCGAGTCGAGAACTCATCGCCAACGCGCGACCGAGTCGATCGGAACGTGGCAGGTGCCTATCCAACGGCGCCCAGAAGGCGCATGTCGAGGCACGCCGTTGGCGCCACCTGACGCCGGCTGAGCGGTGAGCCTCGGCAGCTAGCGCTCCAGCGCTGCCATCCCCGCGAGCGCGCCCGATCGACGGATCGGGTTGCAGCCGCCGAGGGCGGCGGGTGTCCCAGAACACGCGTCCCCGAAGCCGCACCCGCGCGCTTCGACCGTCCCCGATGTGCCTGCTTGAGACTTCGGGCAGGCGTTGCGGCAGGTTCGTAGCGTCTCGAGGTCTCTGTCGGGGTGGCTCACGAAGTGCCTGCCGCCGGCGTGGCCGGCTGGCTTGCGAACGAAGAGCCGCCCGTCAGGGTCCTCACCGCGGTGTGGCTCGAAAGAGGAACGTGCACAGACGATCTGAAGCCGGAGTGCCCCCGCGGTCCCAACCCATGTGAGACCACGGAGGTGCTCATGACGGTGATCATCGGTGTCGACCCGCACAAGGCAAGCCACACCGCGGTAGCGATAGGCCACGACGAAGGCGAACTCGGCCGAACCCGGGTGCGGGCAACCCGAAAGCAGGTGCCTCAGCTGTTGGCGTGGGCCCAACCACTCGGGGCTCGTAGATGGGCGATCGAGTCCGCCGGCGGGCTTGGCTACCTGCTCGCTCAACAGCTCGTCGATGCGGGCGAGGTCGTGCTCGATGTGCCGGCCACGCTGGCCTCACGGATCCGGGTGCTGGGCACCGGTCGCTCGGACAAGAACGATCCGAACGACGCCCTGTCGGTAGCGATCGCTGCGCTTCGCACACCCACGCTGCGCAAGGTTCGCCCTGCTGATCACGCCGAGGTGCTGCGCCTGCTGGCCAAGCGCAACATCGACATCGGCAACCACCGGACCCGGGTCGTGTGCCGTCTTCACAGCGCGGTGATGGAGCTGGCGCCGGGCGGGATCGCCAAGGAGCTCTACGCGTCTGACGCGGTCGCATTCCTCGATCGCATCGAACCCGCCACCCCGGTCGAGCAGGCCCGCCACGACCTGGCCGTCGAGCTGCTCGCCGATGTGCAGCGCCTCGACGCCCAGCTCAAGGGGTCCCACCGCCGGATCCGCGTGGCGGTCAAGGCGTCAGGGACCACTCTCACCGACCTGTTCGGAGTCGGCCCGATCATCGCCTGCTACCTCATCGGTTTCACCGGCGACGTCGGCCGCTTCACCAGTCGCGACCAGTTCGCGGCCTATAACGGCACGGCACCGGTCGAGCGCTCCTCAGGCGGCCGTGTCGTGCACCGACTCTCCCAGCGCGGCAACCGACGGTTGAACCACGCCCTGCATCTCGCGGCGGTGTGCCAGATCCGCCAGCCCCACTCCGACGGTCGCGCCTACTTCGACCGCAAGGTCACCGAGGGCAAGACCAAGAAAGAAGCCCTGCGCTCGCTCAAACGCCAGATCAGCAACGCCGTCTACCGGCAGCTGCTCAGCGACGCCGACCGCACCACCCCATGAGCGGACCCGGGAGGGCACCCAGGAACGTCTCTGTCGTCCAGCGTGACCGGCTCACATCCTGAACACCGGCTCTTCGGACCAAGCCACTCCCGGACCCGCCAGCAACCGTAGGCCCGCCGACGCGGGTCTGCTTCAACGCGCCCGACCACCCCTCGAACGAACCCCTTGACCCAACGAGGATTCGATCAGGGACGCATGACCGCGCCATATCTGCCGACCGGCGTGGTGGCCGATCGGTGGCCAGCGAGATCGCGCCACACCGGGCATTCCGTGCGCCGCAGCGCACGGCCGTCGAGCCGGCGTTGGGGGACGCTCCGACCTGGCGCGGGAAGTGTGACTCGACTCGCCGCTACTACGTCAGGCGTACTAAGTTGATGGCGTGGCGAACCGACGCCTGCTCGTACTCGTCAGTCTCACCGACGGTCCAAAGCATGGCTATGCGATCCAGCGGGACATCGAGAGCTTCGCCCACCTCCGGCTGGGTCCAGGCACCCTGTACGGCGCAATCAGCTCCCTCGAGCGTGATGGTCTGATCCGGGCACTACCCGGTGAGGATCGCCGACGCCCGTACGAGATGACGCCGGCGGGCCGGCAGGCCCTCCAAAACGAGCTCGGCACCATGACGGCCGTGCTCGGCCGCGCCGGAGCCGCGTTCACATGACCCGCCGGCTTACGCGCCTCGCTGTCCGGATGCTGCCGGCGCACACCCGTCACCGCTACGGCCGGGAACTGGTCGTGCTCCTGGACCGCTCGTCTCGCCCCGTCGCCGACACGATCGATGTGTTGTTCCTCGGCGCCCGCCAGCACCTGGAGGCTTCCATGAGTCGCCCGCTATACGCGATTGCTTGCGTTTCACTCGCGGTGTCGCTCATATTGCTCGGCTACACGGTGAACGACCTCGGAGCCGGCCTGACCGAGCTTCCGCAGCACTGGTGGAGCAGCGGCGCGGCTGTGGCCGTGGTCGCCAGCGGTGCAACTGCGCTTCTGATGCGACACCGATCCAAGGCACAGAGTTCGGCGATCGAGTGAGAACCCGGCCCAACATGTGGGCGCCACCGCCCGCTGTCCACCGGTGCCGTCCTGGCATTAGCCAACACCCCAGGGATCAGCTCACCGCGCCATAGCTGCGGATCCGCGCCGTGGCGTTCAGTGCCTCCCGCCGCTGGGCGACGGCCGCTCACAGCGGGCAGTATGCGTGCGTGATCTTCGGTGCACACGTCGTCCTGTACAGCAGCGATGCCGACGCCGATCGCGCCTTTCTCAGCGAGGTGTTTGGCTTCGATTTCACGGATGCAGGCGGAGGTTGGTTGATCTTCGGCCTGCCTCCGGCCGAGGTCGCGGTCCATCCCGCCGAGTCGCACGGGTCTGAGCTGTACCTCATGTGCCGTGATCTCGACGCCGAGATGCAGAGGCTGACTGCGCAAGGTGTCGCGTGCTCCAACGTCGAGGAAGCGCGGTGGGGGGCGGTCACCAAGATCCGACTCCCGGGAGGCGGCGAACTCGGCCTCTATCAACCGCGTCACCCCACCATGGTCGACCGACCATAACTGCCGAATTGCTCAGGTAGCACTCGCGCCTGCTGGCGCAGCCGAGTGCCATGCGGCCTGGCGGCTAGGTTGAGTTGACGTGGGGTCGGGCTACACGATCAAGGCTCTCGACGAGTCGAGTTGGGATGCGTTCGCCGCACTGGTCGAGGCGAATAACGGCGTCTTCGGGGGTTGCTGGTGCATGGGCTTTCATCCGGATGACACCCGCGAGCCGGCGCTGAACCGGGAACGCAAGCTCGCACGGGTGCGGGCAGGGAGGGCGCATGCGGCCCTGGTGTTCGATGGCGACGACTGTGTGGGTTGGTGCCAGTTCGGTGCGCCGGACGAGGTGCCGAAGATCAAGAACCGGGCTGCCTATGAGAAGAGCCTCACGACCTTGCCGGACTGGCGGATCGCCTGCAACTTCGTCGGCAAGGGGCACCGGCGCCAGGGCGTCGCCACGGCGGCGCTCGATGGGGCGCTCGATCTGATCGCGCGTCTCGGCGGCGGAAAGGTAGAGGGCTATCCCGAAGCCGCGGGTTCGGTTCCTGCAGGCTTCCTCTTCAATGGCGCCCTGTCGACCTACGAGAAGCTTGGATTCGTCCGCGACCGCAAGATCGGCAAGCACCGCTGGGTCGTCACCAAGGTCGTCTAGCCAACCTCGTAGGCGACCTCGCGACGCTCAGGGGTCATTCCGGAACGCTAGCCCACGACGGCGTGTTGACCCTCGAAGGAGGTCGGCGAGCTCGAGCCGTGGTGCTCGACAAACCTATTAACCACGGGTTAGAGCAAGCAGGTCGGTGAGCGCCGGATCGGGGCTGGGCTCAGTTGGTGAACGCAACATGCGCCTCGATCGAGATGGTCAGGTCGGGGAGGGCATGTGGAGCAGTTGTCGGCTTTGGAGCTGGAACGGATCGAAGAGCTGCTGGCTGAAGACGCGCCGTTCTGGCGGCTGCGTCAGGAGGTGCCGAGATCGCGGTATGCGATCCATCGGGCGGTGAAACGGCTCCGGCGTCCGCCGGCGCCGGAGCCGAACCGCTCGCCGCTGCGGCTTTCGCTGGCTGAACGCGAGGAAATCTCCCGGGGTCTGGCGGCGGGCGAGTCGCTCCGGGTGATCGCCCGCGGGTTGGGCCGGGCACCGTCCACGGTGTCACGCGAGGTTGCTCGCAACGGTGGACCGGCCAGCTATCGGGCGTGCCGGGCGGATCGGGCAGCGGTTCGCAACATGCGTCGCCCCAAGGTCGCCAAGCTCACCCGGTGTCCGCGGCTGCGGGCGGTTGTGGAAGCCAAGCTCGAGCTGCGCTGGTCGCCGCAGCAGATCGCGAGTTGGCTGGTCTTGGAGTTCCCCGACGACGCGGAGATGCGGGTGTCGCACGAAACGATCTACCTGTCGCTATTCGTGCAATCCCGGGGTGCGCTGCGCAAAGAGCTGACCCGCTACCTGCGGATGAAACGCAGTATCCGGCGCCCCGGAGGCAAGGCACCACCCAACGGCCAAAGCCACATCCCGGCGATGGTCAACATCCGTGAACGACCCGCCGAGGCCGCCGACCGGGCGGTGCCGGGCCACTGGGAAGGCGACCTCCTCTACGGCCAAGGCCCCGGCGTGATCGCCACGCTGGTCGAGCGCCACAGCCGATTCGTGATGCTCGTCGGGCTCCCCCAAACCCACCGAGCCGACGTTGTCGCCGCCGCGCTCGCAGCCAAGATCACCGAGCTCCCCAACCAGCTACGGCGCTCGCTCACCTGGGACCAGGGCCGCGAGATGGCACAGCACGCCGTGTTCACCGTCGCCAGCGGCGTACCCGTCTACTTCTGTGACCCCCGCAGCCCCTGGCAACGCGGCAGCAACGAGAACACCAACGGACTGCTACGCCAATACCTCCCTCGCAACACCCGCCTCGGCGACCGCACCCAGACCGAGCTCGACAACATCGCCGACCAGCTCAACGGACGCCCTCGACAAACACTCGCCTGGAAGACACCATCACAAGCACTCGACCGAGCGATGCGTTGATCCCCTGAGGCCAGCGGGCATTAGGAGCGCCCTAGCAGGTTGGCACCTCTGGGTGGACCAGGGTGTTCGACGGAGGGTGGCGTACGCGACGCGATCTGCGCGACGGTTGCAGGGCACTGGGCCTCTTCACGACCGAGGTACGAGCTGGACGCAGCTCCCTCTGCGTTGACGGAGGTTGTCATGACTAGCAACGTCGAAACCGCCATGGAGATCCGTCCGTACCGCGTCGACATTCCGGATGAGGCCCTGGATGACCTCCGCCGACGTATCGCCGCCACGAACTGGCCCGAGAAGGAGACCGTCGCAGATCAGTCCCAGGGCGTGCCCCTGGCAATGATCCAGAAACTCGCCCGTTATTGGATGATGGACTACGACTGGCGCAAGTGCGAGACGAACCTCAACGCCCTCCCGCAGTTCACCACCGCAATCGATGGGGTCGACATCCACTTCATTCACGTCCGTTCGGAAATGACGACGCGCTGCCGCTCATCGTCAACCACGGATGGCCCGGCTCGATCATCGAGCAACTGAAGATCATCGATCCGCTTACCAACCCAGCGGCACATGGTGCGAGTGCAGCGGACGCCTTCCACGTGGTGATTCCGTCGATGCCGGGCTACGGATTCTCGGGCAAGCCGACGGGCACCGGCTGGGGCCCCGAGCGGATGGGCCGAGCCTGGGCAGAACTGATGACGCGCCTCGGCTACACCCGCTACGTCGCCCAAGGCGGCGACTGGGGTGCTTTCGTCGTCGACCAGATGGGGTTGCAGGCACCTGGGGGATTGCTCGCGATCCACACCAACATGCCGGCGACCGTTCCCGCCGACGTCGACAAGGCGTCCCAGGCCGGCGACCCGCCGCCAGCCGGTCTCTCGGCTGAGGAACGACGCGCCTATGAGCAGCTGATCAGAACGTTCAAGCAAGTCGACTACGCCAGATTCATGGCATCGCGCCCGCAAACTCTGTATGGCATCGCCGATTCACCCGTCGGCCTGGCCGCCTGGCTTCTCGACCACAATGACGCTGACGGCCAGCCGGCCGCGGCGGTCGTGTCTGCTCTGGACCGGACCACGAGCGCCACGGGCGAACTCACGCGTGACGAAGTCCTCGACAACATCACGCTCTATTGGCTGACGAACACAGGGGTCTCAGCGTCTCGTCTCTATTGGGAATACAAGGGAGGCTTCTTCAACGCCAAGGGCGTCTCCATCCCAGTGGCTGTTAGCGTCTTTCCCGGCGAGCAATATCAGGCGCCCCGGAGTTGGACAGAGCAGGCATATCCGAACCTCATCTACTTCAATGAGGTCGACAAGGGCGGCCACTTCGCCGCCTGGGAAGAGCCCGAACTCTTCACGAGCGAGATACGGGCCGCATTCCGTCCCCTGCGGTAGCACAAGAGGAGACGGCTCCCGCGCCGTCTCCCTACGAGATGCTAACTGCCGCTCGGTATCGGTTGACGTGCCACGCTCTCGTCATGGGTGGTTCTCGTTCCCCGGCGCTGATCGAGCGTGCGACGGTTGAGCTGCAATCGTGGTTGTCAGACAGCCGACTGGCTTTGTCGCTCGCCGAGGGCGTGCTCGAACATCTCTCGGATGATCCGTGGCTAGCGGCTGACTCGGCTGGTCAGTTGGAGGGATTGCTCAGCGACGTGCCAGAGGCCAGCGCCTCGTTGGTCGGGCTGTTGCGGGAACTGCTCCAGTACCTGCCACCGAAGCCGGAATAGCGCCAGAACTGTCGCTCGGCATTGTCGTGGAGGCCGGTGGGCGGGTCGCCGTCCGACAGCCGCGATCATCCGCGGAGTGTTGGGCACCCGGCTCGCCCCACGGACACGCATCCGCCGGCCGATTCCAGGGTCGCAGTTAGAACGTCCCGATATCCATGTCCCGGTTGCCCCAGCCGTCCAGAATGCCGCCAATCCCGTCGGTGGAGCTAAGTGCGCCGATGTCCTGGTCCCGGGTAGCCCAGCCGTCCAGCCGGTCGCCGATCCCGAAGGCCATGGCCGCCCAAAAGTCAGTCGGGTTGAGATCCATGTCTAGGGTGGCCCAGCCGTCCAGCCTGTAGCCGAGTTCCTCGGCCACGGACGCGTTAAGGGCACCGATGTCGAGGTCCCGGTTGCCCCAGCCGTCGATGTCCGCGGCCATGGTCGACGTCGAGTCCCGGTTGACCGTGCCATCCGGGTCGTCGTGGTCGGACGCATCGGCGCTGGCCGGCCCCAGGAACATTCCGATGGCCGCGGCCGCCGTCACGACAGCCGCGAGATGGGCGACGAAGTGTCGTGGCTTCATGTCCGCGTTTCGATGCTGATCAACGTGTCGGATGGCCGGGCGCACCTAGCTGCCGATCTCGTGCACCGTCGTTCTGGACTGCCCGCTTGCCAGGCGGCGTTCGCTCGGTTCCGACTCGCGGCCCGTTCCTATGATCCCGTACCGTCGATCGTCATGGACACGAGCCGCTACCGCAACGAAGCGTCGATCGTCATCGAGTGCCCGGCCGAGGATCTCTATGACCTGGTCGCGGACGTGTCGCAGATGGGCCGCTGGAGTCCCGTGTGCACCGGCGGGTCCTATGACGATGACGGCGAGTGGTTCACCGGCACCAACGCGATTGGCGACTCGACCTGGGAAACCCGCTGCCGCGTGGTGGTCGCCGACCGCGGGCGCGAGTTCACCTTCATCAACCACGGTCTCGAGGGCCGAGTTGAGATGGTCCGCTGGGGCTTCCGATTCCGGGCCTTGGACCGTGCCCGTACCGAGGTGACCCAGTCGTGGGAGGTAATGCCGGCGTATCCCGAGGGCCTCGGCGTCGATGAGGACAGCGCGACGCAGGTGCTCGACATGATGAAGCAACTGGCAGTGCCGGGCATGCCGGAGACGCTGGCCGCGCTCAAGCAGGATGCCGAGGCGCGGCTGTAACCCCTGCCCGAAGAGGGAGCAGCGTCCCTGGATGTGCCCGATCGGGGACGCCCCACCGTTAGCACCGATCTGCCGCTAGGCGCTACGGCACTCTGTCCTTGTCATTAGGCCGGCGCTGTGAGCTCGGTTCGGGCATTGTGCGTGGGTCGCGCCGGGTGCCGTGACGTAGCGCTATCAGCGAGCCCGGTCCGGTACGGCGGGCTCTGCGGGTGCGTCGTGATCGACGACGAGATGTCCAACGGGCAAGCCCCCGATCGAGGACGCGAGGAGCGCTGCCAGGTCTGTCGGCATGGCGCCCTCGAGTTGAGCCAGGCGAAGCTCCCAGGCGCTGGCGGACCATTACGTCGGCCTCGACACGGAGAGCCGCACTCGGAACCGGCGCTCTGGCGTCGCGACTCTCGGCCTGGTGTAGGCACGCGCCACCGGTCACGACAGCCGAATCGGTGCGCCTCAGTGCGCTGGAGTGCACGCCCTGACTGCCCGACGGAGTCTCCGCGTAGACCGCGTTAGACGGTCATATCTCACCTTGGAGTGGTTGTCGCAGGTTCGAGTCCGGCGAAACACCATCGGGTCGTCGTCGGTACGACGGATGAAGAAGGCCTGCCCACGACGGCCATCCGGCACCAACCTCACGCCGTCAGATCCGTGCCCGCCACGTGCCCTTAGCACTGGACGCCTACCGGTTCTGGATGGTTGTTGTGGACAACATCCAGGACCGGCTACATCGCCGTTGACCTGCAACTTTACCGGTTTGGTTGGTGGACCTAACGGGACAGCTTTCGAACCCTCGACCAGCCCTTGAGGCCCTGGCTGACCAGGACATCGGGACCCCGCAGGACGCCTCACCACAGAAGACCCGGCCATCGGACCAGGTTCCGCGACGACATCCGCGAACCTCACGACCATTGAAGGCCGCCCAGATCGACGCGCTGATCGCCGGCTACGAAGCGGGCAAGACCATGAAGGACCTTGCTGTTGAATTCGGCATCAACCGGCTGACGGTGTCCGCCCACCTTCGGAGGGCCGGGGTGCCGCTCCGTCGAAGCGGTCTCGACACGGAGCAGACCGCCGAAGCTGCCCGGCTCTACGACGCCGGTTGGTCGTCGGTGAAGCTGGCCGAGAGGTTTGGCGTCAGCGCGGACACCGTTCTCATCGCCTTGCGCCGCGCCGCAGTTGTCATTCGGCCTCGCCGAGGCGGCCCGCCCAGCCCACCAGCTCCTCGGTAAGGCGCGGACGGACCTTCGGGGGGTTGGACCGCACGGATCCACACGTCCGCCCCTCGTGCAGGACGCCTGCGTTTGGTGCTGTGTCATTGACCTGGGCTAGCCAACGGTTGTAGGTTTCTGTTAGGTAGCTGAGGATCGGAGGCACCCATGCGGGAGGCGATGTTGGCGTTGCTGGCCAAGGAGCCGGCGCACGGCTACGAGTTGCGCCAGCGTCTGGCGGCGGCGTTGGGGCCGGTGGGTGAGGTGCTCAAGGCGGGGCAGGTGTACGTGACGCTGTCACGCCTAGAGCGAGCGGGCCTGGTACGCGGGGTGCAGGTCGTGCAGAGCTCGGCGCCGGACAAGAAGGTGTACGAGGTGACCGCGGCGGGTCGGGAGGCGGTGGCGGCGTGGCTGTTGGACTCGTCGTGGGCGAAGGTGGCGCCGGTCGAGTTCCATCTCAAGCTGGTCGCGGCGGCCGGGACCGGGTTGGCTGACCCGGTGGCGTTGATCGATGCCCAGCGCCGCGAGCTGATGCGGCAGCTACGGGAGGTCCAGCGGCTCGCCGAGTCCCAGCCCGCCGAGGGCGATGGTGTGCTGCTGTTGGAGGGCTCGGCGCTACGGCTGCAGGCCGACATCCGCTGGCTCGAGGCATGCGAGAAGCGGTGGACCGGGAGGACGCGATGAGCGCGGTCGTGCGAGCCGAAGGGCTGCGGCGCCACTTCCAAGGCGATGGCGAGCCGGTGCGCGCCGTCGACGGCGTCGATCTGGTCGTCGACCGGGGCGAGGCGGTGTCGATCATGGGCCCGAGCGGTTGCGGCAAGTCCACCCTGCTGCACCTGCTGGGCGGGCTGGAACGACCCGACGCCGGCACCCTGATCGTGGGCGATCAGCGGGTCGACCGGTTGTCGGAGGCGTCGTGGGCCAGGTTGCGGCGCCGCACGATCGGGTTCGTGTTCCAGGCGTTCCACCTCGTCGACGAGCTCACCGCCGCCGAGAACGTCGAGCTCCCGGCGCTGCTGGTCGGCACGTCCCGCCGGGCGGCCCGGCGCAGGGCGACCGAGCTGCTCGACCGCCTGGGCGTGGTCGACAGGGCCGGACACCTGCCCGACCGGCTCTCCGGCGGCGAGCGCCAGCGGGTGGCGCTGGCCCGGGCGCTGGTCAACGAACCCCTGATGGTGCTGGCCGACGAACCGACCGGCAACCTCGACAGCCACGCCACCAACGAGATCCTCCAGCTGTTCGCCGAGCTGCGCGACACCCACCAGACCCTGGTCCTGGTCACCCACGACCCGCGGGTGGCCGCCACCGCAGAGCGGCTGCTGACCATGCGCGACGGCGTGATCGTCGAGGACACCCGCCTCGACGGTGGCCTGCCCCGCCAGACCTTGCTCGCACAGCTGGCCGGGTGGGAGGCGTAGCGATGGGTGCCGGACGTCTGGTGGTCGGGTTGGCCTGGCGCAACGTGCGCTACCGGCCATGGCAGGCGCTGCTGTTGCTGCTCGCCCTGAGCGTGGCCACGACCGCCATCACGCTGGCGTTGGCGCTCGTCGACGTCACCGGCCGCTCCTGGGACCGGGTCTCACAGGCCACGAACGGCTTCCACGTCGAGGCGGATGCGGAGATCTCGCCGGACATGTCGCCTGCCCAACACGAGCAGTTGCGTGCCGAGCTGTCCCGCCTCGGCGACGCACCGGGGGTGGTCGCCGCCGCTGGCCCGTGGCGAAGAGCGCAGGTCGACGCCGAGATCGGCGGCACGCCGATCCGCCTCGAGGTGCACGTCCGCGACCCCGGCCCGGCCGCGGTCGACCAGCCCCTGGTGACCGCCGGGCACTGGCTGGACGGTCGGGAAGGCGCGGTGCTCGAAGACGGGTTCGCCACCGCGGCAAGCCTCCGACCGGGCGACACCATCACCATCGCCGGACAGCGCGTGCCCGTACGTGGCGCGGCGTTGACGGTCGACACCGGCCCGTACCCGCACGAACAGCCCGCCCGGGTGTGGATCAGCCCGGCCACCGCCGCCCGGCTCGGCACGGCCCTCGACGACGGTGCGTATCTGCTCCTACTGCGGCTGGCCGACCCCGACCAGGCCGAATCGTTCGCCGACGCCCACTCGGAGTTCGTCGGCGACACCTGGCAGGAGCGCAGGAGCGACGCCATCATGGACGTCGAGGACCTGGCCGCCGTCTTCGGCGTCCTGGCCATCTTCCTCGTCGCGCTCACCATCGGCACCGCCGTGATCCTGGTCGCGGGGCGGATGGGCGCTCAGATCCGTCAGGTCGGCACGCTCAAAGCCGTCGGGGCCACGCCAGGCCAGGTCACCTGCGTCCTGCTCGTCGAGTACCTCAGCGTCGCCTTCCTGGCCACCGCGGTGGGGCTGACGGCCGGCACCCTGTTGACACCGCCAATCGCCCGCATCACCGACGTGCTGTCCGTGTACGGCGCACCGAACCCACCCCTCACATGGCCACGCGCCGCGACCGCCTTTGCCGGCGCCGCCGCCGTCGTGGTCGTGGCCACGGTGTTGCCCGCGTTGCGCGGCGTGCGGCGCAGCACCCTGCGGTCGCTCGCCAGCAACGCCCGGCCACCCCACCGGCCAGGCCGGCTGATGCGGGCGATCACCGGGCTACCGCTGCCCGTGCCGGTATGGATGGGGCTGCGCGGGGCCAACCGCCGTCGCGGCCGGTTCTTCGCCAACACGTTGGGGCTGGCGGGCGGCATCACCATGCTGATCACGGCCCTCGCGTTGCGCACCGGCGTCGACGCCCTCCGCCAAAGGGGCCTGTCCTTCGACGACGACGACCCGATCTCCGGCGCCGCCACCATCGCGTCCCAGGACCGCGCCCGCAGCCTCGGGTTCACCGTCGCGGCCTTCCTCATCGCCCTCGCACTGATCAACGCCACCGTCGCCGCCGTGTTCTCCGCCCAGGACCACGCCCGCAGCCACGCCATCATGCGCACGATCGGCACCACCCCTCGCCAGTCCGTCACGGCCTTCCTGGTCGCCCAGCTGACCGCCTGCCTCCTCGCGTGCGGGCTCGGCATCCCACTCGGGATCCTGTTCTACGAGTCCATCCGAGCCGGGATCCTCGACCCGATCGGACTCACCGTGCTCACCTACATCGCCACGACCCTGACCGCCCTGACGCTGTACGCCATCATCGCCGCCATCCCCGCCAGACTCCTCGCCCGACGACCGATCACCCCCCAACTCGCCTACGAATAGACTCACCCGACCCGCCAGCCACGAAGGTCAGGAGATGGTCATCTCCCGTTGCTGAGGGAGGATGCCCGGGGCCGTCAACTCGAAGCTTGGGTTCGAATAGGGCGCGTTAGCGACGTAACGAGACTCGAACCCCACCGGTGCAATCCCGCCGAGGTCCCCAACCAGGACGTACGCGACCACGTACCGAACGCTGGCGCCGTACGGACCTTCCTCGCCACCGGCACCGACAAGACAACACCGCCAGCACCCAGCGGCGCCCCTACCAGGAAGTACGCGGTTGGTACGCAATCACGTACGGGAACGGAGTGGAGGTGATGGGACTCGAACCCACGACTTCTTCGATGCGACCGAAGCGCTCTTCCAGCTGAGCTACACCCCCGAACGGGACGGCTCAGGATAGCGGACACCCCCCGGTGCACCGTGAGTTGGACGGGCGGCGGGTGTCACGCACTCGGCGCGGCCGCGAGTCGACCACTACCCGCGCCCGGCCTTGACCGCGGCGAGGCCGAGGCGCCACGGGACCAGGCCACCCCCGCCCTCACAGACCTGCTCCAGCACCATCCCGGCGTCGACGAACGCCGCCAGCAGGCCGGCGAGGGGCACGTGCCGGGCGCCGACGCGGCGTCGAATGCCGGGACCGAAGCGCGGCGTGTCGAAGGCCTCGGGCGGCACCCAGCGGCCATCGCGGTAGCCCGCGCTGATGGACAGCTGCTCGTCGCTGACCACGGGGCTGTCGACGTGCGGTCCGACGAAGCAGGGATGCGTCCCCACGTACGCGAAGTGGCCGCCGGGGGAGAGGACCCTGGCGACCTCGCCGACCACGGCGCCGAAGTCGTCGACGTCGGTGTGGGCGAACATGGCTGCGGCGTGCCCGATCGAGCCGGATCGGACCGGCAGGCGATGGGCATCGGCTCGTGCCACGGCGCCCAGTCGGCTGGCCGCCAACCGCAGCTGGTCGGGCGATATGTCGACGCCACGGACGCGCCAGCCGGCGGCGGCCAGCGCCAGACCGCTCAGCCCGCCGCCGCAGCACACATCCAGCACCCATCCGTCCCCGGTCGGGCTTCCCAGGAGGCGCGCCAGGTCGGCCCCGGGCGAATCGGTCGGATCGGTGTAAGCCGCGAACAGGCGGTCGTAGAACTCGGCGTGGCCGTCGTAGCGCGCCTCGATCGCAGCGGATGCCATCGCCCCATGGTCGCACCGCTCCCGGACGTGACCACGCCAGAATCGTTCCGTGCTGCGGGTGAACACCACGGTCGTCACCGTCGTCGCCCCCATCGGCGACCCCTCCCCACTCGAGCAGGTGCGCGCTGCCAACGTCCGGGTCGTCCGGCCCGACGCCGACGCCGCGGCCCTGGATCGTGCGGTCATGGCCTGGGACCTGGCGCGGCGCACCAACACGCCCTACCTGCTGCACGACGCCGATCCGCTGGCGTGGGTCGCCGACGCGTGGGCACGGCGCTTCCAGGAGGAGGGCACCGCCGGTGATCTGGAGGTCGCACTGGCAGAGACGTTGGCCCGTTGGCGGGCGCGGTCGCTGGACCTTCCCGACTTCTACCTGCTCACCGATCCCGAACGACTCAGCCCGGTCATGCGCCACTGGTTCCTGGGACTCCTCGGGTCCGCCGCGCCCAACCGTGTGGCCACCGGCCGCGCGGGAGCGCCGGCGGTCGAGCAGCTCGCCGACCTGCACGCCGGCCCGTGGTGGCCGGACCTCGATCGTGTGCTGGCCGGCATCGACCGCGTCCTGCCCGAGCAGCTCGGCGGGTCGGGCACGCCGTCGGGCAAGGCCGAGCTGGTCGAGCCGTAGCACGCCCGACCGGCGTTCGGACGTGGCGCAATCCGGCGCTTGCGAACGCCGGATTCCCGGGCGTCGTCGGTCAGTCCGGCGGGGTGTCGTCGCTCGGCTGGCCCTCAGGGGGCCGGCGCCTCGGCCATGTCCTTGCGGGACGGCTTGACCGGCGGCGCGGAGCGCCAGTCGGCGATCCCATCCTCGGGCAGCCCCACCGGGTACTTGTTCTCGTGGACCTGGGCCCAGTGCGAGTGGTTCAGCTCGTGCAGGGTGAAGCAGGCGTTGAGCGCGTTGTGGAAGCCCATGTTGTCGACGGTCTGGTTGACCGATTCCTTGATCAGGAGCGCGGTCATGGTCGGCAGCTGCGCGATGCGCCGGGCGAACTCCAACGTGCGCTCGCTCAGCTCGTCCTCGGGGAACAGCTTGCTGATCATGCCGAGCTGGTGGGCCTCGTGGGCATCGATGGAGTCCCCCGTGAGCATGAGCTCCTTCGTCTTGCGGGGCCCGAACTCCCACGGATGTGCGAAGTACTCCACTCCGCACATGCCCAGCCGCGTGCCCACGACATCGGCGAACTTCGCGTTCTCGGCGGCGACGATCAGGTCACACGCCCACATGAGCATGAGCCCCGCGGCATAAACGGTCCCGTGGACCTGGGCGACGGTGATCTTGCGCAGGTTGCGCCAGCGCCGGGTGTTGTCGAAGTAGTAGTGCCATTCCTGGAGCATCAGCGCCTCGGCACCCTTCCGCGTGCCGCCGTTCATCGCCACCGTCGGGTGCTGCGTCGCACCGGGCGTCCGCTCGGCGATGGCCTGCTTGGAACCCATGTCGTGACCCGAGGAGAACATCGGTCCCAGCCCACCCAGGATCACCACACGCACACCGTCGTCGGCCTCGGCCTCCAGGAGGGCATTGCCGAGATCGACGAGGAGGCCGCGATTCTGCGCGTTGCGGGCCTCGGGCCGGTTCAGCATGATGCGAGCGATGGTCCCGTCGTCCAGCGTCTCGTAGGTCACGAACTCGTAGTCAGGCATGGGTTCCCTTCATCCTGGCCGGTGAGCTGCGGCGCGACCGGAGACTAGCCTTCCGGTTACGGAGAAGAGCACTCGCGACAGCGGGTTCGAGGAGGGGAGCGCAGTGGAACCGAGCGCCTCGGCAACGGGGTTGGAGGCGCCCCGGTGACGGGCCCCCCGCTGGTTGCAGGACCTCACGCTCCGGCCACCGCGACGCCGCCACGCGCCCTGGGGTCCGTTCGCCGCACCACGTCGATCGACACCGTTCGCCCCGACGGCCCGGACGGCGAGCTGGTGGTCGACGCGCGGGGTCGTGACCTCCGCACCGGCCCGGACGGCGTAGACCAGGTGGAGGTCCTCGGGGAGGTGGCGCTCGCGCTGCGGCTCGAGCCCGCCACCCACGCACTGGTGGACATCCGCGCCGATCGCGCAGGCGCCGACGGCCTCCCCGACCTCCGGCCGCTGCTCGGCTCCAGCGTCGGTTCCGGGTTCCGCCGCCTGCTGGACCAGGCCCTGCCGGGCGAGCGGGACCGCGGCTCGCTCCTGTACCTGCTCCTCGACGACCTCGTGGGTGCCGTGCTGGTCCCGCTCTCGCTCTCCTCCGACGTCCTGCCGCGACGGGACGGACTGGTCGACGCCATGGCCGCCCGGCTGGGCGATCAGTGCGCTGGGTGGGCCCTCGACGGCGGCTTCATCGCCAACCTGCGGGAGACGGGCCGCCTGGCCACGCCCCACGGACCGCCGGCCCCGGAGCTCGCGTCGCTCGACGACGACTCGCACGCCTGGCACGCCATGGCGTCACTCCCGCCGGACGCGACGCGCCGGCGCCGCCGGCTCGACGTGTCGGCGCCCGAGCCCGGAGGGCTGAACGCCATCGACGCGCACTTCCGCGACAGCCACGTGGACGGCGACGGCCGCGAGACCGTGGTGCACGAGTACGTCGCCGGCGGCTCCGTGGACGCCCGGCGCCGGCTGATCGTCGACCTGTGGGCCCGGGCCCTCGTGCTGCCGTGGGCGGAATGCCCGGCCGCCGTCACCAGCGCACGGCGATTGCAGGGCACGACGTTCGATGACCTGCGGTTGCGCATCCGCCGCGAGCTCGTCGGCACGGCCAGCTGCACCCACCTGAACGACACCCTGCGCTCGCTCGCGGACCTCGGTGCGCTGCTGTCGGATCCAGGACGTCCGTGAGCGACCGCACGACGCCCCACGCCGCCGTCGATTCCGCCGACACGTTCGCCGGCCTCGCCGGCGATACCGAGACCACCTTTCGCTGATCGACCTCCGGAGCAGGGAACCGCCGTGAAGTTCGCCATCTCGCTCGGAATGCTCAACCCTCGCGTCTGGCCGGACGTGACCCTGGAGGCCGATCGGCTCGGCTACGACTCGGTCTGGCTACCGGAGCATCTGGTCTTCCCGGTGCAGACCGAGGGAAGCCCGTTCCACGGGGCCGACCATCCACCGGTGCCCGCCGACGTGCCGGTGTTCGACGCCTTCACCTACCTGGGCTTCCTGGCCGGCCGCACCGAGCGCATCCGCTTCTCGACCCACGTCTACAACATCGGGCTGCGCCACCCGTTCGTCTCGGCGCGCGCCGTGGCGACGCTCGACATCGTGTCCGGCGGCCGGGTCGAGTTCGGCATCGGCGCCAGCTGGTTGCGGGCCGAATGGGATGCCGTGGGTCTCGACTTCGACAGCCGCGGCCGCCGGGTCGACGAAGCCATCGAGGTGTGCCGCCGGCTGTGGACGGAGCCGGTGGTCGAGTACCACGGCGAGTTCTTCGACTTCGGGCCGGTGATGTTCGAGCCCAAGCCCGTGCAGCAGCCCCACCCGCCGCTCATCATCGGCGGTGACGGGCCGGCGGCGCTGCGCCGCGCCGCCACCGTGGGCGACGGATGGGTCCCCATGAACCACACGCTGGAACAGATCCCGCCCCAGGCCGTCCGCCTGACCGACCTGCGGGCCGCCGCCGGGCGCGACGGCCAGGTAGAGATCACCCTGGGCGGCACCCCGGCCGACGTCGCTGAGGTCGCCCGTTACGCCGACGCCGGTGTCGGGCGGGTCATCGTGCGGCCGTGGCGGCGTTCGAGCGAAGCCATCGAGGGCTTGCGCCGCTATGCCGGCGACGTCGTCGACCCGTCGGCGGCCGCTCTCGCCGGGTAGGGCCGGATGGACCTGCGCCACGAGCTGCAGGAGTGGCTGGGCGCGCACGTCACGCCCGAGGTCGTCGAGGCGGGGCGGCGGCCCGTCGCCGAGGAGTCGCTGGACACGCTCAGGGCCTGGAACCGCCGGCTCGCCGACGCCCGGTGGGCGGCCCCCACCTGGCCGGTCGAGCACGGTGGCCGGACAGCCGGCCTCGACGAGCAGGTGGCCTACTACGAGGAGATGGACGCTGCGCAGGCGCCAGGGCCGATCAATGCGATCGGGGTCGCCAACATCGCGCCCGCGATCATGGCCTTCGGGACCGACGAGCAGAGGGCGCGGTTCCTGCGTCCGATGCTGCGGGGCGACGAGATCTGGTCGCAGGGGATGTCGGAGCCGGACTCGGGATCGGACCTGGCTTCGTTGCGCACACGCGCCGAACCCGACGGCGCCGGGTTCGTCGTCAACGGGCAGAAGACCTGGAACAGCCTCGGCCACCTCGCCGACTGGTGCCAGCTGTACGTCCGGACCGACCCCGCAGCCGCCAAGCACCGTGGCATCAGCTGCCTGCTCGTCGACCTCAGCAGCCCGGGCATCGAGGCCCGGCCCCTCCGCACGATGACCGGCGAGGTCAGCTTCAGCGACCTGTTCTTCCGCGACGTGCGGGTGCCGGCCGGTGCCCTGCTCGGTCCGCTCCACTGCGGCTGGGACGTGGCGATGACCACGCTCAGCCACGAGCGCGCGGGCGTGGCCCGGTTCCACCTCGTGCTCCGCAGCAAGCTCGATGCGCTGCTGGCCGAGCCCGAGGCGCGCGGCGCGCTCCGGGATCGCCGCCACCGCCAGCGCGTCGCACATCTGTGGAGCCAGATCGCCTGCATGCGCTGGACGACCGAGCGGTCGCTGGCCCAGCTCCGACCCAGCCCGAGCGGCCGGCGGGGCGGGCGGCGGGTGCCCGACGGCACCGCCGGCGGCTTGGCCAAGCTGGCGTGGTCACGCGCCGACCAGGCACTGGCGGAGCTGGCGACGGATCTCCTCGGGCTCGGGTCGCTGTCCGGCGACTGGGCCTACGGCCTGGCCTCGTCGCGGTCGACGTCGATCGCCGGCGGTACGAGCGAGATCAACCGCAACATCGTGGCCGAGCAGGGCCTCGGGCTGCCCCGGGGTTGACCGGCGGCCTCAACCAGCCTGCTCAGCGTGGTACTGACAGGTCGGTGGATAGCGCCTTGTGCGCGCCCACGTGCGACCGGTTGGTCGAGCGGATGCTGATGTCGTGGCCGGCAGCACGCTCGCGCAGGGCGCCCACGGTGCACTCCTCGCGGGGGCTCACGCTGAACGGGTCGAAGCTGAACAGCCGCATCGCGTTGAGGTGGGTGATGCGGTCGATGTCGTGGTCGGAAACGCCGTCGAGCTGCTTGGCGAGGGTCTCCGGCGCCGTCGGCCACGTCGAGTCGGAATGGGGGTAGTCGCACTCCCAGCACACCCGGTCCATGTTGAGGAACTCGCGGCTGGCCACGCCGAAGTGGTCATCGATGAAGCACGTGATGATGTGCTCGTTGAACACCTCGCTCGGCCGGCGGTCGCCGAAGTCCTGCCCCGTCCAGCGATGGTGGCGCTCGTAGTTGTAGTCGACGCGTTCGAGGAAGTACGGGATCCAGCCGATGCCGCCCTCGGAGAGCGCGATGTTCAGGTCGGGGAACTTGCGCAGCACATCGGACCACACCAGGTCGGCCGCCGCCTGCACGATGTTCATGGGCGTGAGCGTGATCAGGCAGTCGATGGGGGCGTCGGGGGCCGTGATCACCAGCTGCGACGACGATCCGATGTGCATGCACACGACCACGTTCTCGTCGGAGCACGCCGTCCAGAACGGATCCCAGTGGTCGGAATGGATGCTGGGCCATCCGAGCTTGGACGGGTTCTCCGAGAACGTCACCGCGTGGGCGCCCTTGGCCGCGGTGCGCCGCACTTCGGCGGCGCACACCTCGGGGTCCCAGATGGCGGGGAGCACGCAGGGGATGAAGCGCCCGGGGTATGTGCCGCACCACTCGTCGATGTGCCAGTCGTTGTAGGCCTGCAGCATGGCCAGGGCGACGTCCTTGTCTTCGGTGCGGGCGAAGAGCTGGCCACAGAACTGGGGGAACGAGGGGAAGCACAAGGATCCCAGCACGCCGTTGGCGTCCATGTCCTTGACGCGTTCGTGGATGTCCCAGCACCCGCGCCGGATCTCGTCGAAGGACGTCGGCTCCATGCCGTACTCCTCCGGCGGGCGTCCGGACACGGCGTTGAGTGCGACGTTGGCGATCTCCTGGTCTTCGTAGAGCCAGGCGTTGGTGCCGTCCTCACGGGTGACGAACTGCGGCGCCAGGTCGGCATAGCGCGCCGGCAGCCGTCCCTCGAAGAGATGGGGTGGCTCGACCACGTGGTCGTCCACGCTCACCATGATCATCTCGTCGATGTTCATCGCCACCCCCTGGAGCGGTGCGTGTTTTGGGCCGAGAGTAGTTTCAGGCCGAGAGCTACGCACTACGCGTTGGAGAAGTGCCCTTTCACATTCGTAGAGCCAGGGGGTTGGTTGGATGTCCGACGTGTCGACCGGTGAGGGGACCAGCGGGACGGCGGTCGACTTCGATCCCTTCTCCGACGTCTTCTTCGACGACCCCTACGACATGTACCGGCGCCTGCGCGACGAGGCGCCCGTGTACCACAGCGAGCGTTACGGCTTCTGGGCACTGTCGCGCTACGACGACGTAGTCGAGGCCCACAAGGACTGGAAGACGTTCTCCAGCAGCCACGGCGTCGACCTGCACACGCTGTCGACGCCGCCCGAACAGGTCGCGATGTTCCGCAGCATCATCATGATGGACCCGCCGGCACACGACCGGCTGCGGACCCTGGTGAGCCGGGTCTTCACCCCGCGGGCCGTGCAGTCGTTCGAGCCGATCGTGCGCGAGGTGATCGAGTCCTACGTCGAGCCACTCGAGGGGCGCGACCGCTTCGACGCAGTCACCGAGCTCTCCGGACCGTTC
The DNA here is from genome assembly GCA_963756425.1 of uncultured bacterium. Taxonomy (GTDB): domain Bacteria; phylum Actinomycetota; class Acidimicrobiia; order Acidimicrobiales; family VFJN01; genus DASQUK01. The sequence goes on along the minus strand of CAVWNW010000008.1, from coordinate 3,965 downwards.
CCGGTGGAGATCATCGCCCGCATCCTCGGCGTCCCCGACGGCGATCGCCAGCAGATCCGCCACTGGCTCGACCGTCAGCTGCACCGCGAGCCGGGCCGGCTGGGGCCTACGGCCGACGGCGAGGCCGCGTCGTCGGAGGCCGGGGCCTACTTCTACGGGCTGGTGCGGGAGAAGCGGCGCCATCCCGGCGACGACATGATCAGCCGCCTGACGCAGGCCGAGGTCGACCGTGAGGACGGTCAGGGCGTCACGAAGCTCGACGACAAGGAGATCGCCGGCTTCGCCACGCTCCTCGGCGGAGCCGGGGCCGAGACCGTCACCAAGCTGGTCGCCAACGCCTTTGTGCTGTTCGCCCGCCACCCCGAGCAGTACCGGAGGGTCATCGACGATCCGGGCGCGATCCCGGCGGCGGCGGAGGAGATCCTACGGATCTGGCCGCCGTCGCAATATCAGGGCCGCTTCTCGCTGCGGGACGCCGAGTTCGACGGCGTCAGCCTGCCGGCCGGCCATCCTGTCCTGCTGATCACGGGGTCGGCCACGCGCGACGAGCGCTTCTTCGACGATCCCGACGGCTTCGACATCGATCGGTCGCCCAGTCAGTCACTGGGCTTCGGGCTCGGCATCCACAGCTGCCTGGGGGCCGCGCTGGCGTGCATGGAGAGCCGCATCGCCATCGAGGAGATGGTCCGGCGCTGGCCGCGCTACGAGATCGACGAGGACGGCCTGCGCCGCGTGCACATGTCCAACGTCGCCGGCTTCTCACACGTGCCGGTCCGGGTCTCGACGCCGGCTAGCCCGCAGCGCTGACGTCGGAGAAGTCCACCTGGCCCGTCTGCAGGGCCCCGAAGAAGCCACCGTCCGCATAGAGGGCCTCGCCGGTGACGCACGACAGCCGGGGGCTGTTCAGGAACACGAGCGGCCAGGCCTGCTCCTCGGGGGTCGAGTATCGGGCGAGGGGGCCGACGGCGGCATCGATGATCGCCCTGCCGTAGGACTTGTGGAAGAACGGCATCATCGGCGTCTCGGTCGGGCCCGGATTGGTGCAGTTGAGGCGCACGCCCTCGGCCAGGTAGCCGCCCGCCTTCGACGCCACCCAAGCATTGACGACCTGCTTCGAGAACGCGTAGGCGCTGGCGCCACCGATCGCGTCCGCATGCTCGTGGCACCAGGCCTTGCCAGCGTCGAAGCCGTCGGTGTCGACGAGGCCCATGAGCGTGCCGAGGTGCTGCTGCCAGCCCAGGCCGGCGTTGGAGGCCACGTAGGCGATCGCCGACCCCCCGGGCATCTTGCGCACCACCTGCTCGATGAGGTGCCGGGCCCCGACGAAGTTGACCAGCATCACGTCCACGTCGGAGAACGGCGGCCCGGGGAGCCCGGCGCAGTTGAAGAAGGCGTGGACGGGTGTCCTGACCCTGGCGGCGCCCGCCTCGATGGCCGCCTTGTCGCGGAGGTCGACCGCGAGGAACTCGGCGACGTCGACGGCCGTCGGCTTGATGTCGACGGCGATCACCTCGGCCCCGAGCTCGGCAAGGATCCTGGCGGTCGCCTCGCCCATCCCGGACGCCGCCCCGGTGACGATCACCTGCCGACCGTCGTAGCCCAAGACGTCCTCCACGCAGTTCCCCCTTGTCTGCCCGAGCGCGCGGGTTCTGGTGGAGGCAGGTTATCCCTCCGGACGCGCCTAGTGACATGGGTGTCACATTCCGTCTCCCGTCATAATCGGGGGCGTGAGGCAACACGAGTTCTCGTTCGAGATCGACGCAACCCCCGAGGAGGTGTGGCGGACGCTGCATCCCCCACTGGCGCCGCTGCCCAACGGCGAGCGCCGGGTGATCGAGCACGGCGACGTCCGCATCGAGATCGTCCACCCCGGCGACGAGAACGGGCTGGGACTGGTGCGTTTCTGCCGCTTCCGCGTGCCCCGCTACCTGCTCAGCGGCGGCATCGGGCGATCCTGGGAGGTCATCGCCGAGTCGCGGCCCCCCGAGTTCTCCCGCTACGAGGCCGTGGGCAAGCCGTTGTGGTCACAGGCGACCGGGTGGCACCGCCTCGAGGACCTCGGCGGCGGCCGCACGCGGGTCAGCTTCGGCGAGACCTACGAGGCGTTCAACCTGATCGCGCGCCGGTTCCTCGAGGCCCGGGTCCACCGCTTCATCTCCAAGGACAACGACGCCATCATCCGCCAGGCGGTGGAGCGAGGCGTGGCCGCCGCCCGGGCGCGCGCCGAGTCGTCCTAGCTTGCGGGGCTACGACCCCGACGGCCCCAGGATCATCGGGAAGTGGTCGATCGAGCGCACGCCGGGCGTGTACGACAGCGTGTGACCGGGCTTGATCGAGTAGTCGGGAAACCGCCGATGCCACTCCCGCAGCGCCACGCGCAGCTCGTGGCGGGCGAGGTGCGAGCCCAGGCATCGATGAATGCCGCCGCCAAAGGCGAGATGGCGGTTCGGGTCGCGGTCGAAGCGCACCTCGTCGCCGTCGCCGAACTCGGCGTCGTCGGTGTTCGCGGATCCGATGAGCACGCTCACGTGCTGGCCGGCCTTGATGGGGCAGCCGCCCAGCTCGGTGTCCTCGACCGCCACACGGGCGACGGTCGTGACCGGCGACTCCCACCGGAGCAGCTCCTCCACCGCGGCCGGGATGACGCTCGGATCCTCGGCTAGCCGGCGCCGCTGCTCGGGTTGCCGGGCGAGGTAGGCGAAGAAGCAGTCGAGCGAGGCCGTGACCGTGTCGAGCCCGGCGATGAAGAACAGGAAGCAGATGTCCAGGATGTCTTCCCTGGTCAGCCGGTGCCCGTCGACCTCGGTGTGGAGGAACGTGGTGAGGATGTCGTCCCGGCCCTCGACCTGGCGCTGATCCAGCACGTCGTTGAAGTACGCGTAGATCGAGTCGGCGGTGGCCTTCTGGTGGGTGATGGTGACCCTGCTCTCACGGGGGCTCCCGGTCACGTGGTCGGGTCGGATGATCCCGTCCTTCATGGCCAGGAATCGCGGGGTCTCCTCCAGCGGCAGGCCGAGGAGCGTGAGGAACACGTGCGACGGGTAGGGGATCGAGAACTCCGCGGCGAAGTCGATCTCGTCGCGTCCCGCGAAGCGGTCCATCAGGTCGTTGACGAGCTTGGTGAGCGGCTCCTCCAGCTCCGCCATGCGCCGCGGGGCGAACAGCGGGTCGAGGATCTTGCGGAACTTCTTGTGGTCGGGCGGATCGATCTGCAGCGGGATCATCGGCCGCACGTTCTGGAGATCGACCGCCGACATGCTGGACGAGAAGATCTCGGGGCTGCGGAACGCCTCCTCGATCTCACCGCGCCGGCAGACGATCACCATCCTGTCGTTGACGGGGAGCACCGCCGCCGCATCGCGTATCGTCCGGTACGTCGGCTGCGGGTTGCGGGCCATGTCGATGAAGTCGGGCCTCGGGGTGGTGGCCTCGTCCGAGCGCATGTCGGCTCCCCTCGCGTCGCCCTCACCTGACAGCGGCGTCAGCTTAGCCCATCGCGGGCGCCAATTCTGACGCTCACGTCACCTTTCCTGCTGTACGGTTCGGCCGCAGTGAGCGAGCGTCGGCGAGTGAAGCACGAGCACGGTGCGAGGAGCGGACGTCGACCGACAGCGTCGTGAACCACATCGGGCTATGCGTGCACGACATCGACCGGTCGCAGCGCTTCTACGAGGAGCTCCTGGGGTTCAAGTACGAGCGTGAGATCGCGCCACCGATGACATCACCGGCCGACTGCTCCAGCTCGAGCCGCCCCTCGGCCTGCGAGCCGTCTACCTGCGCAAGGACGGCCTCGTTCTCGAGCTGCTCGCCTATGACGAGCGCCAACGGCCGCAGCGCGAGCGGCCGATGGACGAGCCGGGCCTGACGCACATCTCGATCGGTGCCGACGATCACCGGAACCTGCTCGGCCGGGTCGAGGCACTGGGAGGCACGGTGGTGGCGGACACCGACATCGGCATGGCGGT
>CAVWNW010000007.1:0-405104 GCA_963756425.1 uncultured bacterium | reverse complement strand
ACCGACTGGGATTGCCGGGGGGCAAGTGGTCCTAACCGGACAACGCTCGAACCACGGCGTATGGCTCGACCTCGTTGCCACGCTACGAGACCTTGATCCCGAGCGCCGCTGACCGGCACTTCGGTAGAGCGTTTCCAGCGGCCAGGCGCGCATCCTGGTACACGTTCGCGGTTCGTTACAAGCGACCTGTTTCGTCGATATGGCGTCCTCACAGTGCGCCCTCGCCCAACGCTGCAGTCGGATGCCACACTGACCTCGATGGCGAGTCGGGTGCGGTACGCCGTGAGCGACGGTCTTCGGATCGCGTACCAGATCGTCGGGGCCGGGCCAGGCGACCTCGTGTTCATGCCGGGATTCGTCTCTCATGTCGAGCTCGCCTGGGAAGACCCGCACCTTTCACACTTCTTCCGAAGGCTCGCATCGTTCCGACGTTTGATCGTCTTCGACAAGCGCGGCACCGGGTTGTCCGATCCCATCACAACGCGATACACGCAATCGCAACGCGTCGACGACATCCGCGCGGTTATGGACGCAGCAGGCTCGGAGCACACGACCATATTCGGCGTATCCGAGGGCGGCGCAATGGCGATTCTCTTCGCGGCAACGTATCCGGACCGCGTCGACTCACTCGTCCTCCACTCAACAGTGCCACGCGTTCTCTACGACGATCACTACACGTGGGGGTGGACGCCACGGCGCCTCCAAGCGTTCCTCGACGGCGTCGTCGAACTCTGGGGCACGGGAGAAGGCGCCGAGTACGCGAACCCGACGCTCGCGGGTGATACGAGGTATCGCGAGTGGTTCGCGCGGTACACACGCAACGCGGCGAGCCCTTCACAGGTTGTCGAGCTCATGGGTGTCAACGCGGAACTCGACATCCGATCAGAGCTCCGGCACGTCACAGCGCCGTCGCTGATCACCCACCGGTCGGACGAGTCGTGGGTGAGTGTCGAACACGCGCGCTATCTCGCCGCGCACGCTTCCCGCGGCAAGGCTGGTCGAGTTCCCCGGCGTCGATCACTGGCCGTGGATCGGCAACGCGGACGAGATCCTCGACGTCATAGAAGAGTTCGTGACCGGCCGCCGCCCCCGTCGTCGCGCTCGGCCCAACGCTATAGGTATCGATGCGTTGAGCCCCCGCCAACGTCAGGTCCTCCGCCGGAGCATCGAGGGGCAGACGGCGGCCGAGATCGCGGGGTCACTCGGCGTCGGCGTGCGCACGATCGAGACCCATCTCGCCCACGGATACGCAAAGCTCGGCGTGCGGTCCCGGGTCGAACTCGTCCGCCGATACCGCGACGCTGCCGTCTAGCCATCCGTACTCCTACGGATGTTGCCGTCTCCGTTCCGTTCTACCGTCTGGCCATCGGGACCGACGAGGAGGGGACGGGCCATGACGCAAGTTGTGTTCGACGACAACATCGCCGCTCAGCTCGAAGAGCTCTACGCGACGGCAGACGTGCTCCGACGGCGCGCTCTCGTCCGTGATGCGCTTGCGGCGGGGCCTGGTGAGGACATCCTCGACATCGGGTGTGGCCCGGGGTTCTACGCCGCTGAGATCCGGGAGCAGATAGGCGCGACCGGCTCGATCGTCGGTATCGACGCGAGCGAAGCCATGCTCGCCATCGCCACGCATCGCTGTGAAGCCCACGACAACGTGCGGTTCGAGCAGGGGGTCGCGACCTCCCTCCCTGTGGACGACGCGAACTTCGATGCCGCCCTCTCGGTCCAGGTGCTTGAGTACGTCGAGGATGTCGCGACCGCGCTCGCCGAGATCCATCGTACGCTCCGTCCGGGTGGGCGCGTGGTGATCTGGGACGTCGACTGGTCGACCGTCTCCTGGTACACGGAGGACCAAGGGCGGATGCGCCGCGTGCTTGAAGCGTGGGACGAGCACCTCTCCGATCCCACCCTTCCTCGTCGTCTGTCCGCGTTCTTGGGGTCCGCCGGCTTCGACGACGTGACCATGCATCCGCACCCGTTCGCGACGAACGCGTTCGATCGACAGACCTACGGTGGAGCCCTCCTTCCCCTGCTCAGAGACTTCGTGGTCGGCCGCAACGGCATCAACTCGGACGAAGTTGCGGCTTGGGAGGCCGAGCAGCGCTCCCTCGACGACCAAGGCCGATTCTTCTTCAGCTGCACGCAGTTCTGCTTCACCGCGAAGAAGCGTTAGCGCTCCTCCCGAACGCCGGATCAGCACCACACCATTGGTTCGAACATCGACGCTGAACCTGCCGAAGGAGTGGGCGTAAGAGGACTCGAACCTCTGACCTCACGCGTGTGAAGCGTGCGCTCTAACCAGCTGAGCTATACGCCCGGGGGCAATGAACTTTACCAAGGCCGGGAACCGGCCCCGGCGTCCGGAACACCCAAGTGATCACTCGGTGGCGAACGGCGCCGCGGCGTCGAGCGCAAGCGCATCCTCCAACAGCGCCAGCGCTCGCAGCACCACGACATCACCGTGCTGGGGCCCGACGACCTGCAGCCCCACTGGCATGCCGTCGGCAGTGAAGCCAGCACAGACGGAGCCCGCCGGCGAGCGGGTCATGTTGAAGGGATACGTGTACACCACCCAGTTGACGTCGGGCTCGCCGTCGATCGTGCCCGGCTCGCCGACTCGGGGTAGCTGGCCCGCGACCGTCGGGGTCAGGAGCAGCGGGACCCCGTGGAAGAGGTCCACGAGGGCCAGGTTGAGTGTGTGGCAAGCGTCGAGTGCCTCGATCACGCCGGCCGGACCAACCGAGGTGCGGGCCCACTCCACGAGCGCGACCAGTCCGGGATCGATGCGGCTCCACACGGCGTCGTCGGTACGGAACTTGTCCAGCGTTCGCAGGCAGGCCGCGGCCACCAGCGTCAGCCAACCGTGCACCGGATCGGCCTCGAACGGCCCATCGACCGTGACGACCTCGGTGCCCAGGTCCTCGAGCCGTGCGACCGCCGACTCGCAGGCCGCCAGCACCTCGGAGTCGACCCTGCCGTAGCCGAGGGTGGGAGCCCATGCGACCTTGCGGGGCGGGTTGAGGGTCGCCAGCGACCGCGACCACGAGCCGTCGGGCAGCGGCAGCGAGACGAGGTCCGTGGGATCCGGACCGACGACGCTGTCGAGTGCCAGCGCAGCGTCACGGATCCTCCGGGTCATCACACCCCGGGTCGACAGCATGGGCCAGCCCGGCGGCTCGCTCCCACCCGTCGGCACCCGCCCCAGCGACGGCTTGAACCCGGTCAGCCCGGTCGCCGACGCCGGGATACGGATCGAGCCACCGCCGTCCGACCCGGTCGCCAGCGGCACCAGCCCGGCCGCGAGCGCCGCCGCCGATCCCCCTGACGAGCCTCCGGCCGATCGCTCCAGGGACCAGGGGTTGTGGGTGGCGCCGAACACGGCGTTGACCGTGTCGGCCTTCCAGCCGAACTCGGGGGTGTTGGTCTTGCCAACGACTACGCAGCCGGCGGCGCGTAGGCGCTCCACCAACGCCGAATCGCTGCCTGCCGGGGGTCCGCCGGCGTAGGCCGCGGACCCCCGGCTGGTGACGAACCCAGCGGCGTTCTCGAGGTCCTTGACGGCGAGCGGAACGCCGGCCAATGCGCCCACGTCCTCTCCTGCGGCGATGCGGGCATCGATCTCCGCCGCGTCGGCCAGCGCCGAATCGCCGTCGACGGCGACGAAGGCGCCGAGCTCGTCGTCGTACCTGTCGATCCGGTCGAGCGCCGCCTGCACGACCTCGCGGGCGGACACGGCCCGAGTCGCCACCTGCTCGGCGATCTCGGCAACTGTGGTGCGGCGGAAGTCCATCGGCTCGGCACGCTAGTGGGGCGGCTCAGACCGGCGATTCCAACAGCCCCACGAGGCGCTCGAGGCCCGCAACCCGGCTGCCCTTGAGAAGAACGGCGTCGCCGCTGCGGAGCGGCCCGAGCGCCACCGGGACGTCGTCGATGCCGGCCACGGTCGTCCCGCCATACGCCGGCGCCGCGACCCCGATGACGTCGATGCCGAGATCGCGGGCCAACCTGCCCACGGCGGCGTGCTCCTCGTCGCTCGACGCGCCCAGCTCGGCCATCAGCCCGAGCACGGCAACCCGGCGCCGTGCGGGCAGCCGAGCCAGGGCGCGCAGCGCCGCCCCCATCGACGTCGGGTTGGCGTTGTACGCGTCGTTCACGACGAGCGCGCCGGACGCTAGGCGGACCAGGTCCATGCGCCAGCGCGACAGCGCCGCGGCCCCGAGCGCCTCCGCGATGCCTGCGATGGGGACCCCGCACACTAGGGCAGCCGCGGCCGCCGCCAGGGCGTTGTCGATCATGTGCTCGCCCCGCACCGCCAAGCGGACCGGGGCGCTACCCCAGGGCGACACCAGGCGGAAGGACGGCCGGAGCTCGTCGTCCAGAGCCGGCGACTCGGCACGAACCTCGCCGCCGTCGCCGAACGTGACGATCTCCGCCGAGGTGCGAGACGCCATGGCGGCCACCAACGCGTCGCCGGCGTTGAGGATGGCGTAGCCGCCGGCCGGAAGGGCCTCGACCAGCTCGCCCTTGGCCGCCGCCACCTCCTCGAGCGTCCCGAACGTCTCGGTGTGCACGGCCGCCACCCGGGTCACGACCCCGACGGTGGGCGACGCCAGTGCGGACAGCTCGGCGATGTGGCCGACGCCGCGCGCCCCCATCTCGACGACCAGCGCCTCGGTGTCGTCGGCGGCGTTCACCAGCGTCAGCGGCACGCCGAGCTCGTTGTTGAACGAGCCTGCACTGGCCGACGTCCGCCAGCGCACGGCCAGGGCCACGGCCAGCAGGTCCTTGACGCTGGTCTTTCCCACGGACCCCGTGATGCCCACCACGCGTTCCGGCAAGCGAGTGCGGGCGTGGCGACCCAGCGCGGCCAGGGCCTCCACCGTGTCGCCGACCTCCACGGCGGCGGCGTCCGCGCCCTCGATGGGACCGCGCGACGTGAGGTACGCCGCGGCCCCCTTGGCGACGGCGGCGGCGACGAAGTCGTGGCCGTCCCGGGAGGCGACCACAGGCACGAACAGCTGGCCGGCCACCACCTGGCGCGAATCGATGGTCGCGCCGGCGACCTCCACGTCGGCACCGGACAGCGCCCCGCCCGTCGCCTTGGCGATCTCGCTCGTGAGAAGCTCCACCGCGCAGCATCATCGCAGGCCCACGCCCCCGCCCCGTCCGCGTGCGCGGCTGCGCCGCCGAACCCCGTTACTCTCGCTGGCCATGACTCGCCCCGACCGCATCCGGCTCGTCGTCCTGTTCGGCGGGCAGTCGGCCGAGCACGAGGTCTCGTGCACCACCGCCGCCCACGTGCTGCGTGCGGTCGATCCCGATCGCTACGACGTCGTGCCCGTGGGCATCACGCGTGAGGGCACCTGGGTCCAGGCCGACGACGCCCAGGCGGCGCTGGCACGCGGTGCGGCCGCGCTGCACGCCCCGCTCGACCGCCTGGAGGCGACGGGCACGGCGGTCGAGCCACTGCGTACGGTCACGCCCTCCCCGGACGACCTGCCGGTCGTCGTCCTGCCCCTGCTGCACGGACCTCAGGGCGAAGACGGCACCGTCCAGGGACTGCTCGAGCTCGCGGGCGTGCCGTACGTCGGCTCCGGCGTGCTGGCGTCCGCGCTGGCGATGGACAAGGTCAAGGCCAAGGAGGTCCTCGCGGCCCATCGGCTGCCGCACGTGGCGTGGGTGGCCCTGCGTGACAACCAGCTCGACGCCGCCGCCGACGCGCTGGAAGGCGCACGGTTGGGCTACCCGGTCTTTGTCAAGCCGGCGAACCTGGGGTCGTCGGTGGGCGTGACCAAGGTGCACGACCCGTCCGAGCTCGACGATGCCGTCGCGCTGGCGGCGACGTACGACGAGTGGATCGTCATCGAGGAGGGCGTCACCGCCCGCGAGATCGAGGTCGCCGTGCTCGGCAACGCCGAGCCACGCGCCTCCGTGCCCGGCGAGATCGTCTCCAGCCACGAGTTCTACGACTACGAGGACAAGTACGTCGACGGCGCGTGCCAGCTGCTGGTGCCCGCGCCCCTCGACGACACCAGGGTCGCAGAGGTCCGCGCCCTCGCCATCGACGCCTACCGGGCGCTCCGCTGCGAGGGCATGGCACGCGTCGACTTCTTCTACGAGGAGGACGGGCATGCCTCCCGCTCCCCCGGCCGCCCTGGCCGCGGCTTCCTCATCAACGAGGTCAACACCATCCCCGGGTTCACTCCCGTGTCGATGTACCCGAAGCTCTGGGAGGCGTCCGGCCTCTCGTACCCCGACCTCATCGACGAACTCGTGCGCCTCGCGATCGAGAGGCACGAGCACCGCAGCCGCTTCTCCACCAAGCGCTGACAACCACCCTCAAGTGCGGTCTGACCAGGGCGGAAGCGGTTTACCGCTCCCCCTCGGTCCTCGGTGAGTCCTCAGCCCGCGGAGCCAACGCCAGATCGACAGCGTCCCGTATCCGGTCCTCATCGCCCGGCCAGAGATGCGAGTAGAGGTTCAGGGTCGTCGCCGCGTTGGCGTGGCCGAGCGCCGAGCTGACCGCCTTCACCGAGCACCCCGCCGAGATCAGCATCGACGCGTAGGCGTGGCGCAGATCGTGGTAGCGGACTCCTTCGACGCCGGCACGCTTGCAGGTCCGGCGCCACTGGTGACCGAACGCTTGCCAGTCCACCGGCTCCCCACCGCGGTGCAGCACGAAGCCTTCGTGCCGGCGACCAACGTGGGCGCCGACCTCGTCGAGCACGAACGCCGACGCCGGGATGGTGCGGATACTGCTCTTGGTCTTCGGTGGCGGATCGAGCTCAACGGCCGATCCGCGAACGTGCGCCGTATGTGGACGAACGCCTTACCGGCAACGATGGCTGTAGATGGTCGCCATGGCTGCCGACCGAGGTACTGGTCGGCGTAGGCGCCCAATGTCGTCCTGGCGTGCTCTGGGGCCACATATGTGCCACTGAGCAACCGGTGCTGGACGTCGACCAGGTGCCGTTCGGCGTCGATCTTGCGGCCGAACAGCTTGGTCCGTTGCGGCCCAGCGGGAAATTCGCGCCACCGGGCTCGCCATTTACCGTTTGGGCGTCGGCCGATACTCGCCATCAGAGCAACCCCTCCTTGGCGAGCAATAGCTTCGCTTTTTCGGTCAGTTCGCCACCCGCCCGGCCGGCCGCGCCTTTCATGCCACCGCGGACGCTCAACGGCGTCGGCAATATCGCTGCACAACCTCACCCAACCGTCACGCCCGACGCCGACCTCCACCGGTCACCAACCGACCCAGCGAACCCTGCCGTCAGGTCGGGGATCAGGAGGAACGAACCCGACACGACGGCCGTTTCGTGGGTGGCGGCGCAGGTGGCCGCGGATCAAACCAGCTTCTACAACGTTGAGGCCCGCCACCCAGACGACCCTCAGCTCTCGACAAGCACCGAGAGCGGCACCCAATCACCGGCCCGGAGACGGTCGATACATCAGTCGCGGTCGTCTTCGCTCATTCAGAGCCGAATGTCTGCTCGCTGCTGTCGCACGTGGCGAGAGGTTCGGTGTCTGGGGTGGTCGATTGTTCGTCCACGTCCCGCAACGTCGTGGCGAGGTCGGTGTCGATGCCTGACCCCGCCGCTCCCGCTCGACCGCGTCTCGCCCGAATAGCGACAACAGAAGCGACGTCACCCGGTTAGCGGCTGGTTAACGCCGCGTCGTTCAACGTCATGATGGTGTTCGACCAACGGACCAATAGAGGAGCAGGGCACCATGGCATGTGAGGACATCGAGCTACGGCTCTCCGAGCTCAAAGATGACAAGAAGGAGCTCGAGGAGAACCTCGAGATGGCGCCGCCCCACAAGAAGGATTTGTTCGAGGCCAACCTCAATCGCATCAAGGATGACATTACGCGAGAGGAGGGCAAGCTGCGCGACTGTCTTGCCGAGGCCACGGCCGCTGACCAGGAAAACCTCGACACCTCGGGTTTCGTCGGGACGGTCGAGGTCGAGACGACGAGCAGGGCACGGGTGTGGTTCGGGCTGACCCAGTCGAAGGACGCCGGGGACTGGATCAAGATCGGCCCGGTCCGAGCGTGGTTCACCCTGGACCTCGAAGCCTCGGACCGGCCCTTCTACCTCGCCGAGTTAGCTCTGCTGATGGAGGCCATGCGTGGGGGCGACCACGTGGCGGTCAGCCACGGCGGTGCGATCACCGAGTTCCACAGGTCGGACCCGAACGACTCGTTCGCTGTCGACGGCGTCAGACTGTTGCGCAGCCCGATGCGCATCTCGGCGTGAGGCGGCGACCGTGACCGACCAGTCGATCGTCGCCACCCCGCTGGCCGGCGGCAGGATCCGCTACACACTGGGCGGACCCAACTGGGCCGAGCGCCGCATCCCCGACATCCGCCGGCCGGGCGAGACGGTGCAGGTCGACGAGGACCGGATGATCGACGTCATCATCCTCGGCGACGGGTTCACCGCGGAGTCGCAGTTCATCGAGGCGCTCACCGAATGGCTGGACGAACACCTCGCGTCAAGGTGTACGACACCTTCGCCGGCTGTCTACGGATCCGTGCGCTGTACACGCCGTCCGTCGAGCCCGCGTCGAGCACTCGGGGTTCGTTCTACCGGTGCCTTACGAGCAGCGACGGAGGGTCGCTCGCCACGGACCGTTTGAACGCCGACGGTGGGAAAGACCGCTACGACTGGTGGAGCGCCGACGACGCCGACGGCCGGGCGTTCCGAGAGGCGTTCTGGGCGGGTGTCGACACGTTTAGCATCGCCACGGAACGCCGTTATCCCCTCGATCTCGACGTTGGCGGCTCGAACCAGGCCATCCACGACGACACCCTCCGCGACCGGTACCGCAATCTCATCGTCTCGATGCTCGTGCGGACCTCTGACCGTGTCGACGTCACCCCCGAGAATCTCACCGGTCTCAACCGGCATCCCAGCGGTCTCGCACGCGAGGTGCCACGACCGGCCCCGAACGCAAGCCATCGCGTGCGGGTCGCATTTGGCGCCACCGAGGTTCACGAGTTCAGTCACTCCTTTGGGTTCCTCTCGGATGAGTACATCAAGGGCCGCGATTCTGAGAGCGAGCGGGTCAACCCGGCCACGGCCAGCGTCTTCACGCTCTCGAACCTCACGTACTCGAGGCCAAAGCTGGAGACGCCCGACGTGTACGAGGCACCCACTGTGGACGAGACCCCGTGGATCCACCTGTCGCCCGGCGGCTGGCGGAGCAGGACGGCCGGCGGGCCGAACCCGTCACCGCTGGTTGGTTGGCTCTGGATCGGCGGCGGCGTGCACCACGGCGCCTGGCACTCGGACTACCGCTGTCTGATGAACGGAACCCACGACAATTTCCGGTTCACCCAGGTCGCGGCCCAGGACCCCACGACCCAACCCGACGGCACCTACAAACCCGAAAACCTGCGCGATAACGACCGGTTCTGTCTGTGGTGCCAAGAGCTCATCACCCTCCGCATACTCGAAAAGACCGACCAGCTGCTCGAGGACGGCGATCCCAGCGACGTCACCACCCAGGGGATCGTCTGGTATCGCCGGTGGGTCGATCGGCTCCGCGCCAACTATTACGAGCTCTTCGACGTCGCCCGACAGATCGCCGACAGTGAGGCCCGCTACGCCTCGTCGTTCCCCGGACGCAACCGCGAGCCGCTGTGGCAATCGGACCTGTACTCCGTGCCGACGGCCGCCGCCGTCGATGGTGCCACCTCGCCAGTGGCGCCGCTCTCGGACGACGAGCTGTTCCTGCTGACCGGACTCGCGGCCCTCCCCTAGCCCCGCCGCCAAGCGGGCCCGAAGCAACCCCCATCATCCGGGCCTGCACCGACGTGGCCGCTGCTGGGGGTACCGGAACGGTCGGCACCTACAACCCCGAAAGCGGGCTCGTGCAGCGAGCGGCACGGGAGCTGTGGGGAAGTGCGCTCCGTTCGACCCGTTGGCCGAGGTGGGCTACCGGGCTGCCCATACTTCGTCGGTCGCGACCTGCGCCGCCTCCACCGAGTCGAATCGGCCGACGGTGGTGATGGGTGAGAGTCCGGGCGGGTCCTCGAGGCGGAGGTACGCGACCCAGCCGTCGCCGTCGCCGTTGACGGTGCCCCGGATCTTCGTCCCCCAGGTGCCGGACCAGTGGCGGGGGGTGAGTTGCCGCCACGTGAGGCCGGGGCCCTCGTCGCGTTCGGGGTCGGGTGTCTGCCAGGCGTACTCGAAGCCGTCTCGCCAGTCACCACCCACGTAGACGAACATACGTTTGTGGTAGGTGGTGTGGCAAGGGGGTGCCACCGCTTACCCGGCGCCGTGGCAGGTCGGCGGCGTCTTGGTCAACCGGTCGGGGCTCTGCGGCGTCCCTAGGGTGTAGTTGGAGCGCCGGCTATCCGGGCGGATGGCCAGGGCGCCTATGCAGGGGGAGCCATGAAACGCGTACGCACGGCCGCGGCGATCGCCGCGGGTTCGGTTGTTCTGGCCATCGTTGCCTCGCCCGCAGCTGCGGGCGAGCCGCCACCCACGGGGACGATCACTGTTGAGCCCACCAGTGGAGGGCCAGGACAGGTTTTCACGTTCTCGGGCGAGGGATGCGTCAGTGAGAACGGGCCGGGAGTCATGGACGTGTTCGTCTTCTTCGGCGAGGACTTGATCGCTAACCCGGACCCGGCCTTCGTGGAACCGGACGCGGATGGCAACTGGGGCTTCGGGATCCACGCCGGCGGGGCCGTACCCAACCCAGCCGGAATCTGGGACGTGACGGCCACCTGCTTCGATGCTGTGACGGACCAGGTGCTCGTCGACTACGAGCCGGCAACGTTCGAAGTGATAGCACCGCCGACTCCACCGACAACTGAGCCGCCGACCCCGCCGACCCCACAGGCCCCGCCGGCGGCTCCCGTGCCAGCAGAACCGAGCTTCACGGGCTGACGCACACCACGGCGGGCACGCGACACGCAGAACCGCCCCCGGCTTCGGCCGGGGGCGGCAGGTTGGTCAGATCGACGGGGCGGTCCTTTCGTGTCGGCCAGCCCCCGGGGTGTTCACGCACCGCCGGGGGCACTACGTGTTGGGTTACTCCATCACTGTCGCAGGGTTGATGGGATAGCGCAACTAGTCTGTGCCGGCATGGGCCGCAAAGTCGACCTCGACGACCTCATGGACGCCACCGACGTCGCCAACCTCATCGGCGTGGGTAACGCGAACGTCGTGGGCGTTTACCGGCGTCGATACGACGACTTCCCGCCCCCGGTCTGGGCGTCCCGCGGAGGCCGGTGCCAGCTCTGGCTGCGTGCCGACGTCGAAGCGTGGGCGCGGGCTACTGGCCGGTCCGAAGCGTGGGCCCAGGAGGGGGGTCGGCAGTAGTCCTCAGCCAGTCCTCAACTCCCCGAGATTCGGTGTGACGGCCGGTGACGGTGTGAGACGGGAATCGGCTGGTCAGAGTGGGTGAGCCCCGCAACGAGGCAGGCCACAAAGCCCCAGGGAACGTTTCTCCACCGAGCGCTGAGAGCCCGCCGACGGCAGGTCTACGGTTCTCCGAATGGTGGATGAGTTCTCCGAGCGCGATCTCGTCGGCGCTCGTTTTCGCCGGGTCGACCTCGCGGGCGCGACCTTCGATCACGTCGACCTCAGCGGCGCCAACTTCTACGACGTCGACCTGAGCGGCGTGAAGATCCGGGGCGCCTACCTCCGAGACGTCGACATCGGCGGCGACCTGGAGGGCATACGCGTCAACGGCGTCGAGGTCGGCCCGCTGGTCGAAGCGGAGCTCGACCGGCGCCACCCCGAGCGGGCGAAGCTGCGACCGACCGACGCCGCCGGCTTCCGCGACGCATGGGACGTGATCGAGCGGCTCTGGGGAGAGACGGTCGGCCGAGCCGAACGGCTCGACCCGGCACTGCTGCACGAGCGGGTCGACGGGGAGTGGTCGTTCATCGAGACCCTGCGCCACCTCGTGTTCGCGACCGACGCCTGGGTCCGCCGGGCGATGCTCGGCGACCCGTCGCCGTGGGACCCCCTCGACCTGCCGTGGGATCAGATGCCGGACATCGCCGGGATTCCGCGCGACCGCGACGCCCGGCCCTCTCTGGAAGAGGTGCTGGCCCTGCGAACCGACCGGATGGGGACGGTGCGTCGGGTTCTTGACGACCTCACTGACGACCAGCTGGACGGCTCGACCGAGCCCGTGGCAGGGCCGGGCTGGCCGCCGCCGGAGACCTTTCCCGTGCGGGAGGTCCTGGCCACGATCATCAACGAGGAGTGGTGGCACCGGCAGTTCGCCGAGCGGGATCTCGCCGCCCTCACGGCCCCTGGCGGTCAGCCGTAGTCACGGGCTCGATGGGGACACGCCCGGCCTAGAACGGCGCCTTCGACCGCCCGCGCCGGCCGGCGCGACCGCTCTTCGAGACCGCCTTCGACGACCGGGTGAACGGCATCTGCCGAAACACACAGAACGATACGATCCGAACCCACTGCCGATGATCATGAGGCTCTGCTACCCGAGTGGCCGCCGGGCAATCCGGACGGTCGCCCGCGGCCACGCTCGCCCGACGTGGGGACATCCCACGCTTGGCGGGCTCAGGCCGGCACGAGCGCGGCGCGCAGGAGCGCCAGCAGCTCGTTGCGGCGCCGCACCAGCGACGCCAGCGTGGGCTCCTCCCCGAACGCCCGCAGCACCTCGACCTCCGCGGCCAGGCCGGTCACCATCGAGTAGGCCGCCAGGAGGATGAGGCGGGGCTCGTGACGCCGCATCCGCCCGGCGTCCATCTCGACCGCGAGGAACGCGGCAGCCCGGTCCACCAGCGGGGCGACGGCCGCCACGAGGCGCGTCGAGGCTGGAGGTCCCAGCCGGCTCACCTCCCGCAAGAAGCCGAGCATCGACGGGTGGCGGGCCGCCAGCCGGAACATGGCCCGGACGATGGCGTCGACCCGGTCGAACCCCTGACCGGCATGGGCGACCGCGCGTTCTAGCCGGGTGGTGAGCTCGGCGGTCGTGCGGTCGATGGCCGCATCGAGCAGGGCCTCCTTCGAGGGGTACCAGTAGAGGATCGTCTGCTTGCGGATCCCCAGGTCGCGGGCCAGGTCGTCCAGTGAGGTGGCTCCGTAGCCGCGGCTACCGAAGGCGTCGAGGGTGGCGTCAAGGATCCGATCGGCGGTGTTGGTGCGGCGCGAACTTCCGATGCTGCCCCGCGTCGGCGTCGCCTGTGCCATCTACCAGATGGTAGACAAACGCGGTGGAGTCCGTAGCGGAGGCCCTCGGGGGGAAGCGCATCGCCATCACCGGTGGCACCGGGTTCCTGGGGACGGCGCTCATCGAGCGCCTGCTGCGGTCGGTGCCCGGGTGCGAGCTGGTGCTGCTCGTGCGGCCGGGGAAGCGCTCTTCGGCTGCCCAGCGGGCTCGGCGCGAGATCTTCCGCAACGACGCCTTCGATCGGCTGCGCGCGGAGCTGGGGAGATCCGAGCTCGACGCGCTCGTCGACAGCCAGGTCCAGGTGATCGCCGGCGACGTGGGCAGTGACGGGCTCGGCCTCGACGACGCCGACCGCGCCATCCTGGCGTCGTGCGACATCGTCGTCCACTCGGCCGCCACCGTGGCGTTCGATTCGCCTCTCGACGGCGCCGTCGAGGTCAACCTGCTGGGTCCCAGCCGGATCGCCCGCACCCTCCAGGACCTGGGGGTTGCTCCCCACCTGATCGCCGTGTCGACCTGCTATGTCGCCGGCAACCGCAGGGGGGCGGCACCCGAGGAGCCGGTCCACGACAGCCCCTTCTTCGTCGACGTCGACTGGCGCGGCGAGGTCGACGGCGCCCGCCGCGCCCGGCGGGACGCGGAGTCAGCGAGCCGCACCCCGGAAGCCCTCGCGCGCTTCCGCAAGCAGGCCCGCCACGAACTGGGGGCGGCCGGCACGCCCGCGCTGGCGGCCAAGACCGAGCAGCGGCGCCAGACCTGGGTCAAGGACCGCATGGTCAAGGCCGGGCGGGCACGAGCGGCGTCTCTCGGCTGGCCCGACGCCTACGCCTACACCAAGGCCCTGGGCGAGCGCGCCCTGCTTCAACAGCGGGGCGAGCTGCCGGTGTCGATCGTCCGGCCGTCGATCATCGAATCGGCATGGGCCGAGCCCCGACCCGGTTGGATCCGCGGCTTCCGCATGGCCGAGCCCATCATCATCAGCTACGCCCGCGGCCTGCTCCGGGAGTTTCCCGGCGTTCCCGAAGGCACCGTGGACGTCATTCCCGTCGACCTGGTGGTCGGCGCAGTGGTCGCGGTCGCGGCCGGCGGGCCGCCCGAGGCGCCGGCGATCGTGCAGGTGGCGTCGGGATCCACCAATCCGCTGCGCTACCGGCACCTCGTCGACCTGGTGCGAGAGTGGTTCCTCGAGCGACCGCTGTACGACGCCGAGGGGCAACCGATCGTCGTGCCCGACTGGTCGTTCCCGGGGCGGGGGCGGGTCCAGCGCCAACTGGTTCGTGCCAAGAGCGCCATCGAGCGGGCCGAGTCGACGCTGCAGTCGCTGCCGCTGCGGGGCCGGCAGGCGGCGTGGTCGGCCAAGCTCGAGGAGCGCCGGGAGGACGCGGAGCGGGCCCTCGGTTACGTCGAGCTCTACGGCGCCTACGCCGAATGCGAGGCGATCTACGGGGTCGACCGCCTCCTGGCCCTGTGGGACACGCTCGGCGCCGACGACCAGGCCGCGTTCTGCTTCGACCCGCGGGTGATCGACTGGCGCACGTACGTGCACGAGGTGCACCTTCCGTCGGTGGTCCGGCATGCCCGCGTGCGGACCACGCCGGGCGGGCGCACGAACGAGAACCGCCAGGACCGGCTGCGACGCCAGGTGCTCGCCCCCGAGCGGCACTTCGCGGCGTTCGACCTCGAGAACACGCTCATCGCCTCCAACGTGGTGGCCTCGTACTCCTGGCTAGCCACCCGGCGGCTTCCCCGCGACGACCGCGTGCGTTACGTGCTCAAGACGTTGGCCGAGGCGCCGTCACTGCTGGCGCTGGACCGGCGGGATCGCAGCGACTTCCTGCGCCACTTCTACCGGCGCTACGACCGGGCGCCCATCGCCCAGCTCGACGACGACTCGAACGAGATGTTCAGCCACCTGCTGCTGGCCAAGTCGTTCCCCGCCGCCATCCGCCGCGTCCGGGAGCATCGCGGCCTCGGCCACCGCACGCTGCTCATCACCGGGGCCCTCGACTTCGCCATCGGCCCCCTGCGGCCGCTCTTCGACGACGTCGTGTGCGCCCGGCTGGACACCCGACCCGACGGCACCTACCGGGGCGAGCTCGTGGACGTGCCGCCCACGGGCGAGGCCCGGGCGACGCTGCTCGCCGACTACGCCGCCGCCAACGGCTTCGACCTGGCGGAGGCGGTCGCCTACGCCGACTCCACCAGCGACCTGCCCATGCTGGAGGCGGTCGGGTTCCCGGTGGCGGTGAACCCCGAGACGCGGTTGGCGGCGCTCGCCCGGAAGCGGGGCTGGCTGGTCGAGCAGTTCGACAAGGCGGCCGGCGCCCCCGAACCACCGTTGCCCATCGGGCCAGCATGGCGCGGGGGTGGTCCGACCGTGGCGGAGCGGCTCATGAAGGTCTTTGAAGGAAATTCGGGGCCTAGGCCCCGAAGATCTTCAAAGACCGCCGGGAGGGCCGGATGAAGGCCCTGGTTTTCTCCCGGCGGCCGGCCCGCTACGCGGCGGCGATGGTGGCGGGCTCGTTGCGGCCCGGAGGTGGCGCCCGCTACGGCCCCCTGTCGCTGCGCGACGTCGACCCGCCCGACCTGCCGGGTCCCGGCTGGCGGCGGCTGCGCCCCCGACTGTCCGGGATCTGCGGCAGCGACCTCGCCACCATCGACGGCAGGTCGTCGCGCTACTTCGAGCCAATCGTGTCGTTCCCCTTCACGCCGGGCCACGAGATCGTCGGCGATCTCGACGACGGCCGCCGCGTGGTGGTGATCCCGGTGCTGCACTGCGCAGCGCGCGGCATCAACCCGCCGTGCGACATGTGCCAACAGGGGCGCATCAACCTGTGCGAGCGGGTGGCGTTCGGCGGCATCGAGCCCGGCCTGCAGTGCGGGTTCTGCGAGTCCACCGGCGGCGGGTGGTCGCAGGAGATGGTGATCCACGAGTCACAGGTCGTCGACGTGCCCGACGACCTGACGGACGAGGAGGCGGTGCTCGTCGAGCCGGCCGCCTGCGCGGTCCACGCGGCGCAGCAGGTCGCGGACCACGTCGTCGCAGTGATCGGATCGGGGGCCCTGGGGCTCCTCACGATCGCCGCCCTCGGCGCGTTGCGCACGCCCCGGGGGCCGTTCATCGCCACCGCCAAGCATCCCGACCAACAGCGCTGGGCCAAGGAGCTCGGCGCCGACACGGTGTGCGCGCCCGGAGAGCTCGAGAGGATCGTCCGCTCGGCGACCGCGTCGCTGGTGCTCGGCCACGGGCAGCTCACGTCCGGGGTCGACGCCGTGATCGACTGCGTCGGCGCGGCCGAGTCGATCGCCCAGGCCATCCGTGTGTGTGCGCCCCGGGGCACGGTCCACCTCGTGGGCATGCCGGGCGTGACAACGCTCGACCTCACGCCGGTGTGGCAACGCGAGGTCGGCCTGCGGGGCGTCTACGCCTACGACGAGCACGACGACCGGGGCCACGACTTCGCCACCGCCATCGACCTGATCCGCCGCCTGGACCTCGGCCGGCTGGTGTCCGCCACCTATCCCCTGGCGCGCTACCAGGACGCCATCGAGCACGCCGCCAACGCCGGGCGCCGCGGCGCGGTCAAGGTCGCCTTCGACCTCCGGGCAGAAGGCGCCACACGAACTGGTGGTAGCGACACGGTCTATGACCGCACAGCTACAACCAGAACGCAGGGTGAGGAGGAGTCAGGCTGATGCCCCGCCCCGGTTTCGTGCTCGAGGTCGACCGCTCGACGCCGCCGATCCTGTTCCATCACGGAGAGAGCCTGCGGCTGGAGAGGCTGCCCGCGGGGCGTACCCGTGTCCTCTACCCGGGCGAGCCGCTGGAGCCGCTCGACGACCCCGAGGGTGCCATCCGCCAGGCGCTCGACACCCCCCTCGGGGGCGGTCCGCCGCTCCGGGCCCTCCTGCACGCCGGCATGAGGCTCACGATCTGCTTCGACGACATCTCGCTGCCGCTGCCGCCCATGCGGCGCCCGGACATCCGCCAGCGGGTGATCGAAGCGGTGCTCGACCTGGCGGCCGAGGCGGGCGTCGACGACGTCCACATCATCGCCGCCCTGGCCCTCCACCGGCGCATGACGGAGGCGGAGCTGCGCCACGCAGTCGGCGATCGGGTCTACGACGCCTTCGCCCCGCACGGCCTGCTGTACAACCACGATGCCGAGGACCCGGACAACCTGGCGTTCCTCGGCACAACGCCCCAGGGCGAGGAGGTCGAGATCAACAAGCGGGCGGCCGAGAGCGACCTGGTCGTCTACGTGAACATCAACCTGGTGGCCATGGACGGCGGCCACAAGTCCACCGCCACCGGCCTGGCCAGCTACCGCAGCCTGCGGCATCACCACAACGTCACCACGATGCTGCACAGCCGCAGCTTCATGGACCGGCATCACTCCGAGCTGCACAGCTCCAACTGGCGGATGGGCAAGGTGCTCCGCGACGCCGGCGTGAACATCTTCCAGATCGAGACCACGCTCAACAACGACACGTTCGGGACCGGCGGCCCCATGGCCGTGCTCCAGAAGCGGGAATGGGAGTGGACGGCCCGCGACCGGGCCAGCTTCGTCGCGATGAAGGCGGGGCTCGACCGCCTGCCCCTCAAGGCCCGCCGCCGGATCTTCCAGGCGTGGCAAGCGCCCTACGGGGTGACCTCCGTGCAGGCGGGCGAGGTCGAGGCGGTGCACGACGTCACCGTCGAGAGCGTCTTCCGCCAGCAGCTCGTGCCCATCGAGGGGCAGACCGACATCCTCACGATGGGCCTGCCCTACATCTGCCCCTACAACGTCGGTTCGGTGATGAACCCGATCCTCGTGATGTGCCTGGGGCTGGGCTACTTCTTCAACATGTACCGCGGCCGTCCGCTGGTGCGAGAAGGCGGAGTGGTGATCATGAGCCACCCGACCACCTGGGAGTTCCACCCGGTGCACCATCCCAGCTACATCGACTTCTTCGAGCAGGTGCTGGCCGACACGACCGACCCGTTGGAGATCGAGGCCCGCTACGAGAAGCAATACGCCGAGGACGAGTGGTACCGGCACCTCTACCGGACCAGCTACGCGTACCACGGGGTGCATCCCTTCTACATGTGGTACTGGGGCTGCCACGGCCTGGCGCACACGGGCAAGGTGATCGTCGTGGGCGGCGAGACCCGCTCGGTGCGCCGGCTGGGCTTCACGCCCGCGTCGACGCTGGCCGACGCCCTCGAGATGGCCGAGGACGTGGTCGGCCGCCACGCCACGATCACCCACCTCCATAACCCGCCGCTCGTCATGGCCGACGTCAAGTAGGGCGGAGGACGCCCGATGGCCGCACTCCCGGACGCGCTCACCAGGCGGCTGCCGCGCCTGCCCTTCCCGTACTCGGCCCCGTCGGTGCCCGCAGGCGTGGACGTCCGCGAGGCTCCGCCACGGGCGGGCCCGGACTACGACACCGACTGGGCCCGCCGCTACCCCGCGCGGCTGGCGCGTGCGGCGCTGGTCGAGACCGTGGGCCGGGGACTGGTGACCGCCCTCGCCCGGCCACAGGTCTCGGGCCTCGATCGCCTCGACGGGTTGGCGGACCGCGACGACTGCCCGGTGATCTTCGCCGCCAACCACCACAGCCACGTCGACACGCCGGTGCTGCTCACCGCGATCCCCGACACCTGGCGCCACAAGCTGTTCGTCGGAGGTGCGGCCGACTACTTCTTCCGGACCCGGCTGACGAGCGCGTTGTCCGCCCTCGCCATCGGCGCCATTCCCATCGAGCGCACCAGGGTGTCGCGCCGTTCCGCTGACCGGTCGGCCCGGCTGATCGACGCCGGCTGGTCGATGCTCATCTTCCCCGAGGGGGGCCGCAGCCCCGACGGGTGGGGCCAGCCGTTCCACGGGGGCGCCGCCTACCTGGCGTTGCGTTGCGGCGTTCCGGTGGTGCCGATCCACCTCCACGGGACCGGCCGCATCCTGCGCAAGGGCAAGCGCTGGCCAACGCCTGCCACCGCCACGGTCACCTTCGGAGCCCCTCTGTCACCAGAGCCCGGCGACAATGCCCGCCGCCTGTCCGCCACCATTCAGCGCGCCGTCGAGGCGCTGGCGGACGAGGCCACGACCGACTGGTGGTCGGCCCGGCGCCGGGCCCACGCCGGCGCGTCCCCGGCGCTCACCGGGCCGTCGGCCCCGGCCTGGCGCCGCGCCTGGGCCCTCGGCGACGGCCGCGGCAAGCGCCGCCGCCAACGTCGTCGCTGGCCAGAGGTATAGAGGCCGAGCGAAGGCGCCGAGCGGAGGCGCCGAGCGCGGCCGTTCCCCGCGGCGACGCCAACCCGTAGGCTCTCCCTCCATGCTCTGGTTCGAGCGCGACGTCGTGGCGGCTCTCGTCTCGTCCGACGACCCCGGGGTGCGGTCGTCGGTCGAGGCGTTCGTCGACGGCTCGCTCCGCGACAAGCCCGAGCACCTGCGGCTGGGCCTGGCAGGGGAATCGATCCTGCTCGGCGGCTACGCCGCGGCACTCCGCGCCCTCGGGCACCTCGACGGCGACGACGCGCTGGGAGCGCGGCTCCACGCGTGGGAGACCGGGCCCATCGGCGTCGTCAGGCAGTACGTGCGGGCCATGAAGTCGCTGGTGATCTTCGCCGAGAACGAGCTGGCAGGGTCGCGGGCGGCCTGATGGGGACGCTCGACACCGAGATCCTCGTGATCGGCTCCGGCGCCGGGGGCGGCATCACCGCCGCCCGCTTGGCAGACGCCGGGCGCCGGGTCACAGTGATCGAGGAGGGCCCCTGGGTGGATGCCGACGCCCACGAGCCCTTCTCGCTCGAGGAGATGGTCACGAAGTACCGCCATCACGGTGCGTCCCTGGCGCTCGGCAACCCCAACATCGCCTACGCCGAGGGCCGCTGCGTGGGGGGCAGCACCGAGGTCAACAGCGGCCTCTATCACCGTCTCCCGGACTCGCTGGCCGCCGACTGGGAGGCGCGCTACGCCATCGAAGGGTTCTCGCCCGAGGAGCTCGCCCGCCACGCCACCCGAGTCGAGCGGGACCTCGGCGTGTCGACCCTTCCGGGCGCACCGCCGCCGTCGTCCGCGTTGCTCGAGCGGGGGGCGACCAAGCTCGGGTGGCGCAACGTCGAGTTCGCCCGGGTGTTCCGCTACGACGCCGCCGGCCGCGGGGTCAAGCAGACGATGTCGCGGACGATGCTTCCCCGCGCGCTGGGCGCCGGGGCGACGATCGTCGCCGACTGCCGTGTCCAGCGGCTTTTGCGCGAGGGCGACCGGGTCGTGGGCGTGCGCGCCCGGCGCCGCCACCCGGGCGGTGCCGTCGAGCGGCTCGTCATCCGTGCCGACCACGTCTTCGTGTGCGCCGGCGCCGTCGAGACGCCCGCCCTTCTCCAGCGCAGCGGCATCCGCCGCAACGCCGGGAACGGCCTCAAGATGCATCCGACCGTCAAGATCGCCGCCCGCTTCCCCCATCCGATCGACCACGGCGACGTGCCCATGCATCGCGTCACCGAGTTCGCCCCCAGCCTCACGATCGGCGGCTCGGCCAGCCGCCGCGGCCACATCGCGATGGCGCTCGCCGACACCGGGCTGCCGTTCGGCGACGCATTGGCCGACTGGGAGAACATCTCCGTCTACTACGCCGCCATCCGCAGCGAGGGCAGTGGACGGGTCCTGGCGGTACCGGGGCTGGCATCGCCGGTCGTCACGTACACGCTCACCGACGCCGACCTGAGCCGCCTGGCCCGGGGCATCGTCCACTTGGGCGAGCTGCTGCTGGCGGCGGGCGCCACCGAGCTGTACCCGTCGATCCTGGGAGGACCGGTGGTGCGCCGCATCGACGAGCTGGGTGCGTGGTGGGACGCCCTCACCCGGAGCCGCGCCAACCTCATGACCGTGCACCTCACGTCGACCGTGCGCATGGGTGAGGACCGCCACCGCACGGGGGCCGACAGCTTCGGGCGTGTGTGGGACCACCGCAACTTGCGGGTCAACGACGCGTCGCTGCTCCCCGACGCCCCCGGCGTCAACCCCCAGGCGGCGATCATGGCCATCGCCGCCCGCAACTGCGACGAGTTCCTCGCTTCGTGACCGCACCCTCGGTTCCCGCCGGCGCGCCGGCGCCGGTCGCCGTCGTCACCGGCGCGTCGGGCTGGCTGGGACAGAACTTCGTCCGCGCCCTGGCGGCCCACGGCCGCGACCGGATCCGCTGCCTGGTGGCGGTGCCCGACGAGGCACCGCCCCTGGAGCTCGTCTCACCCACCATCGAGACGGTGAGCGGCGACGTACGGGACCCGGCCACCGTCGACCGCCTGTTCGAGGGGGTCGGCCCCGAGGCGGCGGTGTTCCACGCCGCGGCGGTGATCCATCCCCGCCGGAGCGTCCGCGAGCTGTTCGACGTCAACGTCGGCGGCACCCAGCTCATGCTCGACCGGGCGCGGCGCGCCAGCGCCGCCCGCTTCGTCCACATGTCGTCCAACTCGCCGTTCGGCGTCAACCCCGGGCCGGACGACGTGTTCACCGAGGAGTCCCCCTACAACCCCTACATGGGCTATGGCCGCTCGAAGCAGGAGGCGGAGCAGTTGGTCAGGCTGGCCCACGACCGCGGCGACCTAGCCACCGTGACGGTGCGGGCGCCGTGGTTCTACGGCCCGTACCAGCCGCCCCGCCAGAGCCGGTTCTTCTCCGCCATCCGCGGGGGCCGCTTTCCCCTCGTCGGCGACGGCACCCAGAGGCGGTCGATGGTCTACACCGACAACCTGATGCAGGGCCTGCTGCGGGCCGAGGTGGCCGACAAGGCCCCCGGCAACGCGTACTGGGTGGCCGACGCCGAGCCCTACGAGCTGCGGGAGATCCTCGCCACGGTGCGCCGGGCGCTGGTGGCCGAGGGGTTGGCCGTGTCCGGCCCCGAGCGGGTGCCGCTGCCCCGGGCGGCGGCCCGGGCGGCGGAGCTGGCGGACGGCCTGATCCAGGGGCGCGGGCGCTACTCCCAGGCCCTGCACGTCCTCGGCGAGCTCAACCACACGATCGCCTGCGACATCACCCGGGCCCGGGACGAGCTCGGGTACGAGCCGACCGTCGGTCTCGAGGAGGGCATGCGGGCCAGCATCCGCTGGTGCCTCGAGCACGGGGAGCAGCTGTAGTGCCTCCTCCGATGACCGTCCTTGTCACCGGGGGCAGCGGCTACTTCGGCTCGATCCTCGCCGGCAGGGCCCTCGAGCGGGGCGACCGGGTCCGCGTCTTCGACCTCAACCGGCCGGCGCCGCGCCCCGGCATCGAGTACATCCCCGGCGACGTGCGGGACCGGGCTGCGGTGACCGCCGCCTGTCGCGGGGCAGACGTCGTGCTGCACAACGTCGCCCAGGTGCCACTGGCGCGGGACCGCGACCTGTTCTGGTCGGTCAATGTGACCGGCACCGCCAACGTGCTCCTCGCGGCCCGCGACTGCGGGGTGGCCAAGGTGGTGCACACGTCGTCGAGCGCCATCTTCGGGATCCCCGAACGCAACCCGGTCACGGAGGACACGCCCGGCCGGCCGCTCGAGGCCTACGGCAAGGCCAAGCTCGAGGCCGAGCTGCTGTGCCGCGACGCCGCCGAGGGCGGCGTCGACGTCACCATCGTCCGCCCCCGGACCATCCTCGGGCACGGCCGCCTCGGCATCATCGCGGTCCTGTTCGAGTTCGTCGCCGAGGGCGCACCCGTGTACGTGCTGGGCCGGGGCGACAACCGCTACCAGTTCGTCCACGCCAACGACCTCGCCGACGCCTGCCTGCGTGCCGCCGGTCGCGAGAAGCCCGCGGTCTACAACATCGGCGCCGGGGAGTTCGGGACCATGCGCGAGACCCTCCAGGCGCTGGTCGATCACGCCGGCACGGGGTCCCGGGTCCGCTCCGTGCCGGCCGGCGCCGCCCGAGCCGCGATGCGAACGATGTCGAAGGTGGGTGTCGCCCCGTTCGCGCCCTACCACTGGCTGCTCTACGCCGAGTCCCTGTGGTTCGACACCACCAAGGCGCGGACGGAGCTGGGCTGGGAGCCCCGGTACTCCAACGCGTCGGCGGTGATCGAGTCGTACGACTGGTTCCTGGCCCACCGCGACGAACGCCAGACGGCGCCGCGCTCCCACCACCAGTCGCCGGTCAAGCTCGGCGTACTGGAGGTCCTCAAGCGCCTGCCATGAGGCCCTGCCTGGGGGAATTGGGTTCGCAGCCGCGCCAGAGCGATCCGCTAACCTGAGCCGACCTTTCGTGGGGGCCTCGGGCAACGGCGCCCGCTTCGCTTCAGCGACGAGCGGATCAGACGTCCCCACCTGCCGGCCCGAGCACTCTCGGTCGCTGGCGTCCCAACCCCACAGGAGGTGCGCCGTTGCTCTCGCCCACGACCCGTGAGCTTGACGCCTGCGGCATCGGCTTCGTCGCCGATGCCAGGGGCCGCTCGTCGCGTGCCATCGTGGCCGCCGCGCTCGACGGGTTGGCGTGCGTCAAGCACCGCGGGGCGGTCGCCGCCGATGCCAGGACCGCCGACGGGGCGGGACTCCTGGTGCCCATCCCCCGGGCGCTCTTCGGCGACGACACCGGGGTTGCGGTGCTGTTCGTGCGGGGTGAGGACCCACGGCCCGCGGTCGAGGCCGCCGCCGTCCTCGAGAGGCTGGACGTCGTCGACTGGCGGGAGCCGCCGGTCGACGTTGGAGCGCTCGGCGAGCTGGCTCGCGCCACGGCGCCGCGCATCGTGCAGGTCCTTTTCCGCAGTCGGGGCGGCCCCAACCGTGCCGACCTGGAGCGCCGGGCGCTGCGGCTACGCCGACGCATCGAGCGCTCCAACAACGGCACCTACGTGGCGTCGTGCTCGTTCCGCACGATGGTCTACAAGGGCCTGGCCCCCGCCGACGCACTGGCCGACTTCTATCCCGACCTCGCGGACGACCGCTTCGGGGCGCCGTTCGCGATCTTCCACCAGCGCTTCTCGACCAACACGCTCCCCACTTGGGAGCGCGCCCAGCCGTACCGGACGCTGTGCCACAACGGCGAGATCAACGCCCTGTGGGGCAACGAGCACCGCATGCGGGGTCGAGCCGGCCTCGGCACCGCGCAGGCCGGCCTCGGCGACGAGGACCTGTTCTTCCCGGTGCTCGACCCCCAGGCCTCCGACTCGGGGAAGCTCGACGCCA
This sequence comes from uncultured bacterium, assembly GCA_963756425.1. Classification (GTDB taxonomy): domain Bacteria; phylum Actinomycetota; class Acidimicrobiia; order Acidimicrobiales; family VFJN01; genus DASQUK01. The sequence continues at coordinate 380,803 of CAVWNW010000007.1, read as the reverse complement.
TCGTCGAGCTGCTCATGCGCGCGGGACGCGACGCCCGCCACGTGATGGCCATGGTGATGCCCGAGGCGTGGGAGAACGCCCGCGACCTCGATCCCGAGGTGCGGGGCTTCTACCGCTACCACTCGGCCCTCATGGAGCCCTGGGACGGCCCGGCCGGCGTGATCTTCACCGACGGCGTGGGTGTGGGCGCCCGCCTCGACCGCAACGGCCTGCGCCCCTTGCGCTACCAGGTGTGCGACGACGGGTTCGTGGCCGTGTGCTCCGAGGTCGGCGCCATCGACATCAGCGGCCATGGCGAGGTGACCAGGGGCCGGCTCGGGCCGGGCCACATGCTGTTCGTCGACCCGACCCGGGGCTTCCTCGACGACCACGCCTGCAAGGAGCGGATCGCCGCCGCCGCCCCGTACGGGCACTGGGCCGCTGACGGCTTCTATCGCCTGTCCCCGGGGGAGCCGGCGCTGGAGGTGCCCGAGGACCTGGTGGCGCGCCAGGTGATGCACGGGCTGACCAAGGAGGACCTGGCCATGGTGGTACGCCCCATGGCCGACGACGCCAAGGAGCCCACGTTCTCGATGGGTGACGACTCGCCGTTGCCCAACCTGTCGCCCCGGTCCCGGCCCGTGAGCCACTTCCTCCGCCAGCGCTTCGCACAGGTGACCAACCCACCCATCGATCCGCTGCGCGAGCGGCTGGTCATGAGCCTGCGGACCATCCTCGGGCCGCGGCTGCCGCTGCTCACCGAGTCCCGGGACGCCGCCCGCCTGCTCACGTTGCCGTCGTTCTTCGTGTACCCGTCGGGCGTGACCGGGCTCGAGCTGACGGATCGCGCGCCCTGGCCGGTCATTCCCCTCGACGCCACCTTCCCGGTGGCCGAGGGGCCGGCAGGGCTGCAGGCCGCGGTCGGGCGCCTCCGGGCGGAGGCGGTCGCGGCCGTCCAGGGTGGGGCCGGCACGCTCGTCCTGGAGAACGAGGACGCGGGGCCGGAACGGGCGCCGGTCCCGTCGCTGCTGGCGTGCGGTGCGGTGCACCAGGCCCTCAGCGACGCTCGTCAGCGCTCCCGCACGTCGCTGGTCGTCGTTGCCGACGACGTGTTCGACGTGCACGGCTTCGCGGCCCTGCTGGGCTACGGCGCCGACGCCATCTGCCCCCGCTTGGCCCTGGCCACCGTCGCCGCCGAGGCCGACGGCGCCGACGACGGCGACCTGACCAGCCCCGAGGCCCAGAGGAACCTCCAGGCTGCGGTCGAGGCCGGCGTGCTCAAGATCATGTCCAAGATGGGCATCAGCACCGTCGACTCCTACCGTGGCGCCCAGATCTTCGAGGTCGTGGGGCTGGACGCCGAGGTGGTGGACGTGTGCTTCACCGCCACCCCCGACGTGGTGGGCGGCATGGGCTGGCAGGGCCTGGGTGAGGACGTCCTCGCCCGCCACACCGCGGCCTGGGGCGACCTGCCCGACCTGGCGTCGCCGGGCTTCTTCCGCGTGCGCAAGGGCGGCGAGCCCCACGCCAAGGACAAGGACACGGTCCAGGCGCTCAACGACCTGTCACTGGTGCAGGAGCCACAGGGCGATGGACAGACGCGGGAGATGCTGACCGCCCACCTCCTGCAGGCCGCCATCCGCTCCGAGTCGTCGGAGCGCTACGACGCCTTCGCCAAGCTCGCCAACGACCGGGCGCTGATCGAGCTCCACGACCTGCTCGAGCTGCTTCCCGCGGCGGAACCGGTGCCGGTCGACGAGGTGGAGCCGGCGCGGGCCATCGTCAGGCGCTTCTCGACGGGCGCGATGTCGCACGGCGCACTCTCGAAGGAGGCCCACGAGACGCTCGCCCAGGCCATGAACCTGCTCGGCGCCATGTCCAACTGCGGCGAGGGCGGTGAGGACCCCTACAGGTACCGCACCCGCGGCCAGGGACGCGACGACAAGAACTCCAGGATCAAGCAGGTCGCATCCGGACGCTTCGGCGTCACGCCCGAGTACCTGGCCCACGCCGACGAGCTGCAGATCAAGATGGCGCAGGGCTCCAAGCCCGGTGAGGGCGGCCAACTGCCCGGCCACAAGGTGTCGGCCGAGATCGCCCGCCTGCGGCACACCCAGCCGGGCGTCGGGCTGATCTCCCCCCCGCCGCACCACGACATCTACTCGATCGAGGACCTCGCCCAGCTGATCTATGACCTCAAGCAGGTCAACGCCGCCCAGGTCTCCGTCAAGCTGGTGGCCGAGGACGGCGTGGGCACGATCGCCGCCGGCTGCGTCAAGGCACTGGCCGACGTCATCCACATCTCGGGCCAGAACGGCGGCACCGGCGCCAGCCCGTTGTCGTCCATCAAGTACGCCGGCATGCCCTGGGAGCTGGGCCTGGCCGACACGGAGCGGGCGCTGGTCGACAACGGCCTGCGAAGCCGGGTGCGGGTCCGGGTCGACGGTGGCTTCCTCACCGGGCGCCAGGTCATCGTCGCCGCCCTCCTGGGTGCCGACGAATACAGCTTCGGGACCGCGGCCATGATCGCGGAGGGCTGCATCATGCTCCGGGCCTGCCACCGCGACACCTGCAAGCCCGGGGTCGCCACCCAGCGCCCGCACCTGCGCGCGAACTTCACCGGAACCCCCGAGGGCGTTGCCGCCTACTTCCTGTTCATCGCCGAGGAGGTGCGCGGCTACCTGGCCACGCTCGGGCTGCGCTCCATCGACGAGGCCGTGGGCCGGGTCGACCTGTTGCGCCAGAGGGTCACCGGCAACCAGCGCGCCGACGCCATGGACCTGTCCCCGCTCCTGGCGCCCGCCATCGGCGGCGGCCCGCGGCACTTCGTCGAGCGGGTGGAGCTCCAGGACCCCCGGGACGACCTGGGGGACCAGCTCCTGGCGGACGCGTTCCGGGCCATCTGGGACGGCGACGACGTCCACCTGTCCTACGAGATCCGCAACGCCGACCGTGCGATCGGCGCCGCGCTGTCGGGCGCCATCGCCCTCGAGTACGGCGAACTGCCGCCCCGGGGTACCGCCCGGGTGCGGTTCACGGGCGCCGCCGGGCAGAGCTTCGCCGCGTTCCTGACCCGAGGCGTCGAGCTCGACCTCACCGGCGAGGCCAACGACTACGTCGGCAAGGGCATGGGCGGCGGCCTGGTCGTCATCCGCCCGCCCGCCAACGACCGCTCCGAGCTGCCGATCCTCGCCGGCAACACCTGCCTCTACGGCGCCACCGCCGGCGAGCTCTACATCGCCGGCGGCGTGGGCGAACGCTTCGGCGTGCGCAACTCGGGCGCCGTGGCGGTGGTGGAGAGCGCCGGCGACCACTGCTGCGAGTACATGACCGGGGGCACGATCGTGGTCACCGGCCCGGTGGGGTGGAATCTGGGCGCCGGCATGACGGGTGGCCAGGCGTTCGTGTTCGACAGCGACGCGGAGCGCCTGATCTCCCGGCTCAACCCCGACCTGGTCGACGCCGTGCGCCCCGACGCCGCGGCCCAGGAGGAGGTGCGCTGGCTGGTCGAGCGGCACGCCGCGCTCACCGGCTCGCGCCGCTCGGCGCTGCTGCTCGAGCACTGGGCGAAGGCGGTCGGCCATGTGTGGCATGTCCTGCCCAAGGACGAGGTGCGGCGGATCGAGGGGCGCCAGGCCGGACGGCTGGTCAGCGCCTGAGCCAATCGTGACGATTGGCGCGATGCCGACCACCGGGCGCGTCGAAGTGCCGGGGGATGCCACGATCCGCATGAAGCTGTCCCCTCGCCCGGCGATGTCGGGGGCCGATCCGGGGTAGGGTCGCCCCCCGACATGGCTGGGACATTCGCGCCACGCGTGCCTCACTGTCGCGACTTCACTCCGCTCGGGGAGCGCCTGGCATCGAGGCTCTACACCGCCCACGCCGAGGGGCTCGGGCACCCGGTGACGGTCACGGTCTATCCCGCCCTGACGGACGAGGAGGCGCGGCGACGGTTCGACGGGGCCGCCCGCAGCGCCCGGCGGCTGGCCGCGCACCCGAACGTGCTCACGATCCACGACTGGGGTCACGCCGACGACGGCCGCCCGTGGGTGGTCACCGACCCCCAGCCCCCCGAGACCATCGACACCCTGCTCAAGACCCGGGGACCGCTCGCCATCGAGCAGGCCCTCCGAATCGGCGTGCTGGTTGCGGGGGTGCTGGAGACCGCCCACCGGTCCGGTGTCGTCCACGGCGACCTGTCGCCGGCCTGCCTGGTGCTCGATCCGCAGGGCGAACCGCTGGTGGCGGACATCGGCCTGGCCGAGTTCAGCGACTTCCCGGGCTTCGGGGCGCTCCACAACCCGATCCGCTACTTCGCGCCACCGGAGGTGCTGGAGCGCACCGGGATGAGCCCGGCCGCGGACGCCTACTCGTTGGCGGCGACCGTCTACGCGCTCCTCGCAGGCGGTGCGCCGCACGAGAAGCCCGCCGACATCACCGACAGCAACGCCTCGCTCCTGCTGCGCGTCCTGCAGGTCCAGGTACCACGGATCGTCCGGCCAGGGGAGGACATCGACGGCGTCGAAGCCGCCATCGTCCCCGCCCTCGCCCACGCCGCGGCGAGGCGCCCGCCGGTCCTCGACCTCGCCTGGTCCCTCCAGGCGGTGCAGCGGACTCTGGGGCTCACGCTCGTGGAGCCGGTGGTGCTCGACCTCGGCGACGCCCGCCGCCCCAGCCCGCAGGCCGCCGCGCCCGAGGCGCCTCCCGCGGCCCCGCCGGAACCCGATGAGGTGCCCGCGGGGCACGCCGGGGCACAACCCGGGCCCGCCGGTGCACCCACCGGCGTCTCCGGCCCCGCCGCCACGCCCGGCCCCGGGCTGGTCCATCTGTTCAGCGACACGCCGCCCGACTTCACGAACCGGCGGCGCGACCCCGCCGCCCCACACTGGGCGAACGGGCTCGGCCCCCCGGCCTGGCCGGCCTCGGCCACCCGCCCTGCCGATCGGGCCGGTGGGATGCAACCACGCCCGCCGGACCCGCGGCGCCGACCGGCGGAGCCGCTCCCGCATCCACGGCCTCGGCGACCGGACCCGCCGCCCCGGCCGGAGGAGCCCCGGCGGCCGATGGAGCCGTACCAGCCGCACGACCCGTACCCGCCCGACGAGCCGCACCCGCCGGCGGCCGCCGGCGGCCACGCCCGGGCGCCGAGCAATGGGCACCGACCCAACGGTCACGCCCCGGCGTCGCCCATGAGCGCCGGACCCGCATCGCCCGACGGCCGCGGCAACAACGTCGGGCCGACCGCAAGGTCACGGAACGGTGGCGAGCCGGGGCGGATCCAGCGACCAGCGATGGACCGAGCCCCGGGGCCCGAGCCGCCGGGACAGCCCGCGCGCCACCACCATGGTCCCTCGGGCGGCGATACCCGGCGCCCGGTCCGAGGCTCGCGCGCTCCGGTCGGTGCCGACACCACCGGCACCGCCGGGGGCCCCTCGGCGGTGCCAGCGATCGTTCCCCGCGGGCGGCGACCCGGTGAGCCGGCGCCGCGGCCGAGCCCATCGCCCGATGCCGGCCGCCGGGGACCGCTCGTCGCCGCCGACGCCGCCCGATCGGGTGCCTTCCCTGCCGGCGACCGCACCCCCATGGGGTCTGCGCTCGAGCGCGCCCGCCAGGCCCGCATGCGCCGCTACGCAGCGGCCGGGGCGGGGAGACCGGACCCCGGGGATCAGAGCGGCCCCGCCGGTCAGGGACGCGTCGCCGGCCACCGGCGGCGCGCTTGCGGCTCCCGTGATCGTGCTGATCGTCGTCGTCGTGCTGCTGACCCTCGGCGTCGCCTACATGGTGATCACCGGCGACGGCACGTCCAAGCCCGTCGACGAGCAGCCCGGGGCGAGCACCCCCAGCGTCCCGGTGTCAATGCACCAGGCGTAGCCCCGACGGCCCCATGGACGGTTCGATCCTGGGGAGATCGACCACGAACTCGGTGCGATGCGCGGGGAAGACGTGCTCCGACACCAGCAGCGGTCGATCCTCGATGTCGCGGGTCACGCGCTCGCAGCGCAGCACGGGAGAGCCCACCGGTATCTCCAGCAGGTCGGCGTCCGCGTCGCCGGCGCCCCCCGCACCGATGGTCTGGGTGGCACCACCGATCGGCACCCCCACCAGCTCGTAGAACGGCGTGCGCTCGACGTCGGCCTGCGTCAGCCCGGCGCCGACCTCCTCGGGGCACCAGACGGTCACGCGGGCGAACGGCTGGCCGTCGGCGAGGTTGACCCGCCGAACCTCCAACACGGCCTCGACTCCCAGCACCTGGCGCACTCGGGGTGGGGGCGCGACGAAGCGGAAGCCCACCACGCGCCGCTCTGAGCTCAGCCCGAGCTCGCCCAGCTGGTCCTCGATCGTGCCGAGTCGCCCCAGCGTCTGGCGGACCGGATCGGCGGACACGAACCAGCCGAAGCCCTGTCGGGCATCGATCAGACCCTCATCGCGCAGCACGTCGAGCGCCTTGCGCACCGTGACCCGGCTCACTGCGTGCGCACGCGAGAGCTCGCTCTCGCTCGGCAGCAGGCGGCCCGGCCTCAGCTCGCCGGACTCGACCCGTCCGCGCAGTTCGTCGGCGATCGCGCGGTAACGGACCTGGCGCACTTGTCATATACTTGTCTACTCTGGTGGACCACGCAAGGGACCGGCACCGATCCGGTGAGAGGAATCCCGATCCGTCGCTGCTGCGACGATGGTGTCATGATCCTGGAATGGCGCCACCCCGGGACGCCCAGGACCGTCCCACGTACCTCGGCATCGATCACGTGCAGCTCGCGATGCCGGCGGGCCCCCGGGCCGAGGAGCAGGCGGACGGGTTCTACGCCGCCCTGCTGGGATTCGAACGGATCCCCAAGCCGACAGAGCTGGCGGCCCGGGGTGGCTGCTGGTTCACCAGCAGCACGGTCCAGCTGCACCTCGGTGTCGATGAGCCGTTCCGCCCGGCCCGCAAGGCCCATCCCGCGCTCAAGATCGATCAGCTGGATCCCCTGTTGGCGCGGTTCGCGGCGGCCGGGGTCGACGTCCGACCCGCCGAGGACGTCGACGGGCGCCGGCGGGTCCACGTCGACGATCCCTTCGGCAACCGAGTCGAGCTGATCGAGACCCACGAGCCCTCGCCCGAGGTGTTCCGCGCCCTGGCCGACACCGCAGTCAACCCCTTCTGCATCATCGGCAAGGACGGGACCATCGAATGGGTCGGTGCATCGATCGAGGAGCTGCTGGGCTGGACACCGCAGGAGTTCGCCAGCAAGCGCCTGGAAGAGATCTTCAGCCCCGCGTCGCTGCACGAGGCGGTCGAGGGCCTGGCGGTCCTGGACGAGGTGCCCGAGGACTATCCCCGTGCCGGCGCCGGCGTGCCTGCCGAGCTGTTGCGCAAGGACGGCTCCTGGACACCGGTCGACCTGATCGGCGCCCCCGCCAGGCTGACGGGCCTGCCCTGGCACATCGTGTTCGCGCAGCGCGCCGGCTACCAGCGGGCGCTCGACCGGGCGCTGGAGGCGATGGCCGAGGACGCCGGGCTGCCCGACGTGCTCCTGCACCTGAGCGCCGCCATCGAGCAAGCGATTCCCTACAGCTCCGTGGCGGTGTGCGACCGCTGGCAGGCGCCGCGCTTCCGGGTGGCGGCGGGCAGCGCCGTCGACCTGCTGCTCCCCGAGCCGGACACGCCGTGGGCGGTGGCCATGGAATCCGGCGAGGATGTCCAGATCGCATCCGCCGACGGGCTCCCGCCAGCGCTGGCGACGCAGGCGCATGCCGCGGGGTTCGAGTCGTGTTGGGTGCATCCGGTGGCCGTGCCCGGCGAGCCCCGGCCGGTCGCGGCCTTCGTGATCTGGCGGCCCCTTGCCGGGCCCCCCTCGCCGTTCAGCTGGAACGCGGTCCAGCGCACCGGCAAGCTGCTGCGCCTCACGTTGCAATGGGATCGCAGTCATCGGGCGCTCGAGTACGCGGCCACCCACGACACGCTCACCGGTGTCGCCAACCGGAAGGTGTTCCTCGACCGCCTCCGAGAGGTGGGCAGGGGCGGCGCCGGTGGGACGGCCGTGCTCTACATCGACCTCGACCACTTCAAGCCCGTCAACGACGACCATGGGCATCCCGCGGGCGATCAGGTCCTGGCGGAGATCGCCGGCCGCCTCGCCGCCGCCGTGCGCCCGGGTGACCTCGTGGCCCGCATCGGCGGGGACGAGTTCGCGGTGCTGTGCGAGCGCCTCGGCCACGTCGACGACGCCGAGCGGGTGGCCGACCGGCTGCTGGACGTGATCCGCCGCCCCGTCGATGTCCCACTCGGCAACGGGGCGAGGGGCGTCGAGGTCGGCGCCAGCATCGGAGTCACCGAGCTGGGGCCCGGCCAGCCGGCCGAGGGGGTGATGGCTTGGGCCGACCGAGCGCTCAGGGAGGCCAAGAGCCTGGGGCGGGGCCGGTGGGTCCGTCGCCCCGTGTCAGGCTGAGCCTCCCGGGAGCTCCGGACCGGAGCGTCGCCCGCCGCTGCGGTTCCCGCGACCCTGCGACGCTCCGCTCGGCTCCTCTAAGGACTCGAGCGGATAGGCAGGCCGTCAGGGCTGACGGTGGTCAGCGTTGCCGGTGAGCCGAGCGGGTGAGCTGGCACTCGCCCACCAAATTCCCGCGCGTAGGCTCATGAACGGCCCTGTCCGCTCGGCTCCTAAGCCGCGTGGTGACCGGGCGGATAGGTGCGGGCAAGCTCCTCGTCGGTTGGCTCGTGGCGGCGCCGCGCCTCGGAGGGAAGCAGGTCCACGATGGCGGCCATGATCCGGCGGGTGTCGGCCTGCGCCGATCGGTACTTGAGTTCGACGGGGTCACCGACCCGGATCGTGACGGTCGGCGGGCTCGTGACGTTCCAGATGCGCGGCAGCCGCTCGGACCGGGGCCACACCCTCTCTGTGCCCCACAGCCCGATGGGCACCACCGGCACCAGCGTCTCCGCCGCCAGCCGAGCCGCACCCCAACGCCCCTTCAGCTCGGGATCGAAGAATGCCGGACCGCGGGGGATGGTCCCCTGGGGGAGGATCGCCACCAGCTCCCCCGCGGCGAGGGCCGCCGCTGCCTCGACCAACGGCCGGTCCGACCCGGTCGAGCGCTCGACCCGGATGCCGCCCATGGCCCGAACCAGGGAACCGACCACCGGGGCGTCGAAGACCTCGCGCTTACCTAGGAAGCGCACCGCCCGACCCCGGCGGGCCAGCGTCATGCCCAACGCCAACGGGTCGAAATAGCTGCGGTGGTTGGCCGCCAGGATGGCCGGTCCCGCCGCCGGGATGCGTTCGACGCCGCCGATGTCGAAGCGCACCCACGGCAGCAGCTCGGGCCGTGCCAGCATCTGGAGCAGTCGCTGCGGCTCGATCCCGAGCAGCGGCAACTTGGGCACGCCGGCAGGGACGTCGAGGTGGACGACCGGCCAGCGGCGGACCACCGCCACGCCCAGCATCCGGGGGTCGGGATTGACCGCGACGGGGTGCCCGACCGCACCCAAGAGGGGGGCGTCGTAGTAGCTGTCGCTGTAGGCCCAACTGTCGCCGAGGGCGACCCGATGGCGTTCGGCCCAGTCGCGGACGGCGCGGAGCTTGCCCCGGCCCCACACGAACTCGCCGTCAATGGTGCCGTCGTAGCGCCCGTCGCCGTCCACCCCGTACCGGGTGGCGACCACGTCGTCGAAGCCCATCCGGTCGGCCAGCGGCCGGATCATGTCGTCCGGCGTCGTCGTCGCCAGCACCAGGCGCCGGCCCGCGGCGCGATGGTCGTCGATGAGGGGACGTGCGAACGGCTGCACCGCCCCGGCCAGCTGCTCGGCCGCCTTCTCGCCGGCCGCCTGGACCAGGTCTTGGTGCCAGCCCTTGGCGAACCTGGCCGCCATCCGGGTGAGCATCATCGAGGGTCGGGTCTCCCCGACCAGGTCGAACACCTGGTACAGGAGACCCTCGCCGGGAACGCCGCGGTCGGAGAGCACGCCGCTCGCCCGCAACGCCTCGCTGATCACAGGGCCCGACGCGCCCCGCAGGAGGGTGCGATCGAGGTCGAAGAACGCAGCAGCCGGCACGCCGAGCAAGGTACCGCGCCGCACGCGGTGGCCTCGCCCGGGAAGACAAGGAGCCGACCGCGGGTGGCTCGGTCGGCTCCTCCAGGTGCGGCATAGCAAGAGGGGGGGTCTGGCTACGGCACCCTTGTACGGGCATTGTGAAGTGCAGGGGCTGCACCGTCAAACAGTTCTTGGCGATAGCTGCCATCATTGCCAGTGATGGACCTGCGCCAGCTCGCCGCACTCGCGGCCGTGGCCGATGCCGGCTCGTTCTCGGCCGCAGCCCGGCGCCTGCACACCGTCCAGTCCAATGTCTCGACCCACATCGCGCGACTCGAACGCGAGTTGGGAGCGACGCTGGTCGACCGGTCCAATGGTGCCCTAACCGAGGAGGGCGAGGTGGTGGTCGACCGGGCGCGGCGCGTCCATCACGAGCTCGAGTCGCTCCGGTCCGACGTGGCCTCGATGCTCCACGAGGTGTCCGGCCAGGTGCGCCTGGGCTGCATCGGGACCGCGAGCCGCTGGCTGCTCCCCAACCTCCTGCGGGCGATGGGCGAGCGCCATCCACGTGTCCGGGTGGTGATCGTCGATGCCACGACCACATCACTCGTCCCCCAGGTCGTGAGCGGCGCCCTCGACCTGGCCGTGGTGAACCTGCCGCTAGGCGACGGCGAGCTGACCACCGAGCCGTTGTTCGACGAGCAGCGCGTCCTGGCGGTGCCGTTCGCGCATCCCCTGGCCAACCGCGAGCACGTCGAGCTCGCCGACCTGGCCGAACACGAGCTCCTGCTCGAGCCCCGGGGGACGCCGTTCCGCGACGAGCTCGACCACGAGGCGTCGCGGCTCGGCGTCGAGATGCGGGCCCAGGCGGAGATCGACGGCGTCGGCCTACTGGCGTGGCTGGCGTTCCAGGGCTACGGCGCCGCCATCCTGCCGGCAACGGCGGCATCGGGCTGGATCGAGATCTCGTGCCGGCGGATCGCCGTGGGCGGCCTGTCGCCGCGCTCGGTAGGCATCGCCATGCCTCGGCGAGGCCGGCCCTCGGCCCCGGCCCGAGCGGTCAGGGCCGCCATTCGCGAGCTGGTGGAGGACGCCGACCAGGAGGGAGTCCGCCCCACCCTGACCGCCGGGGACCGGGCCGAACCCTCGTGACGTCGACCACTCGGCAGTAGCCTCGCTGCGAGGAAGCAGCCACATCAAGGAGCGACGCGCCGTGCCCGAGAGCATCACGATCACGGACAACCGCACGGGCGAATCCGTCGAGATCCCGATCTCCGAGGGCGGCGTCGACGCCAGCGCCTGGCGCAAGCTCCTCCCCAACGTCTGGTTCTACGACGAGGCGTTCATGACGACGGCGTGCACCCGCAGCGCGATCACCGAGATCGACGGCGACGCCGGGATCCTGCGCTACCGCGGCTACCCCATCGAGCAGCTGGCCGAGAGCTCCACCTACCTGGAGGTCGCCTACCTGCTGATCCACGGCGAGCTGCCGACCCAGGCGGAGTACGACCACTGGGTGCACGACATCACCTACCACACGTACATCCACGAGAACGTGCGCAAGCGGTTCCTCGAGGGCTTCCACTACGACGCCCACCCCATGGGGATGCTGGTCTCGGCGGTCGCGGCGCTCTCGACCTTCTATCTCGACGCCAAGGACATCCACGACCCGGAGAACCGCCTGAAGCAGATCGTCCGGCTGATCGCCAAGATGCCCACCCTCGCCGCCGCCTGTCACCGGTTCGGCGTCGGCATGCCCTTCGTGTACCCGGACAACTCGCTGGCGTTCGCCGCCAACTTCCTGTCGATGCTCTGGAAGGTGGCCGAGCCCCGCTACGACGCCAATCCGGCGCTGGCGAGGGCGCTCGACGTGCTGTTCATCCTGCACGCCGACCACGAGCAGAACTGCGGCACGACCGCGATGCGCACGATCGCGTCCGCCCACGCCGACCCCTACAGCTGCGTGGCCGGTGCGGCCGCCGCCCTCTACGGCCCCCGACACGGCGGCGCCAACGAGGCCGTCATCGCCATGCTCAAGCAGATCGGCAGCATCGACGAGGTCGATGCCTACGTCCAGCGGGTCAAGCGGGGCGAGGTCCGGCTGCAGGGCTTCGGCCACCGCGTGTACAAGAACTACGACCCCCGGGCGACGATCATCAAGGAGACGGCCGACGAGGTGTTCGCCATCACCGGCCGCAACCCGCTGCTCGACATCGCCCTCAAGCTCGAAGAGGTCGCCCTTAACGACGAGTACTTCACGTCGCGCCGCCTCTACCCGAACGTCGACTTCTACTCGGGCCTGATCTACCAGGCGATGGGGTTCCCGGTGGATATGTTCACGGTCCTCTTCGCCATCCCCCGGACGTCGGGGTGGCTGGCGCACTGGGTCGAGCTGCTGGAGCAGGACCAGAAGATCGCCCGTCCCCGCCAGCTCTACGTTGGCGCGCCCGAGCGCGCCTACGTGCCGATCGGGCAGCGGGGCTGAGGGCCTCTCCCCGGCTCGGCCACCAGTCGCACCGATGCACGCGGTCACCATCGCCGACGGCGCCCTCGCCTGGCTTCCCCGCCCCGATCCCGAGCCCGGCACGGCCGAGCTGCTGGTCCGGGTCCGCGCCGCGGGGATCTGCCGCGGCGACCTGATGCAGCGGGCGGGTATGTATCCGCCCCCACCCGGCACCACCCCACCCGAGCTGCCCGGCATCGAGCTGGCCGGCGAGGTGGCCGCCTGCGGCCCTGGCGTGCGCCGGTTCGGCGTGGGCGACCGTGTGATGGCGGTCGTCCCCGGAGCCGGCCAGGCGGAGCTCGCCGTGGTCCCCGAGCAGCTCGCGCTTTCGGTGCCGGACGGCGTGTCGTGGGCCCAGGCCGGTGGGTTCCCCGAGAACTACACGACGGCCCACGACGCGTTGTTCACGCAGTGCGGCCTCGGCATGGGCGAACGGCTCTGCGTCCACGGCGCGGCGGGGGGCGTCGGCACAGCCGCCGTCGAGCTGGCGGCGGCCGCCGGGAGCGAGGTGGTCGCGACGGTGCGGAACGAGGCGCTGCGCGGGGGCGTCGCAGCGTTGGGCGCCACCGTGGTGGCCCCCGAGGCGTTCGTGGACGCCGGGCCCTTCGACGTGATTCTCGAGCTGGTGGGGGCGGTGAACATGCCCGCGGACCTCGACGCGCTCGCGGTCGGCGGTCGGATCGCCGTCATCGGTGTGGGCGCGGGGTTCACCGCCGAGCTCAACCTGCTCACACTGATGGGCAAGCGAGGGCGGATCCACGGCTCGACCCTGCGGCCCCGACCCCTGGAGGACAAGGCCCAGGCGGCCCGCCGCGTCGAGCGCCACGTGCTGCCTCTCCTGGCCCGCGGCGCGGTGACCGTGCCGATCGCCGCCACGTTCCCGATGTCGGATGCCACGGCCGCGTACGACCGGTTCGCCGCCGGCGGGAAGCTCGGCAAGATCGTGTTGCTGTCGGACTAGCCACCGACCCCCTCGAACGAACTTGCCGCCGATAGCGACGCCATGGCAGCGCCAACGGCGGCAAGTTCACGGTGTTGACGGGCCGTCGGCCGGCAGCGGAAGGATCGTGGCGCTCGCCTGCACGGCGTCGCGCACGGTGAACCACACCGTCAGGTGGCTGTCGACCTCGTCGACCAGCAGCTCGACCGCGTCCCCGGGTGCGATGCCGGGCCCGTACTCCATCACGGCCCGATGGGGCCGGCTCAGCAGCCGATGGGCAAAGGCGGTGCCCGGCTCCACCTGCTCCTCGATGGCAGCCCAGTACGCGGCGTTGTTGACATGGCCGAGCAGGTCGATGTCGACGGCCCGCAGCGCCCACCGTTCGGCCGCGGCGCCGACCGGGGGATCGCCGAGCCACAGCCGGCTCGACACGCGACGGCCTCCCGCCGCCTCCGCGTAGATCTCGTGGAAGGCGGGCGGCAGCCGCACCGGGGCGCCGGTCGCCACGTCGATGTGGATCCACAGGGTGGCGATCTCGACCCGCCCGCCACGCTGGCCGACCATCGACAGCCGGCGCTCGGCCCAGCGCCCACCCAGTCCGGCACACCACGTGTCGAGGTCGACCCACTCCCGCCAGCGGGGTGGCCGATGGACGTCGATCACGGCACGGCGCACCACCCAGGTCGTGCGCGCGTCATCGATGCCACAGTCGGCCGTGTCGTCGTTGCCGATGTCCTGCAGGTAGCGCGCGCAGGCGTCGAGCCGGAGGCGCCCCGTGGGGTCGGCGTCGGACAGCCTCACGCGCCGCCCCGATCGGAACACGCGTCCGCGATCGGGCGGTGGCACCAACGGTTCGTCGAGCATGGCGACAGAATGTCCCACTTGATGCTCGGAACGCTGCCCTGGGTCCCCGCACCCACCCGACCCGACCTGCTCGCGGCACCCGTGACCGCCGCCCTCGACCGCGGCCCCGGCGACCCCGCCCAGGTGATGGTGGCGCCGATCGACCCCGAGCTGGCCGACACCGCCGCCTTCTGCGACGCGTACGGCGTGACACTCGACGTGTCCGCCAACTGCGTGGTCGTGGCGGGGAAGCGGTCTGGCGAGACCCGGCTTGCCGCCGTGGTCGTGCTCGCCACCACCCGCGCCGACGTCAACAACGTCGTGCGCCGGCGCATCGATGCCCGCAAGGCGTCGTTCGCGCCCATGGAGCTGGCGGTCGCCGAGACCGGCATGGAGTACGGCGGCATCACACCGATCGGCCTGCCGACCGGCTGGCCGCTGCTGGTCGACCGCGCGGTCGTCGACACACCGGAGGTGATCGTGGGCAGCGGCCTGCGCCGCTCCAAGCTCGCGCTGCCGGGGGCGTGGCTGACCGGGCTCCCGGGGGCCGAGGTCGTCGACGGCCTGGGCCTGTAGCCGGCCGCACCAAGTCCGAACTGCGGCGCTTGGGGTGGCCATGACAGCCCCATCCGCCGCGAGCTCGGGTCAGTCGAGCCGCAGGCGGAACCCGCGCAGCCAGAACCCCGGCACCGGCTCCCAGTCGAGCGAGACGTCACGGGCGAAGCCCAGGCGCTCGTACAGACGGTGGGCGGTGGCCATCCGGTCGGTCGAGTGGAGCAGGATCTGGCCCCGGCCGGCGGCCCGGGCCCGATCGACGCACGCCCGGCTGAGCGCCTCGCCGACCCCCCGCCCCTGCGCCTCCGGCGCCACCGCCAGCATGCGGATGCCCGCCCCGTCGGGCTCGCTGAACTCGGCCCAGGTCGAGGCGGGCCCGGGCACGTAGGTGACCCCACCGACGACGGTCCCGGCGTCGTCGACCGCCACCAGCACCTCGGCGTCGGCGACCCGGCCGGCCACGTCACGCAGCTCGCCGGCGTAGCCGTCCGCGTCGACGACCGCCGGGTCGATGGCCGCGTAGGCGGCCACGGTCAGGTCGCCCAGCGCGTCGTGCTCGCGGGGCCGGACGGGCCGGATGTCCATCCCGCCGACGGTACTGAGTACCGTCGCCGCGTAAAGCACTCGAGCGGATAGGAACGTCGTCTTGGCGCACCGTGGTCAGCGCTGCCGGAGGCCGAGCTGTGTGACCTGGGCTCACGCTGCAAATCCCGTACGGTTCTGTGCCCACCGGCGGGCCTGTCCGCTCGGCCTCTGATGGACTTCGTCCTCTCCCCCGACCTGCAGGTGCTGCGCGAGGAGGCGCTGAAGGTCGGCCGCGAGGCGTCGGAGCGGGCCGACGTGCCCGACGACAGCTGGATCATCGGGCACGACCGCGCCTTCGCCCGGGAGCTCGGCGCCAGGGGCTGGCTGGGCATGACCTGGCCGGTCGACCAGGGGGGCGGTGGCCGCAGTCCCCTCGAGCGCTTCATGGTGTTCGAGGCGCTGATCAGCACGGGCGCACCCGTCGCCGCAGCCTGGTTCGCCGACCGGCAGATGGGCCCGAGCCTGCTGCAGTTCGGCACGGACGACCAGCGGGCCCGCTGGCTTCCGGGGATCGTCGCCGGCACGTCGATGTGGTGCATCGGCATGAGCGAGCCCGACGCCGGCTCCAACGTGGCCGGGATCCGGACCCGGGCCGAGCGCAACGGCGACGAGTGGGTGGTCAACGGCCAGAAGATCTGGACCTCGGGCGCCGCCGACGCCGACTGGTGCTACCTCATCGCCCGCACGGACCCGGACGCCAAGCCGCACGAGGGCCTCTCGGAGCTCGTCGTGGACATGCGGTCATCCGGGGTGTCGGTCCGGCCGATCGTCGACATGACCGGCAGCCGGCACTTCTGCGAGGTCTACTTCGAGGACGTGCGGGTGCCCGGCGCGCACCTCGTTGGCGAGCCCAACGGCTCGTTCCGCCAGGTCATGCGGCAGATGGAGCACGAACGGGGCGGCATCGACCGCCTCGTCTCCAACCGCCGCCTGTACGAGGACGTGCGGCCCTGGGCCGATGCCACCGATCCCCTGGTCCGCCAGGAGATGGCCGCCATCGAGTCCGGCTACCGGATCGGGCGCCTGCTCGTGCTCCGCGAGACGCTCGGCCAGACACCGCGGCAGTTCTCCGCAGCCACCAAGACGTTCTGCACCGAGCTCGAGCAGCGCATCGCCGCGTTCTGCGGCCGGGTGCTCGGGCCCTGGGCCCTGCTCGCCGAGTCGGGGAACGGCAGCGGCATGCAGGTCCTGGCCCGCCGCGTGAGCCGCAACCTCTGCTACGCCCCCGCCTACACGATCATGGGCGGGACGAGCCAGATCCTGCGCAACATCCTGGGCGAGCGCACCCTCGGGCTCCCCCGCGAGCCCCGCTGAGCCGGACCGGCGTTCGAAGCCGACCGTTCCCGGCGCCTCCGAACGCCGGACGGGGACACTTCAGAGCCGGCGGACCGGGGGCAGCGGGTCGCGTTCGATGGGGGCGACGCGCAGCCGGACGTCCGCCGCCGCGGGGCCGGACGGCGACACGATCACCGGGTTGAGCTCCAGCGCCACCACCTCCGGGGCCGCCTCGACCAGCGCACCCACCCGCAGGAGCACGTCCTCGAGGCCCCGGCGCGCGGCCTCGTCGAGCAGGGGTGCCAGCGGCGACGAAGCGACGAACCGGGTGGCAGCGCGGTCGGTGAGGGGGAGCACGTGGACCTCGGTGGCGGACAGGTCGGTGGCGACTCCGCCGGCGCCCAGGGTGACGACCGGCCCCACCAGCTCGCTCTGGGCCACGATCACGGCCACGTCGACGCCGGGCTCGACCATCGGCTGGACCACGACGGGCCACAGCGCGTCCCCGAGGGCGCCGCCCATGCCGTCCAGCGTCGCCACCAGCTCGGCCGGGTCGTGGACGTCCAGGGCGATCCCGCCGGCCTCGGTCTTGGCCGACCGGCGCCGCGCCGCCGACTTGACCGCCACCGGATAGCCGAGGTCGCCGGCGGCCGCGAGCGCCTGCTCACGATCCTGTGCCACCCGCGACGGCACGATCGGCAGGCCGGCGGCGGTGAGGACGTCGACGGCGACATCGGGCGGCAGCCACCGGCCGCCGGCCTCCATCCCGCCCTCGGCCAGGGCTGTAGCCACCCGCGCCCGGCCCGCCTCCGGGTCGGCTCCCGGCGTGACGACCACCTCACCCTCGGGGGCGCGACGCCAGCGGGCGTACTGCGTCACCCGCCCCAGCGCGTAGGCGGCGGCGTCCGGGAAGTCGAACACCGGCACATCTGGCGCGGACACCGGCGAGATGGTCGTCGGGTGGGGGCCGAAGACGCAGGCCAGCAGCGTCTTGCCCGGTCGGTCGGACGCCGCCGCCGCTACGGCGCGCACCAGGTCGGTCGTGGGCTGACGGGGCGCCGGCGCGCAGACGACGAGCACGCTGTCGACCCCGTCGTCACCGAGCAGGGCACGCAGCGCGCGCTCCAGGTCGTCGGGGCCGGCCTCGAACCCCAGGTCGACGGTGCTCGCCCGCACCCGCGTCGCCGCCCGCGACCCGGGCGGCCCGGCACCCAGCTGCCGCCGCACCCCGGTCCCCAGCTCGGCCAGCAAGAGCCCCGCGTCGACGCAGGCGTCCGCCGCGAGCGCCAGAGACCCGCCCCCATTGCCCACCAACGCCACCCGGTCGCCGTCGGGCAGAGGCTGGCACGCCAGCACCCGGGCGACATCCAGCAGCTGCGCCAGCGTGTCAACCCGCACCACGCCGGTCTGCTCCAGCAGCGCGTCGACCGCGGCGTCGACCGCGGCGGGGTGCGCGGCGTCCCGCCGCGGCATGCTTTCCGGTCTTGCAGCTTTGCTGCGGGCCCCTCGGGCCCCGCCCTCGCCTATCGGCCCGGTCTCAGGGGCGCCATCGGTGGGATAGGCGCGCGCCGCGCCCCGGCTCTTGACCGCCACGATCGGCTTGGTCCGGCCCAGCTGGCGGGCGATGCGGCTGAACTTGCGGGCGTTGCCGAACGACTCGAGGTACAGCAGCACGAGCTCGGTGCGGGGGTCGTCGGCCCAGTACTGGAGCATGTCGTTGGCCGACACGTCGGCCCGGTTCCCGATGGCGGCGAACGACGACGCCCCCAGCCCGGCCTCCGCGACGCGGTCGAGGATGACCCCGCCGATCGTGCCCGACTCCGACAGCAGGGCAACGGGCCCGGGAGGAGGGTTGGGCGTGGCGAACGTCGCGTGGAGCCGCACGTCCGGATCGGTGTTGATGACCCCCAGGCAGTTGGGGCCGAGCAGGCGGGTCCCGAACCGCCGGGCGGCCCGGAGCGCGGCCGCCGACAGTGCCGCGCCCTCCGGGCCGGCCTCGGCGAACCCGGCCGAGATCACGATCACGGCCGGGACGCCCTTGCGGCCACAGTCCTCCACCACCGCCGGCACGTGGGTGGCGGGCACCACCACGACCGCCAGGTCGACGGGCCCGTCGATGTCGCCCACGGTGGCCACCGCGTGGACGCCGGCGACCTCGTCGGCCGCCGGGTTGACCGCGTATACGGGTCCGACGAAACCATGGTCCAGCACGTTGCGCAGCACGGCGTGACCGACCCCGCTCGGATCGCGTCCAGCACCGATGACCGCCACGGACCGGGGTTCCAGCAGCCGGCGCACCGCCTGGGCCTCCGCGCGCTGCGCCCGGGCGGCGACCGCCGCCTCCGCCCCGGGTGTCGGCCGCAGGTCGAGTTGGACCTCGATCACGCCGTCCCCGAAGCGGCTGGCCACCGTGAACCCGGCGTTGCGGAACACCGCGACCATGCGTCCGTTCGTGGGCAGCACCGTCGCCGTGAACGCGGAGATGCCGGTTTGGCGGGCCGCCTCGGCCAGGTACTCCAGCAGGACGGTGGCGATGCCGCGCCCGTGATGGCGGTCATCCACGAAGAACGCCACCTCGGCGTCCGACCGAGTGGGCAGGCGGTCGTAGCGGGCGACGCCCACCAGCACGTCGTCGAGCAGCGCGACGAACGCCATGCGATCGGAGTAGTCGACGTGAGTGAGCCGCTCGACCTCCGTGTCGGGAAGGTGAGGGCGGGGCGTGAAGTAGCGGAAGTAGATGCTCTCGGGGGACTGGCGGCCATGGAAGTCCACGACCCTCGGCCCGTCGTCGGGCCGGATCGGCCTGATGTGCGCGGTGCCGCCATCGGCGAGCACCACGTCGGCCTCCCAGGCGCCCGGGTAGCCGGGCGGGACCGGCCCGGGGGCGATGATCGTCGGCTCGTCCACTGTCCCGCGAGGCTACGGGTGGCGGGTCCGACGGCGGCGGTGGTCGGTTGTCACGTCGGGCGCGATCGCGTCCGCCCCCGGGCGCGGCCGTTGGATCCGGCGATCCGGCGGGCCCGGGCACGGCGGGACTCCCGAACCGCGAGGCCCGCGATCCCGCCCACCCCGATCACGATGAGAAGGAGCACGACCCCCTGGAGCGCACCGCCTCGATCGCCGGCATCGCGGGGCGGCCGCCCGGAGTTGGGTTCGGGGATCATGTCCTGCCCCGGCAGGGGCGCATCGTCGGTCGAGGGGTCGCCGTCGGGATCGTCCTCCGGCTGCTGGGCCGCCGCCGGGGCGGAGCCGCCCGGGGCGCCAGTAGTCGCCGCGGCCACCGCCGCCCCCGAGGGGACAGCCGCGGCGACGACCGTGAGGGCCGCCACGAGCAGCACGGCGACGCCTACTGGGGCGCGCCGTCGCTTCGGGCCGCTGCCCAGCGAAGCCCGGGACCGGATCAAGCCGGCGGCTGGTAGTCGGCCGGCAGCACGATCGACTTGGTCTCGACGTACGCCGACAGGCCCTCGGGCCCCAGTTCACGGCCCACGCCCGACGCCTTGAACCCGCCGAACGGGTTGCGTAGGTCGAGCGTGCCGAACTGGTTGACCCCGTAGGTGCCGGTGCGGACCTGGCGGGCGACGTCGATGCCGCGCTCGACGTCCTGCGTCCACACCGAGCCCGACAGGCCGTAGTCGCTGTCGTTGGCGATGCGCACCGCGTCGGACTCGTCGTCGTAGGGCAGCACCGCCAGCACCGGCCCGAAGATCTCCTCCTGGGCGATGGTCATCCGGTTCTCGACGTCGACGAACAGCGTGGGCTCGACGAACCAGCCTCGGTCGAGCCCGGCGGGCCGCCCGCCGCCCACGGCGAGCTTGGCTCCCTCGCTGCGGCCCTTGTCGATGTAGCCCAGCACCCGCTCGCGCTGGCGCTCCGCCACGAGGGGACCCACCGCCACCGAGGGGTCGGCCGGGTCGCCCACGGTCGTGGCCTTGACCGCGTCGGCCACGGCGTCGACCACCTCGTCATAGCGTGCCCGCGGCGCGAGGATCCGGGTCTGGGCCACGCATGCCTCGCCGTTGTTCATGAGGGCGTTGGGCATGAGCAGCGGCATCGCGCTGGTCAGGTCGGCGTCGTCGAGCACGATGGCCGCCGACTTGCCGCCGAGCTCCAGCGTGCAGCGCTTGAGCATCTCGCCGCAGATGGCCCCCACCTTGCGACCAGCGGCGGTCGAGCCGGTGAACCCGATCTTGTCGACGCCGGGGTGGCGCACGATGTACTCGCCGATCTCGCGGCCGGCGGGAAGGATCGACACCATGCCCTTGGGCAGCCCGATCTCGTCGAGCACCTCGCCGAGCAGGTAGCCGTCGAGCGGGGTCTCGGGCGACGGCTTGAGGATCATGGGTGAGCCGGCGACGAGGGCGGCGCCGAGCTTGAGGGCGACGATGAACAGCGGCACGTTCCAGGGGATGATCCCGGCCGATACCCCCACCGGCTCCTTGCGCACGAGCACCGGCCCCAGCGCGCCCGGGCGGAGCTCCTCGAACGGGAACGTGCGGGCCAGCTCGACCCAGCCGTCGAACACCATGGTCGACGACAGCACCTGGCCCATGAGCGCCCAGCTCGACGGCGAGCCCATCTCGCGAGTGATGGTCTCGGCGAACTCGGGCGCCCGTGCCTGGATGGCCTGGGAGAGCTTGATCACGTACTCGGCCCGCTCGGCCGGCGACAGCTGCGGGAAGGGGCCGCCTAGCGCGGCCTTGGCCGCCTCGACGGCCCGGTCGACGTCGCCCTCGGAGGCCTCGGGCACACTGGCGATCACGGCCTCGGTCGTGGGGCTGATCACCTCGATGGTGCCGGTCGTCGCCGGGGCCACCCACTCGCCGCCGATGTAGAGCGTGTCCTTGGTCTCCATGACCCTCCTCGTCCTCGAAGCCGCCGAGCCGGCGACCCTAAACCGCGTCAGCCATCGTGCCATGCCGGCGCCGCCACCCGTAGAGCGGGATGCACCCACCCCGCCACGCCGAGTCCTTCGATCGTCGTCGAACGCGGGGGCGGCGCGGCCGCCGGATGCGCGACGCTGCGGCGTGACGACCACAGGGATCGGGGCGCACGATGACGACCATTGCCGATGACGAGCCGATCGCGGTCGCGGTGACGGAGGCGATCCGCGCCGGTGACGTCGCCACGCTGACCCGGCTGCTCGAGGAGGATGCGGACCTCGCCACCGTCCGCATCGTCCAGAGCGACTGCGACGACGACCAGGGAACCGACGCCGGGCGCACGTTGCTGCACATCGCGACCGACTGGCCCGGGAACTTCCCCAACGGTGCCGCGACCGTGAGGACGCTCGCCGGCGCCGGCGCCGACGTCAACGCCCAGTGTCGGGGACCTGAGAGCGCGGAGACGCCTCTGCACTGGGCGGCCAGCAGTAACGACATCCGACGCGCTCGACGCGTTGGTCGAGGCCGGCGCCGACATCGAGGCTCCCGGCGCGGTCATCGGGGGCGGCCCGCCCCTGGCCGACGCCACCGCCTTCGGGCAGTGGAGGGCGGCACGGCGGCTGATCGAGCACGGGGCGCGCACGACGCTCTGGCACGCCGCGGCCCTCGGGCTCACGGACCGCATCGAGGCGCACCTCGCGGACGAGCCGGCCCCAACCGCCGACGAGATCACGCAGGCGTTCTGGGCCGCCTGCCATGGTGCCCAGCTCGGGGCGGCCGAGCTCCTCCTCGGGCGCGGCGCCGACCTCAACTGGGTCGCCACCTGGGACGGGCTCACGCCCCTGGATGCCGCCCGGCGCAGCGAGCAGGACGGGCTGGACCCGGCGGCGCTGGTCGCGTGGCTGCTCGCCCGGGGGGCCAAGTCCGCGTCGGAGCTCGGCTGATACGGACGGACCGGGCACGACCGGACGTCTACTGGTCGACGAAGGACTGATAGGCGTCGAGCACGTCGGGGTTCGCGAGGCTTCCCCGGCTGGCGGCCCGCTCGGGCTCGACGCCCTGCAGGATGCGCTTCACGGGCACCTCGAGCTTCTTGCCCGACAACGTGCGGGGCACACCGGGCACGGCGTGGATCTCGTCGGGTACGTGCCGCGGCGACAGCTCGACGCGCACGACCTTGGTGATGCGGGCCCTCAGCTCGTCGTCCAGCTCGATCCCCGCAGCGGGGGCCACGAACAGCACCAACCTGCCCGGTCCACCGTGCGCGTCCTCGAGGTGGACCACGAGGCTGTCGGCCACCTCGGGCAGCGCCTCCACCACGGAGTACAGCTCGGCCGTCCCCATTCGTACGCCACCCCGGTTGAGCGTTGCGTCCGACCGCCCGGTGATGACGCAGGCGCCGTCCTCGAACACGGTTATCCAGTCGCCGTGCGTCCACATGCCCGGATGGTCGTCGAAGTAGGCGGCTTTGTACCGCGCACCGTCGTGGTCTCCCCAGAACGCAACCGGCATCGACGGCATCGGCCGGGTGATCACCAGCTCGCCCTGCTCGCCCATCACCGGCCGCCCCCCGGCGTAGGCCTCGACGCTCGCGCCGAGGTAGCGGCACCCGATCTCGCCGGCCCGCACCGGAACCAGCGGGCAGCCGCCGACGAACGCCGTGCACATGTCGGTGCCCCCGCTCACCGACGACAGCAGGACGTCAGGACTGACCGCCTTGTACACCCATTCGAACCCTTCCGCGGGCAGGGGCGCGCCGGTCGACCCGACCGACCGCAGGGCGCTCAGGTCGGCGAGGTCGGCCGGGGCCACGCCCGCCTTGCGGCAGGCCAGCAGGAAGGGTGCCGACGTGCCGAAGAAGCTGACCTCGTCGTCGCCGGCCATGCGCCAGAGCGCGCCCAGGTCGGGATAGCCGGGGTCGCCATCGAACAGCATCAGTGTCGCCCCCACCAGCAGGCCGGAGATGAGGTAGTTCCACATCATCCAGCCGGTGGTCGAGAACCAGAAGAAGCGGTCCCCGGGCCCGAGGTCGTTGTGCAACGCCAGCACCTTGTGGTGTTCGACAAGGATGCCGCCGTGGCCGTGCACGATGGGCTTGGGCAGGCCGGTGGTGCCCGACGAGTAGAGGACGTAGAGCGGGTGGTCGAACGGGACCGGATCGAACGCCAGCTCCCCGGGTTCGGCCAGCAGCTCGTCCCACGTCAGCGAGCCCGGGAGCCGCGCGCCGGGGTCCAGGTAGCCGACGGTGACGACGTGGCGCAGGGACGGCAGCTGGGCCCGGACATCGGCGACCTCGGCGGCCCGGTCGACCCGCTTGGCCCCGTAGCGGTAGCCGTCCACGGCCAGCAGCACCACCGGCTCGATCTGGCGGAGCCGGTCGACCACGCTGCGGGTGCCGAACTCCGGGGCGCACGACGACCAGATCGCCCCCAGGCTGGCCGTCGCCAGCAGCCCCACCACCGCCTCGGGGACGTTGGGAAGGTACGCGGCCACCCGGTCGCCTCGGCCCACCCCCAGGCGCACCAGCCCTGCCCGGCAGCGCGCCACCTGGTCGCGCAGCTCGGTGATGCTCAGCTCGAGCACATCGCGTGACTGCGACCTGGCCACGATCGCCGGTCCGGCAGGCTCGCTGCGCAGTGCGTGGGCGGCGTAGTTGACCATCGCCCCCGGGAACCACACGGCACCGGGCATCGCGGCGCTGGCCAGCGCCCGTTCCACCGGCGTGGACGATTCGAGGTGGAAGTGTTGCCAGATCGTCCGCCAGAAATCGTCGAGGTCACCGACCGACCAGCGCCACAGGCTCCCGTAGTCGGCGAACGACCGCCCGCGATAGCTGTCGAGCCAGGCCATATAACGGCCGATCCGGGTGCGCTCCCGCACGTCACCGGGTGGCTCCCAGAGCACCCTGCCCCTGGCTGGCTCGCTCACGCGGGCCACGGTAGTGGGCTCTCGCTCAGGCGCTGGCCGCCGGGACGACCTCCACGACGCCGTGCATGCCGTACTCGTAGTGCCCGGGCAGGTGGCACGCGAACTCGTAGATGCCGGGCTCGTCGAACCGCAGGGTCGTCACCCCCACCTCGTTGGGGCCCACCGACACCTCCCCGGGGATCGATGGGTGCCGGGGCTCGGTGCCGCGCGCGTGCCGGGCGTGGACGTCGGGCCCACCCACGATCAGCTCGTGGTTGATCGGGTCGTCGTTGTCGACGACGAACCTGAGTCGCGTGCCCTCGACCACCCGTAGCTCGGTGTGCTCGAACAACGAGTGCTCGACACGGAGCTCGACGGTCACGTCACCCGGACCCAGTGGGTCCGGTGGATCGTTCGTCCCGGCGGCGGCCACCGCGAAGCCGGCGGTCGCGACGCCGGCCGCGACGGCCGCACTGGCCGCCAGCCAGGGCCACCGCCGGCGCCGCGGCCGGCCCGGGGCGGCCGGGGCGGTCCCGGCGGACCGCCCCGGCGCATCGGCGCTCTGCCGCACGCCGACCGAGGCATCCACGGTGCTCATGTCCAGTCCGGGCCCGACTCCAGCCGGTCCCGCCTCCACCGGAGCCATCCGACGCTGAGGACAGCGGCGCCGGCCGCACCCCCCGCCGCCAGTGGCCACCACGCCACGCCCGAGCCCCCCGATCCCACCGGCATGGCCTCGGGCTCGGGCACCCCGGTGTCGACCAGCGACGGCGTGACGCCCGGGGTGGCCGAGACGGCCAGGTCGTAGTCGAGGTCGGCCGCCGGGGCGTCCAGCTTCAGGTACGACAGCCACATGTCGTCCGGGACCCACTCCATGCCCACGTCGGAGCGGAGGTCCGACAGCAGCAGGTCGGTCGCGTGCTCGCTCCGGTCGAGGGTGAGCCCCGCGCCTCCAGCGAGCAGCTCGGGCTCGTCGTCGGTCAACAGGAACACGTCGGCCTCCACGTTCTGGGCGCCGTCCAGTCCCAACCCGAGGATCCGGACCGGGACCCACGGGTCGTCGGTCGGGATGGTGGCCATGATCGGCGTGCTGTCGCCCGCGCCCTGGCCGAGCGCCTGCGCCCGCTGGGCGTCGAAGCGGGCGGCCATGAACACGGGGCTCCGTTCGGCGTAGTAGTCGAGTACCTCCGGCGCGTCGGGGGTGAGCAGGAACCCGTTGTCGACGGCCCATTCGCCCACCTCGTCGCCGCCGCCCTTGAGCACGGTGATGTCGAGGGCGTCGATCTGGGCCTCGAGGATGACCTCGGCGCCACCAGCATCTTCGGCTGCGGACGCTGCGGCGAGACCCTCCGCGACCGGCGGCGCCACCTCCTGGGCCAGCCGCTGCAGGGTCCAGTCGCCACCCCGCTCCACCTTGGTGGGCACGTCGGGCAGGGGGACGATCGACCCGACCTCCTCGCCCTCGCCGGTGAACTGGAAGGCCGTCACGTAGCGTTCGACGCCGCCGCTGTAGGCGGCCAGCGTCGTGGTGCGGACCAGCTCGATCGTGCCGTTCTCCCCCACCAGTCCACCGCATGCGCCGGCCGGGTCCGTGCCCAGCATCGCCACCGGCACGGCGGCCAGCGCCCCCACAACCACCATCCGTCTCCGCATCGTCGCCTCCCGGTCCGATTGCCCTCGTACGGATCTCGGGGGGTAGGACGTCGACGACCGTCGCTGCGGTTCCCGCTACCGGAGCTCCGTGCGGGGCTCGAGACCCGGCGTTGCCCGCTCGCCGGGACCTTCGGCCTCCGGCGGCGGTTCGTCCGGGGCCGGTCGGCGCGCCCGACGGCGGACGATCCCCGCCAGGCCGAGCGCCAGCAACGGCACGGCCACCACGTGCACGCCGGCCCAGGCGGCGTATGCGCCCCGGGAGACCCCGGCGCCGTCGACCACTATGGAGCGGACGTCGTCCGACAGCGCATCCACGATCCCCCGGGCGTCCGAGTCGTCTGCGAACGGCTCCGACACCAGCCGATCCCAGGCGATGAGCTGGCCCGACATCAGTCCCAGGAGCGCGACCAGCAGCGCCGCGAGACCCACGAACCACCCGGGCGGGACGGGCAGGCGTCGGACGAACGCCACCGCCAGCACGGCCACGATGCCCGCCGCCGCCCCGATGAACAGCATCGACGTGACGCTGTGCGCCCCGCGCAGCCACCAGAGGTCCGCCCGGTCGCCGGTGACCGGATCATCGGGCCGGTAGAGGAAGATGAGCGGCACGCCGGTGGCCGCCAGGCCCGCACCGCCGATGACCAGCAGCCAGCCCAGCGCCCGCGTGAGGCCGGCGAGCGACTCGGCGCTGACGAGCGGCTCGCTCCGGCCGTCCGGTTCGCCCGGACCGGTGTCGGCGTCGGTGTCGGCATCGGTCACCGCCCGAGCGTAGGACCTAACGTGCAGCCGAGGGCGGGCTCCATCGACGACATTGGGAGGCACGAGATGCCCGCACGCACCGCCACCGCCCGCTGGCAAGGCGGGCTCCGCGATGGCAACGGCACCATGCGCCTGGGAAGCGGGGCCTTCGAGGGCCAGTACTCGTTCTCGTCCCGGTTCGAGGAGGGCACGGGGACCAACCCCGAGGAACTGATCGGCGCCGCGCACGCCGGCTGCTTCTCGATGGCCCTGTCCGCCGGGCTGGAAGGGGCCGGCTTCACGCCGAGGTCGGTGGAGACCACGGCCAAGGTCCACCTGGAGCCGGGCGACGGCGGGTTCCGGATCAGCCGCATCGACCTCACCACGTCGGCAGACGTGCCGGGCATCGACGCGGCCGCCTTCCAAGAGCAGGCCGAGACCGCCAAGGCCAACTGCCCGGTCTCGAAGGCGCTCGCCGGGGTCGACATCCAGCTGGACGCGTCGCTGGCGGGGTGACGGACGGCAGGCCCGCCGGCACGAACGGGTTTATAGGCGCAGCTCGTAGGAGGGGTTGAGCAGCGCGAGGCGGTTGCGGTGCAGCCCGACCGTGCCCTCGACGACCATGTGCGCCCCCACGCCGACGCCGGCGAGGCCCCGCCGGCCGAGGAACACCACCGAGATGGCGGCGCTGCCGTCATCGAGGATCAGCTCGAGCACCGGGGCGTCGTGCTGGGGGGCGACCCGCACGGACCGTATGCGCCCGGCGATCCGGACGCGGTCGCGGTACCGCACCTCGGCGATGGGGGTGGCACCGGGGACCTCGTAGCGGCCCGGGCCATCGCCACCGTCGCCCCCGAGCGGCAGGACCGGTAACGGCATGTCCGCCGCCGCTCGCCCCTCCTCCGGCCGAAGGCCTGCCGTCGTGGCGGACACGTTGTCGCCGGCCCCGACAATCGCCGACAGTGATACGCGGGCGTCGTCGTCGACGTCGAAGTGGAAGGGCACGGTGGTGACGTTGGCGTGCGGCAGCCGGGACACCTGTTCGGCGATTGCGTCCGCCGTCCGATCGTGCAGGATCCGGTGCCACAGGCCGTTGAACTTGCGGTCGGGCAGGAGGACGCTGACCTCGGTCTCGCCGTCGGCGACCTCGCGGGCAACCGTCTCCACGGCGCAGCGCGTGAGCCGCCGGTCGGGGCACTCGACCAGCTCGAGTTGCACTCGATGAAGCCCGAGCCGGGTCCACTCGTCGGCCAGGTGCCGGGCGGCCTCGTCGTCGAGCACGAAGTGGACGGCCCGCAGCTCGTCGGGCGTGAGAGTGCGCGCGTACTGGATGGCCCGGGCCGCGGCCAGGTCGAGCCGGTCGACGAAGACCATGACCACGTGGCGGCGGAGGATGGGGGCCTTGGCGGCCGCCGGGACGTCCGCCTCGAGCTGGCCGGCCTCCCGCACGTACTGCCGGTTGAGCCGCAGGAACACGACGACCAGCAGCGGGAGGATGATGAGGATCGCCCACGCACCGTCCTGGAACTTGGTCACGGCGACGATCACCGTGACCAGGCCCGACAGGAGTGCGCCGAACCCGTTGACGACGATCCCCTTGCGCCAGCCCGGCTCGCGCTTGCGCCAGTGGTGCTTGGTCATGCCGGACTGCGACAGCGTGAAGCCGGTGAACACGCCGATGGCGTAGAGCGGGATCAGCCGGGTGACCTCGGCCCCGGTGATGATCACGAGCGCCATGGCCGCGCCCGCCAGGGCGATGATGCCGTTGGAGTAGACCAGCCGGTGGCCCCGCTTCGTCAGCTGGCGCGGCAGGAAGCTGTCGCCCGCCTGGAAGCTCGCCAGCCTCGGGAAGTCTGCGAAGCCGGTGTTGGCCGCCATGATCAGGATCAGCATCGTGCCGGCCTGGAGCGCGTAGTAGAGCAGATCGCCCGCGGGACCGCCGCCGAACACGCCCTTGCCGATCTGGGAGATGACCGTGGGCGTGCCGGTCTCGAACGGGCGGACCTCCATCTTGGCGGCCAGCGCCGACAGGCCGAGGAACATGACCCCCAGGCCCGTGCCCATGAGCACGAGCGTCTGGCGGGCATTGCGCCACGCGGGCTTGCGGAAGGCGGGTACGCCGTTGGAGATGGCCTCGACGCCGGTCACCGCGGCGCCGCCGGAGGCGAACGCGTGGAGGACGTCGTAGAGCTTGACGCCGAGCAGGAACCCGACGCCGCTCACCCCGACGCCGTCGAGGGTGAGCTGGCCGTCCTTCACGACCCCCGAGTAGTCGGGCAGGTCGCCCCCCAGGTACTTCCACGCCCCAATGCCGAGCAGGAAGGCCATCGTCACCATGAAGAAGTACGTGGGAATGGCGAAGATCCGGCCGGACTCCCTGACGCCGCGCAGGTTGCCCCACGCGATGAGGGCGATGAAGAACAGTGAGATCGGCACGCTGTAGGGCGCGAAGGCGTCGACTGCCGACGTCAGTGCCGCGGTGCCGGCCGACGCCGACACCGCCACGGTGAGGATGTAGTCGACGAGCAGCGATGCGCCGGCCACCTGGGCCGCCGTGGAGCCGAAGTTGTCCTTGGTGACAAGGTAGGCACCGCCGGCGGAGGGATACTCCTTGATGGTCTCCCGGTACGACAGGATCAGGAACCCCAGGACCACGCACATGGCCAGCGTGACCGGCACGACGAGCGAGAACGCCACCGCCCCGGCCACCGGGATCAGGACGTGCAGGATCTCCTCGGTGGCGTAGGCCGACGACGACAGGTTGTCGGAGGCGAACACGGCCAGGGCGGTGGGCTTGCCGAGGCGTTGGTGCTCGAGCTCCTCGCTGTGGAGGGGCTTCCCCAGCAGCTTGCGCTTCAGGCGGTACGACAGCGAGTCCGGCGGCAGGGTCGCCGTCGGCCGTGGCGCCGTCGTGGTTTCCGGAGCGCGCGAGGCTGGTGAGGTGTCGACCGACACGGACCACACGCTCGCTCCGGCCGCCCAAATTGCGCGCTAACGACTGCGTCAAGATCGGCGTGATGGCGACAAGCGCGCGTTAAGGCGAGCCGCAGGTGACACTATGCGTCGGTGGTGATGCCCAACGTGTACACCCACGGCCATCACGACTCCGTGCTGCGCTCGCACCGCTGGCGCACCGCCGCGAACTCTGCCGCGTACCTGCTGCCGCACCTGCAACGGGGGATGTCGCTGCTCGACGTCGGCTGTGGTCTGGGGACGATCACGTTCGACCTCGCCCGACGGGTGGCGCCAGGACGGGTGGTGGGTGTCGATCTCTCGGCCGACGTGATCGAGGAGGCGGCACATGCCGCGCGCGTCGACGGACTCGATGCCGTGGACCTGGTGGTGGGCGACTTCCACGAGCTCGACCCGGGGACATTCGACGTCGTCCACGCCCACCAGGTCCTCCAACACATGAGCGATCCGGTGGGTGCGCTGCGCGCCATGGGTCGGCTCGCCCGACCAGGCGGCGTCGTGGCCGTCCGGGACAGCGACTACCCGGCGATGCTGTGGGCACCGGCCAGCGAGGGACTCGAGCGGTGGCGCGGGATCTACCTGGAGGTCACGCGGCGCAACCGGGCCCACGCCGACGCCGGCCGCCACCTGCTGGGCTGGGCGCACGGGGCGGGCCTGACGGGCGTCAGCTACACAACGTCGACGTGGACGTACGCCACCCGCGCCGATCGGTCGTGGTGGGCCGAGCTCTGGGCGGAGCGGATCACGGCCTCGGCCCTGGCCGAGCAGGCCGTCGACTACGGCATCGCCACCGAGGCCGAGCTGGCCGACGTCGCCGGCTCGTGGCGCGAGTGGGCCGCCGAGCCCGACGGCGTCTTCGTGGTGGTGCACGGGGAGGTGGTCGCCCGAGCGTGAAAAGCTGGCGGGCGTCGCCTCGGACCGGAGGATGCCATGGCCACCGCCCTCGCCCTCGACCACTTCGTGCTCGTCGTGTCCGACGTCGAGCGGGCGCTCGCGTGGTACGGGCGGCACGCCGGGCTCGCCGGGGTACGGGTCGAGGAGTGGCGCAACAACGAGGCGCCGTTCCCGTCGCTGCGGGTCGACGATTCGATGATCATCGACCTGATCCCGGGTAATCCCGGGGCCGATCGCGGCCACCTCGACCACATCTGCTTCGTCGTGTCGCCGAGCGCGCTCGACAGCCTGGCGGGCGATCCCGCCCTCGAGGTAGTGGACCGTGGCGAACGCTTCGGGGCCCGAGGGCTCGGCCAGTCGATCTACGTCCGCGACCCCGACGGGCTGCTCGTCGAGTTCCGCTGCTATCCGAGCTAGCGGCTTCTCTACCCCACTGGTCCCACCTCGGATCGGCGGGTCACTCGAGCTCGCGGATCCCGACCTCGTCGAGGTGGCGCAGGAGGTCGCCCGGGTCCTCGTACACCCGGAAGGCGCCGGCACGCTCGAGCTCGTCGGTGCCGTACCCGCCCGATAGGAGGCCGATGCTCAACGCCCGGGCCCGGCGGGCGGCCAGCAGGTCCCACACGCTGTCGCCGACGACGACACAGTCCTCGATGGCCAGGCCGAGGGCGTCGGCCGCAGCCAGGAACAGGTCGGGATCGGGCTTGGCGTGGGCCACAGCTTCCCGAGTGATGATCGGTACCCCCTCGGTCACGCCCAGCAGCGCCAGGCTGGGCCCGGCGGTCCCCAGCCTCCCGCTGGTGGCGACCGCCCAGGGGGTCCGGTAGGCCGTCAGCCGCTCCAGGAGGTCGACGGCGCCGGGCAGCGGGCGCACCCCGCCGCGGTAGCGCTCGAAGGCGTCGTGGTGCCGGGCCTGGAGGCGCTCGGCCACGTCGGGGCCGATAGGTGCACCGACCTCACGTAGCAACGCGCGAGCGAAGAGTCCGCCACTCATGCCGATCTTGCGGTGGATCTTCCACACGGGGATGTCGATGCCCTCCGACTCCAGCGCCTCCCGCCAGGCGAGGACGTGCTGGTAGACGCTGTCGATGAGGGTGCCGTCGAGGTCGAACAGGATCCCCGTCTTGCGCTCCCCTCGCGCTTCGTTCACGCCACCAGCCTTGACGGTGTGACGCATTGCACGTTGCCGAATACTTTATTTCGAATATATGGTTACGAGCATGCCTCCGAGGAAGCGATCGAATCCCCTGGCCCTGGCGGTCCTCACCTGCCTCTACGAGCGGCCGATGCACCCCTACGAGATGGCGCAGACACTGCGCAGCCGCGCCAAGCACGAGAGCGTGCGGCTCAACTACGGCTCGCTGTACGGCGTGGTGGAGTCACTGGAGCGGCAGGGGCTCGTCCGTGCCGTCGAGACCTTCCGCGAGGGCCGGCGCCCGCCACGCACCGTCTACGAGATCACCGACGCCGGCCGCACCGAGATGGACGACTGGCTGTCGGAGCTGCTGTCGGTCCCGATCAAGGAGTTCCCCCAGTACGAGGCCGCGCTGTCGTTCCTCCCGGGCGTTCCCCCCGACGAGGCCGTGACGCTGCTGCGGCGGCGCTGCGAGGCGATTGAGGTCCGCCTCGACCAGATGCAGGCGTCCGAGGACATCGCCACCAAGCGCGGTCTCCCGCGCCTGTTCTCCATCGAAGGCGAGTACGAGATGGCGCTGCTCCGAACGGAGCTGGAGTTCACCCGGTCGCTGATCGCCGACATCGAGTCCGGCTCGTTGTCGGGTCTCGACGAGTGGCGCAGCTGGCACGACCAGGGGTTCGTCCCCAACGGCGGCGACGCGCCCGCGCCGCTACCCCCCTCCCCCGACACCGACGACACCAAGGAGTGAACCGATGGCACCTCCCATCGTCGAGGCCCACGGCCTCACCAAGCGCTTCGGCAAGGTCGAGGCCCTCGCCGGTCTCGATCTCGTCGCCCACAGCGGCCAGGTGGTCGCCCTCCTGGGTCCCAACGGTGCGGGCAAAACAACGTTCGTGCGGACCATCGCCACGCTCGTGCGCCCCGACGCCGGATCGCTGCACGTCGACGGCGTCGACGTCCTCCGCCACCCCGAGCGGGTGCGCCGCGTCATCGGCCTGGCCGGGCAGTACGCCGCGGTCGAGGAGGCCATGACCGGCCGCGAGAACCTCGACATGGTGGCCCGGCTCTTCGGCCACGACCGGGCAACCGCCCGGGCCAACGCCGACGCCGTGCTCGCGCAGCTGGGTCTGACCGATGCCGCCGACCGACTGGTGCGCACGTACTCGGGTGGCATGCGGCGCCGGCTCGACCTGGGCGCCAGCCTCGTCGGGGCGCCCCGCCTGTTGCTGCTCGACGAGCCCACCACGGGCCTCGACCCCCGGAGCCGCATCGACCTATGGGATGCGATCCGCGGCCTGGTCGCCCACGGCACCGACGTGCTCCTGACGACGCAGTACCTCGACGAGGCCGACCAGCTCGCCAGCCAGGTGGTCATCATCGACCACGGCACGGTGATCGCACAGGGCACGCCGACCGAGCTGAAGTCACGTGCCGGCCGCGACGTGATCGAGGTCCAGGCCCACCGGGCCGACGACTTTGTCGACCTGGCGGGCGCACTCGCGCCCATCGGCACGGAGGCGCCACGCGTCGACCCCGCCACCCGTCGGGTCACGGTGCCGGTCGTCGGTGGCCGGCACGCCATCAACGACGCAGTCCGGGCCCTCGACGTGATCGGCCTCGAGGTCGGCGAAATCGCGCTGCGCCGCCCGACCCTCGACGAGGTCTTCCTCACCCTGACCGGCGCACCCGTCGATGCGCCGCCCGCAGACACCGACACCCGCGACCCGCAGGCGCCGGCCGTCCCCGCCGACGCCGCCTGATTCCAAGGAGCTCGATCCGATGACCGTGACGACCCTCGACCACCCCACCGGCGCCGCCGCGCCGGCACCCGCGATCGCGCCCTCCCCGGCGCCCGCCGGTCGCGTGACCACCGCACGGTCGGTTGCCCTCCGCACCCTGCGCAAGTTCCGGCGCACGCCCCAACTGGTGCTCATCGGCACGATCCAGGGCGCCATGTTCCTGTTGATCTTCCGCTACGTGTTCGGGGGCGCCATGAGCCCCGGCCCCGTCCCCTACGTCGACTTCCTGGTCCCCGGCTTCGTGATGACGAGCGTGCTGTTCGCCGGGACCGGCACCGCCGCCGGCGTGGCCGAGGACGTCGAGCACGGCTTCTTCGACCGCCTCCGGTCCCTGCCCGTGTCCCGCGGCGCACTGCTGGCCGGGCGGACGCTCGCCGACACCGGCGTGCTGGCGTGGGGCTTGGCCGTCACCACCGCGATCGGCTTCGCCATCGGGTTCCGGATCCACGGCGACGTGGCGATGGCGCTGGCCGCCTTCGGCCTCTGCGTGGTCTACGGCTTCGCCACGACGTGGCTGTTCGTCTGGATCGGGCAGGTGGCCGGCAGCGCCCAGGCGGCCCAGGGCATGTCGCTGCTGGTGTTCCCGCTGACGTTCGTGTCGAGCGCCTACGTGCCGGTCGACTCGATGCCGGGTTGGCTGCAGCCGATCGCCAAGCACCAGCCGATCACGGTCATGACCAACGCGGTGCGGTCCCTGGCCCTGGGCGACCCGTCGATGGCCGGCCTGACCGGCACCACGGCCCACTGGGTGATCCTGTCGCTGCTGTGGTCGGCGGGACTGGTCCTGGTGTTCGCGCCGCTGGCCGTCGCCCGCTACCGGCGCTCCTAGCCGGTGGTGTGGTGGGGCACGATGACAGTCATGGACCGATCCGACGTGGAGCGGTGGATCGACGGCTACAAGCTCGCCTGGCGCACCGCCGGCACCGAGGCGCTCGGCGACCTGTTCTCGCGTGACGCCTCCTACCTGCCGTCGCCCTGGGCGCGGCCGGTCGAGGGCTTGGAGGCCATTGCACGGTTCTGGGAGGACGAACGCGATGGCGCCGACGAGCCGTTCACGATGGCCCACGAGGTCGTCGCCGTCGACGGCGCGACGGCGGTCGTGCGGGTGAACGTCGACTACGACGGGCACGGGGCCACGCCGGCCCAGCGCTGGCGGGACCTCTGGGTCCTTGGCTTCGATGCCGACGGCCGGTGCGCCGCGTTCGAGGAGTGGCCGTTCGCGCCCGGCCAGCGAGACGGCCACGAGCACCCGGCCTGACGGCCGGCCCGCGTCACTTGCCGGTGGTCGACGCGAACTTGCGGATTGCGAGGACGCTGAACACCAGGGCGATGCCGATCGCCCAGGCCCACGCGATCCACAGGTCGGACCCCGGGTCGAGGCCGTTGTAGAGCGCGCGGGTGGCGTTGGTGACGATCGTGAACGGGTTGTGCTCGGCGATCGGCTGCAGCCACCCGGGCATGGTCTCCACCGGCACGAACGCCGAGGACACGAACGTGAGCGGGAACATCCAGATGAAGCCCGCCGAGTTCGCCGCCTCGACCGATCCGGCCGACAGGCCCACCAGCGCCTGGATCCAGCTGAAGGAGTAGCTGAAGGCGAACAGCAGGACCGTGGCGCTCACCGCTTCGGCCATGGTGCCTTCGATCCGGAAGCCGACCGCGAACGCCACGCCCAGCATCACCGCGAACGTGAGCAAGTTGCGGGCCACATCGGAGAGCGTCCGCCCGACCAGCACCGCCGACTGGTACATGGGCAGGGACCGCAACCGGTCGATGATCCCCTTGGTCAGATCGTCGGCCAGGCCGATGCTCGTGAACGTGGAGTTGAACAGCACGGTCTGGGCGAAGATCCCGGGGAGCAGGTACTGCTTGTAGTCGCTGTAGCCCGGCGCCGTGATCGCGCCGCCGAACACGTACACGAACAGCACGACGAACATGAGCGGCTGGATCGTGGCGTAGATCAGGAGCTCGGGGCTACGGCGCATCTCCCGGATGTGACGCAGCGCCTCGGTCCAGCTGTCGCGGAACAGCCAAATCCGGCCCGTCGGGACGTCGTGCTCCGGGGCGGGGGTGAGCAGGACCTCGTCGACGGTCGTCGCCATCAGTTCTCGGCCTCCTGCAGGACGACGCGGTCTCCGGCGGACGCCGCCTGACCGTCGCCCGGGGCTCCCGAGTGACCGTCTCCGGGACCGTCGCCGGACCCGTCGGGCTCGCCGACCTCGCCGTTCGTCGAGCCCTCCTCGGCGGCATGGCCGGTGAGGGCGAAGAAGACGTCGTCCAGGGTCGCCCGCCTGGCGGCCACGTCGTGCACCGCGATCCCGGCGGCGTCGAGCTCCCGCACCGCGACCGGGACGAGCCCCTCGACCCGGAACACGGGCAGCGACACCGTTCGCTTGTCGTCGCCGACGTGGGGATCGCCGCAGGCATGGCGCCCCAGGACCTCGATCACGCTTTGCGCATCGGCGGGATCCTCGACAATGACCTCGATCAGCTCACCACCGATCTGCTGCTTGAGCTCCTCGGAGGTGCCGCGAGCGATGACCTTGCCCCGGTCGATTACGACGATGTCGTCGGCCAGCCGGTCGGCCTCGTCGAGGTACTGCGTGGTCAGCAGCGTGGTCGTCCCCCCGCGCACCAGCTCGTCGATCAGCGCCCACACCGACTGGCGGCTGCGGGGGTCGAGGCCGGTGGTGGGCTCGTCCAGGAACAGCACCGAGGGCCGGGCGATCAGGCTCATGGCGATGTCGAGCCGCCGACGCATGCCCCCCGAGTAGCCCTTCACGACGCGGTTGCGGGCGTCGACCAGGTCGAACCGTTCGAGCAGCTCGGTTGCCCGCTCGCGGGCGACGGCGGTGCCCATGTGGTACAGGCGACCCACTTGCTCGAGGTTCTCGTGACCGGTGAGTGCCTCGTCGACGGCGGCGTACTGGCCGGTCAGGCCGATCCGGGCTCGGGCCCGCTGGGGTTCCTCGAGGACGTCGATCCCTTCGATCTCGGCACGGCCCGCGTCGGGCCGGAGCAGCGTCGTCAGGATGCGGACGGCGGTTGTCTTGCCGGCTCCATTGGGCCCGAGAACGCCGAGGATCTGTCCCCGCTCGACGTCGAAGTCGACGCCGCAGAGCGCCTTGGTGTCCCCGAAACTCTTGACCAGGCCTTCGGCAACGACGACAGGCACAACAACGGAACCTATCGGCAAGGGCCGGCGGGTCCTACCGGATATCCGCGTTCACTAGTGGGCGCTCGCGGAAGTTCCGTGGATGAATCGCCGTGTCAGATTCGTCGCTGGCAAGGACGCAGGAGGAAGGCGCAGCCAGCGGCTGTGGCGACGACGAGGACGATGTCCAGCGGCGGATCTGGCCGGCGAGACGCCACGATGACTTCCGCGAGGGCCCACTAGCCTGACGCCGTTCACCGCCGAAGCCGCACCCGGAGGACCCGATGGCCGCAGCGCCCCCGTCCAACCCACCCGTCGCCATGCTCGACGAGGTCGCGCGCGGAGAGTTCCTCGTCCGGGTCTACCAGCACCTGCTGGCGGCACTGCTGGCGTTCGTGGCGTTCGAGGCCCTGCTGATCAACCTGGGGGCGGCCGAGTCGCTCTACGACGTCTTGTTCGACAGCGGCGGCCGCTGGATCCTGCTGCTCGGCGCGTTCATGGTTGTCAGCTGGCTCGCCACCAATGCCGCCCACGACATCCTCAATCCGTCGCGGCAGTACGCGGGCCTGTTCGCGCTGGCCGCCGCCGAGGCGGTGATCTTCGCGCCCTTCCTCCACTACATCTTCGAGGTCCAGGGCGACGGCAC
The DNA here is from genome assembly GCA_963756425.1 of uncultured bacterium. Lineage (GTDB taxonomy): Bacteria > Actinomycetota > Acidimicrobiia > Acidimicrobiales > VFJN01 > DASQUK01. Next base: position 343,326 of record CAVWNW010000007.1, on the reverse strand, counting down.
CACGACCGTGCTGGCGGCCGCCGCCATCACCGGCCTCGGGTTCGCCGGCCTCAGCGCCATCGGCCTGGTGACGCGGGCCGACCTGTCCTACCTGCGCCCGATCCTGCTGTGGGCGGGCGTGTGCGCGCTGGTGCTCATCGCCGGGGCGCTGCTGTTCGGTCTCAACCTGGGCGTGTGGTTCTCGGTGGCGATGATCGGCCTCGCCGGCGGCTCGATCCTGTACCAGACCCAGACCATCATCCGGCGTTACCCGGCGGAGGCCTACGTCGGCGCCGCAGTCCAGCTCTTCGCCTCGGTGATGCTGCTGTTCTGGTACGTGCTGCGCCTGCTGAGCCAGGTCCGCCGCTGAGCGGGCAGGGTCTCGTGAGCTCCCAGGGCACCGAGGAATCGCCCGACGCCGGCACCTACCGGCAGCTCCGCTTCCGGCGCCCACCCGGTGCCTGCGAGCTGCTGCTGGTGCGCCACGGCGAGTCCGCTCCGGCGCGTGAGGGCGACCCGTTCCCGCTGGTTGACGGCCACGGCGACCCCCCGCTCGACCCCGTCGGCCGCGACCAGGCGGAACGCGTCGCCGACCGATTGGCGCACGAGCCGATCGCAACCATCTATGTGTCGAACCTGCGTCGGACCGCCGAGACCGCGGCGCCGCTGGCCGCTCGGCTGGGGCTCGAACCCCACGTGGAGCCCGACCTCCGGGAGGTCTACCTGGGTGAGTGGGAGGGCGGGTCGTTCCGCAAGCACGTCGCCGAGGGGCATCCCGTGGCGCTGCGGATGTACGCCGAGCAGCGCTGGGACGTCATCCCGGGCGCAGAGCCGGGCGAGGCGTTCGGCGCCCGGGTGCGTGGCGCCATCGTCCGGATCGCCGCCGCCCACCCGGACGAGACGGTGGCGGTCGTGTGCCACGGCGGTGTCATCGGCCAAGCCCTGGCCGATGCGAGTGGGGCGCGGACCTTCACCTTCGCCGGTTCGGACAACGCGGCCGTCTCCCACCTCGTCGTCACCGACGATCACTGGGTGATCCGCCGCTACAACGACACCGCCCACCTCGGCCTGGCGTTCACGACCGCCCCGGAGCCGCTGACCTGACGTTGCGCCTCCGGGCGCATTGCGCCTTCCTGGCGCCGAAACGGTTGCTGAGCAACCAATCCTGCGCCATGAAGCGAGCCGCTCAGGAGCCACCGGGGCTGGCCGGGACCGGCTGCCCGCGGGCTGGCGCCGGATCAGGTCTTACGGCGCAGCGGCTCGACGGCGTCGATGTAGTCGGTGAGCCGCAACGCCACCTGCACGGGGAGGTCGGGGTCGTGGAGGTCAGGGTCGGGCCAGGCCTCCGACACGCGACGCCATTCCGGAAAGCGCCCCAGGAACGGGCCGGCGACGGCCGTCTCGCCGAGCGCCGCCCGCCACCGGTCCTGTCCGGCCATCAAGCGTGCGATCGCGGCGTCGTTGTCCTCCGCATCGGGGTGCTCGGCGTGGAACCCGATCTCGAGCGCCGAGTCGACGGCGCCGTCGACCCCGTCGGGTGCGATCAGCTGGGCCTCGTAGTGCTCGCGCGTAGGCCGCTGGCCGCCGAACCACGCCTTGAGCCCCCACCGGCGCGCCTGCCGATGCATGTCGTCACGGCCGCCCGCGACCAGGCCCCGCACCGCCTCGGCCACCTCGTCGAAGAACCCGAGCTCCACGACACCAGCATGGCCCGCCGGATCCGCGAGCGGTGGTGCGGTTCCTGGGGCAATACGGCCCGGCAAGGTCCGCCCGAGGCAATGGGGGCCGGGGTCGGCCCCTATTGCCTCGGGCCTGTCGTGGCGGCCCTCATTGCCTCGGGAAGCAACCACCTAGTCGAAGCAGAGGTCCCTCAGGTCCTCGACGGTGTCCTGGTTCACCTCGGTCGGCGGCACCACGACCTGGGACGGAACCTCGGGCTCGACCAGGTCCGAGAAGCCCCGGCCCTGGGCGATCAGCCGGGCCATGTTGACCGCCGAACCGGCCATGGTCGGGCTGTAGAGGTACGTGGCGGCGTACAGGCCCCCGGACTCGATGCGGTCGAATGCGGCGCACGAGCCGCCGGCGCCGGTGAGGATCATCTCGTCCTCGCGGCCGGCGTTCTCGATCGCGGCGACAACACCCTCGGCCATGTCGTCGTCGTGCGTGTACACGGCGTCGATCTGGTCGTTGGCCTGGAGGATCGCCTCCATGACCTCGAGGCCCATGTCCGGGAGGAAGTCCGCCGGCTGCTGGGCGACGATGTTGACGCCGTTGCCGCACAACTCCTCGATGGTGTCCGCGAAGCCCTGCGTGCGGTCCGTCGTGACCGAGATGCCCGCGATGCCCTGGATCTCCACCACGTTGCCCTGGCAGTCGAGCTGCTCGGCGAGGAACTCCGCCGCCTTGACGCCGATCTCGTAGTTGTCGCCGAGGATCGTGGCGCGGGCGGCGTCCGGGCTGGCGAAGAGCCGGTCGACGTTGATCACGGGGATGCCCGCCTCCATCGCCTGCTCAGCGACCGGGGTGAGCTGTTCGCCGTCGTACGGGAGCACGACGAGCGCATCCGGCTCCTCGTTGATCAGCGTCTGGATCTGGGACGCCTGGCTGTCGGCGTCTGCCGCCTCGACCAGCCTGAACTCGACGTCGTCCCACTGGTCGGCCGCCTCCTGGGCCTTGGCCGCGATCTGGCCGAGCCAGCCGTGGTCGGTGGGCGGCACGCTGGCGGCGATCGTCACGGTCTCGCCGGTCTCGCTGCTGTCGCCCCCGGTGTCGGCTTCGGTCTCGTCGGCGGCGCCGGCGTTGCCGTCGTCATCGTCGTCGGAGCAGGCGGCGGCGATGAGGGCGAGTGCCGCGACGCCCGCTATGAGCTGTCGTCTGAATGACATTTCGAAGGTCCCCCTCCTTGGTTGTTGTGTGATCCGGTTCCCGTGGATGGACGGGCAAGGAAGGCGCCGCGGAGCGCGCAACGCCAAGCGAACATCCGGCCTAGATCCGCTCCGGCCGCTGGATGAGGACCGCCCCGAGGATGATCGCCCCCTTGACGATCTGTTGCCATTCCGTGGCCAGGTTGAGCTGGGTGAGAAGGTTGAACATGATGGCGAAGACCATCACCCCCAGGAACGTGCCGACGATCGTGGCGCGGCCCCCCGCGAGGCTCGTGCCACCGATCACCGCGGCGCCGATGGCGTCCAGCTCGAGGAGCTCGCCGGCGACCGGCGAGGCACTCGCCAGGCGGCCGGAGAGTAGGACCGCCGCCAACCCGGCGAGCAGTCCGCTGAGGCAATAGACGCTGAACACGACCCGGCGAACGGGGACACCGGCGATCCGGGCGGCCTCGCGATTGCCACCGACGGCCACCACATGGCGCCCGTACCGCGTGCGGTTCAGCAGGATCCAGCCACCGATCGCGATGCCGGCGAAGATCACGATCGACACGGGAACGCCGACGATCTCGCCGGTCCCGAACCAGCGCACGCCGTCGGAGCTCAGGAGGCTGATCGGGCTCTTGTCGCTCATCAGGAGCGCCAGGCCCCGCGCTATGGCGAGCATCGCCAGCGTGGCGACGAACGGCACCACCTTGCCGTAGGCGATCGCGGTGCCGTTGACGAGTCCGAGGCCGAACCCGAAGCCGATCGCGGCGGCGACGAACGCCACGGCGCCGGAGTCCACGACGAGCCCGCCGGCGACGCCCGCGGCCGCGACCACGGAGCCCACCGAGAGATCGATGCCGGCGGTGGCGATGACGAACGTCATGCCGATGGCCAGCACGCCGACCACGCTCGCCTGGGTCAGGATGGCGCGCACGTTGTCGGCGGTCGGGAACGTGTCGGGCTTGAGGATCGCGCCGATGACGACGAGCGCCAGCACCACCCCGACCAACGTGTACTCCTGGAGCTTGATGCGCGACGGCAGGGCCAGCCGACCCACACCCGGGGGCCGGCCCTCGCCGTCGACGGTCGCGGTGACGCCGCTCACCTGCTCTGCGGGAATCATTGGCATCAGGCCTCCTCCTGGGCCTCGTGGGCTGCAACTCCGGCTGGCACCGCAGCGGGGGCGAGCATCTCCTGGGTGTCGGGCATGGCGTGGCGCAGCAGCTCCAGTTCGGTCGCCGCAGCGCCGTCGACCTCGGCGACGAGCTCTCCCTCGCGCATCACGAGGATCCGGGTGCAGAATCCGCACAGCTCCTCGAGCTCGGACGACACCACCACCACGCCCAACCCACGCGCGGCGAGGTCGGCGATCAGGCGGTACAGCTGGGCCTTGGTGGCGACATCGACGCCGCGCGTGGGCTCGTCGAGCAGCAGCACCCGGCACTGGTGGAGCAGCCAGCGCGCCAGCACGACCTTCTGCTGGTTGCCGCCGGACAGCTCCCGCGCCATCCGGCTGCCGTCGTCGGGGACGGTCCCCAGCGCCCGGAGCTGCTCCTCGGCGGCGCCGCGTTCGGCGCGCGTCCGGATCAGGCCCCGCTGGAACCGACCGACGTCGGCCAGCGTGACGTTCTTGATCAGGTTCCAATCGAGCAGGAGGGCCTGCGACTTCCGATCCTCCGGGGCCAAGCCCAGGCCAGCGGCGATCGACCGGTCGGGCCGGCCGGGCGGTATGCGCCGCCCGTCCACGAACACCTCACCGGCATGGCGGTTGTCTACGCCGTAGATGGCCCGCAGGAGCTCGCTGCGCCCGGCACCCACCAGGCCGCCGATGCCAAGCACCTCCCCGGAGCGGACCTCGAAGCTTGCGTGCTTGACGTCGGGGAGCCGCCGCACCCCCCTGACCTCCAGGACGACGGTGCCGTTCCCCCGCCGGCGCTCGGGATAGAGCTGGCCGACCTTGCGCCCGACCATGAGCTCGACGAGCTGGTCGGCGGGCGTGGTCGCCGGCAGGCCCGACGCGACCGTCGTGCCGTCGGTGAGCACGGTCACGCGATCGCCGAGCCGCCGGATCTCGTCGAGCCGGTGGGAGATGTAGATCACGCCGACACCCTCGGCGGTCAGGCGCCGCACGACCCCGAACATCGTCTCGATCTCGCTGTCGTCGAGGATCGCCGACGGCTCGTCCATGATCAGAAGGCGGACGTGGCGGGACAGCGCGCGTGCGATCGAAACCACCTGCTGACCGGCGGGGCGCAGGTCGCGGACGTAGGTACGCGGGGAGATGGCCTCGTGGTTGAGCCGGCCCAGGAGCTCGACCGTCTCCCGCCGCATCCGCCCGCGATCCAGGAGGCCCCAGCGCCGCAGCTCGTGGCCGAGGAAGATGCTCTGGGCCACGGTCAGGTCCTCGACCAGGTCGCGCTCCTGGTAGATGGTGGCGACGCCGCGCTCGAGGGCCCTCGACGGGTCGCCGGTTGGCACCGGCTGACCGTCCATCCGTATCTCGCCCGCGGTGGGCTCGACCGCACCGGAGACGCACTTGATCAGCGTCGACTTGCCGGCGCCGTTGGGACCGACGAGGCAGTGCACCTCCCCGGGCCTCACCTCGAAGTCGACCCCCGCCAGGGCCCGAACGCCCGGGTACTCCTTCACCAGGCCTCGGACCTCGAGGACGGGGGTCGCCGAAGCCACCGTCACGCCACCAGCAGGGGGCGCAGCGTGTCGTGCGCGATCCGCAAGCCGATCTCGACCTTCTCCTCCGTGCCACCCCACACGGGGTCCTCGTGCTCGACCGACAGCACGCCGTCGAAGCCGCCCTCGTAGAGCGTGTCGACCAGCCGCACCCAGTCGACCTGGCCGAGCCCGGGCACCCGGTAGCGCCACCAGCCCACGTCCCAGGGGTCGTCGCGGACCACGGCCCGCCCCGGCCAGCCGTAGCGGTTGCGGGCAGCGACGTCGACCTGGATGTCCTTGGCCTGGGCGTGGGGGATGTGGTCGATGTAGGGCCGCAGCGCCTCGACCGGGTCGATGCCCATCCACACCAGGTGCGACGGGTCGTAGTTCAGGTACAGCCCGAGGTCGAACATCCACTCCCAGAGCTCGGGCGAGTAGGCGAGGTTGCCCGGGTAGCCGTCGGGGTGCCAGCCCTCCATGACGCAGTTCTCGACGATGAGTTTCACGCCGGCCTCGCCGGCGCGATCGACCAGCGGACGGAACACGGCCTCGGCCTCCCGCAGGTTGTCCGCCACCGACCGGGTGGGGTCACGGCCAACGAAGGTGCCAACGGTGGGGCAGCCCAGCAGGGCCGCGGCGTCGATGCACCGGACGACATGCTCGTTGATCGCACGCCGCTCGGCGCCGTCCGGATGGAGGTTGTTGTCGTAGAACGCGAGGGACGAGAGCTCGAGTCCGTGCTTGGCGAACAGCTCGAGGGTGGTGTCGGCCTCGGCGTCCCCGAAGCGCTCGACCGCGAGGTGGGTGGCGGTGAAGGGCCGGTCGCCGAGCTCGGGCCACGCGGCAACCTCCAGCGCCTCGTAGCCCTCGGCGGCGGCCAACTCGCAGAGCTGCGGCAGGGTCCGCCGGGGCAGGCAGGCGGTGACGAACCCGAGCTTCACGGGACGTCTTCCCAGCGGTTGGTGCGGGCCGAGCGCAGGACGGTGGCGGTGATGTCGGCCGCCCGTGCGCCGTCCGCAAAGGTGGGCAGCCCGTCGACCGCGGCGGCACTGCCGGCCCGGATGGCCTCATAGGTGTCGGCGACGAAGGCGTCGAAGCAGCCCTGGTAGCCCTGGGGATGGCCCGGCGGCAGCACCGCATAGCGGGCCGCCTCGGCGGCGAGGTGGGCAGGGTCGCGCGGCACGACCTCCGAGACATCGCGATGGCCGACCCACAGGAACTCGGGCTGCTCCTGGTCGAAGCTCAGCGTGGCGTCGGCGCCGGCCACCTCGAACTGGAGCCGGTTCTTGCGCCCCGGTGACACCTGGCTCACGACGACGGACCCCGCCACCCCCTGGCGGGTCCTGAACAGCACCACCATGATGTCCTCGGTCGTGACGGGGCGGCGGGTGCCGTCGGTCCTGACACGGGCGGGGCCCTCGAAGGCGTGACTGTCGCCGGCGCTCACGCGCTCGGGGACGGCGGTCACGGCCTCGGCGCAGACCGCCGCCAGCCGGTCACCGCTCACGAACTCGACCAGGTCGCACCAGTGCGAGCCGATGTCGGCGAACGCCCGCGACGGCCCGCCCCGTTCGGGATCGACGCGCCAGTTGTCGTCGTCCTCCGTGGCGAGCCAGTCCTGCAGGTAGCAACCGTGGATCAGGCGGATGGGACCGATAGCGCCCGCGGCCACGCGGGCCCGCGCCTCGCGCACCAGCGGGTAGAACCGGTAGGCGAACGGGACGACGGCCACCACCCCGGCGGCCTCGGCCGCCCGGACCAGTTCGGCAGCCTGGTCGCGGTCGACGGCCAGGGGCTTCTCGCAGATCACGTGCTTGCCGGCGGCCAGGGCCGCCTGAGCGAGGGGCGCGTGGAGGTTGTTGGGCGTGCAGATGTGGACGACGTCGACGTCGGGTGCGGTCACCAGCGACTCGGCGTCAGCGAAGCCCCGGTCGGCCCCGAGCGCCTGGGCTGCCTCCCGCGCACTCGAGGCCGACGAGGCGGCGACGCCGACCAAGCGGGCGCCGGCGCGGCGGGCGGCATGAGCGTGGACCACCCCGATGAAGCCGGCCCCGGCGACGGCAACGCGCAGCTGCGCATGGTCGGTTGCATGACCCCCCGCAGGGCCAGGATCCGTGTCCCGAGCGCTCGCAGACGCTTCGGTCGCCCCCTCCATCGGTGTGATGTTTGCCACACACTTATGTCGGCTGTCAATCAAAAGCTTCTGGCATGAAGGGCTAACTGAGCCATCTTGCGATCCTTTGACACCCCGAAGTCTCGCTGGTTCACTGACCGCCGTGTCCGCCGTCCCGACGCGCTCCGCCCAGCCGGCGGTTCCTGCTCCGGGGGCGGGGGCGATCCTGCAGCTCGTGCGCAGCGGCCAGGCCGCCACCCGGGCCGACCTGGCGGCGTTGACGGGGCTGGCCCGATCGACCGTGGCCCAGCGCGTCGACGCCCTCCTGGCGATGCAGCTGCTGGTCGCCCGGGGCGACAGCCAGTCGACCGGGGGGCGGCCGCCCACGATGCTGGCCTTCAACCACGAGGCGGGCGTCGTGCTCGCGGGCGACCTCGGCGCCACGCACTCGCGGGTGGCGGTCACCGACCTCGGCGGCACCGTCCTCGCCCAGACCTGGCGTGACATCGCCATCGCCGAGGGGCCCGACACGGTGCTCTCGTGGCTGGAATCGGCGTTCGACGGCCTGCTCGAAGACGTCGGTCGTGGTCCCGACGCGGTGCGCGGCGTGGGGGTTGGCCTCCCCGGCCCGGTCGAGTTCGCGACCGGCCAGCCCGTGAACCCGCCGATCATGCCGGGCTGGGACCGCTATCCCGTGGGCGATCGGCTGGCCCGGCGCTACGGCGTGCCCGCACTGGTGGACAACGACGTGAACATCATGGCGGTCGGCGAACACTGGTCGAACTGGCGCGACGAGGCGTTCCTGCTGTTCGTGAAGATCGGCACCGGGATCGGGTCGGGGATCGTCGCCGGTGGCCACGTGCACCGTGGCGCCGACGGGGCCGCCGGCGACATCGGGCACATCCACGTGCCCGGCCACGACGACATCGTCTGCCGCTGCGGCAACCGCGGTTGCCTGGAGGCGTTCGCGGGCGGTGGTGCGATGGCGGTGCGGCTGCGCGAACAGGGTCTGTCCACGCAGACCAGCCGCGACGTCGTCGACCAGGTCCGGGCGGGCCGTCCCGAGGCGGTCCAGCTCATCCGCGAGGCCGGGCGCACTGTCGGGGGGGTGCTGGCAACGTGCGTCAACATGCTCAACCCGGCGGTGATCGTGATCGGGGGCGACGTGGCCCGAGCCGACGAGCCGCTGATGGCGGGCATCCGGGAGGTCGTCTACCGGCGCTCGCTGCCTCTGGCGACAGGGCGGCTGCGCATCGTCCGCAGCCAGCTCGACGATGGCGCCGGCGTGATCGGCGCCGCCGTCATGGTGCTCGAGCAGGTCCTCGCCCCCGCCGCCGTCGACGCCGCCCTCAGCGCCGGCTGAGCTCAATGACGGCGCGACAGCGTCACGAGCAGCCCCGACCCGATCGTCGCCGCCAGCACCGAAGCGGCCAGGATGGCGATCTTTGCCTGGTCCTCCAGGGCGGTGCCTGCGAAGGCCAGGTCGGTGATGAAGATCGAGACGGTGAAGCCGATCCCTGCGAGCGCGCTGACCCCGAGGATCCCCGACCAGGTGGCGTCCTCGGGGAGCCGGGCAATCCGGAGCCGGGCGGCCAGCCAGGTGAAGCCGGCGATGCCCACGAACTTGCCGACAACCAGCCCGACCACGATTCCGCCGGCCACTGACGACCTGAGCGCATCGCCGACGGCCCCACCGCTCAACGTCACGCCGGCGTTGGCCAGCACGAACAGCGGAACGATGACGAAGCTGGTCCACGGGTGGAGTTGGTGCTCGAGCCACTCCACCACGGAGACGGACTCCCGGGCCGCGGTGGCCGTCTGCCGGGCCGCCTCGTACGACGACACGTCGGCCAGCTCGGCCGCGTCGACGAGCTCGGGATGGCGGATCGGTTGCGTCGGCGTCAGGAGTCCCAGCGCGACCCCGGCGAGGGTGGCGTGCACCCCGGATTCGTGCAGCGCGAGCCAGAGCCCCGCACCGATGACCGCGTAGGGCGCGACCGACCTGACCCCGGCACGCCGCATCACCGCCACGACCATCACCAGCCCGGCGGACGCGAGCAGGGCCTCGCCGCCGATGTCGTCGGTGTAGAACACGGCGATCACGACGATCGCACCGATGTCGTCGACGATCGCCAGCGCCAGAAGGAACAACTTGAGCGACGGCGATGCCCGGCTGCCCAGCAGGCTCAGCACGCCGACCGCCATGGCGATGTCGGTCGCCATCGGGATGCCCCAGCCGTCACTCCCCTCGCCCCCGGCGTTGAACGCCGCATAGATCAGCGCGGGCACGATCATCCCGCCCAGCGCCGCCCACACCGGAAGGGCCGCTCGCCGTGGGTCGCGCAGCTCGCCCTCGACGAGCTCCCGCTTGATCTCGAGGCCGACCACGAAGAAGAACAAGGCCATCAGCCCGTCGTTGATCCAGTCACGCAGGTCGAGGTCGAGCTCCCAGTCGCCCAGCGCCACCGCCAGGTCCGTGGTCCACACGTCGTCGTAGGACGCGTCCCACGGGGAATTCGCCCACAGCAGCGCCACGATCGCGGCGGCGACCAGGGCGACGCCACCGGCGGACTCGGTGTGGAGGAAGTCGACGAGAGGCCGGATCAGGCGGTGCTTCTCGTCGGCGTCGGCGCCGGTGCGCTCTGGGGACATGTCGGCTCCCGCGGGGGCTGGACCACGAATGCCGACCAGACTTCCCGGCACGCCGAATGGATCAGGTTAGCCGCCCTGCCGGATGCCGCACGCGGGTATCCGCCCCACCGAGGAGTCGGCGGGGCGGACACCACAACTCAGTTGTCAGTCGGTCACCGCAGTCAGCCGGTCGGCAGCTCGCCGAGGGTGACCTCGGCGGTCTTCTCGTCGCCGTCGCGGGTGTAGGTGATCGTCACCTTGTCACCAGGCTCATGGGAGCGGACCGCCGAGGTGAGGTCGGACCCGCCGGTGATCTCGGTGTCGTCCACCTTGGTGATGACGTCGCCCTGCTCCAGCCCCGCATCGGCGGCGGGCTGGCCCTCGTCGACCTGGCCGACCACGGCGCCCTCATCGTTCTCGGCGTCGGCGATCCGCACGCCCAAGAAGGCGTGAGTGGCTTCACCGTTTTCGATGAGCTGCTCGGCGATCGAGCGGGCGGAGTCGATGGGGATCGCGAACCCGACGCCGATGTTGCCGCCTTGTGAGCCGACGCCGGCGCCACCGGCCAGCGAGGCGATGGCGGTGTTGATCCCGACCACCTCACCGTTGGCATTGATGAGCGCGCCACCCGAGTTGCCGGGGTTGATTGCGGCATCGGTCTGGATGGCGTCGATCACGGCCGAGGGCGTCGTCTGCAGCTCGCCGCCGTTCCCGAACGGCGACTCGGGCACGTCGTTCGACAGGGTGATGGAGCGGTCGAGCGCACTCACGATGCCGGCGCTGACCGAGCCGTCGAGGCCGAGGGGGCTGCCGATGGCGAGCACGGTGTCGCCCACGTGCAGGTCACCGCTGCTGCCGAGCTTGGCCGCGGTGAGCCCGCTGACGTCCTCCGCCTGGATCACGGCCAGGTCGGTGGCCGGGTCCCGACCGAGGATCCGGGCGTCGGCCTCGGAGCCGTCGGAGAATGCGACCGACAGCTGGCCACCATCGGCCACCTGGGCGACCACGTGGTTGTTGGTCAGGATCTGCCCGTCCGAGCTGATGACCACGCCGGAGCCCTGGCCCGCCCCGCCGTTCGACTCGAAGGTGATCGACACGACGCTGGGCAGGACCGCGGCCGCGGCCTGGGACAGTGGTTCGTCGGGCGCGTCGTCCTGGTTGCCCACTGCGGGGCTGGCGGGAGACAGGCTGGTCGTGGCGGTGCCGCCATCGTCGTCGTCGAGGTTCACGGCCAGCAGCGCGCCACCGGCCGCGGCCCCAGCCATGAGGCCGGCGACCGCGAGCACGGCCACGGCCCGTCGGCCCCGCCGAGAGGGAGACGGCGGGGCCGACGAGCCGACTGACGCCGGGCCGGCCGGGGGCGTGGTGGGGGGCATGGGAGGCGCTCCCCAGCCGGCGGCGTCGGCTCCCGCGGCCGCGTGGGCCGGGGCAGCGTCGAACGGTGCCGAGGGCGTCGGTGGATCGGACGGGTCGGTGTAGGCGCCACCGGGAGCGGGATCATGCGGCAGCGTCGACGGTTCATCGGGCGCCGATGCCTGCGGCACCGTGATCTCGTCGGGGCTCGCCACGTACGGTCCGGGCGGCGGCGGAACCGGGAACTGCGGAGGCTCGGCGGACGCAGCCGGGGTTTCGCCGACGGTAGTGGGTGTCGGCGTGGACTCTCCGCCGGCGGCCGCGGGCGTGGTCTGGTCGTCGGTCATGCGGATCAGCATGCCCGCTCAATCTGCACACACCCTGGGTGGGGTCTGAGAAGTTCCTGAGAACCGACCTCAGGCGACGTCCAGGCCTCGTCCAGGTAGCTCCCAGGTCCGGGCGTCATCCTGGTGGCGACCGTGGCGGCGATACCGTCGCGTTGCACCGATCGGCACGAGATGATGACAGACGTCCTTCCCCCGACTACCGGCCAGGCTGCGGAGGCGCGCCTCCTGGTGGTCGACGACGAGCCCAACATCGTGGAGCTGCTCTCGGCCAGCCTTCGCTACGCCGGCTTCGAGGTGGTCACGGCGATGAACGGCGCCGAGGCGGTCTCCGCCGTCGAGCGCCATCGCCCCGACCTGGTGGTGCTCGACGTGATGCTTCCCGACGTCGACGGCTTCGTTGTGCTGCGGCGGCTCCGAGCTGGGAGCCATCCCTTGCCGGTGCTGTTCCTGACGGCCCGCGACGCCAACGACGACAAGGTCACTGGCCTGACGCTCGGCGGCGACGACTACGTCACCAAGCCGTTCAGCCTCGAAGAGGTGATCGCCCGCATCCGTGCCGTGCTGCGGCGCACTCGCGCAACCGCCACCGACGTGGGCGCCCGGCTGACGGTGGGCGACCTGCAGCTGGACGAGGACAGCCACCAGGTCTGGCGGGGCGGCCGCGAGGTGCAGCTGTCCCCCACGGAGTTCAACCTGCTGCGCTATCTGATGATCAACGCCGCGCGGGTGGTGTCGAAGTCGCAGATCCTCGACCACGTGTGGAGCTACGACTTCGACGGCGACGCGAACATCGTCGAGTCATACATCTCCTACTTGCGGCGCAAGCTCGACGACGGCGAACCGCTGATCCACACCGTGCGGGGCATCGGTTACGTGCTCCGGCCGCCGCGACCGTCACCATGAGCCTGCGGCCCAGGCGCGTGTGGCGACGCACGCCGCTGTGGCTCCGCCTGATCACGACCGTGCTGGCCCTGTCGATCGTGGCCCTCACGGTCATGGGCGTCTTCGGGGCGCGGCTGCTGCGGGGGTATCTCGTCGATCGGGTCGACGACCAACTCGTCGAAGTCGCCGCCAATGCCAACTCGTTCGTGCGAAACGTCGACCCGAACGCACAACACACACCGAGCCCCTACTACATCGAGTTCGATGGCACCAACGACGAGACCTTGGTCCTCAGCAACTCCATGGGTGAGGGGGTACCGGCACTACCGACCTTGACGATCGACGAGGCTGACGCCCGCAACCTCGAGGCGTTCACGGTGCGGGGAAGCGACGGCGACGGGTCCTTTCGTGCGGTCGCGACTCCGGCCAGCATCCGGCCGCCCAACACGACGGAGCGAGTTCCCGGCACGCTGTTCATCGCCACCAGCCTCCACGACGTCGACGCCACGGTCCACCAGCTCTCCACCATCAACCTCGCGGTGGGTGCGGCGGTGATCGCCGGGCTGGCGCTGGCCGCGTACACGATGGTTCGCACCGCGCTGCGACCGCTGACCAAGATCGAGCAGACCGCGGCGGCGATCGCCGGCGGTGACCTGTCACGGCGGGTCGACAACGACGACCCCAACACCGAGGTCGGCCGCCTCGGCCTAGCGCTCAACACCATGCTCGAGCAGATCGAGACCGCGTTCCTCGCCCGCCAGGCGTCCGAGGCCACGGCCCGCCGCTCCGAGGAGAAGATGCGGCGCTTCGTCGCCGACGCCAGCCACGAGCTGCGCACGCCACTCACGTCGATCCGGGGGTTCGCGGAGCTGCACCGGCAGGGGGCGGTGACCGACCCCACCGAGGTGTCACGGCTGCTCAACCGGATCGAGGACGAGGCCAAGCGCATGGGCCTACTCGTCGACGACCTGCTGCTCCTCGCCCGCCTCGACCAGCAGCGCCCCTTCGAGCATGGCCCCGTCGACCTGCGGGTCCTCGCGACGGACGCCGTAGAGGCGGCCAGGGCCACGGCGCCGGAGCGTGAGATCCGCCTCGACCTGCCCACGGGCGAAGCGGACGGCGAGCTCGTTGTGGCAGGCGACGAGCCGCGGCTGCGCCAGGTGCTGTCCAACCTGCTCGACAATGCGCTGGCCTATTCCCCTGCCGACAGCCCCATCACCGTGCTGGGCGGACGCACGCGGCGCGACGGCCGGGACCTGGCCTTCGTCCAGGTGCGCGATCGCGGGCCCGGCCTGATCCCCGAGCAGGCGGAGCGGGTCTTCGAACGCTTCTACCGCACCGACCGCGCTCGCAGCCGGGCCCACGGTGGCACAGGGCTGGGGCTGTCCATCGTCGCCGCCATCACTGCCGCCCACGGTGGCTCGGTGGAGCTGGACACCGCCCCCGGCGAGGGCGCGACGTTCCGAGTCCTCCTGCCACGGCTGAGCGAGACACCGTCCGCCACCGAGGCACGCCCGGCACCCGCCGCGCCCGAGACACCGTCGGCACCTCCGGGCGACGTCCCACCGGTCGGCGTCCCCGACGAACTGGGCTCCGGCGAACCGAGCCTGAGGCCGTAGCACCTCCGGCGTCGCGGGGGTTCCGGTCCGGACGCGAACCGGCCCCCAGGTTTGGGAGTTGCCTGGGGACCGGTCGGACCAGCCGAGGGGGGTGGGTCGCTCGGCTGGGTGGGCGTGCCTGGTCGCCCACAACGACGGATGGTGACACCGCAACCGCGCCATGCAAGCCCAATGGGGGAATTCACCTGGGTGTTTCTGCCGCCGGCTAGCTTGCGGTGCCCGACCGGCCACGCCGAGCGGACCCAGGACACGCGGAGTACGAGGTCGGAGGCCAGCGCATGAAGAAGTCCATCGACTTCGCCTTCGACGACCACCCCGACGGTGACGAGGACAAGGCGCGGGTGGCGTGGGCCGTGGCGGTCCTCGACGACTGCGAGGGCTGCGCCGACATCCGGGTGGAGTTGAGCGTCGAGGACGCCGGCGCCAAGGGCACCGGCGTCGTGGGACACCTCGCCCCGGCGACGGTGCGGCGCCTCCGGGCCGCCCTGGCGGCCGCGCTGCGAGAGGTGGGCGAGGAGCCGGGCGCGTAGCTGGCGACGGCCGGAACAGCAGGGAATACCTGCACCAAGCGCAAAGTTGCAGTTTCTGCAATTTTCTCTAAAGTGTCCGGTGGCCGCTCCGAGACCGCCGCCCGCAAGGAATCGCATGGAAGTGACCTCCCCGATGCCCGTCGCCGCGCCCGCGGCCGCCGTGCTGCCGCGCCGACAGGTGCTCATCGTGTCCTCCGGGATCATGCTCGGCCTGCTCCTGGCGGCGATCGACCAGACGATCGTCGCCACCGCACTGCCGACGATCACCGGTGAGCTGGGCGGGCTTGACCACCTGTCATGGGTCGTCACCGCGTACCTGCTGACGGAGACCGTCTCCACCCCGGTCTACGGCAAGCTCGGCGACCTCTACGGCCGCAAGCGCCTGTTCCAGTCGGCGATCGTCGTGTTCCTCGTCGGCAGCGCCCTCTCCGGGCTCGCCTCGTCGATGGGCATGCTCATCATCTTCCGGGCGGTGCAGGGCGTCGGGGCCGGCGGCCTGATCGTGCTCGCCCAAGCGCTCATCGGCGACATCATCAGCCCCCGGGAACGGGGGCGCTACATGGGGTACTTCGGCGCCGTCTTCGGCGCGGCCAGCGTCGCCGGGCCCCTGCTGGGCGGCTTCCTCACCGACCACCTGTCGTGGCGCTGGGTCTTCTACATCAACATCCCGCTCGGGATCCTGGCGCTGATCGTGACCAGCGCCGTCCTGCCCGCGACGCGCTACCGCTACCAGGTGCACATCGACTGGGCGGGCATCGCGCTGCTGTCCGGGGCCATCTCGGCGCTGGTGCTCCTGACGACCTGGGGTGGCGTCGAGTACGGCTGGAGCTCCGGCGTGATCATCGGCCTCGGGGTGCTGACCGCCGCCCTGCTCGCCGCGTTCGTGGCGGTCGAGCGGCGGGGCATCGAACCGGCCCTGCCCCTGCGCCTGTTCCGGCTCCCGACCTTCCGCATCGCCACGGTCGTGAGCCTGATCGTGGGCATCGCGATGTACGGCGCCATCACCTACCTGCCGACGTTCCTACAGGTGGCGAACGGCGCGTCGGCCAGCAACTCCGGCCTGCTGATCGTCCCCGTCATGGCGGGCCTGCTCAGCGCCTCGATCACGTCCGGCCAGATCATCACCCGAACGGGCCGCTACCGGGTGTTCCCGATCCTCGGCATGGCGTTGGCGAGCCTCGGACTGTTCCTGCTGTCGACGCTCGACGTGGGCAGCAGCCGGTGGGAGTCCGGCGCGTACATGTTCGTGCTCGGTGCCGGCATCGGGCTGGTGATGCAGGTGATGGTGCTGGCCACCCAGAACGAGGCGCCCGTCGCCGACCTGGGCGTGGCAACGTCGACCGTCACCTTCTTCCGGACCATCGGTGGCTCGGTCGGCGTCTCGATCTTCGGTGCGCTCTTCGCCAGCCGGCTCACCCACGTCCTCGGAAACGCAGTGCCCCAGGACCTGACGCCGGCCGCGATCAACCAACTGCCCCTGGAGCAGCGTGCGCAGACCGCCGCCGCGTTCGCCGACGCCATCACCACCGTGTTCCTGTGGGCCGTGCCCGTGGTGCTGCTGGGCTGGGTGCTCACCTGGTTCCTCAAGGAGAAGACACTCCGCACCTCATCGGGACACGTCGCCCGCGAGGCCGAGATCGTGGGCGATGACGACGGCGACATGCTGGACTTGCTGCCGACCACCGCCGACAACAACGGGAACGGACATGCCTCCACGACCACGAACGGGGACGGTGCCCGTGAGCCCCAGCGAGAGCATGCGTGAAGGACTGCGTGAGCGGAAGAAGGCGGAGACGCACGAGGCCCTGGCGAAGGCCGCACTCGACCTGGCCGACCGGCTAGGCCCCGACCGCGTGACCGTCGAGGCGATCGCGGACGCCGCGGGCGTGTCACCACGGACGTTCTTCAACTACTTCTCCTCCAAGGAGGACGCCATCGTCGGGATTGCGCCGGCCCAGTCCTCGGCTTTGTTGGCCGACCTGCTCTCCCGTCCCGAGGGTGAGCCACCGCTCGACGCGCTCCGAGCCGTGATGCTGGCCGCCGCCGAGCGGCTGCAGGCCGTCGGCGACGACTGGGTGATCCGCCACCGGCTGATCCAGAGGCACCACTCGCTGGCGGTCACGCGTGCCAGCTGGTTCGCCGAGGTCGAGCGGCGCATGACCGAGGAGATCGCCCGCCGTACGAGCCTGGACCCCGGCCTCGATGTCTACCCCGCGTTGGTCGTGAGCGCGACGATCGGCGCGCTGCGGGTCGCCATCGACGTCTGGCAGGAGCGCGAGCGGGCGGGGGCCCTCGAGGCGCTGATAGACGATGCTTTCGACGTGCTGGCCCACGGGCTCCAGCTGCCCTACAGCGTCGCCAGCCGTGCCGGATGACCTTGTCGCGGATGTTTTCTCGGTACGTGGTCGAAATCGCGCCTATCGTCGTGGGTGCGGGCGCCCCGCTTCTCCCCACTCGGTGGCGTCCTGGGGACGTCAGGACAACAGAGGTACGTCATGCACCTCGAGTTCACTGACGAGCAGCTGGAGCTTCGCGAAAGCGCTCGCGCAATCCTCACCCGTGAATGCCCTCCCCGGCTGGTTCGGGAGGTAGCCGTCGGCGGTGCCGAAGCCCAAGGCTTCCGCAGCCAGCTCAGCTGGCTGGGCTGGCCGGCGCTCACAGTCGACGTCGACTTCGGAGGCCTCGGCCGGGGCTTCGTCGAGCTGGCGGTGGTGCTCGAGGAGCTGGGCCGGGCGGCGGCCCCGGGTCCCTTCCTGGCGACGATGACACAGTTCGTCCCGGCAGTGCGGGAGGCCGGGTCCTCCGCCCAGGTGAGCCGGTTCCTGTCGGCGGTGGCCGCCGGTCAGCTCAACGGCACGCTCGCGCTCTACGAAGGCGGGCGCTGGGATCCCTTCAGCATCGGCGCCACCGCCACCCGCGAGGGCGACGGCTGGGTGCTCAGCGGACACAAGCGGCAGGTGCTGTGCTGCGCCGAGGTCGACGAGGTCGTCGTCGCCGCCCGCCGGGCCTCGGGGATGCTCGGCCTGTTCGTGGTGCCGGCCGCAGAGGTGACCTTCGCCCGGGTCGACAGCCTCGACGGCACACGGTCCCTCGGGAACCTCGAGCTGGACGGCGTGTGGGTTCCCGATGCCCGCATGCTCGGCGACCCCGATGTCACGGTCGACGCCACGCCGGCGGTCGCGGCCACGATCGCCGAGGCGACCGTGGGCATGGCGCTCGACACCGTCGGCGTGTGCGGCGCGCTGTTCCAGTCGGCGCTCGAGGCCGCGCTCGAGCTGCCGGTGCGCTCCTTGGGCGCCGAGCCCGGTGGCGGTGAGCCCAACGGCGAGGCCCCGACCGGGGCCGACGGATCCAACGGCGCCGAGGCCGCGCAGCGCAACGGCGGCAGGAACGGCGACCAGCCCGCCGTGGCCGCCCCTGTCCCGGTGCGGACTCCGCCGCAGGCCGTCAGGCACAGCCTGGCCGAGATGGCCGGGGCGCTCGAGCGAACCCGCGCCATCGTCTACCAGGCGACCGCCGCCGTGGCCGAGCGTCACGAGCGTGCGACCGTCACGGCCTCCCAGGCCAAGGCCGCCGCCGGAGCATGCCAGCGGCTGATCGTCTCCCGGAGCCTCGAGATCCACGGGAGAGGGCCACGGCGCGCCGACGCTCAGCTCTGGGTACGGCGCGCACAGGCGGGCGAGCTCCTGCTGGGGTCGTCGGCCGACCACCACCGCGTGGTCGCCGACGAGCTCTTCCGCGCGCCGAAGCGCCAGCCTGCCAGCGCCGGCCTGGCGGCGGTGCTCGGCCTCTGAGCCCAGCCGAACTTGTCGTCGTTAGAGAGGTCATGACCTCCCTAACTGCGGCAAGTTCGTGGCCGTGGCCTACCGGCCCGGCGGCAGCCCGAGGACGCGCGCCGCGATCCGTTCCTGCTCGGTCAGGGCATTGACGCTGGCGGTCTCCGCCAGCGCCGCCAGCCACTGCTCCGGCCACGCGCCACTAGGCCACGGGAACGGCCCGCCCAGCGCGAGGTCGAGGCCGTCGCTCCCCAGTGCCTCGGTGCCGGCGAGGTAGACCTTCTGGCACAGCTCCTGGGTGATGAGCGGCAGCATCGCCAGCTCGGGGGCCGGGCGGCCCGACGCCTCCTTGGCGAGTGCCCGGTAGGCGAGGGCCCGTGCGCTGTCACAGTCGACGCGCAGCGCCGCCGTCCGGTCGCGGAACACCGGGTCCTTGGCCAGACCCGGCGCCTGGCTGGCGGTCACGAGCGCGTCGAGCGCCCGCTGCGCGTCGAGCAGGCGGGCGGTCCACCGGGCGGTGCGCTCGTGGGCGCGGGCCGCCTCCACGACGGCCGAACCGCCGGCGGCGTTGACGACGGCGTCGGCACCCAGCACGACCTCGTCGAAGATGAGCTCGTCGGGGTCGTGCGCAGCGTCGGTCACCGCGGGCCGGAGCGGGCGCACGACTCCCGTGGACCGCAGGTCCACCACCAGCACGGCCAGGTCCTCGGGGCCGCCCCGGATCCGGCCGACGACCTGCGCCGCGCACAGGCACCAATCGGCGTGCTGGGCCCCTGGCGGCGCCGGTTCCCGGCCGCTGACCACCAGCTCGCGGTCGCGCTTGGTGAGGCGGAAGCCGGGGTGGATCGCCTCGCCCGGGAGCACACCCTCGTGGCTGACGGCGAGGCACCAGGTGATCTCGCCCCACAGGGTGGGCAGCGTCCATCGCTCCCGCTGCTCGTCGGTCCCGTGCTCGACCAGGACCGGCGCGCAGACGTCGAGGCCCTGCGGATTGAGCGACCGGGGCACCTGCCGGCGCGACATCTCCTCCAGGTAGGTCAGGTGCTCCACCGGCCCGGCACCGTGCCCCCCGAGCCCCGCCGGCCAGCGGGGCATCAGCCATCCGGCGTCGAACAGCGTCCGCTGCCATTCCCTGGCCCAGTCGGGCAGGTGCCCGCTCGAGAGGGAGGGATCGATGGCCCGCGCTCCTGGCGGCGGGTGCTCGTCGAGCCAGGACTCGAGCTCCGCCCGGAACCTCGCTGTCCGTCGGTTGTCGCCCAGACGCATCCTTGCTCCCGCACCCAATGCCAGGGAGCAGTTGCTGCCCTCCGGGGACGCTCCCTGCGAACGACGCTAGCCGCGCCCGTCCTCGCCGTTGCGGCGGAGCAGCAGGGCGAGCTCATCGGCGACGGCGCCCAGCAGCTCGGGACGGATGGTCGCGACGATCCGTTCGGCGACCGTGGCGGCGATCGCATGCGCGATCTGGCGCTCGAGCCCGTCGAACGCGTCCCGGGCAATGGCGGCGTCGATGGGATCGAAGACGCTGGCCTCCTCGGCGCCGTTGGCCCCTGCCTGGCCGAGGGCCTGCGCGAGGTCGACCACCACGGCGCCGCTCGGCTCGTCGTCGTCGACCACCTGGAGGTTCACCACAACGCCGCTCGATTCGTCGTCGGCGCGACCGGCCAGGTCGACGACGACGCCGTCGCCCCCGTGGCCCCCGTCGCCCTCGGGGACCGGGTCGTCGGAGCTGTCGGGAGCGAGGCCCAGAACATCGGGCAGCCGTTGCGCGTGCACGATCGCCAGCCGGCTCGTGCAGCGCGTGAGGGCCACGAACAGCGAGCGCAGCCCGTGCTCGGCCTCGGCGACGATCTGCGCCGGTTCGACCACCACCACGCAATCGAACTCCAGGCCCTTGACCTCGTCGGCGCCCAACACCACCACCGGCGACGTTGCCGCCCGGAGCTCGGGCGACCATGCCAACCCGTCGACATCGAGGCTGTGGGCGAGCTCGGCACGCACGGCGGCGGGGCAGACCACGCCGATGAGGCCGGTGCCCAGCAGGTCACGGATCGTCGCCACCGTGACGGTCGCCAGCTCCGATGCCGCCGTGGTGGTCACCATGACGTCGTGGCCCGTCCGCCGCACCGCCCGCGGGCTCTGCAAGGTGGGCGCCACCTCCGGCAGCAGCCGCATGGCCACCTCGTGGACCTCGGCCGGCAGGCGGTACCCGAGCTCGAGCTCGACGGTCTCGTTCGACACGCCGTTGTGGCGTAGCTGCTCGACGACCTCGTCCCACGATTCGTGGGCCCACGGGCTGGTCGCCTGGGCCAGGTCCCCGAGGATGGTCATGGAACCCGAGCGCGACCGCCGCCGGATCGAGTCGAGCTGCAGGGGGGACAGGTCCTGGGCCTCGTCGACGACGATGTGCTCGTAGCTGGCCGGGCGGCCGTTGAGCAACGCGTCGGCGGCGTCGAGCAGCGGGATGTCGTCCACGGACCATTGCCAGGTGCCAACGCGGGTCCCCGACGGCAGCGCCAGGAGCTCGATCTCGGTGTCGCGCAGGGTGCCGAGCGCCGCCGTGACGAGCTGCTGGCGGCTCGAAAGCAGCTCGACGAGGAACGACTGCGGGGTGAGCTGCGGCCACACCCGCTCGAGGTAGTTGTCGATCTCCCGGCCGGACTCTCCCCGGCCGCTGATCTCGAACGCTCCGAGGTCGCGCACCCCGGCGCGGGTCAGCTGGCGGCGGGCCTCATCGATCAGGAACGCCCGCAGCTCGCGGTGGGCCTCGTTGTGGGGGCGCCCAAGTAGCTGGCGAGCCCGGGTGGCGATCCGCCGCCCGTTGAGCGAGACCGGGCGCCCGCCGACGCGCAGCTCGACGTCGTCGGTGGTGACGCGCTGTCGGTTGCGCAGCCCGCGTTCCAGCAACCGCAGCATGCGCCTATCGCCCTTGAGGCGGCGGACGGCCGGAGGGTCCACGCTGCCGATGCGGACCCGGGGTCCGAGCGCCGACAGCGGCAGCTGCACCACCGCCTGGTCGCCGAGCGACGGCAGGACGGCGGAGATGTAGCGGACGAAGGCCGGGTTCGGCCCCACGATGAGGACGTCGTTGGGCTCCAGACGGTCGCGGAGGTTGAACAGCAGCCACGACACGCGATGGAGCCCAACCACCGTCTTGCCCGTGCCGGGCCCGCCCTGCACGACCAGCAGCTGGTCGATGTCGCGGCTGACCAGGTCGTACTGGGCGGCTTGGATCGTGGCGACGATCTCGGAGAGCTCGCCGGACCGGTCGCGCCCGAGTGACTCGAGCAGGGCGTCCGAAACCACCGGCCCGGGCTCACGGCCTTCCGCGATCGCCTCCGCCAGGTCGCGGAAGAGGATCTCCTCGATCGCCTGGATCTGGTTCCCCTGGCAGCGGTACACGCGCCGCGCATCGAGGCCCTCGGGATCGTGCGGCGACGCGGTGTAGAACGGCGCCGCAATCGGTGCCTGCCAGTTGACGACCACAAGGTCGTTGTCGTCGTCCCATATCGCGCCCTTGCCGATGTACCAGCGCTGGCCGCCGGCGTCGATCCGCCCGAATGCCACCGCCTCGTCGGGATCGACCACGCCGAGCCCGCTGACCCGCCGGCGCAGCTCCATCACCGCCTTGGGGTGGGCCGACAAGTTCGGCGCCCGCTCGAGCACGGCGTGCTGCCGATCGCGCAACGCGAGCGCGCGATCGAAATAGGCCTGCTCCTGCGGCAAGTCCGGATGCATCTAGCTCGGTGCCCTTCTCCCGGTCGGGCGCCGCGCCCATCCCAGGCTGGCGCGGTGGGGCGAGAGGTTACCGAAGCCGAGACCCCTTTGGTCGCACCCTCAGGTGGCGAACTCGGCCGAGCACCAGACCCAGCCGTCGCCGTCCAGCACCGAGACGCTGGCCACCGCGTCAGCATCGCCCTCCAACGACACCTCCCACCACGTCGCGTCGGTGCCGATGTGGGTCATTGTCCGGGAGCCGTCGTTCATCTCAACGGCCAACCAGTACGTGGCGCCGGCCGGCACTGCCTCCTCCCAGCCGGGCACGTCGACCGCCACCGTCGCGGGATCGCCGCTCCGAATCGTGGCGGCGCCGACGACCTCGCCGACCCCGGTCGTCATCTCGGCCCGTTCCTCGGTCGGCGCCGCCGGATCGTCGCGGATCGCGACGACCGCTGCCACCAGCACGACGGCGGCGGCTGCAGTCGACAGCACGGCGCCGACAGCCACTCGGCGGCGGTCTGGCCGGCGGCGGCGGCGCGCGCGGCGGCGCAGGTGGGCGGGCCCCTCGCGATGGGCGGCCGATGGCGCCGCCGCGGCCCGCACCGAGGCGAGGCGAGCCAGCACCCGGCGGTCGAAGCCCTCCGGCGGTGGGGCCTCGGGGCCGATGAGCAGCAGCTCGTCGGCGACGCCTGCCAGCGAGGCCACCTCGGCACGACAGGCGGCGCAGCCCTCGAGGTGCGCCAACGCGACCGCACGGTCCTCCCCGGTGACGAGGCCCAGCGCGACCTCGGGTGCCATGTCGCGCAGCTGGGAGCATCGGAGCGACGTCACGGGATCGGCGCTCCCATCTCGTCGCGTAGCTTGCGCAGCGCTAGGCGCACCCGGGTCTTGACGGTGCCCTGCGGGATCCCCGCCATCTCGCTGACCTCGCGGGTGCTCAACCCCCAGAGCGTCACCGCCACCAGCGCCCGGCGCTGCGAGTCCGGCAGCGACTGCATCAGGTCGGCCACCCGCCGGGCGTCGGCTCGCCGCTCGATGGCGCCGGCGACATCGAGCGGGTCGACAATGATCTCGGGAGCCGGATCGGCCATCGGCTCCGGACGCCGGCCGCGGCCGCGAACGCTGTCGAGCGCAACGTTGCGGGTGATGCCGAGCAGCCAGGCGGCCACCGACCCGCGCCGGGCGTCGAAGCTGGCCGCGAACCGCCACGCCCGCACGAAGGCCTCCTGGGCCACCTCCTCGGCGTCGACCGGGACGCGCACGATGGCGAGCGCCAGCCCGTAGACGCGGCGCTGGAAGCGGTCGACGAAGTGGGCCGCCGCCTCGGGGTCACCGGAGGCGTAGCCCGCGAAGAGAGCCTCGTCGGACACCTCCCACACACCTTCTGTACTCCGCCGGAGTGCCAGAGGATCTCGCGCCACGCCGCCAGCACAGCCAATCGCGGGCCGCGGAGCAACCCCGCGAGAGATCCGCGCGCCGCTCGAACACGTAGTCGAAGCATGGCAATCATGTCTTCCCCCCAAACGAGCTCACCCGGCACGGCAGGGGCGAGCCGGCGTCATCGCCGGCACCGCTTCGTCGTCCTCGGAGCGGTGTTGGCGGCGTTGGCGCTGCTCGCGGCCGCCTGCAGCGGCGATGACGATGACGACACCGTCGCCGGCGATACCGGCGCCGGCAGCGACTCGGGAGGCGGAGGGGGCGAGGGCGACCTGACGATCTCTATCGCAGGTCCCACCGACGGAGCCACGGTCGAGCCCGGGTTCCAGGTGGAGGTCGACCCCAGCGTCGACATCGGCGAGCCCGATACCGGGCTGCACCACGTCCACCTGTACTACGACGGCAACCAGTCCGACGGCGAATACGACCTCGTCTACAGCGCGGACGAGCCCTGGACCGTCGATCGCGATCTTGCGCCGGGCGAGCACACCATCGAGGCGTTCATCGCCAACGCCGACCACAGCCTCACCGACGCCAGCGACGAGGTCACCGTGATGGTCGGCGAGGGCGCCGGTGGCGGGGGCACCACCACCACCGCGTCGGAGGGCGGTCCCTACGACTATTGATGCGCCAGCGGGTGGCCCGGTCGTCCGGAACAACCGGGCCACCCGCTGGCTGCACACCCTCCTGTACCTGGTGACGTTCGTCCTCCTGGCCACCGGCTGGTGGCTGCGGACGGGGCACGAGGGGCAGCCGACCCTCCTGGCCGACGTGCTGGACACGCCCGACACCGAGCTCCATCGCACCGCCGGCTGGGTGCTCTTGGGGGTCGCGGTCGGCGGACCGATCCTGGGCATTCGGGGAACGCTCACGTTCCTGCGCGAGACCCTGCGCATCAACCGGGGCGACGGTGCATGGTTCTGGCGCTGGCCGCGAGGCGCACTGACCGGTCGGTTCGGCCGGCACCGGGGCCACTTCGATCCCGGCCAGCGGCTGCTCAACGTCGCACTGGTCGGGGCGCTCGGCACCGTGATCGTCAGCGGCGTGCTCCTCACCACGCTTTCCGGCGGCCAGACCTTTGCCACGATGGTGCGGGTGCACCGGGGCTCGACCTACGTGCTGACCGGACTCGTCATCGGGCACCTGGTGGTCACGCTCGGGTTCCTTCCTGGCTATCGCGGGGTGTGGCGGGCGATGCACTGGCGCGGCCGGGTGGCCGAGGCGACGGCTCGCCGCCTGTGGCCGGCGACCGTTCCGGCGCCGAGCGACCGCCCATCGCCGGCTGCCGCGACCGAGGACGACCGGCCCGCCGCGGGCATGCGGTCGGGTTCGCACGCGGAGGCGGCGCGCGGCGATCCTTGACCGGATGCGCGACGACCCCGCTGAAGCCAGGCCCACCGGCGGTGCCGCGGCGTTGCGCTGCTCCAGCTTCGCCCGCTCCGAGGACCTCGACCCGGTGGGCTCGGCCGGCAGCTATCGCGGCATCGTCCTGGCCGAGGTCCCACTGCCGTGGCCCCGGGAGATCACCGAGCACGCGGCCCTCGCCCGAGCCTCGGGCGCGCTCGGCGCAGCCAACATGCGACTCCAGGGACTGGTGCCCGACGATGGCGGCGATCCCCACCGGCGGCGCCTCCTGGCGTTCACGCGGCCGGCAGGTGCGTTCGACCGCTACCGCGGGCGGGCCTGGACGGTTGACCACACCCTGCTGGGCGAGGCCGTCGCAGCCATCGCCGCCAGCGGCGGCGACGGCGCTGGTCCCGCCCTCCCCCAGCCCGGAGCCGTCGCCCCACCGGAGGGCGTCGGCGTGGGCCGCCACGTGCTGGTCTGCACCCATGGCCGGCGGGACGCGTGCTGCGGCACGCTCGGGACCCGCCTGGCTTTCGGACTGGGTGACCTGGCCGGCGTTCGCGTCTGGCGGACCAGCCACACCGGCGGCCACCGCTTCGCGCCCACCGCGTTGCTGCTGCCCGAGGGCACGATGTGGGCCTACCTCGACATCGATCGGCTCGTCGGCGTCGCCGAGCGCACGCTCCCGCTGGACGAGGCCGCCCGCCTGTACCGCGGCTGCACGGGCCTCGACCGTCCCGAGGTCCAGGCGGCGGAGCGCGAGGCCCTGCGGTCCATCGGCTGGTCGTGGCTCGACCACCGGCGGCGGGGCGAGGTGGTGGAATCGGCCGGGGGGCGGTCCCGGGTCTTGATCGACGCGGAGGCGCCCGACGGCCGACGCCTGGCGTTCGACGCAACGGTGGAGGTTTCTCGGATCCTCCCGGTCCCCGACTGCGGCAAGCCGCCCGAGGACGCGCCCAAGTCGGCGCCCGAGCTCCGCGTCACCGGCTTCGCCGCCGCCTAGGTTCGGTCCGACGAACCCGTTCGCCTCTCTCTGGAACCTCGTCCGCTGGCGAGAGGACTTCCTCCCCGGCAGGCCGCCCGACATCACGCTGGAACCACGGGCCTGGACCGAGACCGCGGGCGAGGTGTCCTTCGCCGTTTTGGGCGACAACGGGTCCAGCCGGCGCAACGCCATGGCCATCGCCCGCCGGATGGCCCTCACCTACCGGGAGTCGCCGTACGGCCTGGTCCTGCTGGCCGGCGACGTCTGCTACTACGGCCACATCGACGACCGCTACGACGCGGTCTTCTCTCGCCCCTACCAGGCCTTGATCGACGCCGGCGTGTCGTGGGAGCTCGCGGTCGGCAACCACGACGTGGAGGGTGGCAACGGCGGTGGGGCCGCCGAGGTCGCCGCGGAGTTGTCACACTTCGGCAAGGCCAGCAGCTACTACGCCGCCCGTCACGGCCCGGTCGAGGTGTTCGTGGTCGACTCGGGCATGGTCCTCGCCGGCGGTGACGCTGGCGCCGAGCAGCTCGCCTGGCTGGCCGCGGCGCTGGGGGCCTCGCGGGCGCCGTGGAAGGTCGCGCTCATGCACCACCCGCCCTATTCGTCCGGTCGCCACGGATCCAGCATGCGGCTGCGGCGGGCCGTCGAGCCGATCCTCGCCGACGGTGGTATCGACGTCGCGTTCGCCGGCCACGACCACCACTACGAGCGCACGACCCCGCAGCACGGCGTCGTCCACGTCGTCAGCGGTGGCGGATGCAAGCTCACGCTCACGGGGCTCAGCGCGTTCACCGCCGTGGCCCAATCGGCCCTCCACTTCGTGCACGTCGTCGTCGCAGGCGAGGGCCTCGATGCCCGCGCGATCGGCCCCGACGGCCGCGTGATCGACCGCTTCACACTCGAGCACCCCTGACCGCAGCCGAGCCGACATGCGAGCTGGGACACGGTCCGGGGCGTGTCGGGCCCTGACCCGGTGACGGCACACTGGGCGCATGCCTGCGACGCCAGCCCCGAACATCGGTGTCTTCCTGCCCAGCATGAGCGGTCCCAAGGACCAGCCGGGCGACCTGGCCGCGTCGGCCCGACATGCCGAGGACTTGGGCCTGGAGTCCGCATGGGTGACCGACCAGCTGGTCGCCGGCACGGGCGCGCCCTTCGTCGAAAGCGTGGTCTCGCTCGCCGCCGCGGCCGGCGCGACCACCCGGATCCGGCTAGGCCTCGGCGTCATCATCCTGCCGCTGCGTCCCGTCGTCTGGGTGGCGAAGCAGGTGGCGTCGCTGCAGCACGTGTCCCACGACCGGCTCATCCTCGGGGTCGGAGCCGGTGGTGACCGCCACGAGCGCTCCTGGGTCGCCGCCGGGGTGCCTCGACGCGAGCGTGGCCGCCGGACCGATGCGGCCCTCCGCGTCCTGCCGGGCCTCGTTGCCGGCCTGCCCACCCGGCTGGATGGTGGCGCAGATTCGCCAGTGATCCGGCTGGCGCCCGCGGCCACCGTGCCGCCCATCCTCGTGGGCGGGATGTCCGAGGCGGCGATGTTGCGTGCCGCAGAGCACGGCGACGGCTGGTTCGTGCTCCCCGTCCCGCCGGCTGCCATGGCCGATGGCCAATCGGGGCTGGCGGAGCTGGCCGCCGCCCGGGGACGGCCCACGCCGCCGGTCACAGCCAGCATGGTCGCCGCGCTGACCGGCGACCCGGCGCTGCCGGATCGCGACGGACTTGTCCGGGCACTGACCGATCCCGACGGCATGTTCGGCATGCCCGCCGACGCCGTCCCGGACGTGCTGACGCTCGGTGGCCCCGCCGAGGTGGCGGCGCGCATCGCCGAGTACGGCGAAGCCGGCGCCGAGCGCGTCGTGGTCACCCTCGCTGCCGGGGACTGGATGCGCCAGGCGGAGCTGCTCGCCGAGGCGGGCGCCCTGCGGGGTTGACGGTCGCTCCGCGGAACCACCCGATGCCCGGCCTCGCACTGGTCGCCGTCCTCGTCGCCGACTACGAGCCGGCCATCGCGTTCTTCGTCGACGGGCTCGGCTTCGAGCTCGTCGACGACACCCCGTCGTTGACGAGCGCCGGGCGCCCCAAGCGCTGGGTCGTCGTGCGTCCGCCGGGCGCGGAGACTGGCATCCTGCTCGCCCGGGCCGACGGTGGGGACCAGGCCGCGGCCGTCGGCGGGCAGGTGGCTGGGCGCGTCGGCTTCTTCCTCCGTGTCGACGACTTCGACGCGTCGTACGAGCGGATGCTGTCCTACGGCGTGGAGTTCGTGTCCGCGCCGCGCACCGAGTCCTACGGCCGGGTCGCCGTGTTCCTCGACGTGTCCGGCAACCGCTGGGACCTCCTCGGTCTCGGGTCGGCCTGATCACAGCCGGTTGGCGGTGACGACGTGGCATTCGAACGGTGCCTCCAGGGTGCCGTCGGCGGCCGTGAACGGGGCGAGCACTTCGTGGGCACCCAGCCGGATGCGTTCATAGACGTCGTCGCTGATGCGCTCCCGCAGCGGCGTGCTCTCGACCTCGGTGGCCATCGCCGCGTCCACGGACAGGAACCTGACCGTGCCAGTGTGTGAGTGCGTGTTCGTCACCCGCAGCCCTGCCGATTCGAAGAGCCCGCAGAGCTCGTCGAGATCGCCGCAGGCGAAGTAGGTGCTCATCAGCGAGCGTGCCTCGGGGCCGGCGTGGTGTGCGGCCATGTCGACCAGCGGGCCGTAGGCAGGTTGCGCATCCAGGTCGCTGGGGACAAGGACGGCGATCGTGCCTCTCGCGGCGGTCACGCGGCGCATCTCGCCCAAGCCCGCCGCCCGCGCGGGGAAGAACATCAGCGCCATCTGGCAGAGCACCGCGTCGAAGACGAGGTCCGGGAGTGGGAGCGCACCCACATCGCCCCGCCGCCAGTCGATGTCCGGCCGCACCCGGCGGGCCACTGTCAGCATGGCCTCGTTGATGTCGACACCGACGACGTTAGGAGCTCCGACGATGTTTGCGGCGGTCCGGGCGACGATGCCGGTCCCGCACGCTACGTCGAGGACCTTCTGTCCCGCGGTGACGCCCGCAGCATCGCAGAGGATGGGTGCCCACTGGGCGAAGAAGGCCGGCACGAACGCTGCCTCGTACGCCTCGGCCGCCTCGAGAGGGATCTGGAACGACTCGGAAGACTCGGTGGAACTGGACATTGTCCGATCGTGCGACGGTGCGGTCGCCAGAGCATCGGGCAGCTGACCCATTTACCGGTCGGGTGGGCCTAGGATCACGCCCGCCTGGACTGCGGCCTCGGCACGGTTGCGCAGGTTCAGCTTGGCCAGGATGCTGCTCACGTGATGTGACGCGGTCTTGCGGCTCACGTGCAGCCGCTGTGCGATCTCGGGGTTCGACAAGCCGGCGCCCAGGAGGCGCAGCACCTCCCGCTCACGAGCCGTGAGCAGCCCGACCCGCTTGGGGCCCACGCGGGGAACGACACCGAGCGAACGGAGGAACGCCGCCGCCCGATCGGCGTCCACCGACGCGCCCAGGTCTGCGAAGGTGATGAGCGCTCGGCGGCCCTCGTCGATCGCGGCACCGGGATCGCTGACGGCGAGGGCGCGGGCCCGCGCGAACCGCGTGCGCGCCACCTCGAACGGGCGGCCCAGGCTCGACCATGCCTTGAGCGCCGCCCGGAGATCGGCGGCGGCG
Source organism: uncultured bacterium (assembly GCA_963756425.1). Classification (GTDB taxonomy): domain Bacteria; phylum Actinomycetota; class Acidimicrobiia; order Acidimicrobiales; family VFJN01; genus DASQUK01. The sequence continues at coordinate 313,405 of CAVWNW010000007.1, read as the reverse complement.
AGGGCGAGGTCGCCGCGGGCAATCGACACCCGGCCCCTCGCGGCCGCGGCCATCGCCCCCAGCTGCCGGTCGTTCGCAGTGGCGGCGATCGCGCTCAGGCGATCGACCGCTGCATCCGCGGCGTCGGGATCGCCGCCGGAGATGTGCGCATCGACCAGGAGATCGAGCGCGCCGGCCAGGTGCAGACCGTGCTCCGCGAGATCGTGCAGCCGCTGAGTGAGGGCGCGGCTCGCCGCCCGGGCATCGCCGCGTGCCAGCAGCAGCGTGGCGCGCCACAGCGACGCCTCGGCTTCGACATCGAGGTCGTTGCCGACCTGGTCGAGCAGCTCGTCGGCCTCTTCGAGTCGTCCCTGACGTACGCGCAGGCCCGCTAAGCGGCTCAACGCCCGGCCGTGGAGCCCGGGGCACGCTCGGTCGGTGATCCGCAGGCCGGCCGACAGCTCCTCGGCGGCATCGTCCCACCGGCCCTGAGCGGTGAGGACGCTCCCGTAGTAGATGCGACACTCGGCGTACAGGAACGGGCACCCGTAGGTCTGCACGAAGTCGTCGGCGACCTCGCACCATCGGACGGCCCGTTCGATATCGCCTGCCAGCTCACAGGCGTTGAGCATGTCGCAGCACGTGTAGACGACCGTGTCGAGCGTCGATCGCTCGCCGCCCAGCGCTGCGGCCGTCGCTTCGTCGATCAACGCGAAGCCCGCCGCCGTCTCCCCCTGGCCCACGTGGATCAGGCCGAGTTGCGACAGCGCCGTTAGCTCGAGGTCCACGTCCCCGGCGGCGCGGGCGACCCCCAGGGCCCTGTCCGTCAGTTCCTCGGCCGCCCGGAGATCCGGCATCCGATAGGCGCGCGCCAGCCAGCTCGAGGCGTGGAGCGGGCCAGGATCGAGCGACTCAAGCAGGCGCTCGGCTCGACCGATCCACCCGTTGGCCGCCGCGAAGTTGGCGAAGTTGGCCTTGTAGACGATGCCCAGCCAGAGTGCGGCCTGCACCGCACCGACGCTCTCGCCCGACCGCCGGAACAGCGTGTAGGCCCGGGTGCAATGGGCGACGCTGCCGTGGTTCTCGCCCAGCCACCACAGCGCGGCCGCCAGCCCGAAGTGGCCCTCCCCCGTCTCACACCTGGCGACGGAGCCCTCGAACGAGCTACGGGCATCTTCCCAACGCCCAACCGCTAGTGCGCCCGCTCCCGCAGCGAGCGACTGCTGCGCGGTCACGTCTTCCATGCCGGTCGTCAGTGCATCCCGTACGTGTGGTGCACCTTGAACTCGTAGACGAGCCGCCCCTCGTCGACCATCGCCCGGAGGAAGTCTTCCTCGCTTCGCTCCCCGCCGAACCAGCTCAACGGGCCGGTCGGCCGGCCCTGCATCACGCGGAACAGGCGCAGGTTGAGCTTCGCGGCATCCGGCCCGTCGAGGATCGTCACCGAGGTCTCGAGTGCCAGCCAGGCGTAGCCGGGGTCGTAGACGTACAGGGTGCAGCGGGGGTCGCGGCGCAACCGGCGGGTCCGGACGCGGTCGGCCGTGCCACTGCTCTCGAGCTTGCCGTCCACGAGGGCCACGCCGACACGTGACACCTTCGGAGTGCCGTCACGCCCCACGGTGATCATCGCCGCCGCGTGGTGGTCGGTCAGGAAGTCGATGTCCTGCTCTGTCAGGCCCATCGCCGCAGGCTATGGGGTGGGTGGCTCTCAGCGCCCACTAGGCACGCTCGGTCACGCCGGCGGGGCCGTGATCCTCGCCACCGTGGTGTAGATGTTGAGCTCGTTGCCCTCGAGGTCGGTCAGGCGGGCGAGCCGATATCCGTCGTCCAAGTCGTCGACCACGTCCAGGATCTGCACCCCACGCGCCCCCAGGTCCGCGAGCGTGGCGTCGAAGTCGTCGACCGCGATGTTCGGGACGCAGCGGTTCCGATGACCGGGCTGGCGGGTCTCGTCCCCGACGAGGTGGAGGACCGGCCCTCCGCCCGACAACGCCAGCACGGCGAAGCGATGATCTTCCTCGATGTATGCGACCACGAAGCCGAGCTTGTCCCGATACCAGGTGAGCGCGGACTGCCAGTCGCGCACATACATCGCCACCATGTCGATCCGCTGCAGCACGTTGCCCACCTCACGAGCCGCGACGACGATGTCGAGGACGCCGCGACAAGGTAGCGCAACGCCTTGGCTCCGCCGGATGCGCCAACCGGGGTCGGCGAGCGCCGGGGGTGGCAAGCTGTCTGGCATGTCCGCGGACGATCCGCTCGACCCGCTCGACCCGGCGGAGGGCATCGTCGCGTCGACCGCCGCCGTGTTGGCGTTGCGGGACCTCCTGGTCGAGAAGGGCATCATCACGTCCGACGAGTTCGTCGACGCCCTGGACCGGCACAGCGCCTTCATCGTCGAGCAGCTCCGCCAGCGCCGCGAGGCCGAGGGTGAGGGTGGGGGCGGTCGCTCGTGGTCACGCTGGCGACGGTGACCGAGCGGTCGGGACGTCTGACTCCGGGATCGTCCGGGTAGCAGGAACGGGCGACAGCTCCTTGGCCTGCCCGTCGGGGGGCTGTTGCGCGCCAGCCCCTCGGCCGCCAGTCGGGGGGCGGTGCCGCGTCGGCTGTGGGTATCGGCTCCGCATGCACCGGGTACGCGGCCGGGAGGCCACCGGCCCCCGGGCACATTTCCCCCCGCCCGGGGGCCGGTGCCGTCGGCCCGGCCGCCAGCGAGGCAGCACCCGACGGTCAGCTTGACGGCAACGGGGCGGCTTCGGCGATGAGCTCGGGCCCGTTGTTGCGCACGCTGTTCACGAGGCCGGAGACCGGATATGCGGTCAGCAGCTCGGCGGGGGCCGGCACCAGAAGGCGGGCCAGCGTGACCATGTCCCAGTTTCCGGGATCCAGCCAGGCATCCCAGGCCGTCGGCGGCAGGACGACCGGCATCCGGTCATGCAGTGGCGCGACGGTGTCGTTGGCCTTGGTGGTGACGATGGAGCAGGTGCGCAACCGCCCGTCCTCCGGGGTGCGCCAGATAGCCCCCAGGCCTGCGAACGCCATCGGGTCGCCGTCGCGGCGGCGGATGAAGTACGGCTGCTTCGACTTGCCGTCGTCGAGGAGCCGCCACTCGTAGAAGCCGTCGGCGGGGATGATGCAGCGGCGCTTCTCGAACGCCTCTCGGTACGCAGGCTTGGACGAGAGCGTCTCCGCACGGGCGTTGATCATCCGCGCCGCACCCCGCGTGTCCTTCGACCACCAGGGCACCAGACCCCAGCGCAGGACGTCCAGCCATCGCTCGTCCTCCGCCTCGATCACGGCGTGGACGCCATCGGTGGGCGCCACGTTCCACGACGGCTCGACCAACGTCTCGCGGATTGCGGCGTCGAAGTACGCAGCGACGACGTCGGGCGGGGACGAGGAGGTGAACCGACCGCACACGGGCGCGCACGATATCGGCCTTGAGCCTCGAGGGTTGCGAACGTACGTTCGTGTAGTGGGCCTCACGTGGAGCCGGAAGACGTTCCGGGACGGCTGGGAGGGCACCGACGCCACGGGCTACTCGTTCGCCCATGTCGTCCCCGGCTGGGACGGCCGCTGGGGTGCCTTCATCCCCTTCGAGGCGTCCGGCTACGCCGACGGGCTGTGGCTTGGCGGCTACGAGACTCCCGACGAGGCGATGGACGCCGCCCATCGTGTGGTCACCGCGCACGTCGACGCGGCGGGGCTGGCGGCCGTCCGCGAGGCACTGCGCAAGGCGCGCCTGCGCGGCCGCCGCTGAGGGCCCGGGTCGGAGCCTCAGCCGACCAGTCCGCTCGGCATCTCAGTCGTCGAGAACGGCCAGGTCGAGGAGGTCGAGGCTGTCGCCGGCGGCGAGCATGTCGATGTGCACGATCTTGCCGTGGCTGATCGTGAGGTCCCACGCCACCCTTGGCCGCCCCTTGACGGCCCATACGACGCCGACGACGCCGTCGATGAGCGCTGGCCGAGCCGCCTGCGCCCGACCGGAGAAGGTTCCGGCCACGGCAACGGCGCCCCGGATCTTGGCCGGCGAACCCATCCGGACGGCCGCGGCGTCGGCCTCGAGGACGACGTCGGGATCGAGCAGCGCCACCGAGCGCGTCGAAGTCACCCGCCGCGAGGCCGCCAGGAACGCGTCGACGACCTCCCGCTGGCGAGCGGCGTCGGCGTCGGGCGCCGGCCCCGTGCCCTGGACCTTGTGGCGAGCCCGGCTGGCAAGCTGCTTGGCCGCGGTCGAGGAGCGGCCGATGATGGGACCGATCTCGTCGAAGGGCACGGCGAAGATGTCGTGCAGCACGAATGCCAGCCGCTCGGCCGGGCTCAGCGTGTCGAGGACCACGAGGAGCGCCGAGCCGACCGAGTCGACCAGCAGCGCCTCGTCCGCTGGATCCCCGCCCGTCCCCGGGATCCCCCGGCGGTCGGAAAGGTCGGCGCCGGCGGCGTCCTCGCGCCGGGACGCCCGCGAACGCAGCATGTCCAGCGACACCCGGGCGACAACGGTCGTCAGCCAGCCGCCCAGGTTCTCGATCTCGTCGGCATCGGCCCCGCTGAGGCGCAGCCACGCCTCCTGGACGGCGTCGTCGGCCTCCGCCCGGGACCCGAGCATCCGGTACGCCACCCCCCGCAGATGCACACGGTTGGCCTCGAATCGATCCAGCAACCAATCCTGCTCGGGCACCGTTACCTTCTTCCGTCGCGATCCGTCATGCCACTGACGATCCAAACGGGATCGACGTAACACCGACACGACCCCAAGGAGCCTTCGATGGCGTCAGGCATGAAGACGATCACCTACCCCGTCAAGAACCTCACCACCGCCAAGCAGCTCTACGGCCGGCTCTTCGGCATCGAGCCGTACATCGACGAGCCCTACTACGCCGCCTTCGACGTCGGCGGCTACGACGTCGGCCTCGATCCCAACGGCCACAGCAAGGGCATGACCGGCCCCATCGCCTATTGGCACGTCGACGACATCAACAAGAGCCTCGAGGCGCTCGTCGGCGATGGGGCCGAGGCCGACCAACAGGTCCAGGACGTCGGCGGCAGGGCGCTGATCGCAACCGTCAAGGACGCAGACGGCAACGTCACCGGCCTCTTCCAGGCGCCCGCCAGCGGCTAAGAGCGTGCGCTGATAGGCACGTCGTCTCGGCGCCTCGGCAGCCTGACCGTCATCACCGTCTGGCCGGGTTGCGAGGCGATCAGGATGTCACCGTGGTGGCGGTCCACGACGATGCGGCGCGAGATGTCGAGGCCGAGCCCCGTGCCCTTGCCCACCTCCTTCGTGGTGAAGAACGGCTCGAACGCCCGGTCCCGAACCTCCGGCGTCATGCCTGACCCGGTGTCGGCGACCTCGACGATGACATGGTCATCGTCGGGGCGCGCCGAGCACGCGGAGCGTGCCCTTGCCCTTCATGGCATCGATGGCGTTGTCGATCAGGTTCGTCCAGACCTGGTTGAGCTCGCCGGGAATCGCCTCGATGCGCGGCAGGTCCGCCGCGTAGTCACGGACGACCGTGATGCCGTTCCGGAGCTTCTCGCCGAGCACAACGAGCGTGCTGTCGATCCCCTCGGTGACGTCGACGTCCTGGAGCGATGCCCGATCGAGCTGTGAGTACGACTTCACCGTTGCCACGAGATCGGACACCCGACCCGTCGCCTCCTTGACCTCGGACACCAGTGTCTTCGTCGACAAGGCGCTCACCGCCCACTCCAGACCGGCCGGCAGGGCGTCGGCGCCGAGCAGCTGCGCGACCTGCTCGCACCACGCCACGTCGACTCCCGCTGACGCCAGGGCGGGCGCCATCTCCCACGAGCGGGGGACGTCGTGGGCGTCGAGCCAGTCGGCGAGCGCGTCCTCCCGATCGGAGACCTCCAAAGGGTCGGCGCCTGGCGGCGGGGCTTCGATCCCCCGGCGTAGCGCATCGAGCCCCAAGAACTGTTCCGCGGACATCGACCCCTCGGCGAGGTCCACCAGGGACGCCAGCAGTCGATCGCATGTCGCCTGGAGCTCGTCGACCACGCGCGTCGCAGCCGACGCGGGATTGTTGAGCTCGTGGGCAAGGCCGGCGGCAAGAGTGCCGAGCGCGATGAGCGATTCGCGTTGACGCGAGAGCGCGTCGATCATGCGCACCGTCTGGAAGAAGCCCTGGATCAGGTGCAGGCTGAAGGGGAACCAGGCCCTGACGAAGTCCCCCAGGGACGCGGCGGGCACGGTCAGGACGCGGCCTGCGTCCGTGGCGCGAGCCGTGGCGAGGTAGCCGACGGAGTCGGTCCAGGCCATGAAGCCGCCGGCCCACAGCCCCGGTTGGTCCATCGTGGCGATGACCGACATCTCGTGACCCGACCGGCGGAGAAGCTCGAGCCGGCCCTCGAGCAGAACCCACCAGAAGGCGGAGGGCTCGCCCTCCCGGAAGAGCACATCGCCTGGCTGGAACGACACCACCGTGCCCGCGCCGTCCAGCTCTCGCAGCTGCTCATCGCTCAGCCCGTCGAACAGGAACAGCGACCGGAGTTCGTCGATGGCCATCAGGTCGCCCTCCTTGAGCAGCCCTCCGGAGCGTAGGCGCGCCGGCAGCGACGGAGCGCTCAATGTGAGCAGGGGTGCCTGTGCATCCGGCGTCCGTCGACCTAACGTGGTGGGGCCGAGGGAGCTGCCGAGTGCGGGTGCATGTCGATCCCGAAAAGTGTCAGGGCCACAACCGCTGCTATGCGCTGGCCCCCGAGCTGTTCGATGTCGACGATCTCGGCAACGCGTTCGAGCTGAACGACGGGGTCGTGCCCGAGGGCCTCGAGGACAAGGCTCGCACCGCGGTGGCCAACTGTCCCGAGTACGCGATCTCGGTATCGGAGTGAGCTGATGGCAACGCAACGCGCACGCGTGTCCGACTGGGCCACCGACTTCGACCACACCGACGCGGAGTGGGTCGCCGATCCCTTCCCGATCTGGGACGAGCTTCGCACCCGCTGTCCGGTGGCGCACAGCGACCGCTACGGCGGCACGTGGATGCCCGTGCGGCACGACGACGTCGCCGCGGTCGCCTACGACACCGAGCACTTCACGTCTCGATCGGTCGTCGTGAGCGAGGTCCGACCCGGCCCGGACGATCTGCCGGCGCCCATCGGCCTGGCACCCCCGATCACCTCGGACCCGCCGTTCCACGCCCTGGCCCGCCGACTGTTGCTTCCCGCGTTCGCACCCAAGCCCATCGAAGCGCTGGAACCGTTCACCCGTGAGCTGTGCGTCGAGCTCCTGGACGCCACCGCCGGGAGCGCGGGAGATCGATGCGGCCGTCGACTACGCCCAGCACATCCCCCTGCGGGTGATCGTCAGGATGCTCGGCTTCCCTCAGGAGGACGCCGACCTGTTTCGCCGCTTCATCCGCATGGTGCTCGAGGACGTCGACCAGTCCGCCGAGGAGCGCCAGGCGATCGTCGACGAGGGGGAGCTCGACGCCTACATCGACGCCCGCATCGCCGAGCACCTCGCCGACCCCCAGGACGACCTGACCACGTTCCTGCTCGAGGCGGAGCTCGACGGCAACAAGCTCGATCCCGACCATGTGCGGGGCACGATGGTGCTGCTGATGATCGCGGGCATCGACACGACGTGGTCCGCCATCGGCGCGTCGCTGTGGCACCTCGCCCAGAATCCCGCCGACCGCCGGCGCCTGGCCGTCGAGCCCGAACTCATGGCCACCGCGGTCGAGGAGTTCCTGCGCGCCTACGCACCGGTGACCATGGCCCGGCTGGTGGCGACAGACTTCGACTTCCGCGGTCGCCAGATGAAGGAGGGCGACTGGTTGCTCCTGCCGTTCCCGGCCGCGAACCGAGACCCGGAGCAGTTCCCCGACGCCGACAAGGTCCGGATCGACCGGGAGGAGAATCGGCACGCGGCCTTCGGCCTCGGCATCCATCGGTGCATCGGCTCGAACCTGGCACGCATGGAGCTGCGCGTCGCCCTCGAGGAGTGGATGAAGCGCTATCCCGACTTTGAGCTCGTCGACCCCACCGGGGTCACGTGGTCGGCGGGCCAGGTCCGCGGCCCGCGCACCATCCCCATGCGGATCCTGTAGGCGCGTCAGGGTCTGTTGGCGAGTTGCGCGTCGATGCCGGCAGCGGTTTGACCGGGCGAGACCGTGATGTCGGTCGCCAGGCTGCGGTTGGGTGTGTCATCGAACCACTCGGACGCCAGACCGGATTCGGTGGGAGGACGAAAGACGACACGGTAATTCGCTGCGCGGAGCGCTGGCTGCACCGACCGGCGCCGTCGCGGCTGACTGGGCGTCGACAACGCTCCCGAGGCAATGGTTTCCGCGGGCAGTAGGTCGAGGTCTCGGGTTCCGGATGCGGAACCCATCGCCTCGCCCTCGACGTGATGGAACCCATTGCCTCGGGGGAACCGGGTCGGCACCGGCACCGCCCCTGACCAGGGAATCCGGTGGGCCGTGAGGGACTCGAACCCCCGACCCCTTGCGCGTCATGCAAGTGCTCTAGCCAACTGAGCTAACGGCCCGGCGGAACGAGCAAGCTACCACAGGGGTCCCCTGACCCCACCCGCTCGCGAGTGTGTGGCATCTCGGCGGGCAGGTCGCGAATCCTGCCGATAGCCTCTATTAACCGTCGAACCAGGAGACTCCCCCGCTGGCCGAGACACCCCCCGATCCGCTGCCCGCCGAGCTCGCACCCTTCATGGCGCAGGCTCGTGTCTGGCTCGAACAGGCGACCGATGGCCTCGACCACGAAGCCGCCGTCCAGCACCTGGAGGCGACCGTGGCGCGTGCCGCCATCGAGGCGTCCCGGCTGGGGTTCAGCTTCCCGACGTCGGACCCCACTGCCGAGCCACTGACGCTCGGAGACGGGGACGGCTCGATCGTGGTGGTCCAGCGGCTCACCGGGCCGGACCAGCCCGACTGACGCGGCCTCGCAGGGACCGGAACGCCGACGCCGCAGCGCCCGCAACGAGCGCGGGCCTCAGAGGTTGCCGCGCGCCGCCTGAGCCCGTTCGATCGCCTGGAACAAGGCCTTGAAGTTGCCGGCGCCGAAGCCGGTCGCGCCCTCGCGCTGGATGATCTCGAAGAAGACGGTGGGTCGGTCGCAGATCGTCTCGGTGAAGATCTGCAGCAGGTGGCCCTCCTCGTCCCGGTCGACCATGATCCCCAGCTCGGCGAGGTCGCCCCAGGGCAGGTCGACCCCGGCCATGCGGTCCCGGGCGTCGTCGTAGTACTCGGGCGGTACGTCGAGGAAGCGCACACCCCGGTCCCGCATGGTGCTCACGGCCTGCACGATGTCTGGCGTGTGCAGTGCCAGATGCTGGACCCCTGGCGACCGGTAGTAGTCGAGGTACTCCTCGATCTGGCTCTTGCGCCGGCCCTCCGCCGGCTCGTTGATGGGCAGCACGACCTTGTCGTGGTTCCACACGACCGTCGACATGAGCGCCGAGTACTCGGTCGAGATCTGGTCGTCGCCGAAGTGGACGAGCAGGTCGAAACCCAGCACGTCCCGGTAGTAGTCGACCCACTGGTCGAGGTGGCCGAGCTCGACGTTGCCGACGACGTGATCGAAGCGGGTCAGGCCCACCGGCTCGCCCGCGGGCGTGGGCAGCACGGGGGGACCGAACTGGGGCGCGAACGGGCCGGTGTACGCCGAGCGATCGAGGAAGGTGTGCACGGTCTCGCCGTAGGTGCGGATGGCGGCCTGGTGGATGGCCCCCAGCTCGTCGGTGTCGACGCTCGGTTCCCGCTCCGGTAGGGCGCCCCGCGCGACCGCCGCCGAGAACGCGGCCTCGGCGTCGTCGACCAGGAAGCAGATGTCCTTCACACCATCGCCGTGGGTGCGGACATGCTCGGCGATCGGGGATTCGGGCCCGAGCGCTCCCGTGACGATGAACCGGATGCGGCCCTGCTGCAGCAGGTGCGACACGCGATCGCGCCGCCCGGTCTCCGGCCCCGCGTACGCCACCTCCTCGAACCCGAACGCGGACGACAACAGGCCGGCGAACGCTCGGGCGTTGCCCACCCACCACTCGACGTGATCGATCCCGCCGATAACGGGTGGTGCGACCGAGTTTCCCTGGCGATCATGGTGGAGCGCGGTCGTGGCCATTAGTCACCCCTCGGTGGGACAACCCGGGAGCTGACCCACATGGTCGAACTGCACGACCCAGGAAACGCGTGGGGGATCAAGACGTCAACTCAACGGTCACATGCTGGACAATTCATCCAGTGAGCGAGCGAGTGTGGTAGACACATTGCTCATGTTGCCCACCGGGATGGATGGTCTCGACGCTCGCCTCATCCGGGCCATGTGTGACACGCCGCGCGCCGGGGTGATGGAGCTGGCCCGCCAGCTCGGCGTCGCGCGGGACTGTGCAAGCACGGCTCGACAAGCTCCAGCAGCGCGGCATCATCTCGGGGTTCGACCCGGACCTCGACCTGCGCGCCATGGGCTACGAGGTGCTGGCCTTCGTGAGCCTGGAGATCTCCCAGGGTCGCCTCGAGGATGTCACCAAGCACCTGCGCGAGCTCGCCGAGGTCCTCGAGATCCACTCCGTCACCGGGCCTGGTGACCTCCACTGCCGCGTCGTCGCCCGAACCAACGACCACCTGCAGCACGTGATCAATCGCATCCTCGAGGTCCAGGGCATCGTCCGCAGCACCACGCAGATCGCCCTCACCGAGCAGCTTCGCCGCCGGGTGCTGCCCCTCGTCGACCTCGTGATCGACGGCGAGGACCAGGCGCACGAGGACGCCGGCTGACCGGCCGAGTGGATAGGGACGATCGACAGCCCACGCGTGGGGATTTGGTGGCCGAGGTGCTGCCCACAGCGAGGCCTCCAATGACGCAGACCACGGTAAGCCACGCGCGCCGTGACCGATCCGCGCATCGTCTTACCGGCGCGAGTCACGCAGTCTCGGGGGTGAAGCCCTGGCGGAGGGTGTTCTCGGTGATCACCCGGGGGTCCAGGAACTGATGCAGGTAGTCGGGTCCGCCGGCCTTGGAGCCGACGCCCGACATGCCGAAGCCGCCGAACGGCTGGCGTCCCACGACCGCGCCGGTGATGTGCCGGTTGATGTAGACGTTCCCGGCCCTCAGCTCGGCGGCGGCCCGGGCGATGTTGGCCGGTGAGCGTGAGTAGATGCCCGCAGTCAGCGCGTACTCGGATCGGTTGGCGATCTCGATGGCGGCGTCGAGGTCGTCCGCCCGCAGCACCGTGAGCACCGGGCCGAATATCTCCTCCCGGGCGATGGGGGCGTCGGGGTCGTCGACAGCAACCACCGTCGGGGCGACGAAGTACCCCTCGTCGGGCACGTCGTCGTGCTGGCCGAGGATCCGGCCCTGCTGTGGTGCCTCCTCGACCCACCGCAGGACCCGCTTGTGCGCCTCCTCGTCGATGACGGGCCCGACCTGTACCTCCGGGCGGGAGGGATGGCCGACAAGCAGCTCGCGGGTGGCACCCACCACCCGCTCGACCAGCTGGTCGTAGATAGAGCCGACCACGATCAGACGACTGGCCGCCGAGCACTTCTGCCCGGCGTAGCCGAATGCCGACACCACGGCGCCAGGCACCGCCTGGTCGGGGTCGGCGTCGTGGTCGATGATCAGCGCGTTCTTGCCCCCCATCTCGGCGATCACGCGCTTCACGTGGCGCTGGCCGGGCAGGGTGACCGCGGCCTGCTGGTTGATGGCCAAGCCCACGGCGCGCGAGCCCGTGAAGGCGATGACAGCCACCTCGGGATGCTCGACCAATCGGGCACCAACGACCTCCCCCAGGCCAGGGAGGAACTGCACCACCCCGGGCGGCGCGCCGGCGGCCACCAGGGCCTCGATCAGTCGCCACGCCACACCCGGCGACTGCTCAGCGGGCTTGAGGATCACCGGGTTCCCCGCCGCCAACGCGGCCACCGTCATCCCCGTCGGGATGGCGAGGGGGAAGTTCCAGGGAGCGATGACCGCCGTTACGCCCTTGCCCTGGTAGACGAGCCGGTTGGCCTCCCCCGGCGGGGACTGCACGAGGTCGGCCGCCGCGCCGTCGAGTCTGAGCATCTCCCGCCCGTAGTACTCGCAGAAGTCGATCGCCTCGCTGACATCGGCGTCGGCCTGATCCCACGGCTTGCCGGCCTCGAAGCACTCGAGCGCCGCGATCTCGTAGCGCCGACCCCTCATCCAATCGGCGGCCCGGAACAGCACCCCGGCCCGCTCCTCGACCGGCGTCCGCCGCCAGCCGGGCGCCGCCCGCGCGGCGATGGCGACCGCCGCGTCCACGTCGGACGCCGTGCAGGCGGCGGCGTTGGCAACGACGGTGGCGGGCACGGCCGGGTCGACCGACGCCAGCCTGTTAGGGGTCATCACTTGCTCGCCCCCGATGTAGGCCGGTACCTGCTCGCCGAGGCCGGCGGCAATCGAACGGACGGCGGCCGCCATGGCGTCACGCGCCGGTCGGCGGCGCCACTCGGAGATGGGCTCCGGCTCGTACGGCGTGGGATCGGCGGGGTCGGTGACCGGCCGGCGCTCGCCCCAGCTGGTGACCGGAAGGTCACGCGGTTCGGGAGCCTTCAGGAGCTCGTCGAGGTCCCGGCCCTCCGCGAAGCGGTGGCGCACGAAGGACTCGTTGGAGGTGTTCTCGAGCAGCCGCCGCACCAGGTACGCCATCCCCGGCACGAGCTCGCCCACCGGCGCGTAGACCCGCAGCCGGAAGCCGAGCCGGCGAATGGCTTCGTGCATCGGCCCGGCCATGCCGTAGAGCATCTGGATCTCGTAGCCCGTGTCGGGGATGCCCTTCCGGCGGGCGTACGTGATGGCGTACGCGAGCGACCGCAGGTTGTGGGACCCGAAGGCGGAGCGGACGTCCCCGTGATGGTCGTGCAGCAGGCGCACGCAGCGCTCGTAGTTGGCGTCGGTGTCGGCCTTGTCCTCGAACACGGGGACCGGCCATCCCTCGGCGCGGGCGTGGACGGTCTCGGCGTCCCAGTAGGCCCCCTTGACCAACCGCACCGTGATGGGCTCGGCCCGCCGGGCTGACCAGGCGATCAGGTCGGCCAGGTCGTCTCGGCTGTCGCGCAGGTACGCCTGGACGACGATGCCGGCAGGCATGGCGGCGAACTCGTCCTCGGACAACAGGTCGCGGAACAGCTGCAGCGTCATGTCCCTGGCGTCGTAGTGCTCCATGTCCACGTTGACGAAGGCGCCGCGCTCGCGGGCCAGCCGCAGGATCCGCCGGAGCCGCTCCTTGGCCGACGCCAGCCCGGCCTCCCGCGAGAGCGGCTCGTAGTGCGTGGCCAGGGCCGTTGGCTTCACGCTCACGTTGACGCGGGGCAACGGACCCAGGTCGTCGCGTTCGAGGTGGTCGTCGGGTGCCCAGTGGCGGCTGGCGTCGTCGAGCGCCACGACGAGCTCCTCGACGCGGGCGGCGTACCGGTCGGCCTCGGAGCCGACCACGGTCTTCTCCCCGAGGACGTCCACCGTGAAGGCGCTGCCCGCACGCCACAGCTGGTGCAGGCCGGTGACCGCGTCACGTGCCGTCGCGCCGACGATGAACTGCCGGGCCATGCGCATGATGTTGCGGCGGGCGATCCGGGCCTCGACCCGGGCGCCGAGAGGAACACGGTCGGCGACGTCGATGCCCAGGTCCAGGGCCTTGGGTGCGTCCACGCCGTCGAAGTACTCGGACAGGTGTCGGGCGACGTCGGGCGCGTCGGCCAGCGCCGGGAAGACGTCGACAAAGCGGAAAAGCTGGGTCTTGAAGCCAGGCCGCTCCATGGCCCAGTCCATGACCCGATCGCTCCACCAGGCGCCACGCAGAACCCCGCCGCGCCGGCCCGTGCCCAGGTCGGCGATCCGGCGGGCGAGAGTGACCGTGTCGCGCTCCATCTCGGCGACCACGGGGTCAAGGTAGCCGGGAGTCGGTTCGAAATAGCGCGATCAGCCGGCCGTACGGCGTAGCCTCATCCGTGCAGTACCGCGCCTCGAGTCGGCACGGGCAGAGACAGAGATAGGCAGAGACACCATGGCAGTAGGCACCGTCAAGTTCTTCAACGCAGAGAAGGGCTACGGCTTCATCTCGCGTGAGGACGGGAGCGATGTGTTCGTCCACTTCTCGAACATCCAAGGCAGTGGCTACCGCTCGCTCGAAGCGGGGCAACAGGTCGAGTTCGAGGTCGGCCCGGGACGCAAGGGCGACGAAGCTCAGAACGTCAGGGTGCTCTGACTAGGCGTGTCACGGCGGCGAACGACCTTCGGGAAGCTCCAACGGGACCGCGACAAGCAGGCCAAGGCCCAGGCCAAGCTCGAGCGGAAGGCCCAGCGCGCGGAGCAGGCCGATGAGCAAGAGCCCGACGCCTCTGCTCCAGAGGTCGACCAGGCCGAGGTCCTGGCGCAGTTGGCTGAGCTCCACGCCGCCTTCGACGACGGGAAGATGGGACTCGAGGACTTCGAGGCGCGGCGCGACGAGCTGACGAGTCAACTCAAGGTCGACTGATCGTCACGAACTGCAACGCAGGCGTGACTGCTCGGCACGAGTCGGTCGCGCCTACATCAATCCGGGGTACGCGCCGCCGTCAATCGACAGCGCCGCCCCGGTGATGAACTGCGCATGCTCCGAGCACAGGAACGCCACCGCGGCGCCGAAGCCGTCGGGGTCGCCGACCCGACCGGCGGGCACGGTGGCGGCCGCCGCCGAGAGGTCGCCACCGTGGAGCTGGGCCAGCCGATCGGTGGCGTGGAACCCGGGCTGCACCGAGTTGACCGTCACCCCTCGGGGAGCGACTTCGGTGGCGAGAGTCTTGAGGAACGCCGTGGCCCCGGCACGCGCCGTGTTCGACAAGATGAGGGTCGGAGCCGGCTGTCGCACGGTCATCGAGGTGATGGCGACGACACGGCCCCAGCCCCGCTCGACCATGGCCGGGACGGCCGACTTGCACATGGCGACAGTCGACAGCAGGTTCTGCTCGAGGGCCGGCGGGTAGGCGGCGAGGGCGGTCGAGGCGAACGTCCCCGCGGGAGGCCCGCCCGCATTGGTCACCAGGATGTCCACGCCGCCGAGCGCCTCGACGGCCTGTTTCACGAACGCAGTCCCACCCTCCGCATCCGACACGTCCGCAACCAGCCCCAGGACGTCGCCCCCATCGGCCCGCAGGGCGGCCGCGGCCGCCTCGACCCGGTCCGATCGGCGTCCGCAGAGCACCACCCGCACACCCTCCGTGGCGAGGGCACGCGCGCAGGCAAGCCCCAGCCCGGCCGAGGCGGCAGCGACGGCGGCCCGTCGGCCCCCGATCCCGAGGTCCATCGATTGGACGCTAGTGGGCACTAGTTGTGTAGCGGTCGGCGAATGGGGGAAGAGGGGGGCCACATCCCGACGTGAAGCGAGAGTGTCGTGACCACCACAGCGCCCGCCACCACGAACCCGACGGACTACGAGGCGTTTCGGCTATACCGCGCCGGCGGCGATCGCCCGATCCGCAACCGCCTGATCGAGGAGCACCGCTGGCTGGCGGTCCACTGCGCCCGGCGATTCGCCGGCAAGGGTGAACCCCTCGACGACCTGATCCAGGTCGCCATGCTGGGCGTGCTCAAGGCGGTCGAGCGCTTCGACCCCGACTACGGCGTTGCGTTCGCCAGCTTCGCCGTTCCCACCATCACGGGTGAGCTTCGGCGACACTTCCGCGACACCACCTGGGCGGTGCACGTTCCCCGGCGGGCGCGCGACCTGCAGCACACCGTCAAGGTGGCCGTCAACGACCTGAGCCAGGCCTTCGGCCGCTCGCCCACCGCCGACGAGGTCGCCGAGCACACCGGCGTGGCCGTCGAGGACGTCCTGAACGCACTCGAGGCGGCCCGCTGCTACCGCAAGACGCCCCTCGCCACCCCCAGCGACGACGACGGTGACGACGTGGACAGCCTGGGGCGCGACGACCCGGCCCTCGATGCCGTCGACGCCCGCATGACGGTGGAGCGCCTCCTGCGGGACCTGCCCGCGCGTGAGCGCCGCATCGTCGAGCTCCGCTACCTGAGCGGGCTCAGCCAATCGCAGATCGGCGAGATCGTGGGGGTGAGCCAGGTACAGGTCTCACGCCTGCTGCGCGCCAGCCTCGCCCGCATGAACCAGTCGATGATCGATCCGACCCCCTACTCCGAGTTGGTGTCATGACGGCCTGCCAGCTGGTGTACGTCGAAGACAAGCCGCAGCGCGTCCTTCTGGACGTGTTGCCGCTCGACCCGCTGCCCATCGACGGTGCGGTGGTGCCGGGTGGAACGCCGGTCACGCTGAGCTTCCAGCCCAGCGGGGACCTCGGCGATCACGTCCAGATGGTGGAGCTGCTCGACCGCTGGCGGAGCGACGATGGGGTCATCGACCTGTCCGTGGTCGACGTCGCCGGGCTGGGAGGCATGCGCTACATCTTCACCCGCGACGACGAGCAGCTGGTCTTGGACGTAGCCGCCTGACGACGGCTGGACAAACCTGGCGGGCGTCGCCCAATCCCTGGGCCTGCTCGACCCTCAGCCGACGCCGGTGCCCCGCAGCCGCTTGCGCGCGGTGAAGGCCAGCGTGCCGCCCGAGCGCTCCAGGCCGTGCCCGTCGGTCACCACGTCGAGGATCTGCCGACTGAGGTTCAGGCGGTCGTCGTCGATGACCCCCTGGGTGGATGCCGTCGTGGTGCCGACGACGACCAGCGAATCGTCCTTCAGCTGGAACGCCAGTCGTACCGCCTCGCCGTCGCCCATCTCGATCAGCGTTGCGCACAGCTCATCGACCGCGATGCGGAAGTCCTCGACCTCCTCGAGCGGGAGCCCACACGACGTCGCCACCCCGCTGGCCATCAGCCGCGCCAACCGCATGTAGCGGCTGTCGGGTGGCAATGACAGTTCGATGCGGTCGGTGGTCGCCTCGTGCTGCATCGGCCCTCCATCGTCCATGGACATCACCCCGCTCCGAACACGACCACGGCCCCGCCGCCCGGGAGCCGCTGCACGTCCAATGGCGTCGACCCCGGCTCGGCGGGGGCTGCGTCCCCGTCCGAACCGCTCGCCGCCGTCGCCAGCCGCGCCTCCAGCGCCGCGAATACCTTGTCGGGGATCACCGACGACAGCGCCTTGCCGACGACCGCATCGCCCATGAGCCGTTCGCCCGCCCCTCGGCTCAGCGCTCGGATTCGCCGATCGTCACCCACCACCACGAGGGGTGTGTCGAGGAGCCCCAGCACGATGTCGAGGATCGTCTCCAGGTCGTCGATCCACGCCTCCCGCGCCGTCAGCTCCGTCGTGAGGCGGTCGATCTCGGCGGCCGCAGACTCGACGCGGGTGCGCATGTCGGCGAGCAGCTTGCTCTGGCCTTCGGTGGCTTGTCGTGGCATGACCGTCCCGAGCGGATCGGACGCATCCGCCTGCCAACGCCATACCCGTCGGCCCCTCTCCTGATCCATCGGCGCCATCGAGCACGTGTAGCGCCGCCCTCGGTGGGGAACGGACCGGGTGTGCCGACCGGTGTGCTCGCCCGGGAAGTCCGCCGCTGTGAGCGGGCCATGGACGACCTGTCGGCGGCGTCCGACCGTGCCCATGCCCTGCTCACGGTCCCATCGGACGCCGTGGATCGGCGCTGGGTCGAGGGCCGCGCCCGCCGTCCGGCCGTCGAGCAGGCGCTGTGGGCCCTGCACGTGCGGTACGCCCGGCGAGAGGACCCCGAGGCCCTCCAAGCACTGGTCGAGAACTACCGCGGCCACGCCGAGGCCCAGGCACGGCGCCACTACCGGCGAGGCGAGCCGGTCGACGACCTGACGCAGGTCGCCTACGAGGCGCTGCTGCTCGCGCTCAAGCGCTTCGACCCCGGCCGGCGCACCCCTTTCCTGGCGTTCGCCAAGCCGACGATCGTCGGTTCACTGCGCCGCCACTTCCGGGACGTCGGCTGGGCCATTCGCGTCCCCCGCCGGGTTCATGAGCTCTCGACGCCGGTGCGCGACGCCCAGGAGCTGTTGACGCACGACCTCGGCCGCCCGCCATCACCGGGGGAGATCGCCGACTTCATCGGCGTTGACGAGCACGAGGTGCTCGAGACGTTCACCGCCGAGGATGCCCGCATCACCACGTCGCTCGACGCCTCCGATCCCGTCAGCGGGCTTCAGGCCGAGCAGGTGATCGGCCAGCCCGACCGGGGCTTCCTCGGCATCGAGAACCGCACGGCACTGCGGCAGAGCCTGGAGCTCATGTCGGAAGCGGACTGCGACCTGCTCCGCCAGTACTTCCTCGAGGAGCGCACGCAGTCGCAGATCGCAGAGTCGCTGGAGTGCAGCCAGATGCAGGTGTCGCGGCTGCTGCGCAAGGCCATCCACCGCCTCCGCCGCCACATGCTGGGCGCCTGAGCGTCGTACAGGTGCGCGAAACGGTCACGGTTGCTTTCTCGGCGGCTTCGCCACCGAGAGGTCAAACAACGCGTGATCCCCGCCCTTGGCGCCTCCGGCGCCGGGCCGCTGGGCCACGGGCTGCGCCTATCGGCGCAGCCCTCTTGCGGCGAACGCCATCGGTGGCCGTTTCGTGCCCCTCTGCAGGGGTAGCGCGCGCTGAGCACAAACCGACCACACGGGGAGACCGGCAATGGCGACCATCGTGCGAGATGTCATGATGACCAACCTCCAGAGCGTTGATGGCAGGGCCTCGATCCAGCAGGCCGCGGCGGTCATGCGGGACAACGACATCGGTGACGTGCTGGTGGTGGCGGATGGCGCCCTCCGGGGCATCGTCACCGACCGCGACCTCGTCGTGCGGGCTCTGGCCGAGGGTCGCACGCCCGACGCGACCCCAGTGGGCGACGTGTGCAGCCCCGAGCTGACGGTCGTCGAGGCACAGGCCGAGGTGGCCGAGGCGGCGGACATCATGGGCAGCCACGCGGTTCGTCGGCTTCCGGTCGTCGACAACAATGAAGTCATCGGGATCGTGTCGCTGGGCGATCTGGCGCGCCGGAGCGAGCCGGCATCCGCGCTGAGCGACATCTCGGCCGCTCCGCCGAACGCGTGAGACGGTGGCGCGGTCACGGCGAGCCGAAAGGTCGACGGTGAGCCGGGCAACGGCGCCCGGCGCTGACGCCCGCGGGCTCGCCGAGATCGCCGGCGCGGCCGCGCAGTGCGATCGCTGCGAGTTGTACCGGAACGCCACCCAGACGGTGTTCGGCGAGGGCCCGGTTCCGGCGGCCATGATGCTGGTCGGCGAGCAGCCGGGCGATCAGGAGGACAGACAGGGGGCACCGTTCGTCGGGCCTGCCGGACGCGTCCTCGACGATGCGCTCGAGTTGGCGGGCATCGACCGCGGCGCGGTCTACGTCACCAATGCGGTCAAGCACTTCAAGTGGGAGGCACGCGGCAAACGTCGCATCCACAAGCGCCCCAACGCCACAGAGATCGAAGCGTGTGCGCTGTGGCTGCGCGAGGAGATCACTCACGTGCGCCCCGCGGTGATCGTCGCGATGGGAGCGACCGCGGTGAGGGCGGTGCTGGGCGGGACCCGAGCGATCGCGTCCCTCCGGGGTCAGGTGCTGGGCTCCGCGTACGGTCCCCCCATGGTCGCGACCGTGCATCCGTCGGCGATCGTGCGCGTCCCTGACCGGGACGACCGGCGGGCCGCGCTGGAGGGCCTGGCGGCCGACCTGCGCCTCGCCCGCGAGGTCACCGCGCCGTCGACCGACGGCACTCGGCGCCGCCCGGCCTGACCACACACAGTGGGCAAAGTGCGCAGCGCGATCCTGTGACGGTTGACACATTGCCACCCCCGGGGCAGGCTCGGTAGCGGATCGAACGCCGCATCGACCCAGAGGGGGCCACAACTCATGATGCGCACGCCGCGCCGACTCGTCTCCGTCCTGGCCGTCGTCGTTCTGCTCTCCGGGCTCGGAGCCGGCAGCGCCAGCGCCGCTCCCACCCAGAGCCAGCCGGCTGAAGACGACCAGCTCGACGCCTACACCGCAGTAGTCCAGCCCGACGAGCTGGCCACGATCGCCGAGCAGGGCATCGACGTGAGCGGCCAGCGACAGGTCGCGAACGGCACCGAACTGGACATGGTGCTCGACCAGGCCCAGGCCGAGCGGCTCCGGGGCAAGGGAGTCGACCTGAAGCTGACCCGGGTCAAGGGCGGCGAGACCGTCCGGCAGTTCGCGGCGGAGCAGGCCGCCAACGGCTTCAACGTCTGGCGCTCGTACGACGAGCCCGGCGGCATCCGCGACCAGCTCTACGCCGCGGCCCGCAACAACCCCCAGCTGGTGAAGCTCGAGGTCCTCGGCCACACCGGCCAGGGTCGCGAGATCATCGCGGTCAAGCTGACCCAGGGCGCTCGCGGCACACGGGACGGCACGCGTCCGGCCGTCCTCTACAGCTCCACCCAGCACGCGCGTGAATGGATCTCCACCGAGGTCAATCGGCGGCTGATGAACCACTTCATCGACGGGTGGCGGGCCAACGACCGTGAGATCCGCAAGCTTCTGCAGAAGAACGAGTTCTGGTTCGTGCTCGTGGCCAACCCCGACGGCTACCAGTACACGTTCGACAACGAGCGGCTGTGGCGGAAGAACCTCCGCGACAACAACGGAGACGGACAGACCCAGGTCGGCGACGGCGTCGACCCCAACCGCAACTTCCCCAACCACTGGGGGTACGACGAGGAGGGTTCGTCGCCCATCCAGTCCAGCGACACCTACCGGGGCCCGGCGCCGCTGTCGGAGCCGGAGACCCAGGCGATGGTCGGCCTGCTCGACCGGATCGGGTTCGCGTTCCAGGTCAACTGGCACTCCGCCGGGCAGTGGCTGCTCTACGCCGAGGGCTGGCAGACCGGCACCCCCACCGCGGACGACCCGATCTACTACGCGATGTCCGGCAACCTGGACGACCCGGCGATCGCCGAGTTCCACCCGGGCCTGAGCTCGGACGTCCTCTACGTCACCAACGGCGAGACCACCGACTACGCGCACGCCACGACCGGCGCACTGGCGTGGACGCCGGAGCTCTCCGAGGGGTGCGACGGATGCGGCTTCGTCTTCCCCGACGACGACGCGCTGGTGCAGGCGGAGTTCGAGCGCAACCTGCCGTTCGCCATGTCGGTGGCCAGCTCGGCGGTCGACCCCGCCAACCCGAAGACGGTCACGGGGATCACGACCAAGCCGTTCTATGTCGACAGCGAGGACCCCTATAAGCGCAGCAACCCGGGCACCCAGCTGAGCTTCACCAAGTCGTACGGCGACCCGCAGCCGGTCGCCGTCATCGCCAAGCGCAGCCTCGGGGCCGTGGAGGTGAAGTACCGCATCAACGGCGATGGGGCGGTGCAGTCGGCACCCACGTCCGAGTGGGGTGGCGGGTCGACGTACAACCCGGCGTCGGTCTACTACCACCAGATGCGAGGTGTGGTGACCGGTACCGACCCCGGCGACTCGGTCGAGGTCTGGTTCGAGGGTGGCGGCCAGCGGAGCGAGTCGTTCACCTACGAGGCCGTATCCGAGAGCGGTAACAGCGTGCTCGTCGTGGCCGCCGAGGACTACACCGGCGCCTCGCCGGTGCAGGCGCCGGGCCCCCACTACGCCGACACGTACGTCGACGCTCTGGCCGCCAACGGCCAGCAGGCCGACGTCTACGACGTCGACGCCGCCGGGCGGATCGCCCCGGACGCCCTGGGAGTCCTCAGCCACTACGACGCCGTCGTCTGGGAGACCGGCGACGACCTGGTCACCCGCACCGCCGGCCGCGCTGGCGGCAATGCCGACCGGCTGGCGCTCGACGAACTGCTCCAGTTCCGCTCGTACATGAACGAGGGCGGCAAGGTGCTACTCGCCGGCGACTCCGCCGGCCAGCAGTACACCAACGCCGCCGTGGGCAACCAGCTCTACGACCCCAAGGGCGACATCGCGTGCAACCCGCTTCCCGCAGGTACGGACCCGCGGCGCTGCCTGCCCTTGTTCGGCTCGTTCTTCGGTGGCGACACCACCAACGACGTGCTCCAGTACTACCTGGGTGGCTACGTGGCCGTCGCCAACGACGGCCACGACGGTGGTGCCGCGTTCGACGCGACAGGCGTCGACGACCCGTTCACGGGCCTCGCATGGGGTCTCGACGATCCCAACCTCACAGCCAACAACGTCCGGAGGTCGTCGTTCCTCGCGACCAGCGGCATTCTGCCGCTCGACCAGTTCAAGCAGTTCGAGAGCTGGCCCGCGGCGCGGTACGCCAAGCCGGGTGGTCCGTTCGACCCGCACACCGGAACCCAGTACGTCTACTCGCAGATCGCCGACGTCTCCTACAAGAGGCTGACGCGCGAGGTCGCGGTGCCGGCGGGCGGTGGGTCGATGACCTTCTGGACGTCCTACGACACCGAGGCAGAGTGGGACCACCTGTTCGTGGAGGCGCGCACTCCCGGCGGTGACGACTGGACGACGCTGCCGGACGCCAACGGGCACACGACGAGGCGACCGGCCAGAGCTGCCAGCAGGCGAACTCGGGCGGCTGGCGGACACTCCACCCGCATCTCGACGCACTACCAGACCCGGAACGGGTGCTACGACCTGTACACCCCTCCGGCACCACCGGCGCCTGGAACGCCGCGAGCGGCAACTCCGGGGGTTGGCAGGAGTGGAGCATCGACCTCTCGGCGTACGCCGGCGGGACCGTCGAGATCTCCATCGCCTACGCCAGCGACTGGGCGACGCAGGGCATCGGCGTCTTCCTGGACGACATCACGCTGCCCGACGGCACGAGCACCTCGTTCGAGACCGGCCTGGACGGCTGGACGATCGCCGGGCCGCCCGAGGGCAGCGCACCGAACGTCAACGACTTCACCCGGACCGACGCATCGGGCTTCCCGGTCGGCAACGCGATCGCCACGCCGCACTCGCTGCTGCTGGGGTTCGGACTGGAGGGCGTCTCGACCGAAGCCGAGCGCAATGCGGTGATGGGCCGGGCGCTCGACCACCTGCTGGATTAGGAGGTGGCCCGAGGGGGTCACGAACGCTGAAGCGAGCAGGAGGCAATGACGAACGCAGACCGTTCGTCATTGCCTCCAGCTCGATGGACCGTTCGGCATGCCTCGGGTCCGAGGGTCGGTCAGGCGCCGAACCTGCCCAGGTGGTGGAGCGGCTGGGCCACCACGAGCAGTAGCAGCCACACCGACACGCCCAGCACCGCCAGGGTCACCGCGATCTGAGCCGCAGCGATCGCAATCCGCTGGTGGCGGGGCCGCTGGAGCCGCAGGACGAGCGCTTCCCAGGCGGCGTCCCAGTCGATCGGCTCGCGGTCCCTGCTGACATCCATGGCCGGTCCCTCCGGACGCCCGTGTGTCCTCGGTCACACTACCCTCGACCGCTGTGGAGGCGCTGCAGCGATCGAGTCGCGATCCCGCCCAGCTGCGGCAGCGGTTGGAGTGGTGGTTGGCGACGAAGCTCCCGCCCGACGCAGATCCGGTCGTCGGCTCGCTCGAGGGCACCTCGGCCAACGGGATGTCGAGCGAGACGCTGTTGTTCGACGCCGAGTGGGCCCGTGACGGTGCCCGCTGCCCCCAGCGACTGGTGGCTCGGGTGGCGCCCGACCCCGCCGACGTCCCGGTGTTCCCCAGCTACGACCTCGATCGGCAGTACCGGGCGATCGGCCTTGTCGACCGGCTGACGAGCGTGCCGGTCCCGCCGGTGTGGTGGTCGGAGCCGGATCCGGGGCCGCTCGGCGCACCGTTCTTCGTGATGGGACGGATCGACGGCCAGGTGCCGCCCGACGTCATGCCCTACAACTTCGGGGACAGCTGGCTGTTCGACGCCCACCCCGCGGATCAGCGCCGGCTCCAGGACGGCACCCTGGCGGTCCTGGCCGAGCTGCACGCCATCGACCGTCCCCAGGAGCGGTTCGCGTTCCTGGCCCTCGAGGCCCCCGGTGACACGCCGCTCCGGCGGCGCGTGAACCACACCCGGGCGTGGTACGAGTTCGCCGTGGCCGGGCTGGGACGGCGCTCACCCCTGGTCGAGCGCGGATTCGCCTGGCTGGACGCGCACTGGCCGGCCGACGAGGGCAGGACGGTGGCGTGCTGGGGCGACTCGCGCATCGGCAACGTCATGTACCGGGACTTCGCTCCGGTGGCGGTGCTCGATTGGGAGATGGCGGCGCTCGGCCCTCGCGAGCTCGACGTCGCGTGGCTGATCTACGGCCACCGGATCTTCGAGGACATCGCCAACTCCATGGACCTGCCGGGGATGCCCGCGTTCCTGCGGCCCGACGACGTCGCCGGTAGCTACGAGTCGCTCACCGGTCACACGCCGCGCGACCTCGGGTTCTACGGCACCTACGCGGCCCTCCAGTACGCCATCGTGTTCCTGCGCACCGGGCACCGGCAGGTCCACTTTGGCGAGGTCGACGCACCCGGTGACGTCGACGACCTGGTGATGAACCGCGAGCCGCTCGAGCGCATGCTCGCCGGCAAATACTGGAACTGGTAGGACGGGCCGATGCACCCCGTGCCCCTGGACGAGTACCCGATCCATCAGGCCCCCCTGTCGCTGCGCTACGTGGCGTCGAGCGACCGCAACTTCTACGACCGGTCCTACTTCAACGCGCACGATCGGACCGGCGACCTGTTCTTCGTCACCGGGCTCGGCGTCTACCCCAACCTCGGGGTGGTCGACGCCTATGCCACCGTCCGCCGGGGCGAGCGCCAGTGGACGATCCGCTGCTCCGACGCCCTCGGCGACGAGCGGCTCGCTCCCAGGGTCGGGCCCTACCGCGTCGAGGTCGTCGAGCCGCTGCGGCGGATCCGCCTGGTGTGTGACGGCGACGACCACGGCCTGGGCTTCGACCTGCACTGGGAGGGCTCGTTCCCGGCGGTCATGGAGCAACCCCACGTCATGCGAGCGGGGGCGCGGGCCATCCTGGACGCCTCCCGCTTCGCCCAGGTGGGCGCCTGGGAGGGGGTTCTCCGCATCGCTGGCGACGAGGTGCTGGTGTCGCCCGACGTGTGGGTCGGCACCCGGGACCGGTCCTGGGGGATCAGGCCCGTGGGCGAGAGCGAGTCGGCCGGGCGTCCGGCGGACGATCCCACCGCTGGGCTGTGGTGGCTGTACGTCCCGCTCCGCTTCGACGACTTCGCCGTCGTCGTCATCGTCCAGGAGGACGCCGACGGTTACCGCACGCTCAACGACGCCACCCGCGTGTGGCCCAACGGCCGCGTCGAGCAGCTGGGCTGGCCCGAGGTGGAGATCACCTACCGGTCCGCCACCCGGCTGCCCGAGCGGGCCGCGATCCGCCTGACCGAGCGGGGCGGCAAGCCGCTGGATCTCGAGGTGTCATCGCTCGGCTACGTCGCCCTCCACGTCGGCGCCGGCTATGGGGGCGACCCCGACTGGGGTCACGGCCAATGGCGGGGTCGCGGCATGGGTCGCGGGTGCGGTGTACGAGCTCACCGACCCGGCGGTCGTGGCCCGGATCCCCTTCGGGGTGATCGACCACGTGGGCCGCGCCACGTGCGACGGCGCCGAGGGCTGGGGCCTGTTCGAGCACGGCACGATGGGCCGGCACGACCCGTCGGGCTTCGCCAGCTGGGACTCGGTCGCGCCCTGAGCGTGCCGTCCCCACCCTTCTGGTTGTGGCCATGCGGTGTATCGCCGCATGGCTACAACCGGTTTCGCCTTGGAGGGGGTCATGACCGTGCATCCTCGGGGGCTGCGCCCCCGCACCCATCGTCGCCCGGCTCCCTGGCGGTCGCACGGTCGACCGGTCAGGAGCTGCGCTCATGACCGACATCGACAAGCTGGTGGCCGAGCTGACGCTGGACGAGAAGGCGGCACTCACCGCCGGCGTCGACATGTGGTCCACCGCCTCGGTGCCCCGCCTCGGCATCCCCTCGGTCCAGCTGACCGACGGCCCCAATGGCGCCCGCGGCAACCAGCCGGGCCCGGCCGGACCCACCGCCACCTGCGTGCCCTGTGGATCCGCACTTGGCGCCACCTGGGACCCCGACCTGGTCGAACGGGTGGGTGCGCTGGTCGGGCGGGAGGCGCGGGCCATGGGAGCGCGTGTCCTGCTCGCGCCAACGGTCAACATCCACCGCTCGCCCCTCGCCGGTCGCAACTTCGAGTGCTATTCGGAGGATCCCCTGCTGGCCGGGCGAGTCGCCGCCGGGTACGTGCGCGGCGCGCAGTCCCACGGCGTGGCGACGACGGTCAAGCACTTCGTGGGCAACGACGCCGAGTTCGAGCGCTACACGATCAGCTCCGAGATCGACGAGCGGGCGCTCCGCGAGATCTATCTCCGCCCCTTCGAGCTGGCGGTCCGCGAGGGCGGGTCGCTCGGGGTGATGACCAGCTACAACCGGGTCAACGGGCGCTGGTGCTCCGAGCAGCCCGAGCTCATCGCCGGCATCCTGCGGGACGAGTGGGGCTTCGAGGGGTTCGTCGTCACCGACTGGTTCGGCGTCACCGGCACCGTGGCCTCCGCCGAGGCGGGCATCGACCTCGAGATGCCGGGGCCGGCGCGCGCCTTCGGCCCGGCGCTGGCGGCGGCCGTGCGCGCCGGCGACGTGGCCGAGGCCGTGGTCGATGGCCAGGTCACACGCCTGCTCACCGCCTTCGAGCGCATCGGAGTGACCGGCGCCGCCGAGCGCGAACCGAGCGGCGATGACCAACCCGTGGACCAGCCCGAGGACCGCGGGCTGGCGCGGCGCGCGGCGGCGGAATCGATGGTCCTCCTGGCCAACGACGGGCTGCTGCCGCTCGATCGTTCCGCGCTCCGCACCCTGGCGGTGATCGGCCCCAACGCCGACCGCGCCCAGATCATGGGCGGTGGATCCGCGTCGCTCCGTCCCCGCTACCTGGTCACGCCGCTGGAGGGGCTCAGGGCGGCGCTGGGCGACGGCGTCCGCGTGGTGCACGAACGGGGCTGCGACAACCGCCGCTCGACGCCGACGCTGGGTGGGCGGAGCACCGAGTCGCCCAGCGGCGGCGTGGGCTTCGACCTCGAGTACTTCGCAGATCCCAACCCCGGCGGCGACGTCGTGCATCGTGCCCGGATGCCCGTCCTCGAACTGCTCGCCCTCGAACCCCCGGCACCGGAGCTGCCCCGCTCCGGCTGGTCCCTCCGGGCGCTCACGCGGTTCACCCCCGCCGAGAGCGGCACCCACGTGTTCACGCTGATCCAGGCGGGGCGGGCGCGGCTCACCGTCGGCGACCGCGTGGTGATCGACGGGTTCGCCGACCCGCCTCCGGCCGGCGATGCGTTCTACGGGATGGGCAGCCTGGAGGTCGAGGCGCCGGTCGAGCTGGTGGCGGGCGCGGCGGTCGACGTGGTGGTCGAGTTCTCGGCCCTGGCGCGGCGGGGCCAGGGCGCCCTCAAGGTGGGCTGCCGGGCCCCCGAGCCGCCGGACCTACTCGAGCGGGCCGTCGCCGCCGCGGCCGAGGCGGACGCCGCCGTCGTCATCGTGGGCACCACCGGCGAGTGGGAGTCCGAGGGCCATGACCGGACGTCGATGGACCTACCCGGGGCCCAGGACGAGCTGGTGCGCCGCGTCCTCGATGCCAACCCGGCCACCGTCGTGGTGGTCAACGCCGGGTCGCCAGTCACGATGGCGTGGGCGCCCGACGCCCCCGCCGTGCTACAGATCTGGTTCGGCGGACAGGAGATGGCCGGCGGGTTGGCCGATGTGCTGCTGGGCGATGCCGAGCCTGCCGGGCGGCTGCCGATGACCCTGCCCGAGCGGCTCGAGCACAACCCGTCGTTCGGGAACTTCCCGGGAGAGAGCGGCCGGGTGCGCTACGGCGAGGGCGTGCTTGTCGGCTACCGCTGGTACGAGGCCCGCCACCTGCCGACGCGGTACCCGTTCGGCCACGGCGGCTCGTACACCAGGTTCGCCATCGGCGAGCCGACAGTGTCGCGACCGTCGACGACTAGGGCGGAGTTGGCGGCGGGCGAACGGCTGGTCGCGACGGTCCCGGTCACCAACACGGGCGACCGCCGGGGCACCGAGGTGGTGCAGTGCTACGTGGCCTCGCGCGCGCCCCGGGTGATGCGGCCCCCCAAGGAGTTGGCGGGCTTCGCAAAGGTGCGGCTCGACCCGGGGGAGACGACGACGGTGCGGATCGAGCTCGACGGCCGGGCCTTCGCCTACTGGGACGCCGCCCCGCCCGACGGCGACGCCATCGCCGCGCGCGCGGCCGCTCTGCCGATGCGGCGGCCGTCAGGCCCCGTCTCAACGCCGGGCTGGCGGATGGACCCGGGACGCTACGAGCTACACGTTGGGCGCAGCTCGGCCGCCATCGACCACGTGCTGCCCGTGGAAATCACCGGCTGAGCGCACCAGCCACGCCGGTACCGTGGCGCGATGGGTGACCGCGCCGAGCAACCGTTGGCCGCGAGCCAGGTCGTGACCGTGTTCCGCTCGAGGCTGCGGCCCGAAGCGGTCGACGAGTACGAGCCACGGGCCGCCGAGATGTTCGCCCTGGCCCACACCATGCCGGGATTGGTGGACGTCAAGTCGTTCACGGCCGACGACGGGGAGCGGGTGACGCTCGTGACGTTCTCCGACGCCGAGTCCCAACGGGCCTGGCGGGAGCACCCCGACCACCGACTCGCCCAGCAGGCAGGCCGCGACCGCTTCTACGCCGAGTACAGCATCCAGGTGTGCGACTGCACGAGGGTGCTCACGTTCACGTCTCGAGGCGATGTGCCGGCCGCCGGCGGATCACGCCCAGATGGCGTCCAGCCGCCCGTCGGGTAGCCGCTCGGGCGGATCGGGGAAGCTGAGGGCCCGTCCGGCGGCGATGCGCCGGGCGCTCCACGCCACGACGGCGGCATCGAGAACGTCGTCGGCGGCCACCCCACGGGCATCGGCCAGGTCGGTGGGCGCGACGATCCCCGCCTGCGACAGGGCCTGCCGCCGCGCCGCCAACCCCGCGGCACTCCGTTTGCCTGCGATGATGGGTGCGCCGGTCAGCAGCGAGAACGACACCTCGGGGTGGACCTCGTAGGCGGGGCAGGGAGCCGCCGGCAGCCACGCACCCACCTCGAGGATCTTGGCGCGCAGCGCCCAGGCCTGCCGGCTGATGGCGCGGCCGTCCAAGGCGCGGGCAACGGCGCACGCATCGGCATACGACGGCGCGTCGAGCACCGTCCGGGCCGGCGTGGGGAAGATGCTGCTCGCCTTGCGGCCGAGGTGGGCACGGGCGGCGAGATCGGCCTGGCGGTACCCGGCCTCGGGCGGATGGATGGGCATGTCGATGCCGATGGCCTGGAGGGTCCCAGCGGCGGCGCTCGCGGCCTCGACCAGTTCGGCCATCGTGGCGCCGAGCACGCCCACGACCGGGCGCGCCGGTGCCAGCACGACGCCCACCCAGCCGGAGCGGCAGCCGTCGACACCAAGGACCCCGTGTGTTTGCGGACCGCCAGCAGGGAAGCTCACACCGACCACATCCTCGAGTGGGAAGGATCGACCATGGCCGATTCCGGCGCCAAGTCAGGCATTCGCGGCATCTTCGAGGGCATCAAGGGCAGGCTGAAGGAAGCCAAGGGTGACGTTACCGACGACGAGCGCCTCCGTCGCGAGGGTCGGGCCCAGCAGGACAAGGCGGATGCCGAACGTGAGGCCGCCAAGCGCGAGACCGAGGCGGCACGGGCGCGGGCCGAGGCGCAGGTGCACGAGGCCCGCCAGGAGGCCCACGAGGACCGCTGACCATTGCTCCCGCCCCGCCCCGGGAACAGCAGCCGGGGCGGGGGCGTTGGGCGGGGTCGGTGACCGCTCCACACGTCCCCCTGTCGGTCCTCGATCTGGCGCCCGTAGGCGAGGGCTCCTCGCCAGCCGCGGCGCTCCAAGCCTCACTGGTGCTGGCACGGGAGGCCGACCGGCTCGGCTACACCCGCTACTGGGTGGCCGAGCACCACAACATGCCGGGTATCGCCAGCTCCTCTCCCCCGGTGCTGCTGGCCCATGCCGCCGCAGTCACGTCGACCATCCGTCTCGGCTCCGGCGGAGTCATGCTCCCGAACCATTCAGCGCTCGTGGTTGCCGAGCAGTTCGGCATGCTCGAGGCGCTGCACCCCGGGCGCATAGACCTCGGCATCGGACGCGCGCCCGGAACCGACCAGCTCACCGCCCGCGCGCTGCGCCGCAATCCACTCCCGCTGGCCGTCGACGACTTCCCCGAGCAACTGGTCGAGCTGTTCGGCTACTTCGATGGCGCATTTCCCGAGGGTCACCCGTACCGCAACATCACCGCCACGCCCGGCCTGGGCTATCGACCCGCGGTGTGGCTGCTCGGTTCCAGCGACTACAGCGCGCAGGCGGCGGGCATGCTCGGCCTGCCGTTCTCGTTCGCCCATCACTTCGCGGCCGGCAACACCCTGCCGGCGCTCGCCGCCTACCGGGAGGCGTTCCGCCCCTCGGAGCAGCTGGACGAGCCACACGTGATGCTCGGTGTCTCGGTGATGTGCGCCGAGACCGACGACGACGCCCGGTGGCTCGCCGGTCCCGGCGCGCTGGCCTTCCTGCGGCTCCGATCGGGGCGGCCGGGCCGCTACCCCACGCCCGAGGAGGCGGCCGCCTACAACTTCACGCCACAGGAACGCGAGGTGGTGAAGACCTGGACCGGCTCGCACGTCGTCGGTAGCCCGGAAACCGTTCGTCGCCAGCTCGCCGAGCTGGTCGATCGCACCGAGGCCGACGAGCTGATGATCACGACGATGACGCACGGCCCCGCCGCCCGGCTGCGGTCCTACCGGCTCGTTGCCGAGGCTGCTGGCCTGACGCCCACCCCCGGCGATCCTCTGTTGGAGGACCGGGCGGTCGGTTAGCGTCCCGGAGCAATCGAAGGTCCGAGGAGGGAGTCCCAGATGACTGACGTGATCCGCGGTCTGTCCGATGGCGACATCGCCACCGAGTGGCGTCACGAGCGGGCGAGCGAGGTGACCGACGACGATGACGCCACCGACCCCAAGGAGGACGTCGACGGCACCGACGACGCGGACGGCGTCGACCCCGACACCGGGCCCGCGGACAGCGACTCCGACGAGACCGATTCATAGCCGGGGTCCGGCCTCGGGCGCCCAGGGGGCCGCGACCGACGCCGGCCACGAGGCGCTCGGCCGCTGCGTCGGCGATCCGGCTGAGTTCCTCGCCAACGTCTTCGGCGTCGAGCCTCGCCTGTTCTCGGGCGCCGGGCCCTTCGGGGACCTCCTCTCTCTCGACGATGTGGACCGGGCGCTCACGGGATCCGGGCTGCGCCAGCCGGCTTTCCGCCTCGTCCGTGACGGCGAGCCGGTGGATCCGCGGAGCTACACGCGCCCCGGCCGCACGGGCCGGCACCAGTTCTCCGACCTGATCGACACGGGCCGGGTCCTCGACCTGTTCGCCGGGGGCGCCACCATCGTGCTGCAGTCGCTACACCGCTGGTGGCCGACGCTGGCGCGATTCTGCGGCGACCTCGAGCTGGCGCTGGGCCATCCGCTGCAGGCCAACGCCTATCTCACGCCGCCCGGGGCCGCCGGGCTTGCGCCGCACCACGACACGCACGACGTGTTCGTCCTGCAGGTGGCCGGCGTCAAGCACTGGGTGGTCCGCACGCCGGTCGTCGCCGCCCCCCTTGCCCACCATCGGTCCATTCACGAGCTGGCCGCGGCCCAGCCTGTCATGTTCGAGACCGACCTCGCCGCTGGCGACGCGCTCTACCTGCCGCGCGGCTTCGTCCACTCGGCGGCCACGCAGCAGGGCACGTCGCTGCACCTGACCCTCGGTGTCCTGGCGACGACCGTCCACGACGTGCTCCGCCAGGTCCTCGATCGGGCCGGTGACGACGTGGCCTTCCGCGCCAGCCTCCCGGCGGGCTACCCGTTCGACCGGGACGCGGCGATCCGCTCGGTCAAGTCGACGCTCTCCGACCTCATGGGTTGGCTGGAGCGGCTCGACCCGGGGGACGTCGCCGACGAGGTGAGCGAACGGTTCTTCGCCCGCCGCACTCCCCTGCTCGACGGTCAGCTCGCCGAAATCAGCGCACTAGACCGAATCGATGACACGACCGTGGTCCGCCGTCGCGCCCGTGGGCCGGTCGCCATCGGCCACGAGGACGACGGACGGGTGCGCCTGACGCTCGGCGACCGCCGCGTCCTGCTGCCCGGCCCGCTGGAGCCGGCGGTCCGCCGGTTGCTCGACGGTGCGGCCCGGCCGGTCGCCGACCTGGCCGACCTGCTCGACCCCGACAGCCGGCGGGTGCTGGTGCGACGGCTGGTCCGGGAGGGCGTCCTGCGGACCGGCGCCGGCGCAGGCACCACGGGTGGCTGAACGGCCCGGGCTGCGCTGTGCGCCGGAGGCGTTGGCGCGCGACGAGCCTCTGATCGCGACGGCGTCGCGCGTCCAGCGCTGGATGATCGTCGAGCAACCCGGTGCATGGGGAGTCGACGCGCTCGCGGAGAGCAAGCTCGATCCTGAGACCGCCACCACCCTCGCCAAGATGGCCAGGGCACAGGGCGTGCGGGTCCTGCTGGCGCGGCGGCGCGCCAGCCAGCGACGGCTGGGTCCCACCCGCACCGTGTTCCTCGCCCACTCCGGGGCCGAACGCTGGTGGCTGGAGCAGGTCGACGTCGACGCAGCCGATCCCAAGGCCCTGCTCGAGCTCGACCTCGGGGCGCTGGCGTTCCCGGAGCCCACCGGTGCCGGTTTCCCCGGACCGCCCTCTCTCCACCTGGTCTGCACGAACGGCCGCCATGATCCTTGCTGCGCCGACTTCGGCCGCCCCGTGATGCGGGCTCTCGCCGACGCCGACGCCCCTGACGTGTGGGAGTGCTCGCACGTTGGCGGCGATCGCTTCGCCGCCAACGTCGTGTGCCTCCCCGAGGGGATCTACTACGGCCGAGTCGAGCCGGAGCAGGCGGCGGGCCTGGTCACCGACTACCGGGCGCGCCTGCTCGACCTCGATCGCTACCGGGGCCGCAGCTGCTATGGGCCGCTGGTCCAAGCGGCGGAGGCGTTCGGACGCTCGCACCTGGGCGAGCGGCGGCTCGACGCCATGTCGGTGCTGGCCGCCGAACAGCGCCCGGACCGGTCGATCGCGGTACACCTGCAGCAGCGCGACGGCGTGACGCTGGAGGTGGTGGTCGCCCGCGATCGCAGCGAGTCCCCCGTGCTGATGACGTGCCGGGGCGGTCCCGGCGAGCCCTGGCGCTATCGGTTGCTGGGGATCGGCTCGCTCTGACCGTTGCCCGACGGCACCTCCGCCAGCCGTTGGTGGAGCCGCGCTCGCAGCGCCTCGGGCGTGTACTGGCGCTGCGTCCGACGACGGCGCACCACGACCACGCCGGTGGCCGCCACGCCCGCCAGTCCCGCGAGGCCGATGAGCTTCCAGGGGATGCGCATTGCGGTTCCGTAACCTACCCCCCGTGTCTGCTCAGGCGACGGCCAGCGTGACCTTCGACGACGCGTTGGATGCGGCGGCGACCGGTGACGTCTGGCTGTTCCGCGGCGGGTCCGTCGCCGACAGGGCCATCCGGACGTTCACCAACGCGCCGGTCAACCACGTGGGCATGACCGTGGCGCTCGACGACCTCCCGCCGCTGCTGTGGCACGCCGAGCTGGGCCGATCGCTGCCGGACGTGTGGACCGGGGAGCACCACCGGGGCGTCCAGCTCCACCTCCTGGCAGAGGCCGTCACCGTCTGGCGCAAGAAGTACGGTCAGCGAGCCTGGGTACGCCAGCTTCACGGCCCCATCGAGCGCCACCACGAGGACCGCTTGATGGAGGTCATCGCCCGCTTCGACGGGCGGGCGTTCCCGCGCATGGGTGGGCTGGTGCGGCAGTGGGTCCGTGCCCGGGTGCGGCGGCGGCCGTCGTCGCTCGAGACGATCTATTGCGCGGAGCTTGTCGCCGCCACCTACCAGCACATGGGGCTGCTGCCGGATCGCCGCCCGGCGAGCTGGTACGACCCTGGCAAGTTCTGGAGCGGCGACGCCATCGAGCTGGTGCCCCCGTTCACGCTCGGCGCTGAGGTGGCCGTGGACTGAGAGGCCGAGCGGATGGCGCCGGTCACTTCGGGCGCTTCAGGAGCAGGACCGGGTTCTCGGCTGCGCTTCCCTGCGCGAACACCGTGATGTCGTCGGTGACCTCCCAGCCCTCGTCGCCCAGGCGGTTGAGCCCCTCGAGCCAAGACTGTGCACCCTGCTCGACGAAGACCGAGTACGTGCGGTATTCCCATCGCGTAAACGCCATGCTGCGGAGGGTAGGCACCAAGCGGGCTGCGCGCGCCGTCGCCGGGTCGGCTCCGGCCGTCAGCCGCGGGTCAGGCGGGCGGCGAGTTCGGCGTCGACCAAGTCCGCGTATGTCGGATGGCGCTCGATGTAGCCCCGGATGAACGGGCACTGGGCCACGAGGGTCCGGCCCGACGCCCGCACGTCGTCGAGGGCGCCCCGGGCCAGGGCGCTCCCCACGCCGCGGCCCTCGAAGGCGGGGAACACCTCGGTGTGGGTGAAGATACGGATGTCGCCTTGGTCGCGATACTCCGCGAACCCGGCCAGCGTGCCGTCGTCGAGCACCTCGTAGCGCCGGCGCTCGGGGGCGTCACGAACCTCGATGCTCATGACCCGGCACGCTACCTGGCAGCTGGCTGATCGAACGCTGCGGGCACAGTCCCGTCTTTGAAGATCTTTCGGGCCATGGCACCGATTTTTCTTCAAAGACGTGCGTCGGGGCCGACATGATGCGGGGATCAGCCCGATCCGCGTCCTCGTCCTCGCCGACACCCACCTGCGTGGCGACCTCTCGAAGCTCCCAGCCGACGTGTGGGACCACGTCGAGGACGCCCACGTGGTGCTCCACGCCGGCGACGTCGTCACCGGTGACCTCCTCGACGCGCTCCGGGCCCGCCGGCCGGTGCACGCGGTTCTGGGCAACAACGACGCCGCCCTGATCGGCGCCCTCCCGGACCGGCTGGAGCTCGAGCTGGCGGGCGTACGCATCGCGATGGTGCACGACGGCGGCGCACGGGCGGGCCGGGAGCGCCGGGTCCACCGATGGTTCCCGGACGCCCGGCTGGTCGTGTTCGGCCACAGCCACGAACCGGTCGACGTCGAGGGGCTCGAGGCCCAGCGCCTGTTCAACCCCGGCTCGGCGGTCCAGCGCCGCCGCCAGCCGCGCCGCACCGTCGGACGCCTCGAGCTGGCGGCGGGGAACATCGTGGGCCACAAGATCGTCCCGGTCTCGTGACGCCGCGGTCCGCTACAGCTCCTCCCTGCGCTGCATCTGCTGGAACATGATCCATCCGGGGATCATGGGGACCCAGTACGTGGCGAGGCGGAAGGTGAGGACCGAAGACACCGCGGCGCTATCGGCCATGCCGTAGCCCGACAGGCCCGCCACGAGCGCCGCCTCGATCGCCCCCAAGCCGCCGGGCGTGGGCGTCGCCGAGCCGATGGCCGCGGCGATCAGGTAGGCGGCGCCGATCTCCGGGAAGCTGACGCCGCCCCCGAACGCCTCCACTGCGGCCATCAGCGTGAGGATGAACGCGAACGTGATGCCGAGCGCGCCGCCCACGAGCGCCAGCACCCGCCAGGGGTCGGTCACGACATCGGCCAGCGACGATCCGGCCGTGCGCAGGTAGCCCACCAGCGGCGGCAGGACCCGGCGGCGGAGGGCGGGGACCAGGCCCACGACCAGTCCGCTGACGGCG
This sequence comes from uncultured bacterium, assembly GCA_963756425.1. Classification (GTDB taxonomy): domain Bacteria; phylum Actinomycetota; class Acidimicrobiia; order Acidimicrobiales; family VFJN01; genus DASQUK01. Next base: position 277,794 of record CAVWNW010000007.1, on the reverse strand, counting down.
CCGCCGATCGCGATCACCAGCAGCCAGGTGTTGGCGTCGGGCAGCGAGAACCCCGGTCCGCGGGCCCCGGCCCACGCGACGAAGGCGGCCGCGAGCGACAGGTGGACGCCGAACCCAACCAGGGCGTTGAGCCCCACGGCCGTCCCGGCCGCGGCGGTGTCGACGCCGGAGCGCTGCAGGAAGCGGACACTCACGGCCAGGGTGCCCGTGTTCGCCGGCGCGATGCGCCCGACGAACGCCGACGCCACCTGCATGCGCACCGTCGCCAGGTACGGGATCGGCTGCGGCACCGACCCGATCAGCGACAGCGCCGCGGCGAAGAACGTCGCCGCGGCGCCCGCGAAGATCGGCACCAGCCACCACCAGTTGGCCCGCGTCGCCGCCTCGGCGGTCTCGCCCACGTCGGCGAGTTGTGGCAGCAGGAAGTAGAACCCGCCCGCCAGTGCCACGATCGACACGGCCGTCCGGGGCCGGACGCGCTCGAGCCGGGCCAGCGGTGCGGGCTCGACACCGGTGGCGCTCCGCACGGCCTCCTGCAGGGCGTCGAGCACCTCCCGCTTGCCACGCAGGCTCCTCCTGGTCGCAGCCGGCAGCGCCAGCGGCTGCAGGTAGGGCACGGCGGCCACGACCGCCTTCGGGCCCAGCGTCGCGACCGCCACGGCCACGGCCTCGTCGGCGCCCACCCGCAGGGCGGTGTCGACCAGGACCTGGGCGCGGTCCAGGGCCAGGTCCCGGTCGGAGGCTGCGAGCCGGGCGGTGTCGAACTCCGACATCGCGACGTCGTCGGTGGCGGTCACCCTCACCACGGCCAGCCCGAGCGCCCGATGGGCGATGCGCCGGCGATGCAGCGCCGCTACCTGCTGCCAGATCCGCCGCAGCAGCGGCGGGTCCAGCCGCTCGGGGGGCAGGTCCGCCACGGCGGTGCCGTCGAGTCGTTCCTCCAGCAGGCCCACCGAGCCCGCGGGCGAGGCGACGATGTTCCGTACGGCCGGCACGCGGACGCCGGCCGCGGCTGCCGTCATCTGGGCCAGCGCCTCGTGCTCGACGCGTCGTTGGACGGTGGCGTAGGGCTCGTCGACCTGGGACGTCCGCAGCCGCACGGTGCGCCACGCCTGCGCCAGCCGCTCCGACGATCGGTCCGTCCTTGTTCGCACACGGAGCTGCAACCGCTCACCGTCGGCCAGGTCGACCAGGTAGCGGAGCGGCGTGTCTCCCTCCAGCTGTTCGATGCGCACCGGATCAGCGACCGGCCGGAGCATCGACACCAGCTCGTCGGCGTCCGGATCGGCGCTCTCGGTCCCGAACGCCAACAGCGCCAGGTAGCCGAGGGCCATGCCCAGTGCCACCGCGATGACGATGTCCAGGGGCGGCTCGCTCGACGACACCACGCGGAAGAGGATGAGCACGGCCACCCCCAACCACATGACCCGGCGCCACTGGCGCGACACCCGGGGTGAGGCGATGACCACGAACGCGACGACCGCCGCGATCAGCGGCGACGTGGCGAACTCGGGATCGGTGAGCTCGATGACCTGTTCGGTGTTGGGGTCGACGGCAGCCACGACACCCCGGTCGGCCAGCACGTCGCTGAGCCAGTTCATGGTGAGCACGGCGGCCAGCCCCCCGACGACCAGGGCTGCCGCCTGCCGGTACCGCCGGAGGAGGAGCAGGAACAGGACCGACACCACCGGCACGACCGTGGCCGTGACCACCGCCACGGCCGCCAGGACGTCGGCGAAGCGCTCGGGCACGCGTTCGTAGACGTCGACGATGTCTTCCTCGGCGCCTCCGATGGTGTTGCGGGCGAGGATGGCGATGAGGACACCCCCGGCGAGCAGCGCCAGCGACGCGAGCAGGCGCACGAAGTCGGCCTGGTAGCGAACGCGCTGGCGGGGCGCGACGGACACGGAGACGTCAGGGGCATCGCCCGCCTGGTCAGTCGCTGCCGCCTCCGACGTGCGCTGCACGCTGGTCATCCTGGCACGACGGGATCGCGAATCGGGCGACGCCGGCGCATTCCTGCGATCCTCGGCGGCGGCCGCGGGCCGGCCGCGCCACCGACCGGCTGCGGCGCAAGGGCCAGCTGCTCAGAGCTTGGCCAGCACCGATTCCGCGGAGCTGACGTCGAGGCCGGGATTGGGCTCCACCATCAGCTCGGTGACGACGCCGTCGTCGATGATGGCGGCGTAGCGCTGCGAGCGGCTGCCGAGCCCGAAGCCGGAGCCGTCCAGCGTCAGCCCGACCTCGGCGGCGAACTCTCCGTTGCCGTCGGCCAGCATCGCGATGTCATCGCCGGTCCCCTGTGCCTCGCCCCACGCGCCCATGACGAAGACGTCGTTGACGGCGATGCAGGCGATGGTGTCCACGCCCTTGGCCTTGATGTCCTCGGCGCGCAGCACGAACCCGGGCAGGTGATGGTCGGAACAGGTGGGCGTGAACGCGCCGGGCACGGCGAACAACACGACCCTGCCCTTACCGAGAACCTCGCCGCTCTGTACCGGCGCCACGCCATCACTGGTCATGGTCATCAGTTTGACGTCCGGGATGCGGTCACCGACCGAGATGGCCATCGATCCTCCTGGGATTGCGTTTGCCACACGAACGTCCCGCATCATGCCCCAACCGGCCGATCCAGGCCCCAACGCGGCACCGCCCCCGGCTGCCGGGACCCCGGCGGCCGGAGGCAGCGTCCAGCGCGATCAGAACCCGGGATCGACGGGGCCGCTCAGAACATGCGCCGACGGATCGGGCGGCGCCTCAGCCGGCGGTTGCTGGTGGCGTTGTAGATCAACAGAGCGATCACAGCGCCGATGATCGACCCGATGACGCCCGACACCTGCAGCGCGCCCTCGTCGAGGTCGTTGTCGAAGAGCAGGTAGCCGAGGAAGCCACCGATGAACGACCCGACGATGCCGAGCACGATGGTGCCGACCACGCCCATCGGGTCAGGCCCAGGCACGAGCAAGCGGGCCACGTAGCCGGCGATCACACCGATGATGAGCATCCAGATGATGAATCCGAGCATCTTCTTGCTCTCCCTTTCGGCCGCGGTCCCGACCGCGGTGTCCAGTGGTTCGTCTTATGCGTGCCCCGATCGGAGCGCGTCAATTCGCTCGCCCTGAGTGGTCGGACCCTCACACCCGATTGCGCACGCCACGGAGGCAGACTCGTGCCCATGCCCGGCGACGCCCGCGCCCTCCAGAACCCGCCCGACGACGTGCCGGGCCTCCCCTCTCGGTCGGACATCGACGCTGTGGCGCGGCGCCTGGCGCCATGGATCCGGGTGACCCCACTGCTCGAGGTCGACGCGGTCGACCTCGGCCTGCCCCAGCGCCGCTGGCCGCTCGTGCTCAAGCTGGAGATGCTGCAGCACGCCGGCTCGTTCAAGGGCCGCGGGGCCCACAACCAGCTCCTGGGCGAGGTGCCGGTCGGCGGAGTGGTGGCGGCGTCGGGCGGCAACTACGGCGTGGCCGTGGCTTACGCCGCCCAGCGCCTGGGCGTGGCGGCAACCGTGTTCGTCACCGGTACCACGGCGCCGGCCAAGCTCGAGCGGCTGCGGGCGCTCGGGGCCACGGTCGAGGTCATACCCGGCTACTACGACGAGGCTCTGGCGGCCAGCCACGAGCACGCCGCCGCCACCGGTGCCCGCTTCCTCCACGCGTTCGACCAACCCGAGATGCTCGAGGGTTCCGGCACGCTCGCGGCCGAGCTGGAGCGCCAGACCGCGGCCGCCGCATCGGCCGCCGGCGGGGGGACCGAGGGGATCGATCGGGTCATCGTCGCCGTCGGCGGCGCCGGGCTCATCGGGGGCGTGGCGTGCTGGTTCCGGGGGGCGGTCCGCGTGACGGGTGTCGAGACCCGAGGATGCCGGGGCCTCGATGCCGCCCTACGTGCCGGACGGGTGGTCGACACCGACATCGCGGGACTCGGCGCCGATGCGCTGGGGGCGCGCCGGGTCGGCGAGCTGGGCTTCGCGGCCGCCCGCGCCTGGACGGATGGCGTGGTGGTCGTCGATGATGCCGACCTCGTCGATGCGCAGAAGCGCCTGTGGCAGGCGCTGCGCGTGGCGACCGAGCCGGCGGGGGCCGCCGCACTTGCAGCGCTGACGGCGGGTGCGCTGCCGCCCGACCCCGACGAACGCATCGCCGTCGTGCTGTGCGGTGGCAACGTCGATCCCGGCACGCTCGGCTGACGCCTGCCCCAAGTTGCCGCACTTAGCGCTGTCATGGCAGCGGTAACGGCGGCAAGTTCGGACCGGGGGCCGGGGGCAGGGCCACCTGGGCGGCGACGGCGCGGGCCAGGTAGGGCTCGTTGGCGGCCACCTGCGCAGGGGTCCAGAAGGACGGCCCGTTCTCGAGGATGCAGGCCATGTCCCAATAGGGGTGGAACACCTCGCCGGTGAGCGCCTCGTAGGCCGCCCGGAAGTCGTCGGCCACCCGGTCGCCCGCCAGGTCGACGAGGTTGGCGCGGCAGGTGGCCACGTCGCAGCCCCGCGGACCGGCGCAGGCGTTGGCCCAGTCGACCACGCCGGAGAGGCGCCCACGCGCCCACAGGACGTTGCCGGGATGGAAGTCCCGGTGGATGAACGTCGGCGCGTACACCGGCGCCGCGTCGTGCCACAGCCCGATGGCCGTCTCCCAGAGGCGCGGCCAACGGGCAGTTCGCGGAGGTGCGACCGTCGTGCCGGCGAACCAGGGGAAGTAGTCGTGGCCGAAGCCGGCCGGGTCGGTGGCGTGGATGGCAGCGGCGACCTCGGCGAGCCGGTGCACGTCGGGCGCGGCCACCGCGCGGCCGGGCAGGAAGCTCATGAGCAGGGCGGGAACCCTGTCACCGATGTCCAGGCCGGTGGTGTCCGCCGCCACCACCTCCGGCACGGGCAGCCCGTGCGCGGCGCCGAACCGCAGCGCGTCGACCTCCCGGCCGGGGGCGGCGGGCTCGTCAGCCAGGAACCCGGGCCACACGTAGCGCCGCAACACCAGCCGGGTCCCGTCCGCCCCGTACAGCCCGTGCACGGCTGTCGACGACGCCCCCGCCAGCCGTCGGACCCGCGTGATGCGCATGCCGGCGTTCCGCTCCACCCAGGCACGGACCGCCTGTGGGACCGTGGTCCGCCGCAGCTCCGGTGGCAGCGACGCGAGGTCGCGCTGGTTGGGGTGGCGGGGATGCTTCGTGGCGCCGGTCGACATCCTGGGCCCGAGTCTGGCCCGCCCCTCACGCCAGGCGCGCGCCCAGCTCTCGGCGCGCCGCCTCCAGCCACTCGCGGCCGGCGTCACGCGAGTCGCGGGCCGCAACCAGGTCGACGCCGTAGACGGCGGCCGCGTTCAGGCCGAGGATCTTGTCCTTGGCCGCGGCCGTCAACGGCGGATAGCCATGCGCCTCCTGCAGGCGCTCGGGGATCGTGAAGGCGCGGAAGGCGTCGATGAGCGGCTGCGGGGCGCCGTACCAGACGGAGTCGGTGCCCCACACGATGCGGTCCTCCCCCACGGCCAGCAGGAGCTTGCCGAGCACGTGGGCGGCCTCCCGTGGCCGGCGGAGCATGAGGAACCACGTGCTCCCGAGCTCCGCATAAACATTGGCGCCGGGGCCGATCCCGGCGTCGGCGAGGCTCGCCACCAGGCGGCTCACACCCCGGCCGGGGTCGGCCTCGTGGGGCCCCTCCTCGCCCTGGGGATCGGGCTCGTAGCCCGAGTGGTATACGAGGAACGTGATGTCGGGGAACAGGGCCGCCGCCGGCCCGACGTCCCGGGGGTCGGACCCGGCCGGGGCAGCGCCAGGTACAGGCCCGCCGATGCCCTTGTGGGCACACACGATCCTGGGCCCGAGGGTTCGCACCTGCTCGAGGAACGGAACGCCGACTGCCTCGTCGTCAAGGAACCATCCCGTCGGCATGCGGCCGGGCGGCACGGTCTCGGGCGGGTCCCACAGCGTGTACACCTTCCAGCCGGACGGCCGCAGGTCGTCGCGCCAGGCCTGCATCGCCTCGATCTCCCCCGGGCCGTAGTTGGGGTGGACGATCGTGTGGGTGAGCACCCTGCCGGTGCCCGCGTAGCGATCGACGACCTCCCGGCAGGCCGCGATCTCGGCGTTGGTCAGGACGTTCTCGTGCTCCTGCCCCGGCAGCGACGTCAGCAGGGCAACGGCCGTCTCGCTGCCGCCGAAGACGAGTGCCGCCCACTCGGCGGCGGAGATGCGGGCCGGGTCGACGCCCCCGGACCACCGCTCGGGGTCGGTCATCTCGAGGAACCCGGTCAGTGCGGCGGCCCCAGGGCCGTCGAACCTGGCCGGGTTCACGAGATGGGTCTGCACGTCGATCACGACCGACCCACTGCCCCCGCCGAAGCAGGCGTCGGCGGTGCCGGCGTCGACCTCGGCGTCGGCAGGGAGCGTGTAGAAGCCGCCGCCGGCTGCGGCATCGATGGCCCGCAGCGCCGCTGCCGTGCCCCGCCGGTCCTTCACGTAGGTCGGCGGCGCGAGGCCGACCCGCGGCGCCTGCTCCCCGGCTGCGTCGCCGAACCGGGCCAGCGCCTCCCGGTCGGCGGGCCGCCAGGGCAGAGGCCGGTACTCGTCCGACGACAGCCGCCGGAGCAGGGGCGGCACCGGCGAGCGCAAGCTCACCGGTGCTCGGCCGCCGGGCCGGCGGTCAGCCTGAAGCCCCGGTAGCCGTTGGCGGCCACGTCATCACACGTGGAGCGATACTGCGGGAAGCCGCCGACGTAGGGCAGGAAGACGCGCGGCTTGCCGGGCACGTTGGCGCCCATGTACCAGGAGTTGGCCCTCGGGAACAGGGTGGCGTTCGCGAGCTGGTTGACGTGGTCGACCCATGCGTCCTCGGCCTCGACGGTGGCCTCGATGGCGGCGAGCCCGTTGGCTGACATGAACGACAGGCAGTCGGCGATCCAGTCCACGTGCTGCTCGATGGCGATGACCATGTTGCTGAGCACCGATGGGCTGCCGGGTCCCGTGAGGATGAAGAGGTTGGGGAAGCCCGCCGCCGCGATCCCCAGGTACGTCCGGGGCCCGGCGGACCACTTGTCGCCCAGTGGCCGGTCCCCCCGGCCCCGAATGTCGACGCGCAGCAGGGGCCCGGTCATGGCATCGAACCCGGTGGCGAAGACGATGCAGTCCAGCTCGTGGACGCCAGCGGTGGTGCGGATGCCGCTGGGGACGATCTCGGTGATCGGTGTCTCCCTCAGGTCGACCAGGGTGACGTTGTCGCGGTTGAAGGTCTCGAAGTAGCCCGTGTCGAGGCACGGTCGCTTGGTGGCGAACGGATGGTTGGTCGGCATGAGCGCTCGGGCGACGTCGGGGTCGACGACGATCTCGCTGATCTTCGAGCGGATGAACTCTGCGGCGGTGTCGTTGGCCGCCTGGTCGACGATGAGGTCGCGGAACGTCGTCGTCATCGACATCAGGCCGCCCCGCGCCCAGGCCGCCTCGTAGCGCCGCTGGCGCTCGTCGGGCTCGACCTGCAGCGCCAGCTCCGTCGGGGCCGATACCGCGATGGCGGAGAACGAGCTGCGGGCCTCGTCGCGCAGCGCGCGGTAGCCGGCCTTCACCTCCGCCTGGCTTTCGGGCGCGAGCGGCTCGTTCCGCGCGGGCAGGCTGAAGTTCGGGGTGCGCTGGAACACGACCAGGTGCGACGCCTGGTGCGCGATCACGGGGATCGACTGGATCCCCGACGAGCCGGTGCCGACGACGCCGACCCGCTGCCCGTCGAAGTCCACGCCCTGGTGCGGCCACTGGCCGGTGTGGTACCAGTTCCCGCGGAAGCTGGTCAGGCCGTCGATGTCGGGCGTGGTGACGGCGGACAGGCAGCCGGTCGCCATGACACAGAACCGCGCCGACACGTCGTCGCCCCGGTCGGTGGTGACCTGCCAGCGGCCGGTGGTCTCGTCGAAGGCGGCCGCGGTCACCCGGGTGTCCACCTGGATGTCGCGCCGGAGATCGAAGCGGTCGGCGACGTGGTTGATGTACCGGAGGATCTCGGGCTGGGGCGCATACCGCTCGCTCCAGTCCCATTCCTGCTCCAGCTCCGGCGAGAAGGAATAGGAGTACTCGAGGCTCTCGACGTCGCAGCGGGCCCCCGGGTAGCGGTTCCAGAACCAGGTGCCGCCCACGCCCGAGCCGGCCTCGTAGACCCGAACCGAGAGCCCGAGGCCGCGCAGCCGGTGGAGGGCGTAGAGCCCGCCGAACCCGGCCCCCACCACCACGACGTCGAGGCTGACGTCGAGGCTGTCCGACCGGTCCGCGGGCACGCTCACCGGCGCGCTCCTGCCGTCCTGGCGGCGGCGTCCGAGGCCGTGGGCGCCAGGAACTCGGCGATGTCGATCGGGCTGCGCAGGGACACGCCGCCGTCCGCCACCAGCACCTGGCCGGTCACCCACCGCAGCTGGGCCAGGGCCATGGCCGCGGCGGCCACGTCGTCGGCGCTCCCCACGGCACCGAGTGGTGTGCGGGCCGTCAACGCCTCGCGGTACCCGGCCACGGCGTCGGTCCGGGCGAACAGCGGCGTGTCCGTCGTGCCCGGGGCGATGACGTTCACCCGGATGCCCCGGGGGCCGAGCTCGGCCGCGGCGATCCGGGCGAGCTGGACCACGCCTGCCTTGGAGCTGTTGTAGTGCGCCATGTTGCGGTCGGCGAGGAACCCGGACACCGAGCCGGTGATCACGATGGACCCGCCGGTACCGGATGCGACCATCGCCCGGCCGCACTCACGGAGGCACAGGAAGGTTCCCCGGAGGTTCACGTCGTGGGTCCGGTCCCACTCGTCGGCGGTCATGGCCAGCAGCGGGGCCAGCCCACCGACGCCGGCGTTGAGGAACGCGAGGTCGAGGCCGGACAGGCGGTCGGTGGCGGTGGCGACGGCCTCGACCACCGACTTCTCGTCGGCCACGTCGCACGCCAGCGCCACGTCGCCGTCGCCGTCGCGTGCCTCGACGTCGAGCACGGCGACACGGCCGCCCGCATTGCGGAGCTGGCGCACGATCGCCTGGCCGATCCCGCTGGACCCACCGGTCACGAGCGCCGCGGTGCCGTCGATCGTCATGCTGGCCTGCAGTCAGCCGCCGGGGTCGACATCGAGGATGGCCTTGCGCCGCTTGAACCGCCACCCGTCGGGCGTGCGGACCAGCTCGTCCTCGTACCGCCCGGTCATGGCGATGCCGACCCGATCGCGCGCCTCGCTCCGGTTGGCGATGATCACGGTGCAGCGTTGGGTGCCGCGGTCGCCATCGACCTCGATGATGGGGTCGGTGGTGATGTGGACGAAGCCGTAGCCGGTGGCTTGGGACATCTTGATCAGGGCGTCGCGACCCGAGATGGGTGCGCCGCCATAGTCCATCACCCCGTCCGGAGTGAATGTGTCGGCCCACGCCTCCGAGTCGACGTCATCGAACGCCCGGTTGTACCGCGCCGTGAGCTCCCGGATGGCCAGGTGGTCGAGCACACGGTCCAGTGCGTCTGACATCGCTTCCCCCACGTTGCCGGATGCCCCCACTGTACTCTGCATCATTATGCTGATGGCCGGGTGTCCCTGAGCCCGAGCGCGAGGGCGTCCGACACCGTCATGGTCGCGGTCCGGGCGCGATGGTTCGCGTCGACGCCGTCGCCGGCCTCGCCGTAGCGACGGAGGTACTCGGAATAGAGCGCGAGATCGACGGGGGTGCGGACGCCGGACGTCATGATCGCGTTCCCGGCGTAGTCGAGGAGGATCCCGGCGGCGTCGCGATCACCCCGCAGAAGGGCGAGTGCGGCCAACACGACGACGACCGACGTCATGACGCCCGGTGTGGCGGGCACGGCGTTGTCCTCGAGAAGGTCCCGCAGGAAGTCGACGGCCTCGGCGTGCCGGCCCCCATGGCCCAGCTCGAGTGCGTAGGGCAGCGATGTGTACAGGGCCCAGGCCCACAAGCCGCTCTGCTCGTAGGAGTGCGACCGCTCGAGGACGTCGGTTGCGACGGCCAGCGCCTCGTCGTGCTCACCTCTGAGGTGCCGCACCCCGGCCAGGAGCGCCAGGCACACGATCGACATGTCCCCTCCCGGCACGACATCGACCGATCCCTGCTCCAGCGCAATGACGGCGGCATCGAGGTCACCGAGGAGCACGCGTGCCTGACCCACCCAGAACCACGCCAGGCCGCGGCTCAACGGCTCCGGGGCCAGGTCCACGGCCCGCCGGCCCGCTCGCTCGGCAGCGGCGGCATCGCTCACGTCCTTGCTGAGGAAGCCGCGGAGGCCATGGTTGAGGCACAGCAGGCCCTGGGCCAGCGATGACCACACGCCCGGCCGCTCATCGGCCGCCGCCGCCCGGCGGGCGAGCTCGCCGTCGCCGGCCTCGATGGCGAGCACCGCGACGTGGGCGGCGACCGCGAGGACACGAACCCGGTGCTCGGGGACGAGGTCGTCGAGCCCGCCCATCGCCGCGGCGAGCCAACGGCGCCCGTCCTGGACGTCGCCGATCCAGACGCGATTCATTGTGCCGGCCAAGCGGCCAACGAGATCCCACCGCTCGTCGAGGCCCGACCAGGTGAGGGCGGCCCGCAGGTTGTGCTGCTCCCGGCGGACCACACCGTCGGGGTCGAGGTACGTGAGCTCGGGCGGTATCGCCTCCGCCCAGGCGAGGAAGTGGTCGCGGTGACGATCGCGGACGCCCTGCTCCTCGCCGGACTCGGCGAGCCGCGACGCTGCGTAGGCCCGCACGGTCTCGAGCATGCGGTACCGCCTGTCCGTGCCGTCGTCATCGGTGACGATCAGCGACTTGCGGAGGAGCGACAGGAGCGGCTCGAACTCTGCCGGGTCCCCGCTCACGGTCACCGCGGCGTGTGGCGTGAAGCTGCCAGGGAACACCGCCAGCCGCCGGAACACGGTCCGTTCGTCGTCCGTGAGCAAGTCGTGGCTCCAGTCGAGCGCCCCCTGGAGCGATCGCTGGCGGTCGGGCTGCCGACGGCCGCCCGCGAACAGGTGCAGCCGGTCGCCGAGGCGCTCGACGAGCTGGTGTGGAGAGAACTGGGGCATCTGGGCCGCTGCGAGCTCGATCGCCAGGGGGATGCCGTCGAGCCGCCGGCAGATCTCGGCGATGTCGGCGACGTTGTGCGCGGACAGCACGAAGTCCGGTCGCACGGTGGCGGCGCGCTCACAGAACAGCTGGACGGCATCCGAGATCTCGGACAGGTCGTCTCCCGGCAAAGGCAAGGGCGAGACCGGATGGACCTGCTCGCCCTGCACCCCCAACGCCTCGCGGCTCGTGGCCAACACCGCCACCGCCGGGCAACGTTCGAGGATCTCGTCGACCAGCCCGGCGGCGCCATCGATCACGTGCTCGCAGTTGTCGAGGACCAGCAGGACCTCGCGGGTCGACAGGAAGTCGACCAGCTCGCTGGCCGGCCGCCCGGATCCGGTTCCCAGCGACATGCGGGCGAAGCCGACGGCGGCCGCCGCGGCGCCGGCGACGACCGCCGGATCGGAGATCGGTGCGAGATCAGCGAAGAAGACACCGTCCGGGAACTGCTCGAGCAAGCCGGACGCGGCCCTGATCGCCAGCCGCGTCTTCCCGGAGCCACCGACCCCGGTCAACGTGACCAGGCGGCCCACCTCGAGCTGCTTTCGCACCGCGGCGACGTCGACGTCGCGGCCGACGAAGCGAGTTCGCTCCGCCGGCAGGTTCTGCCGGACTGCCAGCGTGCGAAGCGGAGGAAACTCGGTTGGCCGGTCGCGATGGGCGAGCTGGTAGACCCGTTCGGCACGGGCGACGTCCCGGAGTCGGTGCAGCCCGAGGTCCGTTCGGACGATCTCGTCCGTGAGCCCCGCCAGGAGCGCCTCGGTCGATTCCGAGCACACGGTCTGTCCAGGGTGGGCCGCGGCGCGCAACCGGGCGCAACGATTCGGCGGGGTGCCGTAGTAGTCGCCATCCCGCAACTCGACCTCGCCGGTGTAGATCGCGGCCCGAACGCGGATGGCCCCCTCGTCCGGCCAGGGCTCGCTGTCCAGTGCCCGGTGGACCTCGACCCCGGCCATCGCGGCCCCGCAGGCATCCGCGAACGCCGAGAAGGTGGAGTCGCCCTCCCCCTTGCTCCGGATGAGCGCCCCACCGGCTTCGTCAACGCAGGCGCGGATCAACGACTCGTGCCGTTCCATGACGGCACCGGCGATGTCGGGCCGCTCCTCCCACATCCGCGTTGACCCTGCGACGTCGGTCATGAGCAACGTGACCAGACCGAATGGCAGAGGCCGGCTCCCGCCCAGGACGCCCTCCTTCTCCTCCCGGGCACCGCCTGCCCGGGTCGCGTCCGGAACGGTATCGGCCCGGATGGGGGCCCGGGGCGCGGGGGCCGCTCCCGGCGCGACTCACGCCCCGATGTCCAACTCGGCGGCCCTCGGCCGGTGCCGTAGCGCCCTCGGCGGGCACTCGGCTGTAATCGTGGCGGCATGGCGGGCGTCGATGCAGCGGAACGAGCGCTCGAGTTGGCGGACGAGGCCATAGCACGCGCCGACGTCGAGGCCGCGGTGGCCCACCTCTCGGGCGCCATTCGGGGCTTCACGGCCGCCGACGACAAGCGCCGGGCCGCGATGGCTTGCGTCCGCCTGGGCGACACGCTGGCCAACGCCATGGGCAACCTCACGGCGAGCCGCGCCTGGTTCGCCCGGGCCCGCCGCCTCGTCGAGACCGAGCCGCCGTGCCTCGAGCAGGGGTGGGTAGCGGTGGCGGCGATGGGCTGCGACGTCGACGACCCGGCCGAGCTGCAGGCCGCCGCCGAGCTGGCGCTCGATCGCGCCCGCCGCTTCGGGGACGTCAACCTCGAGACGAAGGCCCTGGCGGACGCCGGCCTGGCCCACGTGCAGGCGGGACGCGTCAGCGAGGGCATGGCCCTGCTCGACGAGGCGATGGCGCTGGCGTGCGGTCCGGCGGACGACACTGCGACGGCCGCCAAGTCGGTGTGCTCCTTCTTCACCGCCTGCTACTTCGCCGCCGACTTCGACAGGGCGGGGTCGTGGACCGACCTGCTCCGCCGGCATGGGCTGATCTCCCTCGCCCCGGGTCCCACGGTGTTCCTGTCCAGCCACTGCGACAGCGTCCAGGCGACGCTCCTGGTGGAGCTGGGCCGATGGACTGAGGCGGAGGGCGTCCTCACCCGGGCCAAGGCGAGCTTCGAGGCCGCCATGCACACGCCCAGCTGGCACCCCGACATCGCCCTGGCCGATCTGCGGATCCGCCAGGGCCGCCTGGCCGAGGCGGAGACGCTCCTGCTGGGGAAGGACCAGGCGGTGCAGGCGCTCCTGCCCGCGGCTCGCCTCCATCTCGCCCGCGGCGACCACGACCTGGCCCGCGCCGCCGCCCTTCGCGGCCTTCGGGTCATCGGTGACGATCGCCTGCGGGCGGTCGAGCTGCTGACCGTCCTGGTCGACGCGGAGCTGGCAAGAGGCGACGTGGGTGCGGGTACCGCGACCAGCGCTGACCTGAGCGCGCGAACCCGCGGCCTCGACCTGCCGGCGCTGCAGGCCCGCGCCGCTGCCGCCCGGGCCCGGGCGCTGGCGGCGGCCGGCGATCCGGGAAGCGCCATCTCCGAACTGGAGGCGGCGGTCGACCGGCTGGACGCCGCCCGGCTTCCGTGGCTTCGCGCCATGCTGCTGCTGGAACTTGCCCGCCTGCGTGATCGGTCCGGCGGGCGGGCAGCGGCGACGCTCGACGCCCAGGCCGCTGCCGCCCTTCTCGCGGGCCTGGACGTGGTGCTGGGCCCCGACGACGCGTCCCTGCTCGAACGCCTCGGTCGATCATTGTCGACCGGTGGTGCGGCAGCCGAGACCGCCGCGTTGGCCCGCGACGGGAAGTGGTGGGTCGTGTCGTCCGGTGGATCCAGCGTCCGAATGGCGGACACCAAGGGCCTCCGCTACCTGGCGGAGCTCGTGGCGCGCCCGGGCGTCGAGCGGCACGCGCTCGACCTGGTCGACCGTGCCGAGGGGACGGCCCCCGCAGGAGGGCCCGACCGGCGAGCGCTAGGCGACGCCGGCGAGGTGCTGGACGCCCGAGCCCGCGCCGCCTACCGGCACCGAGTCGAGCAGCTGCGGGCGGAGGCCGACGAGGCGCTGGCTGCCGGCCTGCTCGACACCGCCGAGGCCAAACAGGCCGAGCTCGACCAGCTGGTCGCCCAGCTGGCCCACGCGTTCGGCCTGGGTGGTCGGGGGCGGCGGGCGGCGTCGGCGGCCGAGAGGGCCCGACTGAACGTCACCCGGGCGCTACGGACGGCGGTCGCCAAGCTGGTCGACGCCATGCCCGGCGCGGGCGGGGTGCTCGATCGCCGCCTCCGCACGGGCCTGTACTGCGCCTACGAACCCGACCCCGCCGACAAGGTTCGCTGGATTGTTCAGTCCTGACTGAACGAGATCGGGCCCGGTTGAACGCCATCTGGGCATGGAACCCATGCAACCCACGGTTGATGAGATCGCCGACGACATCTATCGGATCGCGACATATGTCCCCGAGGTGAGCCCGGAGGGCTTCACCTTCAACCAGTTCCTGGTCAAGGCCGATGAGCCGTTGCTCTTCCACACCGGCCCGCGGGGGATGTTCCCCCTCGTGGCCGAGGCGGTCGCCACGGTCGTGCCGGTCGAGGGCCTGCGTTGGATCACGTTCGGCCACGTCGAGGCGGACGAATGCGGCTCGATGAACATGTGGCTCACGGCCGCGCCTGACAGCCAGGTTGCCCACGGCGCCCTCGGGTGCGACATCTCCCTCAACGACCTCTGCGATCGTCCACCCCGGGCGCTGGACGAGGGCGAGGTGATCGACCTAGGCGGCAAGCGGGTCAGGCAGGTCTCGACGCCCCACGTGCCCCACGGTTGGGAGGCGCAGCTGCTGTACGAGGAAGCGACCGGCACCCTGCTGTGCGGCGATCTGTTCAGCCAGGTCGGGGCAGGCCCGGCCATCACCACCAGCGACGTGGTCGAGCCCGCGCTGGCCGCCGAGCAGATGTTCCATCAGAGCTCACTCGCACCCCACACCGCCGCGACCCTGCGGCAGCTCGGCGACCTGAGCCCCACAACGCTCGCCACCATGCATGGCACGTCGTTCCGGGGCGACGGCAAGGCGGCCCTCTACGACCTGGCGGCGGGCTACGAGGAGCTGATCGCCGGCGCCTGAACCCATCGCGGCTCAACGGGACGCTCGCGGCCTGTCGTTAGCCGCCGGGCTCGGCGGCCCTTCCGTGCGCGCAGCGTGGGGGCGGCCGTCCCCGCCGACCCCATGCCGCGGCGGGCCCGCGCGCCTACCAGCGGTGGGCGACGTCGATCACCAGGCGGGAGCCCGCACCAGGGCCGGCCAGGCTGAACACCCGGAACGGCAGGCGGGCGCGTACCCCGAGCCCGATCTGGGTCTGCCCCTCGAAGGTGCCGTCGAAGACGACCTGCCGGAACGTCGAGAAGCCGGCCACGTTGACCGCTTGTGTCCGGTTGGCCGGCCGGTACGTCGCCCTGCCGTTGCCGTCGGTCGCCCGCGCATGCACGACGATCGACAGGTCGGCACCGCCGGCGAGCGCGATCGGCCGGTCCGAGGGGTCGCTCGTGAACTGGCCCACATAGCGCACCTGGTAGCCGTTCGCGTCCGGGCCGGGCCAGCCTGGCTCACGCGGCCCGAGATCGATCACGAGGCGGTCGAAGCATGCATGTCGCCCCGCCCGCAGGTTCGTGATGTTTGCCGTCGTGTAGTGGGAGTCCTGCTTGGGCAGTGATCCCCACCGAATGCCGCAGAAGGGAGCGGCCGAGCCGCGCGCCGCCACGGGAAGGGCGATGCCGGTGAGCAGGGCAAGCGCCGCCATCGCCAGGACCAAGAACTTCCGCATCGCCAAATCCTCCTCCGTCCCCGTCCGCCAGGGACGCCCGTACAGACGCCCGGCGTACCGGATCGGTGGACAGGCCGAGGCAAGATCTCGTCGGACGTCCCGCTCAAAGGAGGCGCGTCATGCCCAAGGCCGTCAGGTTCGACCGCTATGGCGATGTCGATGTGCTGGAGGTGGTCGACGTTCCCCGTCCGGTCCCCGGCCCGGGACAGGCGGTCGTGCGGGTCTGGGCCGCCGGGATCAACCCCGGCGAGGCCGCCATCCGCAAGGGACTGATGCACGAGCGCTGGCCGGCGACCTTCCCGTCGGGGCAGGGAAGCGATCTTGCAGGGGTCGTCGACGAGGTGGGAGCCCGTGTAACCGGCGTGGCGGTCGGCGACGAGGTGATCGGCTTCACGCACGATCGGGCCAGCCAGGCCGAGCTCGTGGCTGTCGACGCCGACCACCTCGTCCCCCGCCCACCCGGCGTGCCGTGGGAGGTGGCCGGCGCACTCTTCGTCGCGGGCGCGACCGCCTACGCAGCGAACGGGGCTGTGGCGCCCGGCCCGGAAGACACCCTCGTCGTGTCCGGGGCGGCCGGTGGGGTCGGGACCATCGCCGTACAACTGGCCCGCCTTGCCGGCGCGACGGTGCTGGGGCTCGCCAGCCCGCCCCACCACGACTGGCTACGCGACCGCGGCATCGTGCCGGTGGACTACAGCGACGGCGTCGAGCAGCGCATCCGTGATGCCAGTGGTGGGCGAGTGGACGCCTTCATCGACACGTTCGGCAGCGGCTACGTCGACCTCGCGGTGTCCCTCGGCGTCGTCCCAGAACGCATCGACACGATCGCCGACTGGGCCGCCGCCGGCCGGTACGGCGCCAAGACCGATGGCAACATGGTCGGCGCCCGCCCGGAGGTGCTCGCCGAGCTGGCCGGGCTCATCGAAGCCGGCCGCCTCGAGGTGCCGATCGCCCGCACCTACCCGCTGGCCGAGGTGCGGGAGGCCTATCGCGAGCTCGAACGGCGCCATACCCTCGGCAAGATCGTCCTCATCCCCTGACGGTGAGGCCGCACGCCCTCCGCGGCGACTAGGTGCGATCCAGCGCCGACAAGGTCCGACGGTACGCCCCGAGCTGTGCTCCGTGCCGAGGTTCGGCCGCCAACTGCTCGGCGACCAAGCGGAAGAGCAGCGCCCGGCCCAGTCCAGCACTACCGGCACGTCATCCCGGTCGACGTAGACGTTGCCCGTCAGGTCCCCGTGGACGACCTGGCGGTCCTGAGGTGGGTCGCCGAGCAGGGCCGCCAGCTCGGCGGCCACGGCGCTAACGGTGGCGGGAAGGTGCCTCGCGCACAGCCGGCGGAACGGTCCGCTTGCGCTCGGTCACCGCCGCCGATGTTCGTCCGCCCCGGCGCCGTCCGCGTTCCAGCGTTCGCATGTGCCGGCATCCTGCGCTTCCGGACGCCGGTTCGGGCCCCGGCGCCGGCATGAAAACGCAGGCCAGCCGGCCGCGGCCACCACGAGAATCCCGGCATCGCCGGCAACGACGGCGTGGGCGGTCCATCGGGCCGAGGCAGCGACTCCACGCGGTGAACCTGGGAACGCCCGAGACTGGGCTGGTCATGAGCAGCGTTGTCAGTCACAGCATGCGGTCGTGCCCCGACGGACCGGCCGCATCAAGGGGTGGCCGCTGGCGTTGCAGGTAATCGACGACGGTGTTGATCGTCGTCGATGTGTGGCCGCATCCCGCGAGGTAGCTGGGTACGTCGAGCGCAGAGTGACCCTCGTTCCCCGCAGCGAGGACGTCAGCGACGACGTCTGCCACGGTGACACCGGGGAAATCAGGGACCTCCCGATCGAGGAGTCGCGCTTCCCGCTTGCGCCGCTGCCGGGACAGATCGTCGTCACCCGACCAAGCATCAGTTGAACTCGGCATGCTTCGCCCCCTCATGTCGGCCAGGGCGACGCCCGCGAACCGTGTGATCGAAGGATGCGCGGGCGCATCGGTTCGGGTGGTGGGACCGGCTCGGCGGGTGGGACCGGCTCGGCGGGTGGGACCGGCTCGGGGGGTGGAACCGGCTGGGGTGGCCACGATTCGGTCAGGGGCGACGATTGTCGTTCGGGCGGCGTGGGCACCGTTCCTCGGTCGTTGTCTGTCGTGTGTGCTGGCCTTCGCGAATGACTCGGAGCGCAACCTGGGCCTTTGGGGTCGCGGCGCGGCGCGGCCCGGTTCTGGTGATCTCGCCCGACAGCGCTCTGACCCCCAGGTAGTCGATAGCTCGCTCCAGGAGCCGAACGCCGCGGCGGGTCGCGTCGTCGCTTGACGGGTGGCGCGCTTGGGAGCGTCCGAGACGCAGGGCGTGGGTCATCGTGTCTGGTCCGTGACCCGCCGTGCGTGCGAGTGCGAGCGCCTGGTCGGATAGGTGGAGATGGCAGCCGGGGCCAGCCAGCTCGAGGCTGCGCTGCCACACACGCTGCGCGACCTCCAACCCCGCGCCGCGGCTAGAAGGCGTCATCTCGGATCGGAGCCGGCGCGGGAACAGCCGGGGACTGGCGTCGATGCGTCGGTCGTCGAGACGCGCAGGCGATCCGACGGCGAGGGGTTAACTCGTTCGGGCCGCATTCGGACCGAACAGCGCGGCTCGACAAGGCGGGCACACCCACCAGCCCGGCATAGCTGGCGCGTAGAGAGTGGGATCACCCTCGAACATCAAGCGGCACCGCCCGCATTGTCGAGGCGGTGGTTGAGCATCGCCGGGCGCCCGCTGGGAGTGGGACTCGACCAGTGCGCGCGTGGCGCCTGCCGACTGCGGAACCCAAGGCCAACGCCGACGATGACCGCGAGCCAGGATCTCCATAGTGTGTTCCGTCCTCTGCGGCTGGGCACTTGCTGTCGACGACAGCCAGCTCCGGCGTCTGCCACAGAGGCTACACCGGTGAGCCCCCAAAACATGCAATCTGTTTCTGGAATAGTGGTTATAGTGTCTTCATGGGAAGTTGGAGTTTCCTCACGAACCACGCCCGGGCTCTGCTCTGCATCGCCGCCGATCCCGGAGTGCGCCTCCGTGACATCGCCACAACCGTGGGGATCACCGAGCGCAGAGCCCACGCCATCGTCAGCGACCTCGTGGACGCCGGCTACGTCGTCAAAGACCGCAATGGTCGTCGCAACCAGTACCGGATCCATACCGACCTGCCGCTGCGGGACCCGATCAACCGTCAACGCACCATCGGTGAGCTGCTCGACCTGCTCGTCGGCAGCGACGAACACCGCGAAGGGATCAGTCCGGGGAACCAAGGACGGCTGACCGGGGCCGACGGGCGGCGCTGATCAAGCGCTCAGCCCTGCGACACTCGCGGGCCTGAGCGCCTCGCCACCCCCGAGGGTGAGGTGCACCAAACGTCGACTTGGGGCGCGACCGTTGCTGAGCCGGTCGTCTGGACCGACGCGCTCAACCTGTCTGGCTGTAGGACTCGAAGGTGTCGGGGTCAGGTCGGAGCAGCGCACGGTCGCCCGGGCCGCCAACCGCGAGACCGATCACGTCGTCGCTGCCATCGTCGTTCTCCACAAGAGCCCAGACGACGACCGGGAAGGTGCCCCGCGAGGTCTGCATCTTGGCGCCGTGCAGCGCGGGTGCGATTTCCAAGATCTTCATGGACGCCACGGTAGACGTGGCCGCCGTCACCGCAGGCAGAACCCGCCGCGGACGGAGGCCGCAGCGTTTCCACACAGCCGTCCGGCGACACCGACGTCATGGCTCGGGTCGTTCACTTCCTGGCGCCGGCCGTGCGGCGCTCGTTCCTCTAATGGCCCGACGCGACGGAGCCGCCGGTTGGACCGGCGGCTCCAGGGTGGTGTGGTGGAGCGCGTCAGATGACGCGCACGTTCTGCGCTTCCTCACCCTTGCGACCGGGGGCGACGTCGAATTCGACGCGCTGCCCCTCGTCGAGGGACCGGTAGCCGTTCCCCTGGATGTTCGAGTAGTGCACGAAAACGTCGTCGCCGCCTTGGCGCGAGATGAAGCCGAAGCCCTTCTCGGAATTGAAGAACTTCACAGTTCCAGTTGTCACGGATTTGCTCTTCTCACGTTTGCAGGCCGTCCTTGTGACGACCGGATCCCGAGGCTACCCGTCGATCGTGCAATTGAGTGCCGTTGAGCTCGCAATCACCTTCAACTCAACCGAAGGGTCTCCGCTAGTCGGCGAACACGTCGCGGGTCAGCTGGATGAAAAAGCTGTGATCGTGCCCCTTGTTGGGATCGGCCGAGTTGTACGAGGTGTTCGGCGAGCCGTCTGGCACGTCCTCTTCCGAGTAGATCGCCCCCACCGGGCACACGTCGTCCTGGTAGCAGGCGGTACAGGACGTGCACTCGTCGGCGTTCACATACAGCAGGCTGTCTCCGAAGATCGCCACCGCGTCCTGGTTCGGCATGTGGGTGTTCTCGACGGTGCCGCTGCCAGCCTCGTCCTCCGAGAACAGCATCCCCTTCGACATGTCCAGCTCGTATATGCACTGCACGGGGCAAACGTCGACGCACGCGCGGTCCTTCACGTCGATGCACGCCTCGGTGATGATCGCGATCCCTGACATGGTCGGCTCCATGAGCTCCGCAAGCGGTTACCCCAGGTAACTTCCCGTCCGGCGGGAGGGCCAACCGCGCCAGGGCCCTGCGACACCGCTGGGGCAAGGGAAGCCCGAACCATCGCCGGCATCCCAGCGCAGTTGTTGGAGGCGGCGAGGGGAATCGAACCCCTGTACAGGGCTTTGCAGGCCCTTGCCTAAACCACTCGGCCACGCCGCCGGAAGAGGACAACCATAGCGGGCACCCCATCGGCGGCCCGTTCGGGCGAGAGGCCGGTCCGGCCCCGCCGCGGTGCTCGCATGCCTAATCGGCGAACGTGACGGTGGCCTCCTCGCGCCCGTGGAACGGTGCGACGAGCTCCGCCTCGGCCTCGATGGCCGTGCGCTGGCGATCGCTGAGCTTGGTGAACGGCTCGACCGTCACCTCGAGCTGACTCCCCGCGCCGCGGGCGCGCCAGGTTCCCACCGGATGACCGGTGACCAGGACGAGACCCGGGGCCCCGACCGGCCGCCAGACGGCGCGCTGGGCCGTCTTGTCAGGGAGCAGGGTGGCCCTGTCGCGCTGCGCGAGGAACGGATCGCCGGCCGGCAGCAGGCGGGCACCCGACGCCGTCGGGGGATCGTCCAGCATGTCCGCATCGTCGGCCAACAGCCAGGCGACGGACCCATCGAGCTTGGCCTCGACGAGGTCGGAGCCCAGATCCACGAACCGCTGGCGGGCCTCGGCCACGCCGATGCCGGTCCACCCGGCGAAGTGGACGGGCGTGACCGGCCCGTACGCGTGCACGAAGCGGCGCGCCAACTCGATCCGGGCGATGGCGACGTCTCCGCCTAGTGGCCCACCCAGCCAGATGTCGGTGCCCATGAGCGTCTGGCGAGCGCCCTGGGGCCAGCCGTAGCAGTAGACCCCGGCGGTGCCGGCAAGCCGCAGCAACTGGTCAGGGACGTGGTGCACGTCGCACACCTCGCACCACGGTTCCAGCTCGGCCGGCAACCGGCCATGGAGCGCCTCGCTCAGCTGGCCCTTGGTCCGAGACTCCCCGTCGGCGACCACGGCCGCCAGCACGCCGAGCACCATGGACAGCGCCTCCCGGGCGGTCCAGCCGGCGGCGTCGATCGGCGGCCACGATCCCGACAGCTGCTCGCGCAGCGATGCCTCGTCCGCCGCCAGCGCCCCCGGCCCGAACACCGTGGCGTCGGCCCGGGGCACGATGTATGCGGCGCCTCGAGGACCCAGGAAGCGCAGCAGCGACCGGTCGTCGAGGAGGGCATCCTCCAGCGCCATGGGCGTGAACCCGGCGACCCGGGCGGCGAGCGCCACCCCGGCGTTGCCGGGCGGGGTGTCCTGCACGCCGCAGACGCCGGCCGCATCGATGACGCCGTCCTTGGGCAGGCGCTCGTTCAGGTTGTGAGCGGCGACGCGGAAGGCAACGACCTGTTCAGCCGATACGTGATGCACTGCCTGCCTGCCCATCGGAGCCGAGGCTAGGGGTCGCGTCGGTGCCGGGTGGGCGACACCGCGGAGCGTGCTGAGGCCCTCCCTGAACGTCTGTCGGTCGACAGGCGCACCACCATCAGGCAAGCACCTCGCGCACATGGGCGACCAGCGCGTCGAGGTAGCCCTGCGTTGCCCGCGCCTGCTGCCGGCGCGCCAGCGGTCCCGCCAGCCGCACCAGGGGATGCCGCGGTCGCGAGAACGCGTTGATGACCAGCCGCGCCGTGCCCGCAGCGTCGTGCGGGTCCCGCTCCACCACGAACGCCTCCTCGCCGCTCTCCGGGTGGATCGGCAGGGTCCCGTAGCCAAAGCCGAATCGGTCGGGCTCGTCGACCACCCAGGCGATGCGGCACGTAGCGATCACATGGAGGGCAGCCAGCGGCACGTCGACCGCGACCACGGTGCCGACCTCGACGGGTGGGTCGCCGGGCGCCACCCGGTAACCCTGGCGGCGGTGGAGTTGCCAGCGGCGGACGCCGTCGACCGCGGCCGCGAACGCCTCAGCCCCAGCGCCGACCACACGGGCGGCATGCACGCGGTGGTAGCCCTCCGGCAGCTGATCCGGATGGGCGGTGGCAGCAACCTCGTCGTACGTGTAGGGCGCGTCGGCCACGTTGGCTGCGATCTGCGACAGCTCGGCGTCCGAAGGGCGGCGCACGAGGAACACCGGCGGCTCCAGCGGGTGGTGTGGGCGCGACCCTACGCGCACGCGCCCGCATCGAACCCTAGGGCCGACCGATAGAGTCGCTCGTCATGAAGTGCCCCGTGTGCGACGTCCAACTCTCGGTCTCGTCACGTGAGGGCGTGGAGATCGACTTCTGCCCTCAGTGCCGCGGCCTCCGGTGTCCTCCTCCGTCGCAACACGGCCAGCGACCTTACCGCTGGACCCTGCTGGAGCCTGCACCCGCGGCGGCAGGCCTCCCGAGGACGCGTCCGGGCGCGTCGGCGTAACCTGGCTGCCACACGTCGAGGAGGACATATGGTCAGCAACGATCGCCTGCGGCCGGTGGAGCGACGGGTCCTGCGCTGGGCCCAGGCCGGTGTGGGTGACGCGGAGATCGGCCACCGCTTCCGCCGGAGCGAGCGCTGGGCGGCGCAAGTGCGGTTCCTGGCCGGCCTCGACCGGAGTGGCAACCCGCCGCTCCCCCATGACCTGCTCCGTCCCATCGAGCGGCGGGTGCTCCGGTGGCGCGAACAAGGCGAGGACCTGGTGGACCTGAGCGATCGGTTCCTCCGCAGCCCGGCGCACCTGGCCCGGGTCGAGGAGTACGCCCGCTACAAGCTCGCCGCCGCCAAGTAGCCCGCACCCACCCCCAAGCGACCTCATCCTCAGGTAGAGGTTCACGGTCGCGTGATCACGCCTCCCTCAGCACGGTCTGCTCGTCGCGGCGGTGTGCCAGCACCGAGTCGAGGTAGGAGCGCAACGCGTCGTCGATGGAGACCTCCTGGCCCGCCCGCTCCGACTGGTAGTAGCGGTGCTCCAACAGCTCGTGGAACAGCTCCGGGGGCTCGAGGCGCCCGCGCAGCGCGCCGGGAACCCGAGCGATCACCGGCTCGTAGACCTCCGCGAGCCAACGGGCCGCAACCACGGCCTGGGGGATCTCGGCGTCGCGGCTGATCGAGGCCCCGAAGGCGGCGATGTCGTTCAGGAGGCGGCGGGCCTGGTTCTCCTGTACCGCCAGGCCCGTCAGGCGCCGTAGCTCCCGGGCGTGGTGTCCCTCCTCCACCAGCACGGGGCGGACGCGCAAGTGGTAGCCCTCGGGGTCGTGCTCGACGAGCAGCTCGTCGACGTCGAAGCCCAGCTCGTTGAGGCGCCGGATGCGGCGGTCGATGAGATGCCGATCGTCGAGCGAGAGCTCCTCGGCGCCGGTGAGCTCGTCCCACAGCGCGTGGTAGCGGTCTTCGAACTGGTCGGCGACGTCCAACACGTCGATCTCGGCGCCGAGGTCCCCGCTCGCCTGCAGGTCGAGCAGCCCGCCGGCGATGTTCTCCCGCGCGATGTCGATGTCGTTCGCCCGCATGCCGTCGGGCAGCTCGTCGCGCCGCTCGGCGGTCTCGGCGTCGACGAGGTACGCCATGACCGCACCGGCATCCCGACGGAACAGCAGGTTCGAGAGCGAGCAGTCGCCCCAGAAGAACCCCTCCAGGTGCAGGCGCACCAGGAGCACCACGCCGGCGTCGATCAGGAGACCCGGGAGGTCGGGGCGCCGCTCCTGGGCGAACAGGTAACGGTACGGCAGCGAGAAGTCGAGGTAACGGCTGATCAGCACCGCCGCCAGCGGCTCCGCACTCGACCCCTGCCGTCCGGTCACCACCCCAACGGGCTGCACGGCGGGCAGCCCCTCGGTGATGAGCCGCCGGAGCATGCCGTACTCGCGGCGGGCCTCGCGTTCGGTGGTCTCCTTGAGTGCGAAGACGCGGCCGCCGTCGGCCACGAAGCGGACGACGTGGCGGCTCGTGCCGTGGACCATGTCGACCAGCCGAGGGTCGTCCCAGGCGGCCAGTGGCGTGCTCCACGGCAGGTCGAGCAGGCCGCCCGGCTCGCCGCCGGGAACGAACTGCAGCCGGACGACCATCGCCCGTCACGCTACGCCGGTGGTCCGGGACGGGTCCGAGGCCTCGATGGCCGGGCGGCAATGCGGTTGGTCTAACCTCTAATACGAATGTCTGAGACCGCCGCGACGACGACCGCCGAGCGGCTCATCGACGCCGCCGAGGTGCTGTTCGCGACCTACGGCATCGAGGGCGTCAGCCTGCGTGAGATCAACCGCACCGCCGGCGCCCGCAACGCCTCGGCCCTCCAGTACCACTTCGGCGGCCGGGACGGCCTGCTGCGGGCCGTCCTCGCCAAGCACCACCACGCGGTGGAGGCCCGCCGGCACGCCATGCTCGACGCCTACGAGGCCGACGGCCGCGCCGACCTCAGGGCACTGGCGGGGGCGCTCGTCCGGCCCAACGCCGCCATGCTGGGCGACGGCGACGGTGGGCCCGCCTACCTGCAGATCATGGCCGACCTCATGAACCGGCCCCGCCCGGTGATCGACCCTGCGGCGCTCGACGACCCGGCCTCCAGCATCTACCGCTGGCGGATCCTGGTCGCCGGCCTGCTCGACAACGACGCCACCCGGCTGCACCGGCGCTTCGTGGCAATGCGGTTCGCGGCCGTCGAGCTCGCGCGGCGGGCACGGTCCGCGCCCCACACCGACGATCGACTGTTCGTCAGCCACCTGGTCGACCTGGTCGCCGGGTTGCTGGCCGCACCCCTGTCCGACGAGACCCGCCGCCGCGACGCCGAGCGCGCCCTGGCCGTCGGCTCCGACCGCAACACCCTGTCCGACGTGCACGCCGCAGGAGGCTGACCCCGCCATGACCATCGACTTCACCCTCACCCCGGAGCTCGAGGACATCCGCGTCCGAGTGCGCTCGTTCGTCGACGACGTCGTCAACCCGGGCGAGGCTCGCATCGGCGACCGCGACGAGATCGAGCGGGCCGACTACATCAAGATCCTCCTCGAGATGCGGGCGGCGGCCCAGGAGGCCGGCCTGTGGCTCCCGCACATGCCGAAGGAATGGGGCGGCATGGGCCTCGGCCACGTCGAGCTCGCCATGGTCCAGGCCGAGGCGGCCAAGTCGACGTACGGCCCGTGGGTCTTCAACTGCCAGGCGCCGGACGAGGGCAACATGCACACGCTGCTGCACTGGGGCACCGAGGAGCAGAAGCAGCGCTACCTGCGCCCGCTGTGCGAGGGGCGGGCCATGAGCTGCTTCGCCATGACCGAGCCCGAGGTGGCGGGCTCGGACCCCACGCTGATCCGCACCCATGCCTACCAGGACGGCGACGAGTGGGTGATCAGCGGCCACAAGTGGTTCATCTCGAACGCCCACCGTGCCAGCTTCGCCATCCTCATCGCCCGCACCGAGGACGACCCCGAGCTGCCCCAGGCGGGCAACACGGCGTTCATCGTCGACATCCCCTCGGAGGGATGGACGGAGGTCCGCCAGATCGAGACCATGCACGGCTCGACCGGCCACTCCGAGATCCGGATCGAGGACCTCCGGGTGCCCGATGACCGCATGCTGGGCGGGCGGGGCCAGGGCCACATGCTGGGTCAGTACCGGCTCGGCCCGGCCCGGCTAGCGCACTGCATGCGTTGGATCGCCCAGGCCGAGACGGCGCTCGACATGATGGTCGACCGCTCGCTGAACCGCTTCGCACACGGGTCGCTGCTCGCGGAGAAGCAGGGCATCCAGTGGATGATCGCCGACTCGGCGATGGAGCTCTACCAGGCCAAGCTCATGGTGCTGCACGCCGCCTACCGGATCGACCACAAGCTCGACTTCAAGAGCGAGGTGTCGATGGCCAAGCACTTCGTGGCCAACGCGCTCAACCGCATCATCGACCGGTCGATCCAGGTGCACGGGGCCCTCGGCTATTCGACGGACACGCCGCTGGCGGGCATGTACCAGCACGCTCGGTGGGCCCGGTTCGCCGACGGAGCCGATGAGGTGCATCAGATGCGGATCGCACAGCGCACGATCGCCGCCTACAAGGATCACGGGTCGACGCGGACGGCCACCGGCGACCTGCCCCTGTAGGTCAGCCGGGCTGCGACCGGGCCGAGGCAAGAGCGAACGGTCGCCCGAACCGGAGGCAGGGGCGAACGGTCTCCGTTCGTCTATGCCTCCGGCCGGCCGTCGCGTTCGTCATTGCCTCGGGTCCGCCTCGCCCGCCGGCTCGGCGCGGCGCCGCCACGGCAGCCGGCGGCGCAGGCCCGACAGGCGGCTGCGCATGACATGCGTCTCGGGTTCCGGCATCTCGCCGCGCCGGTCCAGGTAGACCGCCTTGCTGGCCGCGAACAGCGGCGTCGCGACCAGTGCGCCGGGGACCCCGGCGGCCGCCCCGCCCACAAGCACCGCCATCATGGTCGCCGGCGGCGACAAATTGACGGCCCGGCCGACGATGGCGGGGCTGATGACGTGGTTCTCGAGGTTCTGGTAGGCGATGACCACCGCGAGGGCGATCACGGCGACGATCGGTCCTTGGGTCACCGCCAGCAGCACGAAGAACCCACCGCCGAGGAGGCCACCGATCTGGGGGATCAGGTTGGTGAACGTGGTCCAGAGCCCGGCCACCGGTGCCAACGGCACGCCCAGCAGCAGGCCGGTCGACAACGTCACGAGCCCGGCGAGGATGGCCACGAACATCGAACCCGCGAAGTAGCTGCCGAACGTGGAGTAGACGATCCGCCCCAGGCGGTCGGCTTGCCCCAGGCGGCCCACCGGGACGAGTACGCGGAACCGGCGAACGATCCCTTCGCCGTCCACCAGCACCCCCAGCGCGGTAATGAGCACGACAACGGCGCTCAGCACGCCGCCCAGGAGTCGCTCGCCCAGGTTGGCCAGGGTGCGGTCGTCGACTCGGGCGGGCGCGTCCTCGATCCACTCCTCGATGGAGCCGGCGGCGTCGGCCTCCTCGAGGCGGGGACCGATGATGGGCCAGCTGTAGAACTCGCGCACCGTCGTCGGCAGCTCCTCGCTGAACTCGCGCGACTGTCGGATCGCCGCCGGCGCGACCAGCAACACGATGACGGCCACGGCGACCGTCAGCCCGGCGCCCACGACCACGACCGCCGTACCGCGGCTCGTGTTCCAGCGGCGCTGGGCGGCATTGACGACCGGGGTCAGCGCCAGGCCGAGCAGGACGCCGACGCCGATACCCGTCAGGATGTCGCTGGCCCGGTCACCGATGGCGAACACCGCCACCGCCGCGGCCGCCGCCAGCACCAGCACGACGAATGACCAGGGATCGATGTCGACGAGTACGCGCCCGTCCGCGGCATCGGGTTGATCGCGCCGGTCACCCGGGTGCCCCGGGGCCTGCTCGGCGGTCACCTCGTCGGTCACACCGGTACGGTACGCCCCGGTGCAGCCCGGCCACCGCCCCACCGAGCACCGCGTCGTGCGCATCACCGCCCGGTCGGCGGTGGTGGGCGTCCTCGTCCTGGTGGCCGGGATCGTGGCGCAACGGATCTTCGTGGCTGCGCATCGTCCCCTCTCGTGGGCGGCGGCGGCGGTCGTGGTCGCCGTCCTCATCGACCCGATCGTCGACCTGCTCGATCGCCACATCCCCCGGCTGGCCGCGGTCATCGTCGCCCTGCTCGTCGTCGGCGGCGCCGCCTTCGCCGTGACCTACGTGGCGTTCGACAACCTGGCCGACGGCCTCGACCGCCTCGGTCGTGCCGCGGAGGACGCCGCCGAGAGACTGGAAGCGCGGGACGACAGCGTGGGCGACCTCGCCCGCGACGTCGACGCCACCCGCCGCGTGGACCTGTTCGTCGACACCCTCGACGAACGCGTCACCGGTGGCGACGAGGTGTTGGTGTCCACCGCCGGCACGGCGCCGACCTACCTCGTGGGTGGGATCCTGACCCTCTTCCTGATGTCGTATGGGCCCCGGCTCGCTCAGTCCGCCGTGAACCAGTTGCCCTCACCCCGCCGGCGGGAGGCGGTCACCGACGTCGTGACCAGGGCGCTAAACCGATCACGCCGGGCGGTGCTGCTGATGGTCGGCGAAGGGCTCGTGGTCGGCCTGGTCGTGACCGGCATCGCCTACCTGCTCGACCTGCCGTCGTCGGCGGCGATCGGGTTCGCCGCCGGGCTGCTCGCGATCCTGCCGCACGTCGGCATCGTCCTCGGCAGCCTGCCGCTCATCCTCCTGCTCCTGGCGCTGCGCTCCGACATCGCCACGATCGTGGCCGCGGTCGTGGTCATCGCCTGTCAGCTCGCAGACTCGTACGTCGTGCGGCGCCGCATCTCCCTGTACAGCGTGCACGTCGGGTTGTTGGTGCCGTGGGTCGTCGTGCTGGTCGGCTACGCGGTGTACGGCGTCGGGGGCGCCGCCTTCGCGTTGGTGTTCGCGGTGTTCGGCCTGGCCGTCCTCGATGAACTGGCCGCCCGGCGGCGGGCGGAGGAGGCGGCCGCAGCGCCGGCCACCGGGACCGACGCCGCCGTCGAGCCCGGTGCCGATCGCCCGGCACCCGAGTCGCCCGATCAACCGGTGCCGATGGCGCTGCCGCTGCCGACCCCGACCCCGACGCTGGACCAGGCGCCGACGCCGGCCCGGACGGACGGACCCAACCACGAGGCCACGGGTTCCGCCGGCGAGAGGGCGAGGTCATAGGTTCCGCCGGCCAGAGGGCGAGGTCATAGGTTCCGCCGGCCAGAGGGCGAGGTCATAGGTTCCGCCGGCCAGAGGGCGAGGTCATAGGTTCCGCCGGCCAGAGGGCGAGGTCATAGGTTCCGCCGGCCAGAGGGCGGAGGTCATAGGTTCCCGGTTCGGTACCCATGACCTCGGGCACCTCATGCCGGAACCCATGGCCTCGGGCGCGGTAGCGCTGCGAGGTGCCGAGGCGGGTGGCATCCCTCCCCGGCCGTTGAACGCCTGCCAGGCTACGACCGTGCCCAGTGACGGGGGCGAACGCGATCCCGACTTCCCCGACTACCGGTTCACGCTCGCCAACGAGCGCACGTTCCTCGCCTGGATGCGGACGTCGTTGGCCCTGCTGGCCGGGGGCATCGCGCTCCGCCAGGTCGTCCCGTCCTTCGAGATCGCGCACGTACGCACCACCCTCGCGGTCGTGGCCGTGGTGCTCAGCCTGGTCCTGGCAGTGGCCAGCTACGTGCGCTGGAACCAGATCGAGCGCGCCATGCGCCGGGGTCAACCGCTCCCCCATCCCCTGGCCGTCCCCGTCCTCGCGACCGTGATCGCTGCAGTCGCCGGCACCGTGGCCGTGGTCCTGCTGGTGCGATGAACGGAGCACCTGGCCCGAACGCCGGCGCGACCGGCCTCCAGGCGGAACGCACGCAGCTCGCATGGGTCCGCATGGCCCTCGCCGCCGGCGCGCTGGCCGCGGTCGCCACCCGCCTGACGCGGGGCGGCCCGTCGCTCGTGCTTGCGGTCGTGTTCGGCCTGATCGTCGCCGCGCCGGGCTTCGCAGCCGCGCTGGCGCGCATCCATGCCCTCCGGCGACAGCCGGTCCCCCGGGCGGCTGCGCCGTGGACCGTGGGGTTGCTGGCGGCCTCGCTGGCGCTGGCCGACGCGCTCGCGCTCGCCCTGCTCGTCGCATGACTGCCCGGCGCCCGAGAAGGCGGGTTAGCAGCTCGGCACGGGGTAGCCCGCAGGGGGATCGTCAGGGCCGCCCAAGCTGCTGTTCACCCCGGACGCGGTTCGACACGCGTTCCTAGGCCAGGCCGTCGAGCAGATCCTTGACGCGTCTGCCGATCTCGTCGCGGATCGGCCGGACGGCTTCGACGTCGAGCCCGGCGGGGTCCTCGAGCACCCAGTCTTCGTAGCGCTTGCCGGGGAAGATCGGGCAGGCGTCGCCGCACCCCATGGTGACCACGGCGTCGGCCGCCCGCACGATCTCGTCGGTCCAGGGCTTGGGGTATTCGCCGGTGATGTCGATGCCGACTTCGGCCATCGCCGCTACGGCTGCGGGGTTCACTTCGCCGGTCGGTTCGGAACCGCCCGACCAGGCGATCGCCCGGCCCTCGGCCAGGTGGTTGAACCACCCGAGTGCGATCTGCGAGCGGCCGGCGTTGTGGACGCACAGGAACAGGACGATGGGTACGCCGTCCTCGTGGCGCCCCTCGACGCGTGCCAGCGTGTGCAGGCGCTGCCGGGCGAATCGCTCGGCCATCAACGGCAGGAAGTTGGTGATCGTGGCGCGACCGGCGAACTGGTCGCAGCTGGTCGCGAGGAACTGCTCGATGGTCTCGACGGAGAAGATTCCCTCGAACTCCCGGCGCAGGTGGCCGCCGGCGGTCTTGAGGGCGAGGTTCACCTCTGGCGAAAGCTCCTGGAGGTCGGGCATGGCGGATCTCCCCTGGTGTGGGCGTCGGTCAGGCGGCGTCCGCTGGTTCGTGCGGGACGATGAGATCGGTGGCGGGAAGGGCGGGCCAGAGGAACCGGGCGAGGCCGACGGCGGCGGCGCCGCCGGCGAGCTGCGCGGCGACGAAGGTGGGCAACGAGGCCGGGGCGATGCCAGCGAACGTGTCCGTGAGGGTGCGTGCGACTGTGACAGCGGGGTTGGCAAACGAGGTCGACGACGTGAACCAGTAGGCGGCGGCTATGTAGCCGCCGACCGCGACGGCTGCCCAAGCGGCACGCGACGTCGCACTGGTCGAGCGGACGACGCCGAGAATCACGAGGACCAGGCCAAATGTCGCTACGGCCTCGCCGAACCACAGCCCGCCGGCGGCTCGCTCGTGCGTGGACCACTCGATGGCCGGGAGTTCGAACATCAGGTTGGCCACGATTGCGCCGCTGCAGCCGCCAACGACCTGCGCCGCGACGTACGCCCCTGCCTCGCCACTTGCCATCCCGCCCTGCATCCGATCGGCGAGGGTGACCACGGGGTTGAAGTGGGCCCCGGATAACGAACCGAACGCCAGGATCAGCGCGATGAGCGCGGTGCCGGTAGCGAACGAGTTCTCGAGCAGCTGGAGGCCGAGATCGTCAGGCGAGAGCCGCTGCGCCGCGATCCCTGATCCAACGACGGCCGCCACCAGGAAGCCGGTGCCGACAGCTTCCGCGGTCAGACGGCGGGCGAGTCCCGGCGGAGGCATCGCTCAGCAACAGCGGGCAGCTGATTCGGGCGCGGCCCCACAGCTCAGCCCGTCGGCGGACGGATCCACGCCCCGGAGCTCACCGGCGGGCATCTCGGCGTCGGCGAGCACGGTGTAGATCTCCCACGGCTCTCCGTCGGGTGCGTCGACCCAGACCTTGTCCTGCACCGCGTAGCAACACGTGACCTCGTCCTCGGTCGCGGCCGAGAGCCCTTCATCGGTGAGGCGGGTGTTGGTCGTCGCCACCTCGTCGGTGGAGTCGACCTCGACGCCGAGGTGGTTGAGCGACCCCGGCTCGCCTCCCCCTTCGATGAGCACCAGCTTGAGGGGTGGCTCGGCAATGGCGAAGTTGGCGTACCCCGGCCTGAGCTTTGCCGGCGCGGTGGCGAACAGCTTCGAGTAGAAGCCCACCGCCTCGTCGAGATCGGACACGTTGAGCGCCAGCTGCACCCGTGACATCAGGGCCTCCTGATAGATTTAGTGCTGTCGATGCATCGAGTCTGGCGAATGTATCGACATCTGTCAATACAACACGGCAACGGCCGAGGGAGTCGACGTGGCGACCACCAAGCTCGAGCTCGCGGCGGACGTATGCTGCCCGTCCCTGCTGGAGGCACCCCTGAGCGAGGACCAGGCGAGCGACCTGGCGCGCATGTTCGCCGCCCTCGCCGACCCCGTGCGACTGCGCCTGCTCAGCCTGGTGGCCGCCACCGACGAGGTCTGCAGCTGCGACCTGCAAGCGCCCCTCCGCAAGTCTCAGCCGACAGTCAGTCACCACACCAAGGCCCTGGCCGAGGCCGGACTCATCGTCGGCGAGCGACGCGGCAAGTGGGTGTGGTGGCGCGTCGTGCCGGAGCGCCTCGCAGCCGTACAGGCGGCACTCGCGCCCACGCAACCTCCGTGAGCGGGACGGACCCGGCTCAGGCCGTGGGCAGCCAGCTCGGACGCGGTGCCGGGATGCGCGGGAGGTCCGAGGCGACCCGTCCGAAGCGGGCCGTGCCGCTCTCCCACTCCCTCCAGGCCTGCTCGATCTCGCCCCGGGTGCGGGCGACGAAGTTCCACCACATGAGCAGGTCCTCCGTGAACGGTCGTCCACCCAGCGGCAGCACCCGGCTCCCGTCGCGGATGTCGAGCGCGAGCTCGTCGCGGCCACGGCCCAGGTAGGCGAGCACCCCGGGGCCCGACCTCGCCGGCCAGCGCCACGCCGCCGGACAGCACGATCAGGCCGTGCTCGAACTCGGCCTCAACGGGGAGGATCGCAGCCCCTGCCGACCCCACACCACGCCCGGCGTTCGCCCGTGGCAATCCACCAACTGGCGTGTTTGTCTCTGGCACTGTACCCCCCTAGGGTATAAGAGGAGGAGGTACCGCCATGCCTGCCGCCGCAGCGCATTCCGAAGTCCACGCCCAGCAGGGCGTGGATCACGCCGCATCACCGCACACCACCCAGGCCCACGACGCCGACCCCCATGGCGACCACACCGGTCACGCGGGCCACGGGCACGAAGGCCACGACGGGCATGCCGGGCACGACCCGGAGATGTTCCGCCGGCGCTTCTGGCTGAGCCTCGCACTGACGATCCCGCTGGTGGTGACCAGCGAGATGGTCATGGACTGGTTCGGCTACTCCCTCGACTTCTGGGGGATGGACCTGCTCGGGCCGGTCCTGGGGTCGTTCGTGTTCTGGTGGGGCGGCTGGCCGTTCCTGGCCGGGGGCGTGGCCGAGCTACGGGCTCGCCAGCCGGGGATGATGCTGCTCATCTCGATGGCGATCGTCGTCGCGTACGGGGCATCGATGGCCACCAGCCTCGACTGGCTGGACCTCGAGTTCTGGTGGGAGCTGGCGGCACTGGTCACGATCATGCTCCTGGGCCACTGGCAGGAGATGAAGGCCATCGGCCAGGCCCAGGGTGCCCTGGCGGCGCTGGCCGAGCTGCTGCCCGACGAGGCCGAGCGCGTCGGGCCCGACGGCCACGTGATGACCGTCTCGCTTGCCGACCTGCGGCCCGGCGACATCGTGCTGGTCCGGTCGGGAGCCCGGGTCCCGGCCGACGGCGCGATCGTCGAGGGCGACGCGGCGCTCGACGAATCCATGATCACCGGCGAGTCGCGGCCGGTCGCCAAGTCACCCGGCGACACTGTCGTCGCCGGCACGGTCTCCACCGACTCCGCCATCCGGGTACGCGTCGAGGCGGTGGGAGACGACACCGCCCTGGCCGGCATCCAGCGGCTGGTCGCCGAGGCGCAGTCGAGCCGCAGCCGGGCCCAGGCGCTGGCCGACCGCTTCGCGGCGCTGCTGTTCTATGTCGCGGCCGGCGCCGGCGTGGTGACGTTCCTGGTGTGGCTCGCGCTGGGCGACACCGACAACGCCGTGGTCCGCACGGTGACGGTGCTGGTGATCGCCTGCCCCCACGCCCTGGGACTGGCGATCCCGCTCGTCATATCCCTGTCGACCGCGGTGTCGGCCAGGGCTGGGATCCTGGTCAAGGACCGGCTCGCGCTCGAGCGGATGCGCACGATCGACGCCGTCCTGTTCGACAAGACCGGAACGCTGACGCGGGGGGCGCACGTGGTTACCGGCGTCGCCGCAGCGGGCGGCCTCACCGAGGACGACGTGCTGCGCATCGCCGGCGGCGTCGAGTCCGACAGCGAGCATCCGCTGGCGCGGGCGATCGTCGCCGCCGCGAAGGAGGGGGGCGGCGTTGCGACCGCCGGCGGCTTCCGGTCCCTCACCGGCCGGGGTGTCGAAGCGACCGTCGACGGTTCGGCATACGCGGTGGGGGGACCCGCCCTGCTCCGGGAACGGGGCGCGGTGGTCCCGCGTGGCCTCACCGACACGATCGTCGACTGGCAGGCGCGGGGCGCGGCCGTCCTCCACCTGGTGCAAGGCACCGACGTGATCGGCGCGTTCGCGCTGGAGGACGAGGTGAGGCCCGAGGCGCGCGAGGCCGTCGCCGCGTTGAAGTCGCTGGGGATCAAGGTCGTGATGATCACGGGCGACGCCCGCCAGGTGGCGGACGCGGTTGCCGCCGACCTGGGCATCGACGAGGTGTTCGCAGAGGTGCTGCCCGAGGACAAGGACCGGGCGGTCGCCGAGCTGCAGGACCGGCGCCTGTCGGTGGCGATGGTGGGCGACGGGGTGAACGATGCCCCGGCCTTGGCCCGGGCCGACGTGGGCATCGCCATCGGCGCCGGCACCGACGTCGCCATCGAATCGGCCGATGTCGTCCTCGCCGGCAGCGACCCGCGGGGCGTGGTCGGCGTCATCAGGCTGTCACGGGCGAGCTACCGGAAGATGGTCGAGAACCTGGCGTGGGCAGCCGGCTACAACGTGGCGGCGATCCCCCTCGCGGCCGGCGTCCTGGCCTGGGCTGGCGTGAGCCTGTCACCGGCCGTGGGCGCCATCCTGATGAGCGCGTCAACGATCGTGGTCGCCCTCAACGCCCAGCTGTTGCGACGTGTCGATCTGTCGCCCGAACCCGTCGCTGCCGCCGAGGCTCGCCCAGCGGTCGCCTAGGTGTCGCCGACGACCTCGTCCTCGTAGGCCTGGCGGACTCGCTTGGGCGCCCGGATGAGCCACGACTCGGTGATCAGCTCGCGCAGCTCGTCGACGTCGACGGCGGGCAGGTTCACCAGCACCGTGGGGTGGCCGTCGTAGTGCGGTGTGGTGAAGAACTTCTCCGGCTCGGACGCCAGGAGGGCCTCCTTCTCGCCGAGGTCGGAGACCCACACCACCAACCCGCCCTCGGACTCGGATCGGATGCGGAGGAAGCCCTTGTCCTTGACCCGGAACCCGGGGGTGCCGAACCAGGGCTTCTCGATCGTCTCCGGCAGCGACAGGGCGATCTGTCGCACGTCATCATCGGTGGCCACGACGCCCAAGATAGGGGTGGCCACTCCCCGTCAGGCCGCCACTACGGCGAAGCGGTCGACTTCGACCGGTGCCCCGCGGATCGCCTGCAGCCAGGCTTCGAAGCTCAGCTCCGCGGCGCGCCGGCGATAGGCCACGGCCAGGATCGGATCGAGCCGCCCCGCCTGGACCCGGAGGCTCCGGGCCCGCCCCACCAGCGACACGGGTCTCGTCGTGGCCATGCTCGGAGGCTCCGTGCACCTGGAGCCGGATTCGGTGGCAGGAGGCATCTCGTTCTCCCCGGAGTCAGTTCCGTGTCGGCGGGTTATCGACGGATCTGCCACCCGAAACTCGTCGGTCGTTCCGGCGCAGGTCGGTGGCATCACGATGGAGCAAGGCCATCAGGGACTCCACGTCAACCTGGCCGAAGGCGTCGACGCACCCGGCCAGGTGCTTGTGGCGCGTGGCGTCGACCGCGGCGCGGGCGTCGACCGTGCCCACGTCGGCGGCCGCGAGCGCGCAGCGGGCGCGCTGCAGGGCGCTGTTGACCGATGCGATCGTGGTGCCGAGCAACTCGGCGACCTCCTCCGCCCTCCAGCGCAGGACCTCGCGCAGGACGAGCACCGCGCGCTGACGCGGTGGCAGCCGCTGGAGCACCGTGAGCGCCAGCACAATCATCTCCCGCGCCGCCGCCACCTCCGCCGGGTCGTCCGCCGCCACGGCGGCGCCGCCGCAGGCCGCCCCGCCGGCGCCCAGGGGCGCGTCGTCGTGGGTCAGCAGGCCGAGGTCCAAGGGCCGCGCGCGGCGCTGGGGCCGCCGCATCATGTCGGAGCAGACATTCGTCGCGATCCGATACAGCCACGACCGCAATGTCGCCCGACCTTCGAAGCGATCGAGGTTCCGCCATGCCCGCACGAGCGTCTCCTGGACGGCGTCCTCGGCCTCGAACGACGATCCGAGCACCCGGCGGCAATACCCGGTGAGCTCACGACGGTGCTGCTCCAGCCCGCTCTGCAGCGCGACCGGTCGGCGGGACGTCGCGCAGCCGGCGTCGTCGCGTGTGGCTTCGAGGGTGGGCATCGGGCGATCACCTCCACGAGGCAGGCTCGCACTGCGCCGAACCCACGACATCGCCCACCTGGCTGATTCAGGGACGCTCGGTGGTGGAGATCCCACGCGATCCGGGGGGATCCGTGGCGGGGCTCAGCTGCACGTTGACGATCGACCACCGACCATCGCGGCGGATGGCAACCAGGGTGCCGAGGAACCGCCCGCTGCAGTCCAGACCCTGGTAGCTGGCCGTCTGGGTCTGGATCCCCATCGCCACGGCGGCGTCGTCGTGCACCCTGACGCGGGTGTCCTCCCATGCGAACGCGTCGTTGGCCAGGTCCCCGCTGCGATAGCGGTCCAGCCACTCCCGCTTGGTCAGGACGAAGCCGCTGGGCCCATCGCCCCGGAAGTCGTCGTCCAGGAGGGCGTCGAGCACGGCGGCGTCGCCGCGCGCCTCGGCGTCGATCCACCCGGACAGCACGTCGTCGAAGGTCTCCAGGCCGCCGACGCTCGCACCATCGTGGGCGCGGAACATCGGCCACGTGGCTAATGGGCACCAGAGGAGCCGCCGCCGCGCCAGACTGGCGCCCAGTGCGATGCCTGGACGCACCCGATGGACGCTGACGAGCGCGCCTCGATCCTGCCGGTCGGGACGGTGACGCTGCTGGTCAGCGACGGATCACGCTCCGACGTGGATGCGGTCGTCGCCGCGCACCGCGGCCTGCAGGCCGATGCGAAGGGCACGGCCGTCGGGGACGACACCGTCGTCGCCGTGTTCGGCGGAGTGACGGACGGCCTGGCCGCCGCGATTGACCTGCAGCGCCGTCTCCTGACCGAGCCCGCACCCGGCCACGGCGGTCCTGGGCCCCGGACCGCGGTCCACACCGGCGAGGCGCTCCTGCGAGACGAGCGCTACTACACGGGCGCCGCGCTTACCCGTTGCGCCGGGCTGCGCGCCATCGCCCACGAGGGCCAAACCCTGCTGTCGTCGGCGACGGCATCGCTGGTTGCGGACGCGCTGCCAGCCGGGGCCGTCCTCCGCGACCTCGGGACGCACCGGCTGCGGGATCTGTCCCACGCCGACCGGGTCTACGAGCTGCGGACCGCCGGCTTCGACCGTGACTTTCCGCCGCTGCGCTCGCTGGAGGCATTGACGCACAACCTGCCGATCCAGCTGACGAGCTTCGTGGGCCGTACCGACGAGCTGCCGGCCGTGGAGCGTCTGATCCGCAGCGAACGCCTGGTGACGCTCACCGGGGCGGGCGGTGCCGGCAAGACGCGCCTGGCGGCGCAGGCGGCCGCTGAGCTGGCCGACCACTGGCCGGACGGGGTGTGGTGGGTCGATCTCGGTTCCGCCACCGACCCGGCGCTGGTCGCCGAGTTGACCGCCTCCACCATCGGCGTCATGGTCGAGCCGGTCGGTGGGCCACGGCGGGCCCTGTCGTTGCAGCTCCGGGATCGCCGCGTCCTCGTGTGCCTCGACAACTGCGAGCACCTGCTGGAGGCGAGCGCCGAGCTGGTGGACACGATGCTGCGCACGTGCGCCGAGATCTCGGTGCTGGCCACGAGCAGGGAACCGCTGGGCGTCGCCGGCGAGACGGTGTGGCGAGTGCCGTCCCTTCAGGAGGAGGAGGCGGTGGCGCTGTTCGTCGATCGGGCGAGCCGCGTCCGGCCCTGGTTCACGCTCGACCCCACCAACGAGGAGGCCGTCCGGACGCTGTGCCGCCGCCTGGACGGGATCCCCCTCGCACTCGAGCTCGCGGCCGCATGGCTGCGAACGCTCACCCCGGCGCAGATCGCTGCCGGGCTCGACGACCGCTTCGCGCTGTTGGTGCGCGGCCCCCGAGGCGCCGCCCGCCGCCAGCAGACCCTCGCTGCATCGATGGACTGGAGCCACGACCTGCTCGACGAGATCGACCGCGTGGTGTTCCGTCGTCTCGGCACGTTCAAGGGGGGCTTCACGCTCGACGCCGCCCGTGCCGTGTGCTCGGGCGGCCCGGCGGGATCGGTCGCGGAGGCCGAGTTGCTCACGGCCCTGGGCCGTTTGGTCGACAAGTCCTTGGTGGTCGTCGACGAGCACGACGGCGAAGCCCGGTACCGGCTGCTGGAGACGATCCGGCAGTACGCGGTCGACAGGCTGGACGCCGCCGGCGAGCGCGACGCGACCCGCGACCGCCACCTCGACTTCTTCCTCGCCCTGGGCGAGGCGACCGAGCCCGACTTGGAGGGCCCCGACCAGGACGCCAGCCTCGACCGGGTCGAGGCCGAGCACGACAACTTCCGGGCGGCCCTCGACTGGGGCCTGATCCTGGACGACCCCGAGCGCGGTCGGCGCCTGGCGGCGTCCCTGGTGTGGCTCTGGTACAAGCACGGCCACGGCGACGAGGGCCTGGACTACATCCAGCGGGCGATCGATCGGGCCCCCGACGAGCGCTCGTCGGTGCAAGCGCGGCTGCTGGTCAGCGCGGCGGCGCTCGCACAGGTGTGCGGGCAGTTCCCCCGCATCGTCGACTACGCGCAGCGAGGCGTCGAGGTGGCCACGATCATCCACGACGACCGAGTTCGGGGACAGTGCCTGTTCCTGCTGGCCTTCGTGCAGTTCTACCTCGACCTCGACGCCGCCTGGGAGCTGTGCGTCCAGGCCCGCGCCTGCGCCGATGCCGCCGACGATGCCTTCACGGCGGACAGCGCGCTGGTGCTCCAGGGCTCGATCCCCTGCATGCGCGACCGCTACGAGACCGCCCTTCCGATGCTGCGGGAGGGAGGCGAGCGCTGCCTGCGACGCGGCGACCGCACGTTCGCCGCCCTGGCGCTCAACTACCAGGACGACATCGCCGTCAGCACGGGGGACATCGGACTGGCGGATCGCCT
Source organism: uncultured bacterium (assembly GCA_963756425.1). Classification (GTDB taxonomy): domain Bacteria; phylum Actinomycetota; class Acidimicrobiia; order Acidimicrobiales; family VFJN01; genus DASQUK01. The sequence continues at coordinate 238,511 of CAVWNW010000007.1, read as the reverse complement.
CGCAACCCAGGCCCTCGAGGTGGCCCGGCCGCTGGGCGACTACTACGCCGTCGGCCTGTCGACGTGCCACCTGGCCCTCGTCAAGGGTCTCGCGGGGGACATCGACGAGGCCCTGCGACTCATGGAGCCGGTCGTGCGGTCGGTCGAGGGCGCCGACCACACCGTGTTCATCCCCAGGATGGGCTCGGTCCTCGGCACGTTGCACCTGTGGAGCGGCGACGCGGCGGGTGCGGTCCCCTGGTTCGAGCGGGACGTGCGCACGGCAGACCCGGTCCCGCCCGACAACCTCATCGTCGCCCGCTCGCTACCGGGCCTCGTCGCGGCGCTGCGCCATCTCGGCAGGCGCGACGAGGCGCAACGGCTGGCCGACCGGGCGCTGGCATTGGCGCGCAAGCTCGACGTCCCCCACCTGGTTGCCGATGCCCTCGAACAATCGGCGCTGCTGGTCGCCGCCGACGACCCCGGCACGGCCGAGGACCTCCTCCACGAGTCCTTCGCCGTCCGCCTCGACCACGGGCTGCGAACGTTCATGGTCGACAACCTTGATGCGCTGGCCCGGCTGGCCGCCCGCGCCGAGAGCTTCGCCGAGGCCGTCCGCCTCCTCGCGGCCAGCGACGCCGCCCGCGCGGTGATGGTCTATCCGCGCCCGCCGATCGATCGGTCCGAGCACGAGGCCACCCTGGCGCGCCTCGGGAAGGCGCTGGACGACCAGGCGTTCTCGGACCTCTGGACCGAAGGCGCCAGCCTCTCGCTCGATGACGCCGTCGCGTATGCCCGCCGGGCCCGGGGCACCCGGGATCGGCCCGCCACCGGCTGGGCGAGCCTGACCCCCACCGAGCTCGACGTCGTCGGCCTGGTCGCCGAGGGCCTGACCAACCCGGAGATCGGGTCACGGCTGTTCATCAGCCGGGCCACCGTGAAAACCCACCTGTCGCACGTCTACGCCAAGCTCGACGTGTCGAATCGAACCGAGCTGGCGGCCTTGGCCAGCGCGCGATCCGGCGAGGACGGTTAATCCCCGCAGGCCGGCAGCAGTTGATCGACGAGGGCGGCGGCGATCTCCGGGCCGACCGGCTGGGCAAGCATCAAGCGCCGCAGGAGGATCGGCCCGACCAAAGCATCGGCGAGCAGCTCGGGGTCGGTCGTCGGCGGAAGCTCACCCGTCTGGACCGCGTCCCGCAGGAGGCCCACGAGCGAAGCGCGCCGCTCGGCACTGAACCGGCTGTGGAAGTCGCGCACGTTCGGATCGCGTTCGGCGGCGTCGATCAGCGCGGGCATGCAGTTGGAGTACGTCGAGTCGGCAACGAGGCACGCGACCTGCTCGATGACTGCGATGACACGGGAACGCAGCGATCCCTGATCGGGGACCGCGACCGGGGCCTTGAGCGTCCGGAACGCGTCCTCGACCAGCTCGAGCTTCCCAGGCCAGTGCCGGTAGATGGTGCTCTTCCCCACACCGGCCCGGGCGGCCACTGCTTCGATCGTCAGCGCTCCGTAGCCCACCTCGCCCAGCTCGTCGAGGACGGCCCCGAGGATGACCCGTCGTGACCGCTCGACGCGGGGATCCAGCTCCGCCGCCGCACCCGGAGCGGTGCCCACCTGAACCATGCGGTCATTCTCTCATCTCGCCGGCCCCGACCGGAAGCAGCTCCAGGTCGATGGCGTCCTCGTCGGCGACATCGGCCTCGACCGTGTCACCGCCAGACCGCCGCGACGCTGCGAGGACCGCGGCCGCAGCGGCGAGGGCGATGCCCATCGCCACGGTGTTGGTGAGCGTGAAGGCGTTGGTGAAGGCGGAGGCCGCCTGCGCCACCACCTCGCCACCGCCACCCGGGATCCGCTCGGCGATCGCACTGGCAGAGCCGATGGACTCCCCGGCGGCTTCGCGGGCGCCGGCCGGGAGCCGAACCTGCTCGAGGTCGACACCCGACCGGTAGGCGGTGTTGGCGATGCTTCCGAGCAGGGCGATGCCGAGCGCGCCTCCGAGCTCCCGGGTGGTGTCGTTGACCGCCGACCCGACGCCGGCCTTCGAGAGCGGCACCGACGTCATGATCTCGCTGGTGGCCGGGGCGGCCGTGATGCTCATGCCGGCGCCGAGGATGGTGAACGCGGCGGCGACGACGAGGTACGGCGTATCCGGCGTCAGCAGCGTGAGGATGCCGAACCCGACGGCCACGATCGTGAGCCCGAGCGCCATCACCCGGCTGGCGCCGTAGCGCTCCGCCAGTGCCGCGCTGCGGGGCGAGAACACCAGGAAGGACAGCGCCAGCGGCAGTGTCGCGAGCCCGGCCTCCAGGGGCGAATACCCCCGGCCGAACTGCAGGTACTGCGTGATCAGGAAGAAGAACCCGAACATCACGAAGAAGGCGACCGTGATGACGCCGCTCCCCGTGCTGAAGCGACGATCCCGGAACAGCGTCAGCGGCAGCATCGGATGGTCGCTCCGCCGCTCCCATCTCACGAACAGCGACAAGGTGACACCGGCGATGAGGAAGGCGCCGATCACCGGCAGGCTGGTCCAGCCGTCCTCGGGGCCTTGGATGATCCCGAAGATCAAGGTGCTCAGGCCGACCAACGACAGCAATGCGCCCACCGGGTCCAGCGGCGTCTGCGTGTCGTCCCGCGAATCGGGTGCGAATCGCCAGACCGCGGCCATGGTTGCGACGACGAGGGGCACGTTGACCAGCAGGGTCGAGCCCCACCAGAAGCCCTCGAGCAAGCCGCCGGTCACGATCGGACCGATCGATGCCCCGGCGCCCGCGAAGCCCGCCCAGATCGCGATGGCCCGCGGCCTCTCCTCGGGCGGGAAGATCGACGTGATGATCGACAGCGTCGCCGGCATGATGAACGCCGCGCCGATGCCCATCACCGCACGGCTGCCGATGACCTGCGTGGCGTCGCTTGCCAACCCACCCATCAGCGCGCCGACCCCGAACACCGTGAGGCCCGCGAGCAACACACCCTTCCGCCCGAACCGGTCGCCGATAGCCCCGGCGCTCAGCAGCAGGCCGGCGAACACGACCGCGTAGGAGTCGACGATCCACTGCAGCTCGGACGCCGACGCCCCCAGCTCGCGCTGCATCGTCGGCAGCGCGGTGTTGAGGCCCGACACCGACATGACCACGAGGACCAGCGACAAGCACATGATCGCGAGCAGGAACCAGCGTCGGGCATGGATCTCCGGCCGCTCGTGGAGAGGGATCGCGGGCGCGGCAATGACGGGAGAGGCCATCGTGAGCTCCTTGGGGGGACCGCGGATGTCGGTACGACCGAGACGTTGTCGTGCCTTTGCGAAACGTATGCGTCTCGAAGCGATACGTCAACGTCCTACATCGTGTCGTTGGTCACGCGGGTCGGTGACGCGCGGTGTGCCTGGTCCGCAGGGTCTCAGCCCGTTCGAAGCTCCGACGCCAAAGTGGCGCGAGGTGGGTCAGGTCGGGCAGAACCAGTCCTCGGCCAGCGGATCTGCGGCACCGGACGCGTCCGGAGGCGGGAACGGCGACCGGAACGTGAAGGCCTCGGGTGTCGGGCCGTCGCGCCGCAGCGCCTCCAAGCGCTCCCGCGCCTCAACGACCGTGGGGGAATGTCCGCGAGGCACCCACCACAGCACCAGGTAGGCATCGGCGAGCCGTTCGAACCATTCGCGCCGGCGTCGCATCACGTCGCGGTGCGGCGTGCGGTACGTGAACTCGGCGAGCGCCTCGATCGACTCCCAAACGCTCATGTTGAGGAGCAGCATGTCGTCCTCGAACGCCCGGATGGCGGTGGCGTCGCCGGCCTCGGTCTGGAGTCGCCACACGAAGCCGGGTGCTTCGTCGGCCATCCGGTTGATCGGCTCGAGCGCCGCCGCGAACCCGGCGAGCTGCGGAGTGTCGACCGGCGCGAGCACCCGGCCGATGTTGCACTGCGCCACGTGATAGGCCGCCATCCGGGCAACCGTAACCGGATCGCCTTGCTGGGCTACGCCGGCGGCGCCGGGGCGACGCCGCCCCGAGCGATCGTGCGGTCGAGGATCCCCAGGGTGGCTCGCAGCGCACCCTCGGAGATGATGGGAAAGATCCGCGCCTCTTTCCACGCGGGATCGATCTCGGACCAGTCGTAGTACGAGGTGACGAGCGTGCCCTCGTCGGCGGGCTCCAGCGTGTACCCGTAGATGTGGCCGATCTGCGGGCGGATCTTGCCACGGATCGTCCACGCGATCTCCCGGTCGGGGACGAACGTCGTGATGCTGACCGTGACGTCGTACTGCCCCAGCGGGAAGTCGTTGAGTGCCTCTCGGTCCATGTGCACCACGAAGCTGTCGCCGACGGCGGTCACGGGCTCGCCCTCGGCCGACATCAGCATCCCGGAGCTGTCGATTACGACGTGACCCTGCGGGTCGCACAGCACCCGGAAGATCGTCGCGGCGTCCGCCGGGATCGTTCGCTGGACCTCCATCCGCTCGGCCGCCGTCTCGTCGGCCGCGGCCTCGTCGCTGGTCGTCTGGTCACTCGTGGTCTGGCCGCTGGTCTCGGCCGTGGCCTCGTCGCTCATGCCCGCATCCTGCCACCGCCGCCGTGGGGGTTGCCCACCGCGTCAGGAGCTGCGGCGCCTGCAGGTGTAGGCGCCGTAGGCCGAGCGGCGGAAGGAGTTCTCGAGGATGTCGAAGCCGGTGCGGTCGAGCAACGAGTCGAGGAGCCAGCTATAGGTGCTGAACTCGCCGCGCACGTGCGCGGCGAGCTCCTCGGCGGTCCACCCGGCCGCCGGGTCACGCACGGCCCCTGACATCCAGGCGTCGATGCGCTCCTCGGCCTCGGAGGGCGCAAAGTCGAAGACGAGGTCACGCAATCGAAGTACCCCGTGGGGCCGCAGGAACGAGGCGATCCGGTCGAGCGCGATCCCCTTCCAGAAGTCCGGGATCTGATGCAAGGCGTTGCGGGTGAACACGATGTCCGCCCGCTCACCCTCGTGGACGTAGGAAAGGAACCCAGCATCCACCACCGTGACGTTGTCGAGACCGAGCCGTTCGACGCGCGTGCGGAGCGCCGCCGTCATGGCGGCCGAGACGTCGACGGCGACGACTCGACGGCACGACGGCGCCACGGACACCGCGAACGTCCCCGTGCCGGCTCCGAGGTCCACGACCAGGGAGTCGGGGCCCAGGCCGTGGCGACGGAGGGCCTCGATGTCCTCGGTCGGATCGAACCCAGCCTTGCGGTCGTAGCCACCCACGTATCCGGCATCGAGGTGCTCCGCGCCCGCGTGAACCTGCTCGTCCAGCCACCAGCGCCTCATCGACCGACTCCTCCTGGCGCGCTGCCATACAAAACCACTCTGGCCGCGTCGCCGCTCTTGAACCGCAGCGGGCAGGCTCGGGGAACCGAGCTAGCCTCGCCGAGATCGACCACCGAGAGGCACGGGAACGAGTCGACGCTGCGCTGTGCGCGATCAGGCCCCTGGATGCGACGGAGGCCGACCACCGCGCCGACGCCCTTGCCTGGGTCCGCAGCCACGCACCGATCTGGCGGACCGCCAAGCCGGCGACGCCGCCCAAGCACCTCGTCGCGTACTTCGTGTTGGTGGACGCCGGTGCCCGCAGTTGCCTCCTCGTGGACCACCGCCTGGCCGAGCTGTGGCTACCCACCGGCGGCCACGTGGAGCCCGGCGAGGACCCGGCAGCGACCGTGGCCCGCGAGTGCCGCGAGGAGGTGGGCTTCTCGGCGCCGCTGATCGGTGGCCTGTCGAGCCAGCCGCTGTTCGTCACACAGCGCGTGACGGGCGGGCTGGACCCCGGGCACGTCGACGTCAGCCTCTGGTACGCGTGCGACGCCGACCGTCGCCGGCCCGTGGACTTCGATCCCCGGGAGTTCCGGGGGGCCCGCTGGTGGTCGCTGGACGAGCTGGCTGCCGGCGATGCGCGTGGCTTCGACCCGAACCTTTCGCGGTTCGTCGTGAAGCTTCTTGGTGAGATTGGTGGGCGGGGTTAGGGATGGCGGTCAGGCCCCGGCCGGGGCCGGGGTCGCGTCTCGTCGATTGCATTCAGGCCCCGGCCGGGGGCCGGGGCCTTTGGTGATTGTTGGGGCATCGCACCCTCTGCGTGCGCCGGCGTCAAGGGTTCGCTGCGCCGGCCTGCGGCCGCCCTTGACCCCGGCTTGGCCGGCGCTCGTCTTGGCCTCGAAACCGGTCTGAGCTGGGGTTTCGGGTTGAAATGGGTGGGCGAACAGGTGTACGATTCTGGGGTGTTCGAGGAGCTGGGGACCGCCATCGACGAACTCGACATCCCCACCGACAGCACCGCCCTGGCGGCGGTGGTGGGGTTGCGGGACCGGCTCGACGCCCGCATCAGCGACGCCGTCGCCGCCCACGACCACACCGGACTCTGGGAACTCGACGGGGCCACGTCCATGACCGCCTGGCTAGCGGACCGCGCCGCCATGCCCCGTGCTCGGGCCGCCGGCATGGTGTCCCGGGCCCGCAAACTCGCCCACCTCCCCGTGACCGCGGGGGCGTGGCGCGACGGGACGCTCTCCAGTGGTCAGGTCGAAGCGATCGCCGCCCACCTCGACCCCGACACCGTGGGATTGTTCGCCGACCACGAAACCGACCGTGGTGCCCACCCTGGTGGGCTTGTCGGTGCACGACGTCGCCGCCGCCATGGGCGCCTGGCGCGAATGCGCCACCAGCGACCGCGACCCCCAACCCGAACCGTCCCAGGCCCTGTACCTGTCATCGACGTTGGCCGGCCGGTGGCGGCTCGACGCCAACCTGGGAACCGAAACCGGGGAACTGTTGGCCACCGCCCTACGCCTGGCGCAGAGCCCTGATGTCGCCGGCGAACCCGCCCGCAGTGTCGCCACCCGCCGCGCCGACGCCCTCGGTGACATCTGCCGACACTTCTTGGACCACCAACACACCCGGCGGGCTGGCCGCCACCGACCCCACCTCAACCTGATCCTCGACCTCGACCGCTACCAGGCCCTGCGCACCGCCGGCGCCGCCAGTATCGACGGCACCCGCCTCGACCGCACCAGCACCGACCGGCTCCTGTGCGACACCGCCCTCCACCGCGTCCTCAGCCACGGCCGCTCCGCCATCTTGGACTACGGCACCACCACCCGCACCATCCCCGCCCCCCTCTACAACGCCCTCGTGGTCCGTGACCGCCACTGCCGGTTCCCCGGCTGTGACCGTCCCGCCGCCTGGTGCGAAGGCCACCACATCCACCCCTGGCACACCGGCGGACCAACCCAACTCGCCAACCTCGTGCTGCTGTGCAGCCGCCACCACCACCTCCTCCACCGCCCCCGCTGGCACACCAAACTCCTCCCCGACACCACCCTCGAAATCACCGACCCCACCGGCCACGTCCGCACCACCCACCCACCAACCGGACCGGCCCCACCCCCACCGCTCCGGGAATGACGGACCCCCGATCTCGCCCAGCCAGACGGCGCCACCGCGCATCTCGGTCGCAGGACTACGTCGACTACGAACGCGTTGCCAGCCGCTATCAGCAAGGTCGATCGCTGGCGGCGGAGGTGCTCGAACGCTGGGGAGCCGCGGTCAAGGGCTACCTGCCCGCGGGACCGATTCGCGTTGCCGACGTGGGCGCTGGGACCGGCATATTCGCCGCAGCCTGGCCGCGGTGGACGGACGGAACCGTGGTGGCTGTCGAGCCGTCGGCGGCGATGGCGGGTGCGGGCGGCGTGGAGGACCCGGACGTCACGTTCGTGCTGGGCAACGCCGAGGCCCTGCCCCTACGAGATGGCAGCGTGGACGTCGCCTGGGTGTCCACGGCACTCCACCACTTCGCCGACGTGCATCAGGCGGTGCGCGAGCTCGCCCGGGTGCTCGGGCCCGGGGGGCGTGTGCTGGTGCGGACCTACGCGCCGGGCAGGACGGAGATCACCTGGCTTGACGAGTTCCCGGGCCGGGCCAAGTGGGAGGCCCGCTGCTACACCGAGCACCAGCTCATCGAGATCTTCCGCCCGCACGGCTTCGACTTCATCGACGCCCGTGAGGTGCTGGAGAGAACGGAGACCTACGCCACGTCCGCCGACTGGGTGGAGCGCATGAGGGATGCGGACTCGGTGCTCACCGCTCTCAGCGACGACGAGATCGCCGAAGGCGTGAACAGGCTCCGCGCTGCGCCCACCAGGATGTCCCGCTTGGAGGTCTCGTTGTTCGTCTTCGAACAGCGGTGAGCCGGTCAGGCGCGTACGAGCAGCGCCACCAGGGCGAAGTGGCAGGCGTTGGCTCCGACCACGAACGCATGCCAGACCTCGTGGTAGCCGAACACGGCGGGGCGAGGGTCGGGGCGCTTGCGGGCGAGCACCACGGCCCCGACGGTGTAGAGAACCCCGCCGACGACGAGCAACGCCAGCTCCGGCCTCGACAGCGAGTGCACGAGCTGCGGCGTCGCCACGACCGCGAGCCAACCGAGCACCAGGTACATGGCGAAGCCCAGAGCGTGCCAGTGCTCGAGCCGCAAGACGGTGAGGAGCACGCCGACTGCGGCCCCGCTCCAGGCCAGCACCAGGAGCGTGATCCCCCAGGCCGGCCGCAGCGCCAGCAGCGCGACCGGCGTGTACGAGCCGGCGATGAACACGAAGATCATCGAGTGGTCGAGGTGCTTCATGAGGCGCCGGGCACCGGCAGACCACTGGCCGCGGTGATAGGCGGCGCTCACGCCGTACAGGCCGGTCAGTGTCACAGCGAAGATCACGGCCGCCACCCGCGCCGTGGTGGCTCGCGCCACCAACACGAGAGCGATTCCCGCCGGGATCGACACGAAGAACGCGACCTGGTGGAGTAGTCCCCGCAGCGCCGGCCTGGCCGTCGGAAGCATCGCCGCACATTAGGCGGACGGCGGCGGCGAATGATCGCGGGGATCCATTCGCGCGGTGCGGGAAACGTGCGACCTCGTCACCGCGGCAGCGCCAGGAGCATGCACACGCGCCGGGCGGGGTCGAGGCCATGGGCTGTCTCCTGGTCCCGGATGGCGCGGAGCCCTGGGCCCAGCTCGTCGTCGCGCAGCACCCGAAATCCCAGGTGGCGGTAGAGCGGCGCGTTCCAGGGGACGTCGCTGAAGGTCGTGAGCGTCACCGCAGGCATGCCGGCCTCCGTCGCCCACTCGAAGGCGCGCTCCATGAGCGCCCGCCCCACGCCCGATCCCTGGTGATCCGGGTGGACGCTCACCTGCTCGACGTGGGCGTTCCCATCGACGGCGTCGACCAACACGTAGCCGATCGGGCCACCCGCATCGTCGACCGCGACCCAGCACCGTCCCCGCTCGGTGTGGTCGGTCAGGACGTCGAGGGACAGCGGCTCGTCGTCGGCGACCTCGGGCAGCCCGACGTCACGGAACCGCTCGCCGGCGAGCCGCTCGATGGTTCGGAGCGCCGGGAGCTCGCTGATGGTGGGAGGGCGGATGACGACAGCCATGCGGACGAGTGAGGGACGGCGGCGTCGGGAGCCCGCCTTTGGGCTCCCGACGGTGTTCACCGATCCGGCTCAGTATGCGCTGCCGGACGCTGCCGGGGCGGCGTCCGGGGCCCCGATGAGGCTGCCGTCCGGAGCCGCGGCGAACCACACGCCGCCGGAGCCCTGGCCGTTGGTGTCGCCGGGGGCGGCATCACCGGCGAAGCGGTACAGGGGCCAATCGCCGGCCTTGAGCTGGAACGTGCCGTCCGACCGTTCCACAACGCTGAACACGCCGGAATCCAGGCCGGCAGGAAGGTCGGGACCGTCGACGGTGAGCGGTGGCCACGCATCTGCGCACGCTCCGTCGCACGTCGAGACGCCGTCGGTGTCGTCGGTGAGGCCGTAGAGCGTGAGGCCCTCGGCGTCCACGAGCACCGTTCCGAGCCCGGTGTCGCCTTGGCCAGCCGGCGCATCGGCGGTGGCCCCCGACGCGGCCGCCGCGTCGCTTCCATCGGCCGCCGTCGACGGCTCGTCGGAGCCGTAGCCGCCGCCACAGGCCGCCAGCGCCAGTGCCGCAGCACCGATGCCGATGATCGCCCTTGTTCTGATCAAGCTTGCTCGCATGGTTGTGCTCCCTGGGTCACGATCGGTCGCCCGCCTCTACGGCCGAGGCGGGCTGGCGGTTCGCGCTTCATGGTCGGCGTCCGAAACCGCGCGCCGCGATCGGCCCCGGCTGGGGCAACATGGATGCGCATGGCGGGTCCCGACGAACGCGACCTGGCGGCGCGATTCGCGGCCGGCGACGAGACCGCGGTGCGCGCGATCTACGAGCGCTACGCCGGGCCCATCCTCACCGTGGCGATGGGCACGCTGGCCAAGCGGGAGCTGGCCGACGAGGCCGTCCAGATGACGATGCTGAAGGCCTGGCGGGCGGCCGGATCGTTCGACCCGACGCGCGAGCTGGCCCCATGGCTCTACGCCATCGCCCGCCGCGTCTCGATCGACATCTACAGGCGGGAGAGGCGCGCGGCCACGCCCGACGAGCTGAGCGATGACCAGGTCGCCGTCGTTCCACTGTCGTTCGAGCGGACATGGGAGGCATGGGAGGTACGGACCGCCCTGGCCGAGCTCCCCCCGGACGAGCGCGAGGTGGTTCGCCTATCGCACTTCGTCGGCATGACCCACGGCGAGATCGCAGAGCACGTCGGCGTGCCGATCGGAACCGTGAAGTCCCGATCCAACCGCGCCCACCGCCGCCTGGCCGCACTGCTGGCGCACGTCGTGAGGGCGACGGAGTGACCTGCGTCATGTCTTCGCGAACCAAATGGTGTTCGATGTCGTATTGGGCAGTGACTTCGAACTTCGGACAACAGGTGCCATTGGTGTGAACGAGGACGAGTTCGCCGACTTCCTCGACAACGGCAGCCGCGACTCGGTGCCGCGCGATGAGTCCACGCGTGACACCGCGACACGCTTCCGTGACCTGCTCGCCGACGACGCCGTCTGGGCCGAGCCCTCGCCCACCGGCGTCGACGACCTGCTGGCGACCATCCAGGCCGAGTCGGGCGGCACGGTGCCGGCGGCTCCGGCGTCGGCTCCCCGAGTGCCGTCCCGCGGTCGCAGCCGCCGCCTGGTGCTCGTCGCCGCCGCGGCCGGGATCGTCGCCGTGGCCGGGATCGTGGGCGTCATCGTCCGTTCGGCCGACGACGGCGCCGGCCAGGACTTCGCCGTGGCCGGCACCGAGCTCGCCCCCGCCGCCTCCGGGGTCGCGACCGTGGAGGAAACGGGATCGGGCGTGGCCATCGAGCTCGACGTGAGCGGCCTTCCGCCCGCGGAGCCGGGCACCTACTACCAGGCCTGGGTCAAGGGACCGGATGGCCTGGTCACGGTGGGCACATTCCACATGCGCGGCGGCGACGATCACGTCGACCTGTGGTCCGGGGTGCCGCTCGACCGCTACCCGATGCTCACGGTCACCCTCCAGCAGGAGGGCGCGGGCCAGGCGTCGTCGGGACGTGTCGTCCTGTCGGGCGAGGTCGGCCGCTAGGGCGTTGGTGATTCAGCGCACGCGGTCGGCGGCGGGTGCCGCCCAGACGCCGGTAGCGACCGTGTCGCGCACGTAGTCGCCGAAGTCTCGGGGCTGGCGCGTGGTCTCTGTCATCGTGGCTCCTTTGGGTAGGCCATCAAGGGATCCGCTTCACGAACCCGGCGGCTCTGCGGTGGGGTCGGCCGCACCCTTGTCCTCTTGCTGCAATCTCCGCAGCGCGTCGGCGAACCCCAGCCAGCCCACGAACGGCTCCTCCGCGCCCCGCCGCGTGCGCAGGCGGCCGGTGATCGGCTCGCGATCCAGATGGAGCTCGAGCTGCAGCCGCAGCACGTTCGCTTCCTCGGAGGCGGGCCGGTCGTCCACCGGTCAACCCATCAGCGAGACGAGAGAGTCGATGTCGCAGCTCTCGAACGCCTCGACGTGGCGATGCAGGAGCGCTAGCTGTTCGTCGTCCAGCGAATCGAGCTCGTCGTCCGTGCCCTCCCGTGTCGCGAGGTTCGAGCGAGCCCGACCGAGGGAGCTGTTGATGGCGGTGACGGTCGTGCCGTGGAGCTCGGCCACCTCGGCGGCCTGCCAGAGCAGGACATCCCGGAGGATCAGCACCGACCGCTGACGCGGTGGAAGCCGCACCAGGGCGGTGACCAGGGCGCGGCGGACCGCCTCGCGGGTGACCGTCCGGTCTGCGGGATCGTCGCCCGTGGACCGGGCGTGACCCACGGGGACCGGCTCCAACCACGCCGGGTCCGGCCGCTGGTCGCGGGCCGCGCCGCCGGCCACCGGCCACGCCATGGGGTCCATCGGCCGCGCGCGCCGTTGCTTCGCGCGGCGCATGTCCAGGCACACGTTGGTGGCGATGCGATAGAGCCACACGCGCAGCGACGATCGACCTTCGAAGTCGTCGAAGGCGCGCCACGCTCGCACGAGCGTCTCCTGCACGGCGTCGTCGACCTCCGACCAGGATCCCAGGAGGCGGCAGCAATGGGCGGCCAACTCGTGGCGGTACCGCTCGAGGCAACGCATCGGCGGAACGTCGGGATCAAGGTCGACCAGGTGGCGGGCACGAGGCGGGGCGGTGCGGGTCTGGCAATCGATCACCAGTCGACCGTAAGCAGCGTGTCCGGTCGGCGACATCAGGGACCTCCCTGATATCGGTCCCTGAAATCGGCCCGCCGCCCATCCCCGGGGAGGTCGGAGGTGTCCGGCGACCCCCGCTCAGCTCAGCGCCCGGCCGAGCTCCCTCCGGCCCGAGATGGAGAGCTTGCGGTAGACGTGGCCGAGGTGGGTCTCCACTGTCTTGCGGGTCACGAACAGGGCCTGCGCGATCTCCGGATTGCTGTACCCCTCGCCGGCGAGCTCGGCAACACGCCGCTCCGATGCCGTCAGCTGCTCGGCCCCACCGCGCCCGGGCTCGCTCGACCGGCCCCCGGCAGCGCGAAGCTCGGTGGCGGCGCGCTCGGCGAGCGCGTGGGCCCCGCAGCGCCGCGCCAGAGAGAGCGCCTCGTCCAACGGGCCGCGGGCCTCGGATCGCCGGTTGGCGCGACGAAGCGCGGCGCCGAGGTCCGTGAGCGCACGCGCGTGCTCGAGTCGAGCGGGCGAGCGCGCGAGGACATCGACCGCCTCCGTGAGCCGGTCCACGGCCGATCCACCCTCGACCAGCGCGGCGGTGCGCAACGCGACGCCGATGCCGCTGGCCGCGCCCCAGGACCGCGCCCGGTCCAGGTCGTCGCGGGCGATGGCGCGCGCCTCGTCACTCTCCCCCAGCGCGGCGGCGGCAAGCGCGGCACGCGAGCGCCAACGTGAGGCGAGCGGGTTCGCACCTCCCCACAGCTCGTCTCGCCGCCCGAACTCGAACAGGTCGTCGAGGCCCTGCCGGGTGCGGCCCTGCGCGATGCGCAACAGGCCGCGCGCTTCCAGGAGGTCGTTGAACGCCATGCCCGGGGGGATCTCGTCGCCGAGCCCGCTGGTGGCCAAGGCGGCCTCGGCCGCCTCGATCTCCCCCTCCTCGAGCAGCGCCTCGATGAGCAGGCCCAGTGCGTACGCCCGGCCGAGGTGGATGTCGTGCGCCGTCAGCAGCTCGAGCGCCGTCCAGGCGTCGGTCTCGGCCCGTGCCACGTCGCCCCGCCGCAGGGACACCCAGCCCCGGAACTCGATGACGAACGCCTGCGCCGGGATCGAGGCGCGGTCGCGGGCGTCGGCCAGCGCCCGCTCCAGGCACGCGCTCGCTACGTCCAGGGCATCGGTCGCCAGCAGGCCGACAAGGAGCAGGTAGAGGGGTCCGGTGACGTCGACGTCCTGCTCACCGAGCAGGAGCCCACCGGCGAGCGCCTGCTCGAGATGTGCCTCCGCCGTGGCCGACGCCTCGCTTGCCCGCGCCCGCTCGAAGGCCAGGCTCGCGAGCACGAGGCGCTCGGCCGGCGTGGCTCCCGGGAGCTGCGCGTAGCGCTCCAGCCGCCGCGCCGCCGGCGCCCTCCGCTCGAGGCTCGCCTCCTGGGCATGGGCGGCCAGCTCCGCCTCCAGCAACAGCGCCTGCTCGCGATCCTGCGGCTCGACGACCGCGATGACCGGCTCGATGGCCTCCACCGCCCGATCCGAGTCACCGGCCATCGTGAGCGCGAGTGCCAGCCACCGAACCGCGGCCGCAAGCAAGGCCGGATCCGTGCTCAGCTCAACCGCCGACGTCAGGTGGCCGATAGCCTCCGGGCTGGCGAGGCTGTATTCCACCGATCCGAGCTCGACGAGCACCTCGGCCCGGGACGCGTCCGGTGGCGGCTCCAGCAACGCTCGGCGGAGCGAAGCCGCGGCCGATGCCGGGGCCCCCCGGGCCAGGGCGTCCGCAGCCACCCGGCGCAGGAGCTCCACCCGCCCCGGGTCGCCCATAGGCTCCGCCTCCACGATCTGCGCTGCGATCCGCTCCTCCGAGGCGCCCTTGTCGGACAGGATGCGCGCCGCCCGTGCGTGCATCTGCGCACGCTCGCGCGGGCCGATGTCCGCGTACACGGCCTCCCGCACGACCGGGTGGGCGAACTCCAGGCGCTCGCCCGGCTCGACGATCTCCAGCGCGACCAGCCGGTCCGCGGCACGGGACGCCTCGTCGTCGCCGAGCCCGGCGAGATCGGCCGCCTCGCCCAGGCTGGCGCCGTCGCCGAGGACCGCTGCCGCGCGCACCAGAGGACCCGCCGATGCCGGGCCACTCGACAGGCGGAGCAACACCGCCTGTGCGACCGCCGCCGGTCCGATGCGCCGCACGCGGACCGCATCGCCGGCGTCGGTCGAGAGGCCCTGTTCCCGCACCTCGCGCAGGAGCGCCTCCAGGAAGAAGGGGTTGCCGCCGGTGGCTTCGCGGCACGCGGCCGCGAAGGTGCTCCCGACACCCGGTCCCAGGGTGTCCTCGCAGAGCACCACCGTGGCCTCCACGCTGAGCGGCTGTGGGCGCAGCACGGTCGTCTCGGGCCCAGCCGCCAGGCGAGCCACCTCCGTCTCGACCCAGTCGCCGCTGCGCGTGGTGGCCAGCACGACGACCGGCAGGCCGTCCAGGCGAGGTGCGAGATGGTTGAGGAAGCGAAGCGACTCCGGATCGCACCAGTGGAGGTCGTCCACGGAGAGTGCAACCGGCCGCTCTTCGGCGAGGTTGACGAGCAGCCAGTACAGGCCGTGGAGCATCGAGAAGGACGCGTCGCCCGCCGACAGGGAATGCCGTACGCCCGTGGGAGCGAAGAGCGGACCTGCGAGCGCGGCCGCGCCCTCGAATAGACGGTCACGCTCGGCGCCGGTCGCGTTGGCCAGGGCCGGCTCCAGGAGCTGCCGCACGCAGCCGTACGCGAAGTCGTGCTCGAGCTCGCTGGCCCGTGCCCGCAGGCACATGAAGCCTGCGTCGCCAGCGGTCCGGGCGGCGGCGCGCAGCAGGCTGGTCTTGCCGATGCCCGCAGGAGCCTCGATCAGGACGATCCGGCCACCTCCCGCCCGGGCCGCACGTACCGCGTCCGAGAGCTCGCCGAGCTCGCGTTCACGCTCCAGAAGTCTCGCCGCACCCTCGATCACGACAGTCTGCCCCCGGACGCGCGTGCTCGCTGCGAGGTTCGTCGCCGGACGCCCACACGATCCGGCGGGGCGACGGGCTGACCACCCGCGGGCGATCTGTCGCTACGGTCTCCCCCGATGAGCGGCAAGAGCGGCGAAGAGTCCCGAGACGGCGTGTCGTTGACCAACCTCGACCAACCGCTGTTCGACGGAGCCGGAGCAACCAAGCGCGACCTGCTGGACTACCTGGACGGCGTGCGCGACCGGATCATTCCCGCGCTCAAGGACCGGCCACTGTCGGTGATTCGGGTCCATCGCGGGCAGGAGGCGTTCATGCAGAAGAACGTCCCCAAGTACACGCCGTCGTGGGTGCGGACAGTGCGGATGTGGGCGGAGGCGTCGAAGCGGGACGTGTCCTACGCCCTGTGCAACGACCGCCGCACCCTCCTGTGGTTCGGCAACCAGCGCGCCGTCGAGTACCACCCCGCACTGGTGCGCGCCCAGCGCCCCGACCGCATCACGCACCTGGTGCTCGACCTCGACCCGCCTGAGGGCGACGCGTTCCCGGTGGCCGTCAGGGTCGCGCACCTGGTCCGCCAGGCGTTGACCGACGTCGGGCTCGAGGGTGCCGTGAAGACCAGCGGCGCAAAGGGCGTGCACGTCTTCGTCCCGATCGACAACCGGCCCCCGCCGGAGGACTCGGCGGCGGCCACCCGGGCCATCGCGGCGCGGGCCGAGCGTCTCGACCCGGAGATCGCCACGACGGAGTTCATGAAGGAGAACCGCGGCGGCAAGGTCTTCGTCGACGCCACCAGGGTCGGTGGCGCCACCGTGATCTCCGCCTACAGCCCGCGCGTCCGACCCGGCGTGCCGGTGTCGTTCCCCGTGAGCTGGGACGAACTCGACGACATCGCTCCCGCCGACTTCACCGTGCACACCGCGCTGCAGCACCTGGGCGATCGCGACCCCTGGGCGGCCCAGATGCCCCAATCGCAGCGGTTGCCCGCAAGCCTGATCGAGGAGGGTCACGCCATCCCGGCCGGCCGGGTGCAGGCCATGCACGAGGGCAAGCGCCGCAGCCGGGCGCGCGGCGGCTAGCCCGACCTCGGTCGGGACCCGCAACCGGCCATCGCGGGAATGTCATGCCGGTAACGGGGTACAAACGCTGGAAGCGCTCGCCCCGGCCTACCTGAGCTGGCACGGGCCGCGGGTGGGAGCGGGTGCTTCGTACCGTTCGAATGGTGGGGGGTCGATGGAAGAAGAAACCCGTCGGGACGAGGAGAGCCGGGGCGAGGAGAGCGCAGCCGAACGCGCCAACCGCGAGCTGATCGAGCTGCTCAACGAGCTGCGGGTCGCGCTCCCGGGGGTCCAGGTGCTGTTCGCGTTCCTGCTCACGGTTCCGTTCGCGCAGGGCTTCGATCAGTTGGACACCGGTGATCGCCGCGTCTACTTCGCTGCCGTGCTCGCAACCGTGGCGTCGACGCTCTGCCTCATGGCCCCTACGGCTCATCACCGCTTGCGGTTCCGCTCCGGCATCAAGGAGCAGCTGCTGCGGGTGGCCAACGTCTTCGCAATCGTCGGCCTGGTTTTCTTGGCTTTCGCCATGGCCGCCGTCACCTATGTCATCACCGATGTGATCTACCCCGGCAGCCTCCCCCGCATCGTCACCTCGGTGCTGGTCGCCGCCTTCGTGGTCGTCTGGTTCGTGCTGCCGGTGTTCTTCCGCCGGGAGAGGACGCCGGAACCTCACGAGCCGGGCGGCTAGTGGACCCTCGCGCCCACTAGGGCGCCACCTGAACCTCGGACCGGTCCTCGGGCCACCGCGTGTGGAATGTCCCGCTGCGATCGATTCGGCGGTAGGTGTGCGCCCCGAACAGGTCCCGCAGGCCCTGGACCAACGCCGCAGGCAGCCGCTCGCGTCGCAGCGCGTCGTAGTAGGCCAGAGCCGACGAGAAGCCCGGTGTCGGCACCCCGAGCGAGGCCGCGGTGGCCACGACGCGTCGCCACGCGTCCTGCGCGTCGTCCAGCGCCTCGACGAACGAGGGCGTGAGCAGCAGCGATGCCAGGCCGGGGTCGGCGTCATACGCGTCGCGGATGCGATCGAGGAAGCGGGCCCGGATGATGCAGCCGCCCCGCCAGATCGTGGCCATCGCGCCCAGGTCGATGCCCCAGCCGTACTCGTCGCTGCCCGCGGCGATCTGGTCGAATCCCTGTGCGTAGGCCACGATCTTCGAGGCGTACAGGGCGCGCCGGACATCCTCGATCAAGGTGTCCCTGGCGACGCCGGCCACGCGGCCCGCGGTACCGGGACCTGGCAATGCCGCCGCCGCTCGGCGCTGGGCGGTGTGCGCGGACAGCGAGCGGGCGAACACCGCCTCGGCCATGCCCGTAACGGGCACGCCCAGCTCCAGTGCCGACTGCACGCCCCACCGCCCGGTGCCCTTCTGCTCGGCCTCGTCGAGCACGATGTCGACGAACGGGCGCCCGGTGGCCGCGTCGACGTGCTCCAGTACCTCTGCCGTGATCCCGATCAGGTACGACTCCAGCTCGCCCCGGTTCCAGTCCAGGAACACCGCGCCGAGCTCACCCGGGGTGGCACCGAGCGCCTGGCGGAGCAGGTCGTAGCTCTCGGCGATGAGCTGCATGTCCGAGTACTCGATGCCGTTGTGCACCATCTTGACGAAGTGCCCGGCGCCATCGGGACCGACGTGGGTGCAGCACGGCGTGCCGTCCACCTGGGCGGCGATGGTCTCGAGCAGCGGTCCCAACGATGCGTAGGCCTCGTCGGATCCCCCGGGCATGATGCTCGGCCCCTCCAGGGCGCCCACCTCCCCGCCGGAGATGCCGGTGCCGACGAAGTGGAGTCCCCGGTCGCGCAGGGTCGACTCCCGTCGCCGGGTGTCGACGAAATGGGCGTTGCCACCGTCGAGGATCATGTCCCCCGGCTCGAGGTGTGCCGCGAGGTCGTCCACGACCGCGTCGGTCGCGGGCCCCGCCTGGACCATGACGACGACCCGGCGGGGTGGTTGCAGGGCAGCGACGAAGTCCTCGGTGCTCGACGACGGCACGAAGTGACCCTCTTGGCCGTGCTCCGCCACCAATCCGTCGGTGCGGGCCTGCGTCCGGTTGTGGAGCGCCACGGCGTAGCCGTGACGGGCGAAGTTGCGAGCCAGGTTGCTGCCCATGACGGCCAGCCCGGTCACGCCGATGTCGGCCTTCATGGTCGAGGACCGTAACAGCGACCCCCAGCGGATGGGACCGCCGGCTCGGTGCGACGGTGCGGCTGTCCTAGAGGTGGCTCGAGGCAGGCGGCCGGTCGACGTCAGTCCGTCGACACGCCGAGGCGCCGCGCCGTGGCGGCGATCCGCCTGGCGATGGCGTGGGAGCCCTGCTCGGCGGCGAGCGCGGTCGCGGCGGCCATGACGTCGGCGACCTCGGCCGGGTCGTCGCCGCGGGCATGGCGCAGCGATCCGTCGGCCTCGAGGACCAGCGGCTCGGCAAATCGCTCCCCGTAGGCCTCGAGCTCGTGGTAGGCGGCGGCAAGTGCATCCACGGCGGCGTCGATCCGTCCGGCGGCTGCCAGGCCGGAGGCTCGGGCCGCCTTGTAGACGACGACGCCGGTCCGCCCGCCGGCCTCGATGAAACGGTCGATGGCCACGTCGATCATCGACAGGCCCTCGTCGACCCGGCCCTGCAGAATCAGCGCCGCCGCCAGGTAGCCGTGGAGCCCCCGACCCCAGAAGCTGAACGTGCCGTCGGGGTCGGCATCAATCCCCCGCCGAGCCGCCCGTTCGGCCCAATCAGCCCGTCCGGTCGTCACCGCGCCGGCGCTGGCGAACATCTGCACCAGCGACACGGCGTAGCGGTCGGGGGCGGCGGCCGCCAGCGCATCGAACTCGGCCTCCCCGGCCACCTCCTCCAGGTCGCCGGTCAGCACGTGCAGGTAGCGGGCGAAGGGGTACGGCAGGAGCATCACCTCGAGGTCGAGCCCGAGGGTCGCGGTCGGCACGGCCGCGTCCGCCGCCGCCCGGCAGGCGTCGTCGAGCAGGGCGCTCGCCTCGCCCACATGTCCACGGTGCCAGCGGCTGATGCCCAGAGATGCCAGCCCGGTGATCCGGGCCAGTGGCTCGTCGCCCTGCGCACCCAGCTCGTGGAGCTGCTGGGCGATGGCGTCGGACCGGTCGAAGTCGCAGCGTGTGTCGTAGGCGGCCCACTCGGCCCACAGGAGCCGGGCATGGATGTCCGCCCTTCCGGCCCGCTGCGCCAGCTCCTTGGCCCGCCGGAGGTGGGGCGAGTCGGCGATGCTCGCATACCCGTGGACAGACCGCTGGATCGACAGCAGCCGGCCGGCGGCAACCACCTCCGCCTCGACGTCGGGCGGCGTGCTGCCGGACGTGCGTCGCAGCTGGACGGCCCGCTCGAGCATGCCCTCAGCCGCCTCGAACGCGTAGCGCCGCACCGCCACGGTCGCCGCCCGCTCCAGCGCTTCCGCCGCCCGCTGACCGACACCGATGGCGGTCGCAGCCCAGAGGTGCTCGGCAATGATCTCGGCCGCGTCGTCGAGGTCGCCCGCGGTCGACTCCAGGGCGTCGGCCACGCTGAGGTGGATGCGGGCGCGGCGCAGCGCCGAAACGTCGTCGGCCACCACCTCGCGCACCAGAGCGTGCGAGAAGCGGAACGTGGCGGGCCGTTCGGGCACGGGGGCAAGCAGCCGGTGGACGACCGCCGGCTCGATGGCGTCGAGCACCGTGTCGATGGTGTCGCGCGACGCCGTTGCGAGCAGGTCGAGCTCGACATCGCGCCCGATCACGGCCGCGACCTGGAGCATGGCGACCGTCGCGTCCGGCAGCAGGGCGATCCGGCGCCGAACGACGTCGCGGACGCCAGAGGGCACGTCGCCGCCCGGCGACACGGCACCCGCGGCGCTGGGCCCTCCCCGCTCCGCGACCACGAGCCGGGCCAGCTCGGTGGCGAAGAAGGGGTTGCCCTCCGCGCGCTCCTGGATCTCGGCGGCCACGTGGGCGTCGACCGGATGGCCGGATGCGACCTCGACCAGCTCTGCCGTCGCCGTGTCCGACAGGCCGCGCAGGAAGACCCGCCGGGTCCCGGCCGCCCGCGACAGCGCCGCCAGCGCCTCCACCACGCCGTCGTTGCGGCCCACCTCGAGCTCGCGAACGGTACACACCAGGAGCACCGGGCGGTCGACGAGCTGGCCCGCCACGAAGGTGAGCAGCTGTAGCGATGCGGGGTCCGCCCACTGCAGGTCGTCGAGCACGAGCATCAGGCGCTGGTCGTCCGAGGACTGCGCGATGAGGCCGGTGACCGCGTCGAAGAGCTCGAACCGGGTCCGGTCGGTGACGAGGGCGGCATCGGTGCCGGCCGCGTCGGCGCTCGAGGTGGTGACCGCCAGGCTTGCAAGCTGGGGTGCCAGCTCCGTGTCGGGGTCGAGGCGGCCGACCAGGCTGCGCAGCGGCGGTAGCCACGGCCAGAACGCCGGCGCCGCCCCTCCCTCGAAGGCCCGGCCCCACAGGACGGCCGTGTCGCGCGCCGCGGCTGCGGTCGCCGCCTCTTCCACCAGCCGGGTCTTGCCGATGCCCGGTTCACCCTCGATGAGCACGACGCGGGTGGCCGTTCGGGCCTCGTCGAGCGCGAGCATCACCTGACGCAGTTCGACGTCGCGGCCAACGAGGCCCGGAGCCCCGGGCGACACGACGTCCGGTATCGCCGGCAAGGGTTCGGACGCCAGCGGCACCGGGGCCGAGCCGTTGCCGGGCATGGCTGCCGGCCGCGGCGCAGCCGCCGGGTCGAGGGCTGGGTCGTGGTTGAGGATCGCCGTCTCGAGATCCACGAGCGGGCGGCCGGGGTCGATGCCCAGCTGGTCGCGCAACGTGCGGCGGGCGTCGTCGAGGACGCGTAGCGCCTCCGCCTGACGACCGGACCGGTACAGCGCGAGCGCCAGGTGGTGGCGGAGTTGCTCGCGCAGCGGGTGTGCGGCGACCAGCTCACCCAGCTCCCCCACCACGGCGGCTTGGCGCCCAAGCCGCAGGTCGGCGTCGATGCGATCCTCGGTGGCGACGAGCTTGCGCTCCTCGAGCTTGGCGGCGAACCCCCAGGCGAAGTCCAGATGTGCGAACTCGAGCAGCGCAGGACCTCGCCAGAGCGCGAGTGCATCGTCGAGCACGGCCCGGGCACCCTCGGGATCGCCGGCCAGGAGCAGTCCCCGGCCCTGATCCGCGAGCGCCTCGAAGCGGTGGACGTCGAGGGCGCTGGCGCCGACGACGAGCTTGTAGCCGGGCGGGTCCCACGCCAGCACCTTGGCGGCCTCGCCGCGGACGCCGCCGGGCACCAGCACGCGCCGGAGGCGCGAGACGTAGCTCTGCAGGGTTCCGGCCGCCGAATCGGGCGGGTTGTGACCCCACAGCGCCTCGATGATCGACTCGGCCGGCACCATGCGGCCACCGGCGACCAGGAGCATGGCGAGCACTGTGCGCGGCTGGGTGCCGCCCACATCCACGGATGCGCCGTCGATGATCACCTCGAGGCTGCCCAGCAGCCTGAATTCCACGCGTTGCTCCCTTCGGACGCCCGCCGAGTCGCGTAATGGGCATTATCCCTTGTCAGACCCGCGTGGAGCGAGCCGGCCCCGCGTGACATCTGCTCGCGACCTCTCGGCGGACGCAAAGCAGGAGGTCGTGCGGGTCGGCCTGCGGGGCACCCTCGAGGTCACCGTCGGTGGTGGGTCACGACGCCGGTGGGCGGCAGTGAGGACCGGCCGATCGCCGTTATCCTCAGAGGTGTAAGTAGCTGGCGCGTTCCGCCGCTCGTCGGTGCTAGGTACCGCTCCGTTGCCTCGGCACCCGCCAGTGGGATCAAGGATTCCCGCACAGAAAGAAGTGGTCGGGTGACCCTCGCGTGGATCGCCGTTGGCGTCGTGCTGATCGCGGTCGAGCTGCACAATGTGGCGTTCTACGCCCTGTTCGCCGCGGTGGGCTGCTTCGCCGCCGCCGTCGTGGCCGTGGTGTTTCCCGACGCCATCGCGGCACAGGTCGCGACCGCCGTCGTGGTGGCCGGACTCGGCATCCTGCTCGTTCGCGGGCGAGTGAGCGCCGCCTTCGCCCACCACCACGAAGTGGAGCGCGCGCGAGGCGTCCACGGAGGCCTCGTCGGCCAGGAGGTGCTGACGCTGGACGTCGTCGGCGGCCCGGACCAGGTCGGCCACGTCCGGCTCGCCGGCGAGCGCTGGCGCGCCATCAGTGGCGGCGATGCGCCGATCGCTGCGGGCACAAGGGTCCTCGTGACCGCCGTGCAGGGCACCACGCTGATCGTGTGGCCCCTCGACGGTTCGCTGCTGCCGGAGTGGCAGCCGGAGGCGGGCGAAGGCCAGCGCCTCGAGAAGGGAGAGGAGGAGCAGACGTGATCACAGCAGTCAGCGTCCCGGGCCTCATCGGTCTGGTCATCGTCGCCCTGGTGGTGATCGTCTTGGTCGCCGCGCTGCGGCAGATGGTCAACATCGTCCAGCAGGGCGAGGTGGGCGTCGTGAAGCACCTCGGGGAGTACCGCAAGACGTACGAGCCCGGGCTGGTGATCATCGCGCCCTTCATCGAGTCTCTCCAGCGTGTGGACATGCGGGAGATCCCACGCCCGGGCGACCGTCAGGATGTGATCACCAAGGACAACGTGGTGGTCAACGTCAACGCGACCATCTTCACGCAGGTGGTCGACGCCCGGCAGGCGCTGTTCAGCATCGCCAACTTCGACGTTGCGATCGACGCCCTCGCACGCACCGCCCTGCGGTCCGTCATCGGCACGATGACCCTCGACCAGGCGCTCTCGGAACGAGAGCGCATCAACACCGACGTGCAGCAGCAGATGGAAGCCGTCACCGACAAGTGGGGCATCCGGATCAACCGCATCGAGATCCTCGCCATCTCCCCGCCGCCGAACATCCTCGAAGCCCTCGCACTGGAGAAGCAGGCCGACCAGGAGAAGCGGGCGAGGATCCTCCAGTCCGAGGGTCAGCAGCAGTCGGCGATCAACGTGGCCGAAGGCGACGCGCAGGCGACGGTCCGCCAGGCCGAGGGCAGCCGGCAGGCCGCGATCCTTCGAGCCGAAGGCGCCCGGCAGGCCGCGATTCTCGAGGCCGAGGGGCGCTCGCAGGCCATCTCGACCGTGTACACCGCCATCAAGAAGGGTGAGCCCGACCCCACGCTCGTGGCGATCCTGCAACTCGACGCCCTGGCCAAGTTCGCGGATAGCGACAACGCCAAGATCGTCGTCCCGTTCGAGAGCGCCGGGCTCCTCGGCGCCGCGCAGACCCTCCGCAGCGTGCTTGCCGCCGTCCCGGAGGACGGCGCTCAGCCGTAGCCACGCGAGCGGTCGCGTCGCACCGCATCCCGCCGGATCGCCGCAGCCGTCGACGGGCCGGACGGTCCGCTAGAACAACGTCATGTCCCCGACGTTTCGAGCCGGAGTCGGGATGGTGGTCCTGGACGCCAGGGGGCGGGTGCTGGCGCTCGAGCGGTCGGCGGTGCCCGGTGGTTGGCAGCTGCCGCAGGGCGGCATGGAGGGCGACGAGGAACCCGTCGACGCACTGTGGCGGGAGCTCCGGGAGGAGACCGGGCTCACCGCCGACGACGTTCAGCTGGTCGCCGAGCTGCCGGAGTGGCTGGGCTACGAGCTGCCCGCCGAGTACCGCTCGCCGAAGACCGGCCGGGGACAGGTGCACAGGTGGTTCCTGCTCCGAGCCGGCACCGACGACCTGCCCGTGCGGACGGACACGACGGCGGACGCGGAGTTCCGCGCCTGGCGCTGGGTCGCTCTGGCCGATCTCGCCGACCAGGCGGTGGGCTTCCGCCGGCCCGTCTATCGGCGCCTCGCGGAGTTCGTGGACGGGTTCAGATCACGCTGACTGCTCGACCTGCTGGGTCGCGAGCGAGGGGATGAAGCGCTCGCTGAAGCCGGCCACGAAGCTGAAGATGGCGACACGCGGCCCGCTCTCGGCCGCCGCCCCGCCGAGCAGGTCTGCCTGGAGGGCGGCGAACGCGATGAGGGCCGCAGCCCCGCCCGCCATCGGCCTGAAGGCGTTCGCGAGCTCGGCCCAGCGAAGCTCCGGATAGCGGACCCCAGGTCCGGCGGCGGCCACACGCTGCGCGGACGAGAACGCCCCCCCGAGGGTGCCGTAGAGCGCGGCACCGACCACCCACCACCCGTCGACCGTCCCGTCGGCGAGGAGCAGCCCCCGGTCGAGGAACTCCAGGATGCAGATCAGCACCAGCACGGCCGCCAGGATCCCGAGGTAGATGACGACCTGACGGCGCTGCAGGACGCGCTTGCGATTGTCGTTCTCGGCCTTCTCGTCGAGATGCCTCTGGACCGCGATGAGTCGCTCGACGAGGCGATCGCCGTCGCCCGACTCGTAGTTGTTGACTGCCTCGAGCCGCCATGACGACTTCAGCTTCGCGGTGGCTTCCCGCTCGAGATCGATCTCGAGCAGCTTCTGGTCAGCCGGGGTTCGCAGCCGGAACTCCTCCCGCCGAGCCGCGTGGAACCAGGCCCACGCCTGCTCGTTGTGGGCCCAGCGCTGGTCGAGAGCACGCCTCGCGTTGCGCAACGAGATGAGAGCGTTGCGCTTCGCCAGCCGGTTGGCTTCGGTGTCCGGTTCGGAGGCCCGCAACACGGCGCCCAGCTGACCGATCGCCTGCGTCAAGCGCTGGTTGGGGCCACCCCCGGGCCAGTGCCAGCGGCTCGGGCTGGCGTGCTCACCCGTGTCGTCCGCCGTGGCGCTCACGCGGGCTCCGCTTGGGCGGCACCGGCGTCGACACCCTCGCGGCCGGCGATGGCGCCTGCGCCGGCGGCATCCAGCGCCGGACCGGCGTCGACCGCCATGCCCATCGCCGCAGTTGCCTGCCCGGTGAGGGGCGTGCCCTCGGCGGGCGGGCCCGCGTCCGTGGCCTCGGCGGCCCCGACCAATCCGGTGGCGGCGGCCGCCTGCATGCCCTGGCCCTGCAGTTGCGGCTCGGTCGTGACCGTGGCCCGACCGTCCGCGGCGTCGAACTCGATGACGATGCGCACGGGCACTCCTAGTTCAGAATCGCGTATCGCAGCTCGTAGTCGACCGGCTGGTTCGTCAGGTTGCGGACCATGATCCAGTAGGTGATCCGCTCGGCGCTGGCCCGTTCGACCTCGGTGTCGAAGTCGATCTGCGGTGCACCGGACCTCGGATTGGTCGGCGTCACGTACCACAGCACGTGCCAGTCCGCCGGCCAGTTGTAGGTGAACACCCGCTCCGTCGCACTGGCATTTACCTGACCCCGATGTTGTACGCCGACGCGCATGCCAGGTCCTCCTCGAGGCGATTCAGGTCGAACCGAGGACCGCGTAACGCGCCTCGACGTCACACGGCACGGTCGTGAGGTTCGTGACCGAGATCCAATAGGTGATGTAGCCGCTGGATGCGCGCTCGACATGCACGTCCCAACGGATCTGGGCCCCGCCGGCGCGGACGGTGGTCGGAACCACCGACCACACGACATGGCAGTCCGCCGGCCACGAGTGCGTGAACCAGCGACGGGTCGACGAGGCCGCCACGTTGCCGCGGAACTGGACGCCAAGTCGACCGGGGCAGATCGGGAAGCCGAGGTGGTACGGCGTCGACGGGCACATGTCCCAGGTGTTCGCCTTCATGATGCAGGGGACGCCGCCGCCGGAGGCGCACGTCGCGCAGTTGGCGTTCGGCTTGCCGTAGTAGCCCCAGCCGCCACCGCAGTTGCAGTTGCTCGAGGCGTACTCGTCGGGGGCGTTGAAGATGTGCCCGGTTTCGTGCGCGAAGCACGCGATCGATGTTGTCGGGGCCCCACCCGTCGTTGTCGTACTGCATCACCAGCCGCGGCCCGCCGATCGACGCGTACGCGAACCAGCCGGTCGGGTACTTGGTGAAGAACGTGACGTACGCCCAGTCGGACCCCTGCTGGTGCCGCAGGTCCTCGGCGTACGCCTGGACGCCCGCGAGGCCCGGGCCGTAGCCGAGGGCCGCCATCGCCGGATCGCGCCAGAGTGCCTCGAGGTCGGCGGCGTTGGGATCGGAACTGGCGTCGACACGGATGACATCGATGTCCCAGCGCCAGGTGACCGGCTCGACCGGGTGGCGGCCCCCGAGCCAGGTGGCGCCGTTCTGGGTCTCGGCAACGACCTTCGCCCGTTCGGTCGCGTCGAACTGCAACGCCGCCGTCGGACCCTCGACGATCACGAGCCCGACGGCGACGCTGCCGGACAGGCGTGCCGACAACGGCGCCGCCACGTGCGAGAGGACGTCGGCCGATGGCGCCGGAGCGGTCGCCAGCTCCGTGCATCCGGGCGGCGAGGCCGCGGCAGCGCCGTCCCACGCCGCGCCCGCGAACGGCCGATTGGCCTTGGCCTCGGCGTAGCTGTCCGAGGTCCGCAGCTCGAACGCCGCAAGGCCGAGCTGCTCCGTGGTGGACAGGGCGCGACGCGCCGATTGGGTCACCCGTGCTGGAGCAACGGTCATGTCGCCGGGGAGCGCCTCGGCGAGCACGGAGGCGTCCGTCGGATCGACCTGAGCCACCGCCACCCGCGGGCCGTAGGAGTGGAGGACATGTGCGTTCGCCCGCGGCGCAACGGACGCCAGCGACGCGGCCACGCCTTCGTCCGCTGCCTGCCCGAGCACCAGCTCCTCGTGCACCTCGACGTCACCCGCCACGTCTGTCCCCCTCCGTCGTTCGCTCCGGCTACCGCGTCTCGTCCGGGGGCGTAATCGGACCGTCCGGCGGCCGCCGACCCGCGGCGTTCCAATCGAGCCCCTCGCCCGGCCGCTCCGGCTTGCCCTGTCGGCGGAGTGCCCAGCCGTCGACGAACAGCCGCTCCGCGTCGTCGAGCTCCCCGACGACATCGTCCGGCGGGCTCTCGCCCGCCCAACGAACCGCGGGTTCATCCATCAAATGGCTCGCCCGTTCTCCCGGTGCCAAGTCGAGGACGAACAGCCGCGATGAAGCGCTATGGACGAGCCGTCCATGGCGGTCGAAATGATCGGGCACCGCCTCGTCCCGCTGGAGCAGGACAAGGACCTCGGAGGTGCTCTCTGTGGATGGCACCCGTCCTCGCCCCCCGAATACGCCGAAAGCCCTCAAAGAATGGCGACTGGGGTGTCAAGCGTCAATAGGCCACGGCGCCCCCAGCCGGTGGGCCCGCGCGGCTCGAGGGACCCTGCGATCGGTGGCGGCGGGCACCGCCGTGCCGGATTCAGGCCCGCTCGTCCAGCGCTTTCACCATTCGCTTGAGGGCGACCTGCCGGTATGACGTCTCCACGAGCTCGGCGACCTCTGCCCAGTCGACCGGCGCCGCCGAGAGGTCGAGCGCCAACCACCCACCGGGCCCGAAGTACGGGGGCACGTAGAAGCGGGCGTCGCCAACCAATGCCGGACGTTCGTCCGCGTCGGGTTTGAAGATCACGGAGTACTGGTCCTCGCTGCCGCCCGAGAACACGGCGAATATCTTCTTACCCGCCCGGAACGTCGGTCTGCCCCATGCCTCGACCTCCGCCGTCTCCGGAAGGGCGAGGCAGATCGACCGCAGGTCGCCCAGGTACGGGTCGTCGTCTCGGTACATGCGGGGATGTGCCATGGACGGGCCTCAGCCGGTGCGGTCGTCGCGGGGAGGGCTCCCCCGTTGTCCGGGCAGACGAGTCGGGCGGGAAAGAATCATCGGTGGTGCCTCGGCTGGGCCCAGCGGCGCGGCGTCAGCCAGCGGGAGGCGCCCACGCCGCTCGTCTCCGGCATGACGGCCGGCTGCGGCGCAGCATCACGAGGCCGATGGCCACGAGCGTCACGCCGAGGGCGGCCGAACGAGCCAGGCCCCCATCGTCTCGTTGCATCCTGGTCCCGACCCCCACCACATCGATCAGGGACGCCGCGGTCACCAAGCTGAGCGCGCAGGCGACGAGCCATCCGACGGCGGCCTCGGCACGGTCCTCGGCCGACACCGCGAACCAGACCGCCAGCAGCGCAGGGCCGAACAACGTGACGGACGGGGCGACCACTGCGTCCACCACGCAGCCGAGGAGGATCATCACCGCCGCCGCCGGCCACGCGGCGCGTCGCCGGCCGAGCCAGCGTCCGCGACTCGCCGCCATCACGACGGCGAAGCAGGCGGCCGCCGCGACCACCGACGCGGCGAGGAGGTCGTCGACCCGCCCGACGAGACCCTGGATGTCGCTGCCGGCATCGAGGAAGAAGATGTCACGCTCCCGGTAGATGATCGTCCGCCAGCCGGCTTGGGATGCCGCGGGCCGAATCCAGGCGGACAGCGTCAGCTCCGATCCGACATCGAGCGAGGTGGACGGCGGGACCCGCACGAGGTCGTGGGCGCCGTCGAAGCGAAGCGCACTCCCATACCGGCCCCGGGTCCAGGTCGCCCCGGTGACCGTGCCCACGTTGCCGTTGCCGGAACCGTCGCCCACCGAGACACCCGCCCCCTCGTCGAAGGCATACGCCGCGACCAGCCCGACGGCGCGTAGCGGCGCCGCACGCGACCCGGCCACGAGGTTCGCTCGGTCTCGGACCGCTGCGCCCCTGCCGACCGGCTTCTCCATGTCGGCCCGGATCTCGGCATCGCTCAGGGCACGGTCGTAGACGCGTGCCTCGTCGATCAACCCGTCGAAGAACTCCCCGAAGGGGTGGTTGCCTCCGAGCCACAGGGGATTCCGGGCCGTCGCGATCGTCCCGCTCGTGGGCTGGCTCCCCGCCTGGTGGCCGTCGACGAACAGCCGCAGCCTCGAGCCGTCGTAGGTCAAGGCGACGTATGCCCAGGCCCCGATTGGATTGGCCGACCGCCCAGCGACGAAGAGCACCCCGCCGTCGATCGTCCCGCCACCGGAGGGCACCATCGAACCCCGATGGGGAAGATCGACGATGGCGGCGGGTAGGAGCAGGACGCCGAGCACCACGGCGGCGGCGGGGCCAACCCATCGCCGCGACAGGGCCCGGCGTACGGGCTGCCCGACCGAGCGCAGCACCGGCGATCGGCGCCGGCCGATCAGGAACGCCAGCGCGACGAGCGGGATGGCCGCAAGGTTGCCGGCATGGATGCCGTGGCCCGTGGACAGCGACAGGAGGACGGGGCCGTGCCACGGCTCTCCCAGGACGACGCCGGCAGCCGCGCCAAGCGTGGCCACGATGCCCGCGGTGACCAGGAGCCGCCCGCGACGCGTCGACGGCGGTCGGGTCGGAGGCGACGTGCCGACTGGCGGTGGAACTCGTACGACTAGTCGACCCCCGGCTTGAACGGTCGCAGACTCGGTGACCGAGCGCGCGGGAAGCACCGGTGAAGCTCCCTCGCCCGCCCGGTCGGGCGTCAGTGTCCCCTGCCGGGTTGAAGGCCTCCTGAAGGCGTGCTGGGGCCCCGCTGAAGCGGCCGCCCCGCCGCGCGACGTGGCCCGCGACCCCGCACGCCGGTGGGTAGGGCTACCGCTTCGCTGGGAGCGAATGAGCGTAGGCCGTTCCCATCGCGACCCACCTCCCGAGCTCACCCTCCGCGCGGACGTGCTCGGTGTCAACGCGCAGCCATCCCCGCATCGGGCGCCCGCGCATCTCCATGACGCAGGCCGGGGTCGTCGCCACCAGCTCGTCGCACGCGGCGGGATCGACCCGGACCAGGAGCCCGCCCTGGCCGCTCGCCGAGACGGCCATGTTGCCCCCGATGAGGAAGGCGATGCCCCCGAACATCTTCTGCTCGGTCAGGCCTCCCTCGCCCTGCACGAGCTCGCGGATGCGAGCCGCAAGGTCCTCGTCGTAGCTCACGACCGCGATCGTACGAGCGGCGCGGGCGGGTCGTGGGGTTGCGTCCGCCGTTCGCCCCCGCCGTCGTCCTCGGTGTCCGCGCCGCCTCCCGGCGGAGCGAGCCACAGGGCGATGGCCAGCGCCGTGAGTGCGTGCCAGGCCGCGTGGCCCTGGAGCAGGCTTTCGGGGCGGCACAGAGGCGCTCCGGTCCTGGTGAGCAGGTTCACCGCAATCGCGGCCCCGCCGGCGATGACTGCGGTGACCGGCGGCCAACGCACCGAGCGGCGACGCCACGCCAGCGGGATCGTGGCGGCGAACGCCACGATCGACCCATCGTGCGCCAGACCCGCCCCGGGGGTCATCGGGCCGTGGTAGAGGACGCTCCCGACACCGACTGCGGCGAGTGCCAGCGCAGGTACCCGGGGTCCGCCCCGCCACAGCACGTACGCGCCGGCCACGACGTAGGCAAGGCTCGACAGGGCGTTGACGGGCTGTCCCAGCCAACCGTCGCGCAGGGCCTCGCAATCCGAGGCTCCAAGGGCGAGCACGCGCACGGGGACCAGCTTGCCACCCGCCACGCGCGCGGCCGACGAAACTGGTCGACGTGCACGACGACGGAGCCGGCGAAAGCGCAGGCCGCGTGGATGGTCGGTCGCCCGTCCATACCGGGGCCACTGATGCCAGCCGTGCCCTACACGTGGCGGTGGCGGTCGGCCTGGTCGCCTACTCCTGGTGGGCCGTCGGGCTCGCTCCGTTCTCGGCCCAGGCCACGGCCGCGGTCGTCCTCGCCGGCGTCGCGGCCATGGCCGTCGGCCGACGGCGGCGACGGCCGAGACGGTCATCGAGAGACGTCGACGTGTCCGGGGTTGCCCCCTGGGCTGGGCTGGCAGCGGTGGCGGGTGCGTGGCAGCTCGCGGCGTACCTGCAACACCCGCGGGCCGACCACCCGACGGTCAGCTCGCTCGCGAACGAGCTCCTCGATTCCCATCCGGCCCGAGCGGCGGCGTTCCTGGTGTGGATCGCAGCCGCCTGGTGGCTCGCCCGACGATGAGCCGCTCCGTGACGCTGCTCGGGTACGCGGTGCTGGTGGTGTCCGCCGGCGGTCTCGAGGTCGCGGCCCGGCGTCGGGGGTCGGCGACTTTCGGCGACGCGCTGGCGATCGTCCTGCGGTCGCGGGCGGCGCGGTTGGCGCTGCTGGCCGCATGGCTCTGGCTCGGGTGGCACCTCCTCGTGCGCGTCGACTGGCAGTGACGGGCGCGGTAAACGGCCAGTGCCTCGTAAGGCAACGTTTGCGACGTGCCACACCGGCCAGATTCGCCGCTGGCTGCGTCCTCGTCCTCGACGTAGCTATGGCTATGCCTTCGTCCTGCGTCCTTGCCATCGACGAATCTGACTCGCCGTGACCCGCCGAACGTCACCTGACGAGGCACTAGCTCGAGCCCGTGGCCGAGGCGGCCGCCACCGACCCGGCGCCGGCCGCCTCTCGAAGAATGCGGGCCCCTTCCGCCATCGCGCGCATCTTGCCGAAGGCGGCCTCGCGGGGGAGGTACTTCATGCCGCAGTCCGGAGCCACGATGATGTCCTCGGCCGGCACGTAGGGCAGCGCCCGGCGGACCCGGTCCGCGACGACGCCCGGCGCCTCGACCGTGTGGTCGCCGAGATCGATGACGCCGAGGATGATCTTCTTGCCCGGCAGCTCGGCGAGGACGGAGCAGTCGAGCCGTGACTGCGCCGTCTCGATGGAGACCGCATCGCACGGGCATGCGGCCAGCTCCGGCAGGAACGAGTAGCCGGAGGGGCGCTCGTGGATGATGGCGGCGTAGCCGAAGCAGATGTGCACCGCGGTCATGCCGCTGATCCCGTCGAGCGCCCGGTCGAGTGCCGCTACCCCGTACTCCCGAGCCTTCTCGGGGCGTGCCTGGAGGTACGGCTCGTCGATCTGCACCATGTCCGCGCCCGCGTCGAACAGGTCTCGGATCTCCTCGTTGACGGCCGCGGCGTATGCCAGGGCGGCGCTCGCCTCGTCGGGGTAGTGGTCGTTCTGCGCCTGCTGGGTCATCGTGAACGGTCCGGGAACGGTCATCTTGATCGGGTGATCCGTGTACGTGCGCAGGAAGCGCACGTCGTCGGCCTCGACGGGGTGTCGCCTTCGGATCGGTCCGACGATCCTCGGCACCGGATTGGGATGGCCGCTTCGGTCGAGGGCCGTCCCCGGGTTGTCGAGGTCTACCCCGTCGAGGGCCGTGGCGAATCGATTGGAGTAGCTCTCCCGCCGGATCTCGCCGTCGGTGATCACGTCGAGGCCGGCATCCTCCTGCTCACGGATTGCCAGCAGCGTCGCATCGTCCTGGGCCTCCTCCAGGTACGGCTCCGCCACCCGCCACAGCTCCCGTGCTCGCACCCGGGGCGGGAACCGACCCGCGAGCTTCGCTCGATCGATGAGCCACTCCGGCTGCGCGTAGCTGCCGACGAGCATCGTGGGAAACAGCGGTAGCTGCATGCGGCCTCCTGCGGCGATGTCCCAGTAGGTGCGGTCGATCACCGGCGCTTGCGATCGCGCCCGGCGCGACCGCGCCGTACCGATCGGAGTGTGGCACGAATGGCGATGGCCCGGCGCGCCGCAGGGACTCGACGGTCGCGCGCGGGTGTCCGACGGTCAGACGTTGGGGACCCGGTGCTCGGGGCGAACGACCGGCACCGTCAGCTCGGCGCGCGACCGCCGACGGATCAGCTCGGCAACCGCGATCGCCAGAGCGATCAACATCACCCCCGCCGCGCACAGCAGCGTGTCCGACACCGCGGTCGCGTAGTCGCCGCCGCCTGTGCCGGTGAGCGCAATGGAGAAGACGCCCACGAGAACCGCGGTGCCGATTGCCCCCCCGACCCGCTGGGCCGTCTGCAGTGCCCCTCCCGCCACGCCCGCCAACGTCAGCGGTACCGACTCGAGGGACAGGGTGATGTTTGGTGAGGTGACCATGCCACCGCCGAGGCCACCCAGCAGGAACGGACCCGCCGCGGCCCATGCCGCCGCGTCCCCGGCGACGTAGCGGAGCGCCAAGGCCGCGGTGGTCAGGCCCAAGACCACCGCCGTGAGCCCGATCACGGTCAGCCAGCGACCCAGCCGTGGCACGAGCCGCCCGGCGATGATCGCGGAGGTCGCCACGCCCAGCGCGAACGGGGTGACGGACAACCCCGAGCGCAGGGGCGAGTAGCCCAGCCCGGTCTGGAAGAAGCGGGCCAGCACCAGCCAGATGCCCGTGAACCCGAGGAAGTAGATGAGCCCGATGCTCAGTCCTGCGGCATAGCCGGGGGTCCGACCCAGACGGGGGTCGAGCAGCGGCTGGCGTCCCCGATGCACCGTCGCAACCTCCCACCATGCGAAGGCCGCCAGTAGCACGCCGGCCGCCACCAGCAGCCACCACAAGCTCGCGGGGCCCCCGGCATCGGCCTCGACGAGAGGCAGCATCAGGCTGAAGACCCCACCGCCCAGCAGCAGCGACCCGACCAGGTCCAGGTCGGCATGGCGCCGGCGATCCCGCCGGGGCGGCGGCACCAGTCGGGCGGCGAGGATGAGCGCGGCCACGCCGATCGGAAGGTTGACATAGAACACCCAACGCCAGCCGTCCGGTTCGCCGAACGCCGCCAGGATCAGCCCACCGACGACGGGGCCCACCGCGGTCGACAACCCGATGGTGGCACCGAGGACGCCGAAAGCCCGACCGCGCTCGGGGCCCTGGAAGAGGTCCTGGATCAGCCCGGAGTTCTGCGGCGTGAGGGTTCCACCGGCGACGCCCTGGAGGATCCGGGCGACGATGAGCAATCCGATCGTCGGCGCCGCGCCGCTCAGCGCACTGGTCGCCACGAACGCCGTCAGCGCGATCATGAACATCGGCCGACGGCCGAACGTGTCACCCAGCCGACCAGCGGGCACCAGCGCCAGCCCGAACGCCAGCGCGTACCCGGACACGACCCATTGGGTCATCTCGGACGTTGCGTCCAGGCTCTGCTGGATGGAGGGCAGCGCCACGTTGACGATGCTGACGTCGAGCAGGCTCATGAACCCGGCCAGCTGGGTGACCGCCAAGATCCTCCATCGCCTCGGATCGACCGCGCCGGGCGCCCCCGGTCCCGTCCCCTGCTCGGTCACGGGCAGAATCGCCCCAACCGAGGGGTCGCGTGGCGGCGAGGAGGGTTCGGGTGACCGATCAGGTGGTCCACGGAGTGCACGAGTACGACGACGACCCGCGTAATGACGCTGTGCTCGTCTATGTGAACGGGGACCTCAAGCGTAGGGGCGAGGCCGTGGTCTCGGTGTTCGACTCGGGGTTCGTGCTCGGCGACGGCATCTGGGAGGGGCTGCGCGTCCACGCTGGGCACCCGGTGTTCCTCGACCAGCATCTCGACCGGCTCTACGAGGGGGCGAAGGCCATCGCGCTCGACGTCGGGCTCGGGCACAGCGACCTACGAGCGGCGATCTACGAGACGCTGCGCGCCAACGGGATGACCGACGGCGTCCACGTGCGCCTCATGGTGACCCGAGGCGTCAAGCGGACGCCGTACCAGGACCCGCGGGTGACGGTAGGCCCCGCGACGATCGTGATCATCCCCGAGTACAAGCAGCCGAGGCGGGAGATCCTCGAAAGCGGGATCCGCCTGTTCACCGTGCACGTGCGCCGGCCCTACCCGGACGTGCTGGATCCCAAGCTGAACACCCACAGCAAGCTCAACGACATCACCGCCTGCATCCAGGCCTACTCGGCGGGCGCCGACGAGGCGCTGATGCTCGACCCTCACGGCTTCGTCGCCACGTGCAACTCCACCCACTTCTTCGTCGTCCGCCGTGGCGAGCTCTGGACGTCATCGGGCGCCTTCTGTCTCGGTGGCATCACCCGCGCGACGGTGCTGGGCCTGGCGCGCGCGGCCGGCATCCCGACCCACGAGCGCAGCTTCAGCCTGACGGACGTGTACGGCGCCGACGAAGCGTTCGTCACCGGCACGTTCGCGGGGATCGTGCCGGTCCGCGAGGTCGACGGTCGCACGATCGGCGACGCCACCCGCCGGCCGGTCATGGACCGGCTCCTGACGGAGTACCGAGCCGCCATCGAGCGAGACGTCGCCGAGGCGACGCACTGACGGCGGCGACCGGTGGCCACGAGCGCTCCGGTGACGCGGCTGGCGGTCTGGTCGGGTCCCCGCACCATCTCCACCGCCCTGATGCGGTCGTGGGAGAACCGCCCCGACACGATCGTCGTCGACGAACCGCTGTACGCGCACTACCTGAACGCCACCGGGCTCGACCATCCGGGCCGGGCGGAGGTGATCGGGGCCGGCGAGACGGACTGGCGCAAGGTCGTGGCGACGCTGCTCGGCCCGGTGCCCGACGGGACCAGGGCCTTCTACCAGAAGCACATGGCCCATCACCTGCTGCCCGGCATCGACCGGGGCTGGGTGACCGACCTCACGAACGTCTTGTTGATTCGCGACCCGCGGGAGGTGGTCGCGTCCTACGTCCGTTCCCGTACCGCCGTCACCGCCGACGACCTTGGGCTCCCCCAGCAGATCCAGCTCTTCGACGAGCTGGCCGCGGCCGGAACGTCGCCGCCCGTGATCGATGCGCGCGACTTCCTCCTCGATCCCGAGTCCTACCTGCGGGCAGTGTGCCGCCACGTCGGGCTGGACTTCACCCCGCGGATGCTCGCGTGGCCGCCGGGGCGTCGGGACTCCGACGGCGTGTGGGGGCGGTACTGGTACGACGCCGTCTGGCGATCGACCGGATTCGCCGAGTACCGGCCCCGTGATCCGCAACTGGACAGCCACGCCGCCTCCGTGGCCGACGAGTGCCGGCCCCTGTACGAACGCCTCCACGGTGCGCGCTGGGTGCTGTGAGCCGCCGGTGGCGGTGCGGCCGGTGCCCGGCCGCGACGCGGCCCCGGGCCCCCGGGCGCGTCGTGCCGATCATGAGTAGCTCAGCTGAGCCGTCGGCACACGTTGCATCCCCTCGCGCAGCGAGCGGGCGAGCGCCTGCGTCGGAGCGGAGGGCTCCACGCCCAGCGCTTCGCGCAGTGCAAGCCGACAACGTTCGTACTGTCGCAATGCCTCGCTGGTTCGGCCGAACCGTGCCTGGCACCGCATGATCAGCCGGTGGAAGTCCTCGCGGCAGGGGTCCTGCCGCAGGACGAGCCGACCGACCTCCACGCATTCGGACTCGCGGCCGGCGGCAGCGAGCACTCCCGACCAGCGGTCGAGCAGGTCGACATAGGCCATGCGGAGCTCCTCGCGGGGCAGCATCGTCCAGTCGTCGTAAGGGCTGTCGGCCAGGAACTCCCCCGTGTAGGTAACGGCCGCCCGCCGGTAGAGGGCGGCGGCCTCGTCGAGCCGGTCATCGATCTCGGCGCTGCGGCCCGCCTCGACCAGGGCGCCGAAGCGCGCGACGTCGGTTTCGACGCGGTGGACCGGCGCAATGCGGTAGAAGCCGTCGCAGAACTCGACGAGCGGGGCGTCGGCCACGGCCGCGAGCGCCCGGCGGACACTGCTCAGTGCGACATGCAGGCGGTTGCGAGCTACATCGGGGTCAACGCCCGGCCAGAACTGCTCGAGCAGGACGTCGCGAGCGCATGCTCGGTTGGGCTGGGCCAGCAGGAACTTCATCAGCGTCGGACCAAGCTGGCCGTGCCACGTCGTCGTGCGCCGTCCGTCGACGGTCAGCTCGAAGTCACCGAGCAAGCGGACGATCACCACGCACCCCTTGCCTTCGTGGCCGCCCCTGGCGCCCCGGTCCGTCTGGTCGATGTGGTCCCGGCCCGGGGCCAGCTGCGTTGCCCAGGTCGTGGCGTCCGCTGGCCACCGCGGCGGCGCCAGGGCGGGACGACTGGTGAACCGGCGGCGGCCGGCCGAGCGATCCACGGCGCGAGCAAGCGGCTGCCACCACACCGGGCGGACGGCGTGCCACCCGTCCTCGAGCGCCACGAGCCACGGGCGCAGCGATGCGCTGGGGCCGGGAGCGTCGGCCCCGCCATCACCGACGCCGCTCACATCGCCGAAACGACTGTGCCACGCACCGAACCGGGCGGCCGACGTCAGAGTGGACAGCAACGCGGGCGACGCCCTTCCGATCAGGTGCTCGCTCACCCCTGCGAGGAGCCCACCGAGGGAGCGCGCTCGGGCGATCACGCGGTTCAGGTCGGTGTCCCGCCACGCGGCCGCCGCGGCCGCGACGTCCGCCGCCACCGCGGGGCGGCTCTCCGTCAGCCGTGCCAACTTGTCGATCGCCGACGGGCTCAGAGGCGACGCTTCAGCCGGGCTCACCGCCGGGCCGGGTAGCGGAACAAGCCAGGGGCGGAGCGACCGAGGCACACGCCCGTGGACCAGCACCACCAACGGTGTGCCCGAACAACTGGCCCAGGCCGCGGCCACGCGCCCAAGGACGTGCGACGGCCCGCCCTTGCCGCCGTCCTCGAGCACCACAACCGACGGCCGATCGGGTGCCCCAGCGACGGCGGCGACCACGGCGTCGAGCTCGGGCACGACGCCAGCCAAGCGGTGCGACAGGGCGAGGGCGGCCGCCGGGTGCCGTCGCCCCACCGCCTGCGCCAGGGCGTGGCCGAGCAGAGCCGGGTCGCGTAGCGCGGGCTCCACGCGGAGCCAGGCACAGCCGTCGAGGAGCCCGTCTGCTGCCAGCAGTGCGGCCACCGTCTCCCCTGCGATCGCGCCTCGTGGGCCTCCCATCACGACCATCGCCGGCCCACCGCCGGCATCACCGGCACACCACCCTGCCCGCCACGGGCCGAGAACCGGCGCGGTGCCGGGAAGGGGTGGGGTCCACATCGCAGCCAGCACAGGCGCTCCTTCGGCCAGGCATCGATCCTCGTGATTCAAGAGCACGCGTCGAAGGGACAAATACGCGCGATCGCGTGACACCGCGCCTTTCACCCCTTTTGGCGGCCGCTAAGTGCTGGCTCAGAGCTGGCTCAGCGCACGCCCCTACACCGAAACCTGGGCGGCGTGGCCCGTGGACGTGCCCCATCGCCCGGTGCTTGGCAACCGACGAACGGAGAGACCATGGCCATGCAGACCCAATTCGACCCCGAGCTCGTCCCCGATCTGTTCCGGGGTGAGTTCACCGATGTCGTTCTGGACGATCCGGCGATCGCTGGACACGTCCCCAACCTCGTCCTCGACACCCAGCGGCCGTTCAGCATCCACGTGTCGTGGAAGCTGACCGGGACGCAAGTGCCCCTCTACATGGCTGCGCTGAGCGACCAGTGGGACGTCGCGGCCTATGCCGAATCCATCGGTCCAGGGCCCGAGGTGAGGCTGGCGGCCGGTCAGGAGCCCAAGGCGAACGCCATCATCTCGTCCGTGCCGACCCCGAACGGGGCCGTGCCCGTCTACGAGTGGCGGCACACGCTTCAGGTCCCAGCGGGCCTGTTGCCC
The DNA here is from genome assembly GCA_963756425.1 of uncultured bacterium. GTDB lineage: Bacteria > Actinomycetota > Acidimicrobiia > Acidimicrobiales > VFJN01 > DASQUK01. The sequence goes on along the minus strand of CAVWNW010000007.1, from coordinate 199,823 downwards.
GAGGAGGATCCCGGCGGTAACCCGTCCGGCACCTACCTCAGCCTGGTGACCGTCTTCCTCGACTCGACCCTCGGCCAGCCAGGGTTCGACATCATCGGCTTCAACCAAGGTCCCGCCTTCAAGGTGGAGAGCCCTGTTTGACCAGTACTGGCGGGCGTCACCGGGCGGTCCCGGTGACGCTTCGCCGGCGCCCGCTCACCGGCCTATTGCCCGATGTCTGCCGAGAGCGAGACGCTCCCGGTGCCCCCGACGTGGCGAACGTTGACGTCGCCGCGGTTCAGGACCATGTAGCCGCCAGTGCGACGGAGCAGGAAGCGTCGTCCACAGTCAACTTCGGGACAGGCGAACACGACGTCGCGACCGTCGTCGGCTTCGACCTGCATGTGATGCGTGGGCTGAGCGGCCATCGGACCTCCTGCACTCGTCGCGTTGCCCGCCATGTACCCACTGGCGGCCGGCGCGAACCAGTCTGCGTCCCCCTACGGCCCAGCGCCCGTCAATCGTGGTTGCGATCGCTCCGGTCAAGCGGCGGCGCCGCACAGCCTCGCGACGTCGGGATGGGATTGGAGCTTGCGAATGATCCGGGCGCGGGTCGGGCCGATGCCGCCCACGGGACGGACAGACACGCGCGAGATCTGCCGATAGTCGAGGCCGCGCGCGTCCATGAGCAGGGCCAGCAGTTCCCGCTCGCCGTCGTTCAACCGAGCGCATACGGCTCGCCGGACGGCGGCGCGGCAGTCCGACGTCGTGAAGGCCTGGTCCTCGGGCTGATGCACGGACAGATCGTCGAAGCTGTCGACCAGCCGCTGACGATCTGCGCGCCTTCGCTGGCGACGCGCCTCGTTGGCTGCCGTCACCCAGAGCCAGCCGGCGAGGTGCGCCGGCTCCCGGATATCGGCGGCGTGCAGCGTGAAGCGGAACCAGGTCTCCTGGGCAACATCCTCGACCTCGGCGCTCGAGCGCAGGTGGCGGCGCGCCGCGCCGAGTGGAACCTGTCGGTGGCGTCTGACGAGCTCGTCGAGCGCGTCCATGTCGCCCCCGATGAAGGAGCGGACGAGCTCGTCGGTTCCGAGCAGGCGGTGTCTCCCACGCCGGTGGCTCGTGTGGCCCACGCTTCATCCTTCTGTCGGATGCTGTCGTATCGCCGTCGAGCAGCATGATGTGCGGGCTGACGCATTGCCTCAGCGTCACGAGTCACACAAGAGGTGTGACGACCGTCACGCAGGTGGGACACCCCCGGGGCCGACGCCGTGCCCTGAACGCCGTCGCGCCGGCCTATTGCGCCGTGTATCCGCCGTCGAGGACGAGCATGGTGCCGGTCACGTAGCGCGCGTCGTCAGAGCACAGGTACCGCACCGCCGCGACCAGTTCCTCGGGCCGGCCCATGCGGCCGATCGGGAACATCGTCGCGTGGAGCGGGCCGCTGTCACGCTGCTTGCTGCACAGTCGCGCCACGTCGCCCGGAAGTCACGGGCCCGCCGCCGGACCCGTCCACGCCGGGACATCGCCGCCGCGGGACGCCTCGGTCGTCGACGGGTTCCGGCGGACGATCAGCTCGGCGGGAAGTCGATCAGCTGCGTGAGGCGGAGCGAGTTGCCGGACACGTCGCGGAAGCCGGCGTCGATGCCGTAGGGCCGCTTCTCCGGGGCATCGGTGAACTCGACGCCTCGGGCGACCATCTCCCCGTAGGCGGCCTGGCAGTCGTCGGTGGTGAGGAACACAGTGCTGGCGAAGCCCTTGGCCGTGAGGTTGCGCACCTGCTCAGCCGTCTCCTCGTCCATCACCGGCGGGCCGGGCACGGCCATGAGCACGATCGAGACGTCGGGCTGGCCCGCAGGCCCCACGGTCAGCCAGCGAAACCCCAGCTCGGGCAGGGTCACGTCGGCGCGAACCTCCATGCCGACCTTGTCGGTGTAGAACGCCAGGGCCTCGTCCTGGTCGTGCACCCAGACCTGAGCGTTCGCGATCCGCAGCATCGTTGCCTCCTCGTCGTGATCGACCCTCGATCGAGCGATCCGCTTCTCGCCCAGGACGCTACGGACGGCCGGGTCAGCCGTCTTCTCGAAATGTGCGGTGTCGGGGGCGGCCGTTCGCCCGCAGGACGCAGGCGGGAACCATGGCCCACGCGGCCGCCGGTGGGACGCTCGCCCGGTAGGCGGTCGGCGTCTTCCCGAACATGCGCCCGAAGCTGGTGGTGAACGACCCGAGGCTGGTCAGCCCCACGGCCATGCACACATCTGCCACCGACCAGTCGGTCGTGCGCAGCAACGCCGCGGCCCGCTCGAGCCGCCGCGTGAGGAGGTACCGGTGGGGCGACTCGCCGAACACACGCCGGAACTGCCGGCTGAAGTGCGCAGGCGACAGGTGGGCGGCCCGTGCCATGTCGGCGACGCTCAGCGCATCGGCGTACCGGCGATCGGCCAGGTCCTTCGCCCGCAACAGATGCCGGGCCGGCGGCTGGTCGGCGACCACTGGATACCTCCTGGGCTGGGCCCCGACGACGGGCCCCGTCCGTCACAGGATGCCAACTCGTGACGGAAACCATGCGCCGAAGCATCCGGTGAACCGACCCGGCGTTCGTGGCAGGGTGAGGCGATGCAGATCGGTGTCGTCTATCCGCAGATCGAGCTCGGCGGTGACCCGGAGGCCGTGCGCCGCATCGGCCGGGCGACCGAGGACCTCGGCTTCGATCATCTGCTCGCCTACGACCACGTGCTCGGCGCGGTGCACGAGGACCGGGACCCACCGTTGGTCGGTCCCTACACCGAGCGCGATCCGTTCCACGACCCGCTGGTGATGTTCGCCTACCTCGCCGCGATGACCGAGCGCATCGGCTTCATCACCGGCGTCGTGATCCTGCCGCAGCGCCAGACCGCCCTCGTCGCCAGGCAGGCCGCCGACGTCGACCTCCTGTCAGGGGGCCGGTTGCGCCTGGGCGTCGGCATCGGCTGGAACTACGTCGAGTACGAGGCTCTGGGCCAGGACTTCCGCACCCGGGGCGCTCGCGAGGAAGAGCAGATCGCGCTCCTGCGCCGCTTGTGGGCGGAGCCGGTCGTCGATTTCACCGGACGATTCGACCGCGTCGACCGCGCGACGATCGCCCCCAAGCCCACACGCCCCATCCCGATCTGGCTGGGCGGCTACGGCGACGCCGCGTATCAGCGGGCGGCGCGCATCGGCGACGGCTTCATCTTCGGTGGCCGGACGGAAAACGTGATCGGTGCCTGGGACCGGATACGCGACCGGGTCGCCGAGGCAGGCAGGCCCGTCGAACGCTTCGGCGGCGAATGCGTGGTCATGAGCAGGCAGGGCCCCGAGGCGGTCGCCGCCAAGATCGCGGCGTGGGACGAAGCCGGCGGGACACACGCTGCGGTCCTCACGATGGACCTGGGGATCGGCTCGATCGACGGCCACATCGACTACCTGGCGGCGGTCGCCGACGTCCTCGGAAGCGAGCCCGCCCGCGGTTGAGGCGAGCCGAGGGCTCCGATGTCCCGCGGCCTACCTCGCCGACGCGCCGGCGTCACGGAGCGCCGTGCCTCGATCAGCGTCTCGTTGACCAGCAGCCCTGGTTCAAGCCGCTTGCCCGCCGACCAGCCGGACGAGAACTCGATGTCGGTCAGGTCGGCGCGTAGCCAATGTCATCATCGGGCGCCGAGCCGGCGACCCCGGTGCCGCCGACGACCTGAACGGAGGGGGACATGCCCGCACGAGGCCCACGACGGTGATCGACGCCGTGATCTTCGATCTGGACGGCGTGCTCGTCGATTCCGAGCCGCTGTGGGAGGACGTCCGCCGCAGCTTCGCGACCGCCAATGGGGGGCGGTGGAGCACCGATGCCCAGCGGACGATGATGGGCATGAGCTCGGGTGAGTGGGCGCACTTCATGGCTGCCACGCTGGGGGTCGAGCTCCCCGAATCCGACATCATCCGGGGCGTCGTCGACGACATGGCGGCGCGCTACCGGGACGGGGTACCGCTCCTTCCCGGTGCCGTGGACGCCGTGCACCGCCTTGCGGCTCGCTGGCCCCTCGGGCTGGCCTCGTCGGCCAACCGGCCCCTGATCGACATCGTGTTGCGTGTGACCGGGCTGGACGCCTACTTCGCCACCACCGTCTCGTCCGAGGAGGTGGCGCGCGGCAAGCCGGCCCCGGACGTCTACCTCGAGGTCAGCCGCCGGCTGGGCGTCTCGCCCGCGCGGTGCGCCGCCATCGAGGACTCGACCAACGGGCTCCTGGCCGCCCGGGCGGCCGGCATGCGCGTCGTGGCGGCGCCCCGAGCCGCGTTCGCGCCCGACCCCGAGGTCCTAGCGAGCGCGGACGCCGTCGTCCCCGACCTCTCAGGACTGGCTGTGGGCGTCATCGACCCCGGCAAGTAGTGGCCAGCTTGCTGCTGGATGGGTTGGCGCTGCTGATCACCGAGGGACGCGCCAGGGCAGCACCGATGCTCAGGCGGGCGGCGGCCGCCTTTGCCGCCGACGGGGTCTCCACGGATGAGAACTTCCGCTGGGGCTGGTTGACGACGGTTCCGTGCAACGTGCTCTGGGACGACGAGACGTGGCACGCGATCAACACCCGCCAGCTCCAGCTCGCCCGTGACGCCGGTGCGCTCGCCCGACTGCCGATCGACCTGACCGCATTCGCCATTCTCGTCACGTGGCGGGGTGACTTCGCGAGGGCCGCGGACGTGATCGCGGAGGCCGATGCCGTCACCGAGGCCACCGAGACCCGCATCGCGCCGTACAGCGCCATGCTGCTTGCCGCCCTACGGGGACGGGAACACGATGCACTGGCACTGATCGAGGCCACGATCAACGACGCCAATGCCGGTGGCCAGGGAATCGGCGTCCAATACGCCCAGTGGGTGGCCGCAATCCTGTTCAACGGCCTCGGCCGCTACGAGCAGGCGCTCGCTGCAGCCCAGGTGGCGAGCGACGACACGCCCGAGCTGTTTCTCTCCGCTTGGGCGCTGCCCGAGCTGATCGAGGCGAGTAGTCGGAGCGGGAAGACCTCCCTTGGCGTCGGTGCTCTCAGCGCTTGGCGGAGGCGGCGGCTGCCGCCGGGACCGAGTGGGCCCTGGGAATCGAGGCCCGCTCGCGGGCACTGCTGAGCGACGGCGATGCCGCCGAGGACTCGTATCGCGAGGCGATCGGCCGCCTGAGCCGCACCCGGCTCCGTCCCGAGCTCGCCCGGGCCCATCTGCTCTACGGCGAGTGGCTGCGCCGCCGGAATCGCCGCGTCGATGCCCGCGAGCAGCTGCGCACCGCCCAGGACATGCTTGCCGCGATGGGCATGGAGGCATTCGCCGAGCGCGCGCGCCACGAGCTGCTGGCCACCGGCGAGACGGTGCGCAGACGCCGAGAGGACACGCGCGACGAGCTCACCCCCCAGGAGGAGCAGATCGCACGGCTCGCCCGGGCGGGGCACACGAACACGGAGATCGGCGCACAGCTCTACATCAGCGCCCGCACCGTCGAATGGCACCTGCGGAAGGTCTTCACCAAGCTCGGGATCAGCTCACGCAAGGGCCTCCACGAGGCTCTTCCCATCCGAGCACGGGGCACGGCGCCAGCGTGACGACCGGGCCATCAGCGCCAGGTCTCGCTCGGCGCGTGGGCAGGTCACGATCCTTCCTCATCCCGAAATGCTCGCCACCTGAGCGTCCATCGGCCTGGCCGGCGGCGGCATGTCTGCGATCTGCATCTGGAGCGTCTTCACTGCCGCGTCGTAGATCCCCGAGAAGCTTGGGAAGGGCTGGATCGTGTCGCCCAGCACGTCGACCGGGACGTGGGCCCGGATGGCAAGCGTTGCCTGCTGCATCCATTCGCCGGCTTCGGGCCCGACCGCGTAGGCGCCGGTCAGTCGCTCGCCATCACTGAGCAGCGTCAGGAACCCGTTGGATTCGGCGTAGGCATGCGTGTAGGTGGCGGTCTTCGGCACCTCTGACACGAGTGCGGTGGCGCTGTAGTCCGCTTGGAGCTCGCCCACCGCCGCGGCCTGAGGATCCGTGTAGGTGACTCGGGGAACGGCTTCGTAGTTCGCGGGTCGCGCATCTCCGGCGATGTTCGCTGCGACCACGTCGCCCTCGTACTCACCAACGTGGGTGAGCGGCCAGATGCCCGTGACGTCGCCGATCGCCCAGAGGCGCTCGCCTGCTCGCATGTGCTCGTCGACGGGGATCCCGTGGGGATCGGCCTCCACGCCGACCGTTTCGAGGCCGATGCCCTCGACCCGTGGCCGCCGGCCGGTGGCCACGAGCAACCGGTCGGCCCGCTGCGCCGTATCGCCGTCGAGCTCCAGGACGTACTCGTCTCCCTCCCGCCGCGCGGCGGTGGCGTGGGTCCCGAGCACCAGCTCGATTCCGTCCCGGCGCAGTGCGTCGCCGAGCGCCTCGCCCAGCGGCGCCGCCTCGCGGGGAAGCACGTGCTCAGCGCCCTCGATGAGCACCACCTGGCCGCCGAAACGCTGTACGACCTGCGCCATCTCGACGCCTGCGGATCCGCCGCCCAGCACGAGCAGGCGCCGCGGCACAGCCGTCATGCTCGTCGCCTCGCGCGTGCCCCAGACACCCTCGAGCTCGCGCAGTCCCGGGATCGGAGGCACGAACGGGTCCGAGCCGGTTGCGACAACGACATGCTCCGCCGTATGGCGGACGCCGTTGACCTCCACCACGCCGGCGCCGGCCAGACGGCCCGTCCCTCGCAGCAGATCGATGCCCCGGCCCGCCAGCCAGCGCTCCTGACCGGCGTCGGACCAGTTCGACACCATGAAGTCCCGCCACGCGAGCGCGGCCTGCACGTCGACCTGCGCGCTGGCGCCGGCGTCACGCGCGGCCTGTACCGCCTCCCCCGGCCGCAGCAGCGACTTCGATGGGATGCAGGCCCAATAGGAGCACTCGCCGCCGACCAACTCTCGCTCGACCACGGCGACGCGCAGCCCGCGCGCAACCAGCGCCGCGGCGCAGTGCTCTCCCGGCGCGCCGCCGCCCAGAACGATCACGTCGTAGTCGCTCATCGCGGCAGCTCCGTCCGAGCCTTCTGCCCCGCCATGTGGGCGGCCGGCCAGTCGGGCCAGTTCCTGTCGTCCGCGGTCGTGCTCATGGCGGCCTCCTGAATCGTGTCAGCGACGACGGTAGAACGTCACGGCTGCACAGGACACCCAGCGGTTGGGCCCCTGCGATGACCCGGGTGCGGGATGCTGGTTCCATGGCACTGGGGGATGAGAATCGAGTGGCCGCCTCAGTTGTGATCGCGGGGGGTGGGCTGGTCGGGATGGCGTCGGCCGCGTTCCTGGCCCGGCACGGCGTCGCCGCGCTGGTCGTGGAGCGGATGCGGGGCGAATCACCGCTGCCACGGGCGGCGCATTTTCACCTGCGAACCCTGGAGCTGCTGCGGGCCATCGGGGTCGAGGAGGACGTCAAGCGCCAGTCGGAGCTGGAGTTCGTTCCGGAGGGCGCGATCGTCAGCATGGACTCGCTCGCCGGCCGGAAGCTGGCGGACATCGTCCCCAGCCTGAACGTCGGGGTCGACGACAGTCTGAGCCCCTGCCGCCGGCTGTTCGTCACGCAGCCCGGCTTGGAGGCGATCCTGCGACGGCGAGCGACCGGCGCGGGCGTGAGGGTGATGGAGGGCGCCGAGGTCGCCGGCGTCGAGCAGGACGACGATGGTGTGACGGTGGTCGTGAGGGACGTCGACAGTGGCGTCGAGCAGCGGCTGCGCACCAGGTACCTGGTGGGGACCGACGGCGCGCACAGCACGGTGCGGGAGGCCCTGCGGATCCCGTTCGACGGGCGTGGAGTCTTCTCCAACAGCCTGACGATCTACTTCACCGCCGACCTCACCGCGCAGATGTTGGGCAAGCCGCTGAGTGTCGTGTACGTGAACAATCCCGTGTTCGGCGGGTTCTTCCGGCTCGCCAAGGACTGCCGTTCCGGGTTCCTGGTCGTCAACACCGTCGGCGACCCGCGGGCCAACCCCGACGCCGCCGACGCGGCGAAGGACACCAGCACCGAGCGGATGATCGAGCTCGTGCGTGCAGGCGCGGGCGTCCCCGACCTCGACGTGCGGATCGACGGTGTCGCCCGCTGGCGGTCGTCGACCGATATGGCCCGGCGCTATCACGACGGGCGGGTCCTGCTCGCCGGCGACGCGGCCCACGTGATGCCGCCAAACGGTGGCTTCGGTGGCAACACCGGTATCCAGGACGCGTACGACCTGGCGTGGAAGCTCGCCCTGGTCGTCCACGGAGTCGCGGCGCCGGAGCTGCTGGCGACCTACGACGCCGAGCGGCGACCGGTCGACAGGTTCACCGTCGAGCAGGCCTACACGCGCTATGTCACCCGGACAGCCCCGTACCTCACGGCGACCGACCTCCAGCCCTTCGTCGCCGACCTCGAGATCGAGCTGGGCTACATCTATCGCTCACCGGCGATCCAGGGGGAAGAGGGCGGCGCGAGCGGCGCCGACCAGGCTGGCCATGGTGACCCTCGACTCACCCGCGCCGTGCCAGGCTCACGTGCACCGCACCTGTGGGTCCAGCGCAACGGGCGTCGACGCTCGACACTCGATCTCTTCGGCCGCGACTTCGTGCTCCTGGTTGGTCCGGACGGCGGGTCATGGTGCGACGCCGCGCCGGCTGCGGCCTCGCCGGGCGTCCAGCTCGCGGTCTACCGCGTGGGCGGCCCCGAGCTCGCGGTTCCGGACGACTCGTTCACCGAGGCCTACGGCGTCTCGAGGACTGGCGCCGTTCTGGTCCGACCAGACGGGTTCGTCGCCTGGCGCGCCCGCGCCGCGTCCAGCCGCCCGGCGGACAGCCTCACGGCCGCGCTCCGCACAGCCCTGATGCGCTAGCGACAACCGCGGGCTAGGACCCGTCGCATTCTGGTGTTGGGTCGGCGGCCGGCAGGGATGAGCCGTAGCGAATGACGTTGCCGTCAGGGTCGACGTGGCGACCCTCCCGCAGCCCATAGTCGGTATTGCTGGGGGCCTCGAGCTGCCCGGCGGTGCGGGCCTCCACCCACTCGGCGTACAGGGCATCCGCGTCGCCCACGAACAGGTAGCAGCCGACCATGTTGGTTGCGGGGACGTGGCCCTCGACCTCGCCGAGATGCAGCTCGACGCCGTCACGACTGACGAACCCGTAGCCGCCGCCGCCCCAGGCCTCGGTCTCGAACCCGAGGGCGGCGTAGTGCTCCAGGGCGCGGGCGACATCACTGGTGGCAAGGATGGGGATGGCGCGCCGCAACCGGTTGCCGCGTCGGAGCGCCTGCCTGTCGCCAAGCCAGTCCAGACAAACATCGCACAGCGCCACCTCGCTGTGGCATTCGAGGCGGGCCAGTTCCGGTTCGCTGCGTTCCTCGCCACAGCACCAGCACACCGTGGGGGCTTTGTCGCTCGTCTGTTCGCTGGTCATGGTCGGTCCTCCTCGGTAGCACGCAGCACCTCAGCCACGTCAGCCCAGTCGACGCGGCCGATGCCCGCCGCGTCGGTCACGGTGACAGCCCATCCGGGCGTTCCGGTCGCGACCGTGGAGGCAGCGTGGTCCGCCGTGCAGTACAGGTTGGCGTGCCGGCAGAAATCCTCGACGAGATGGGCACACTCTCCGCCGGGAAGCCAGAGCCGCATCTCGCCGTCATCGGCGGGTACGCCGCCACGCAGTGACACTCGGAGAACGGCCCCACATGCGGGACAGGTCGTGACCGCGGCGGCGTCGAGCGCCAGAGCCGCAGGGATCCCGATGGCATCCAGCGCACACCAGGTGTGCACCGCGCCGCCCGCGTGCTCGATGCGGTGTGCGGTTGGGCGAGCGGTCAGACCGTGGACACCGACCACAACGCCCTGATCGTCGAGCTCGAGCCGGCCGCCTTGCACGAGGGCCTCCACCGTGGCTGCGTCGTCGCTCAGATCAGCAACGTTGGGCCGCTCGCCGCGCCAGAGCGCAACGAATCCGGCCATGGGGAGGCAGCGTCCGGTCGCTGGCACCCTGGGACCGGGAGTCAAGTCGCCGCAACCGACGTCATTGATCATGCTCGCGATCCCCTGGCGCGGTTGCTCAGGGCGTCGACCAGAGCGTCGACCGTCGGTGCCCCCTCGATCCCCGCTCGCGATCGGTACAGCCGACAGGACACCGAGGGCTCGGCCGGCCATACAGGGAAGAGGTCGACGCCGTCGATGAGGATCGTGGGCGAGCCGTTCATGCCCGCCGCCGCGGCCTCGTGCTCGTTCTCGATGACGCGCTCGGACACCACCGCACCGTCGGTTCGACTGACAGCCACGGCGACTCTCAGCCGCGCAACCGCCTCGGCCCGGTGGGGGCAATCCGGCACCGCCAGCACCTCGATGTTCATGCTCGCTACCGTAAGGGTTCCAGCACCCTGGAAGGTCAAGGGCAACATGCGCATCGGAGAGCTGGCCGCAGTCAGCGGGGTGACTGCGAAGACGATCCGCTACTACGAAGACATCGGCGTCCTCGACCCGCCCGCCCGCACCCCGTCGGGCTACCGCAGTTACACCCGTGGGGCCGCCGACCGCCTCGTCTTCATCCGCTCAGCCCAGGCAGTCGGACTCACCCTCGGCGAGATCCGCGGGATTCTCGCCCTACGTGACCGCGGCGCAACACCTTGCGGGCACGTGCTCGACCTGATCACCGCCCGCGCCGCCGACCTGGACCGGCGCATCAGCGAGCTGCAACGCCTCCGAACCGAGCTCGGCAGGCTCGTCGCGCGGGCGGAGCACCTCGACCCCGCCGACTGCGACGCCCGGCGGATATGCCACCTGATCGACCCCAACACCTGAGCCGGTCGGCACCAGGACGGGTGCGATCTGTGGCTGCAGGCGCTTCGCGGCGCCGGGTGGGCGGCAGCGTCTCCGCGCCGCCCACCTCGAGCGCAGCGCTATCGCAGCGAAGCGAAGGCCGCCCGCATTTCGGCAGAGAACAGGTCCGGCTGTTCCCAAGCGGCGAAGTGTCCGCCCCGTTCGAGTTGGTTGTAGTGGATGAGGTTGTTGGGATACGCGCGCTCGGCCCAGCTCCGCGGTGCTTGATAGAGCTCGTCGGGAAAGACGCTTATGGCAAAAGGAATGGTGATGTTCTTGGCATCGAAGAAGTCCCCCTTGTTCTCCCAGTAGTAACGAGCCGCGGAAATCCCCGTGTTCGTCAGCCAGTACAGCGTGATGTTGTCGAGGATGTCGTCTCGTGTGAGGCCACCCGCCAGGGACCCCTGTAACGCCTTTTCGACGAGTCCGGGCTGTCCGGTACCGTCACCGTGGTCGATCATGAACGCAGCGAGGTCGACGGGTGAGTCGGCCAATCCATACAACGTTTGCGGGCGGGTCGACATGATCTGCGCATAGGCCACGTGCTTCGCGAAGAAGTTGCTCAACTGCTCGTACGCGCGCCGCTCCTCGGCCGACAGATCCGATGGCGGCGGGTCGCCGCGCTGGACGGCCTTGTTGATCTCGGCCGGCGCCGTGCCGGGCATGTTGGAGTGGATGCCGAGCAACTCCGGTGCGGCCTGTACACCCATCGACTGCGTCACGGCGGCGCCCCAGTCGCCCCCCTGTGCCACAAACCGGGTGTATCCGAGGCGCTTCATCAGCTCCACCCACGCACGCGCGGTGCGGGTCGGATCCCACCCGGTCGTGGTCGGCTTGGCGGAGAACCCGTGCCCCGGCAGCGAGGGGATCACCACGTGGAACGCATCCTCCGCGCTCGCGCCATGCTTCGTGGGATTGGTGAGCGGCTCGATGATCTTCAGCTGCTCGATGATCGAGCCCGGCCACCCGTGTGTCACGATCATCGGCAGCGCGTCATCGTGCTGCGAGCGTGCGTGGATGAAATGGATGTCGAGGCCGTCGACCTCGGTCATGAATTGCGGTTGGCTGTTGAGGTTCTCCTCACACCTATGCCAGTCGTAGTCCGCGCCCCAATGGCGCGCGAGCTCCTGAATGGTCGCGAGCCGCACGCCTTGCGAGTCGTCGGTGACCGTCTCGCGATCAGGCCACCTGGTCGCGTTGACGCGCCTGCGGAGCTCGCTGAGCTCTTCGTCCGGAAAGCTGACTTGAAACGGCCGGATCGAGTTGTCGGCGGCGGGCATCTTGTCTCCTGACGTTCGCGGACGCGACTAGGACTGGGCGGACGACGTTCGGGGCATCGTGGCGGCAACGCTCGATGAGCGCGCCGGCTCGAGGGCAGCTGGCTCCGACATCAGGCGTTCTCCGGGGGCTTGCCTGAAGGTGGTGGCATCAGAGTCGCACATCGGGAGGCGCGTCACCACGCTTGGCGTCGCGGGTCACGCCCCCGGGCGCGACCAGACCACATCTCCACGCTTCGGCAGCTGACTCTTCCTGGTTCCGCCACACTCGCGTCATGGCCGGCGACTGCGACGCGGGGCTTTTCCGCTGTCAGGGATGCGTTCGACGCGAACATCGGGGGTGGGCTGGAGGCGGGCGCGGCCTGCGCGGTCGTTGTCGAGGGCCGGTTGGTGGTCGACTTGTGGGGCGGGACTGCGGACCCGGAAGCGGGACGACCGTGGGAGCGAGACACGCTGGTGGATTGCCGCTCCGCCATCAAGGGGTTGACGGCCCTGTGTCTCGCGCTGCCGGGTCACCGGGACCGCGGTTCCCGACCTGTTGCAGCGCGAGGTCTTCGGTCCACTCGGAGTCGAGGGGTTCATGGGGACGCCGCCCGGGCTGCAGGCAAGCATGGCGACGTTGGTCTGGGGTAGGGCGGCCCACGGCCACGCCGCGCCGCCGCCACGCGGGCCCACTGGTTCACTACCGACACTCGCTCAGCGGATGTACGCGCCGGTTCTTCCCCCGCTGGCGCCAGCGATGAACGACCCTCTGTTCCGGTCGGCGGCGATCCCCGTGACGGGAGCAGCGGTTAACGCCCGGACATTCGGGGTGATCTACGGCGAACTCGCCCGTGATGGTGGTGTGCTCGTGTCAGCCGACACCGCCCGCATGATGGGCGAGGTTCAAGTCGATGGCGAGGACGCCATCCTCGGCATTCCTGTGAGCCGAACCTTGGGCTACGAACGAACGCCCTCCTGGGGCCCGGGACGGTCGACCGGCCCACTGCTGGGGTTCCCCCGGCGGGGGAGGCGTGGTCACCCTCGTCGATCCGGTAGCGAAGATCGGCTACGCGTACGTGAACAATGCGTCCTGGGCCGGGCCAGCGGGACAGGACCCTCGCTCCGCCGCGACTCACGACCGCGCTCTACTCGTGCGTGTCGCGCACTCTCACACTTGCCGGTGAGGGGTTGACCACCGTGTCTGCCAATCGGCAGCGCGATCGGGCCGCCTAACTCAGCCGAAGGCATCGCTAGCGTGATTGCCGTGGCTGAGCCGTACTGGCGGGGTGCCGCCGAGGACGAGGCGATGCAGGACGAGCACGGCTTCCTTTGGCGGGCGTTGCTCGACTCGACCGACATCGACCTGGAGGCACGCAGGGTTCTCGACGCTGGGTGCAACCGCGGTGGCTTCCTGCGGCTGCTCGTCGACGATTCTGGGATCGCGGAGGGTTACGGCTACGACCCGGCGTCGGCGGCGATCGACGACGCCCGCCGACTTGCCGGCCAGCGTCCGCTCACGTTCGAGTCAGCCGTCACGGTGCCCGCCGACTGGCCGGAGTTCGACGTCGCCTTCAGCCACGAGGTCCTGTACCTGCTCCACGACATGGCGTTCCACGCCAAGGCAATCTTCACCGCGCTGAAGCCAGGGGCGCCGTACTTCGCGGTGATGGGCGTCCACGCCGGCAGCCGCCTGATGTCGGCATGGCACGAGTCCGTCGCCAGCGACCTTGCGCTACCCAGGCTGTACGACGTCGACGAGGTGGTCGAGATCTTTGACGGTGCCGGCTTCGAGGTATCGGTCGCCAGGCTCAAGGTGGGGTTCGTTCCCGTCTCCGCTCGACGCGGCGGACATGAGCATCGGCGAGGCCTCATGGACTGGCTCGACTACTACGAGCGAGACAAGGTCGTGCTCCGGTTCACCCGGCCGCATCGGCGGTGACCTCACTCCGTCACACACACATCGAAGGTTGGGAGCCGGCTCGCCGCCGAATCCACCCTCTGGTCGCAAGTCGGGCGCTGACGCCGCACACCTCGCGGCCGGCATCGAGTGCGCCCCGGGTGGTTACGCAAGCTTCGCCGGCTTCTCGGATCCCGACGGCAACAGTTGGATCTTGAGGAGCGCGGTTATCGGGCGGCGTGACCGTGGATGGGAGCATGGTGACGGCAGGTACACCGAGAAGCGATCGGAGGAGTCATGGACGGGGAGAAGCTCGAGGAGGCGCCGGGGCAGAACGTCATTGCACACGGCCCCGGCCGCGACCTCAGCGTGGACGAATTCGGCGGCGTCCGACTCGCAGAAGATGTGGCCGCCACCGAGGCATGAGCATGCGCTCGGGATCGCCGCAAGCCGACTCAGCTGTGCCCGCCGCTCATCCGGTGGGCACGCTCGTCTCCGTGAACGTTGGCCTGCCGAAGGACGTGCCCTGGCAAGGGAGGACGGTGTTCACCGGCGTTTTCAAGGACCCTGTCACCGGTCCCCGCCGCGTGGGCAAGCTGAACGTCGAGGGTGACGGCCAGGGCGATCTGGCCGGCCACGGCGGCGAGCAGCGGGCCGTGTTCGTCTATCAGCTCGATTCGTACCGCTACTGGGAACGCGAGCTCGGACGCAAGGACTTCGTCCATGGACAGTTCGGCGAGAACTTCACCGTCGACGGACCGAACGACGACGAGGTCTGCATCGGCGACCGCTACCGGATCGGCACCGCCACGTTCGAGGTCACGCAGCCTCGTGTCACGTGCTACCGCGTCGGGATCCGCATGAACGACCCGCGGATTCCCGCGTTGCTCGTGTCACATCATCGCCCAGGCTTCTACCTCCGCGTGCTCGAGGAAGGTGAGGTTCAGGCAGGCGACGAGATCATCAAGCTGGCGTCAGGCACCGAGCAGATGCCGGTCGCGGAGGTCGACGCTCTGCTGTATCTCCCCGGGCACACGCGCCAACAACTGCTCCGAGCGCTTCGGATCCCGGCTCTGAGCCCCGGCTGGCAGGCCTCGTTCCAAGCGCTGCTCGACGGAGAGTCAGGCAGCGGCAACGCCGGCCTCGCGCTCACCAGCCCGCCGCCCGCCTGGCCCGGCTTTCGTCCGCTGACCGTCATAGCGATCGAGTGCGAGTGCGACTCGGTGATCTCGATACGCCTCGAGGACCCCCGGCGCGCGTCGCTCCCGGCCGCCCGTCCAGGCCAATACCTCACGGTGCGAGTCCAGCCCGACGCGCACGAGCGGTCGCTGCTGCGCAACTACTCGCTCTCCGGGCCGCCAGACGCGGGCTACTACCGGATCACCGTCAAGCGCGAGCCCGACGGCGCCGCCAGCAGCTATCTGCACACGCGGCTCGCGGTCGGTGACCAACTCGACATCGGCGCGCCACGCGGCACGTTCATCCTTGACCAGTCTGATGCGCCGGTGCTTCTGATCAGTGCCGGGATCGGCGCGACCCCGGTGCTCGCGATGCTCCACGCGCTGACGGACGAGCGTTCCGATCGCGAGGTCTGGTGGCTGCACGGCGCCCGCAGCAGCCGCGACCAGTCGTTCAGTGCCGAAGCCAAGGCCCTACTGGCCGCGCTCCCGAACGAGTCCGCGCACGTGTACTACAGCCGTCCCGGTCCGAACGACGTCGAAGGGCGCGACTACGACGCGCCGGGCCGTCTCACCGCAACAGTGGTCACTGGGCTCGATCCACCCCGCGACGCCCAGGCATACCTGTGCGGGCCGACGCCGTTCATGGACGAGATCAGCGCCGGACTGGCGGCGTTGGGCATCGACGCGTCACGCATCCACACCGAACCGTTCGGCCCGGCTGCGGCGCTGACACCCGGCATCGCGGCCACAGCCGCGCGGACGCCCCATCCACCGGCCGGCAAACCCGGAAACGGCCCGACGATCGAGTTCGCCCGCAGCAACCTCGCCATCCCCTGGAGCGCTGACTACGCCAACCTGCTCGAGTTCGCCGAAGCATGCGACGTCCCCGTCCGCTGGTCGTGCCGCACCGGTGTCTGCCACACCTGCGAGACCACCCTCATCGCAGGCCATCTCGACTACAGCCCCGATCCCGTCGAACCGCCGGCAGACGGAAGCGCACTGATCTGCTGCTCGCAGCCACGCGACGATGTCGCGCTCGATCTGTGACGACCGCCGACCCGTTCGACACTGCCGGCGCGACAGCCATCGGCCGGAGGTTTCAGCTCGCCTTGGTGTGGCTCGCCGCTGGTGCGGTGCTTGGCACAGCGCTGCCGGTCCTGGGCGTGGTCGTGATCGCCGCGTTCAACGCCTACTACTGGCTCCCGATCAGAGGTGAGAGCCCACGGGCACAGGCCCGAGAGTGAGCGACCTCGGACGCGACGCTGTGAGCGTCCCTAGCGATCGCGCGGGCCAGAGCGGGCAGGGTAGGTCAGCGGCTGGCGCCAGCGAGGAATGCGGCGACGGGATGGACCCTGGGTCCCGGGCAAGAAAGAGGACCCGTTCCGAAGACCGGGCCTGACCAGCAACTTCTTGGAGCGGACGACGGGACTCGAACCCGCAACCCTCACCTTGGCAAGGCCGCCGCAGCCGTCCATGTCGTGACGCTTGTGGCTGTCACCTGCGGCTTCATCCGGCTTGTCGTCCGCTGAGACCCGCGGAATCCGCTCCGTCGTAGAGCGCTCTACTCTGGAAATGTGGCTACACTGCCACCTGCCTAGTGGCTACATACGGAGGGATGCTCCCATGGAGGTCGGTGTCAGAGAGCTGCGCAACAACCTGAGCCGGTACCTCGATCGGGTGCGCGGCGGTGAGGAAGTCGTCGTCACCGATCGAGGGCACGCCATCGCCCGCGTCCTTCCGCTCGGGACCGAGCGCGTCCTCGACCGGCTCATCGCAGAGGGTGTCGTGACGCCGGCGCAGCGGCCGAAGCGCCGTGCCGGAAAGCCCATCAAGTCCAAGGGCACGGTCTCCGATCTCGTCGCCGATCAGCGCAGGTGATCGCGTACTTCGATACCTCCGCGATCGTGCCGCTGCTCGTTGTCGAGGCCGGCTCAGCTCGCGCCGCCGCGCTGTGGGATGGGGCTGACCGCGTTGTGAGCGCCCGACTCGTGTATCCCGAGGGTCGCGCAGCTCTCGCTCAGGCGCACCGCCTTGGAAGACTGACAGCTCGCCAGCTGCGGGCCACGGTGACCGAGTTCGACTCGAGATACGAGGAGTTCGATCTCGTCGAGGTCGATGGTCCGCTCGCCCGGCACGCCGGGCAACTCGCGGAGGCCCACGGTCTTCGGGGCTATGACGCTGTACACCTCGCGGCCGCGGATCGAGTGCGGGATCCAGATCTCGTCGTCGTCGCAGGGGACGAGGCACTGCTCAGTGCGGCGACGGCCGAGGGGATGACCATTGCGGCCGTCGGGTGAAGCTGCAAGTAGCCGTCCCTTCTAAATCGGGCATCGCTGGCACGCCAATGTGGCGCTTCGTCAGGGCAACAGCCGGAACCGGCCACCCTCGAGCGGCCGAACCACGTTGAAGTGACGATGGTCGAGCGTCAGCAGCGAGTAGCCGTTCGTAGGGGGTCTGGCCGTCCAGGCCGCCATGGGGGCGGTGGAAGTTGCAGAAGTCTTCCCACGCTTGGAGCTTGTCGTTGAGCGGGTCGAGCAGGGCGATCTGCTCGGAGACCTCCAGCGCGGTCGATGCTTCGGTGGCGATGTCTGCAGCGAGGGCTTCGAAGCCGAGGCCCCGTTGCCCCACAGTGCGATGGTCGCCTCAGCTGCGGCGATTATCGCGGCGGCTCGTTCGGGGCACGCAGATGGGTACGAAAGCGTTCACAACTTCTTTCATATTTCCTCAACAATTTGAGTTATTTACTGGCCATGCTGATATACTTTCGTTACAAAACATGACAAGAGGAGATATACGATGCTTGTACGCTTCGATCAATTCCGCGACTACAACCGCCTGGCTGACCAGTTCGACCAGATCTGGCGTCGACCGTCTTCGACCGTCGCGATGGACGCCTATCGACACGGCAACGAGGTCACCATCGACGTCGACCTCCCGGGCGTGGATCCCGACGCCATCGACCTCACCGTCGAGCACGACGTGTTGACGATCTCGGCCAACCGCGAGTGGGACCACAATGAGGACGACGAAGTCTTCGCCGCCGAGCGACCGCACGGCACCTACACCCGCCGCGTGCTCCTGGGCGACAGCCTCGACAGCTCCAACCTCCAAGCGTCCTACGACCATGGTGTGCTGACCGTGACGCTTCCCGTGTCCGAGCAAGCACAGCCGCGCAAGATCGCGATCGGCTCGGGGAACGGTCGAGCCCTGATCGAGGCCTCGACCAGCAACTGATCCACCGGCTCCCCCGGGAGCCCGATCCGAGAGCGGAGAGTGCCGATCCGACCGGCGCCCTCCGCTCGTCCGCGTCCGGGTCGGGTGCCCTCGGCAGGGTGCCCTCGGCAGGACTCGAACCTGCCCTACCGCTTAGGAGACCGCTCCCGAACGTCCAGCCGGTGCGGTCCGGTGCTGTGACCTGCGCTGCTGTCCTGCGCTGTGTCCATGGGGTGCCGGCCGGTCCAGCTGGTGTCCCAGAGTTTGCCCAGCGAGGGCTTCAACCGCCCCGGCCCTGTAGTCGACCTGGCCGAGACGCGAGTCAGCGTCAGCGGAAACCGGCGCGGACATGGACTTCCCTGTTGAGCGGACGACGGGACTCGAACCCGCGACCCTCACCTTGGCAAGGTGATGCTCTACCAACTGAGCCACGTCCGCGTGGGAGGCACAACCTTAGCAATCCCCATGCTGGCGCCCATCAGCCGCAGGACCGCACCAGGACTATGAACCAGCGAGCGCGCGCTCCAGCAATGCCGCCGCCGGCGGCGAGAAGCGCAGCTCACGGGCGGCCGCCAGGCCCTCCGGGCTCATCTTCTCGGCGGTCTTCTGGAGGATGTCGACCGTCTTGTCGTCGCCCATCTTGCTCGCCAGCTCGTCGAGCTGGGTCTCGAGGAAGACCAGGCAGAGAGCGTCCTCGTGGACTTGCACAGCATGGTCGTGGCCGAGGCCCCGCTTGGTCACTATCGCCTGGACCCGGGCCACCGAATCATCGTCGTATCCCGCGTCCCGCAGGATGGCGCCCACCTCGTCGCCGTGCTGGCGCTTGAGGGCCGTGCGCCACTTGAGGTACCCCGACCGGCCGTCGGGGTAGCTGGCACGCGGGATCGTCCACCGGCGCAGGTGGTGCGCCCGGGCGGCCAGGATCTGCTCATCCGAGCAGCCCGGATCGAGAGTCCGGACCCAGCGGGTCATCAGCTCGGCGTGCGCCAGCTCCTTCGGACGTACGACGCCGTCAACGGTGATGACGCTCGGATCGTCTGCGTTCGCAGCATCGATGGCGGCCAACGCGGCCGCCAGCCTGTCCACGCTCAGTACTCCTCACGGAACATGACGCTGATGCGGGGACCCGCACGCGCCCGCTTCGGTACCGAGTGCTCCCAGGTGCGCTGGCTCGTGCCGCCGAGGACGAGCAGGTCGCCGGGCCCGGGCTCGAGCCGCACCGACCGGCCGCCGCCCTTGGGGCGGAGGAGGAAGTGTCGGGGGCTGCCGAGCGAGAGGATGGCGACCACGGTCTCGGGACGGGTCCGGGCGACCCGGTCGCCGTGCCAGGCCACGCTGTCGCTGCCGTCGCGGTAGAGGTTGGCCGAGATCACGGACAGGTCGGCGCCGAAGCGCTCGGACAGCGCCCCCGCCATCGCCGGGAGTGGCGGCGGCGGGTCGTCCCATTGCCTCGTGGTGAGGCGAGGCTCGACCACCATCCGGTCGTACATCCAGCGCTCGTGCGACGCCCAGGGCGCACCGTCGAGCAGTGCCTCGAACAGTGCGTCGCTCCCCTGCACCCACCCGGGCACCTCCTCGAGCCAGGCCCCGGAGCTCAGGTCGCGGCGTTGGGCACGCGCAAAGTCGGCATCGAAGCCGGGTGGGACGTCGCCGAGGAGCGAGGGCTGCCAGACCAGGGCCACCGCGCCAGGGTAGCGCCGGCCGACGAACTAGCGTTCGTGGAGCGCCCGCTCCCCTACGCCCGGTCGGGGTCCTTGGGTCGGAGATCGATGCGCAGCACCAGCATCCCGTCCTCGATCGTGGCCTGGGCATCGCCGACGATGGCGAAGTCCTGGTAGTCGATCTCGGCCTGGCGGATGAACTGCATGCGTTCCTCGCCGGCGACGGGGGGCAGCGTGCGGTTCCGCACGGCATGGGCCCGATCCCGGAATCGCTGGATCATCGCCTCGATGTCGAGGGTGTCACCCATGGGCAAGCACCGTACCCCCGCGGGGATCCTGGACTCAGCGGCGCGGGTCGGGCGCCCATATGTCGGTGTCGCGCATCGATCGTCCGGCAAGTGGCTGCGGACGCGCCTGCGGCTGCATGCGGCCGCCACCCGAAGCATGGCCCACGACCCGGCGGGCGCCACCGGGCCCGACGTCGTTGACCCAGCCGCCACTGCCCGTGCCGGGCTGGGTCCGGCGACGGCGCTCACCGGCTGCCTGCGGCGCACCCGGGCCCTGGGGCGGCCCGGCGCCCGGGTTCCGGCGCCGGCGTTTCGGTTCCCCCTGGCCCGACGAGCCTGGCGGCTGTGCGGGGCGGCTGGACGGTGGGCCCCCTCTGCCACCCTGTCCGCCCGGGCCGCCCTGCCCACCAGAACCCCCCGGGCCACCTCGGCGCCTCCGGGCGGCCTCGGGGCCTGCGCCCGCATCCTGTCGGCCGGGGCGCGGTGCGCCCGACGTGGGTAGCGGGCTCGTCGCCCCGCCGGCGTCGGGCGGCCCCACGAACGCCCTGCGGGGATCCCGGGGCTCGTCCCAGAAAGCGTCGTTTCCGCCCCCGCCAACGGGCGGGCTTCTCTGGCCCGAAGGCGCGCCGCCGTAACCGAGACCGCTGCCGCCACGCCGAACGTCGTCGGCATCCTCGCCCTCGAGGACCAGGCCGGGGCGGGTCAGCAGCCAGTAACGCCAGGTGAGCACCGCCACGATCACCCCGACGGCGGCAAGCCCGGCGATGATCATCCAGATCAACCGGTTCTCGTCGTCGGCGCTGCTGCCCTCATCCGGTTGCGGCGCCGTGGTCGTCGTGGTGGCCTGGGCGCCCTCGGTGCCATCGCCGGGCACCAGCAGGTTGTTGACCGTGGTGAACGTGATGCCCTGGGCGTCAGAGGCCTCGGCCGCAGCCTCCTCCTCCACGGGCTCTTCCTCGTCGACGACGGGCTCGACGTCGCCGTCGTCGTCCGGCGGGGGCGGCGACTCGGCCGTGGCGGGCGGGGCCGTCCCCTGCGTCGTCGGGGATGCCGTCGGGGGCGGCGCGGTGGGCGCCGTCGTCGTGGGCCGCGTGGTGGTCGTCGTCGCCGGCGGCGCGGTGGTCGTGGTCGGCTCCGGTTGCTTGCCGAACGCCGCCGACGCACCCCCGACGAGCACGCCCAGCACCACCAGCGCGGCCATGGCCGCGCGACACGATGCCGCCCGCCAGCCGCGTGATGGTCTACCTCCGGTCATGTACTCCCACCTTGCCGGCCCCCAGCCGAGGAGATCGTACCTGTGCCCGTCATCCGGACGACGGACGCTACATCTGAGCAAATGAACGGCGCGCGAACCAGTCGAACCGCGATTGTCGCGCCGGCGATCACACCTGGTGGACGGGGCAGCTGACCGTCGTGCGTCCACCGATCCGCCGGACCTGGAGGGCCGCCCCGTCCCGGGGGCAGAGCCCGTCGAGGGCCATGGCCTGGCGGGCGTCGCCCATGTGACTCCCGCCGCGGGCCGTCAGGTCGGTGATCACCCGACCGATCGCTCGATGCAGCCGGCGCAGCTCGGCGGGGGTCAGGCTGCGGGCCGGTCGCGCCGGGTCGAGCCCGGCGCGGAACAGGATCTCGTCCGCCAGCAGGTTGCCGATGCCGGCGATGCGGGTCTGGTCGAGCAGCCGGGCCTTGAGCGGGGCCCGGCTGCCGCACACGGCCGCCTCCACGTCGCGGAGCCGGGCCCGCTCCGCATCGACACCGAGCCGGCCCTCATCGGGCTCGAGTTCGACGCCGCCAAGCCGGCGGGGATCGCGGATCCGCAGGTCGCTGCCGTCGGTGAAGTGGAGACCGAAGCGATCCCAGGCCGGGTTGTTCCGCCCGCTCGCGTACTGCAGCCGGTCGATGGCCGAGGCTCCGTCGACGACCAGCCGACCGCTCATGCCGAAGCGCAGGCCGAGCCGCGTGCCGTCGTCGAGGTCGAGGACCAGCAGCTTGCCGATGCGGCGGACGCCGTCGACGGTGCGCCCGCCGACCGCGGCCACCACCTCGTCGGGCGAGGTCCGCTTGACGTACCAGGCATCCGGCGCGTCGACACGTGCCACCGTCCGGCCCACCACCGCTTCGGCGTGGCGGCGGTATGTCTCCACCTCGAGCATCTCTGGCACCGCCGCAGCGTAAAGGCGGCACCACGACGCCTCTCGAGAAAGCATGCTCGGGGGGTGAACCGCACCGACCGCCTCTACGCGCTGGTCGACGAGCTGCGAGCGGTCGCACCCCGGGCCCGGACGGCGCGACAGATGGCCGCTCGCTTCGAGGTCAGCGTCCGCACGATCGAGCGCGACCTGGGGGCGCTGCAGCAGGCTGGCGTGCCGATCTACGCCACGCCCGGACCAGGGGGCGGCTACGCCGTCGACAGGGACCACACGTTGCCGCCCGTGAACTTCACGTCTGAGGAGGCGGCCGCCCTCGCGATCGCGCTGTCACGCCCCCGGGCGTCGCCGCTCGCCGACGCACTCCGTTCTGCAGTGCGCAAGGTCGTCGCCGCCATGCCGGCGACCGAGGCCGAAGCGGCCCGGCGGCTGGCCGGCCGAGTGCACCTGCTGCCCGATGTCAGCGACAGCCCGCTGCCGACGAGCCGGGTGATCGAGGAGGCGGTGGTGACGTCGCGGGTGGTAGAGATCGACTACCGGGATCGCTATGGCGAGGGCACCCGCCGGCTGGTCGAGCCGATGGCGCTGGTGGGCTCCGGGCAGGAGTGGTACCTCGTGGCCCACTGCCGCCTCCGGGACGCCGCCCGCACCTTCCGGTTCGACCGCATCGCATCGGCGCGGCTCACCGACGAGCCAACGGACGACAACCGGGAACCCGCGCCCGACTACCTGCCGGAGCTGCGGCGCCTGTCGCTGATGGAATGACGCGAAACACCGACAGGGGGTTGTCGCCCGGGTGCCAAACGCTGCGGGCATGGCAAACGAAACCAGCAATCCCGGCCGGCCGGGTGCACCCGTCACCTGGTTCGAGATCGGCAGCGACGACCCCGCCGCCGCCCGCGACTTCTACGGCGAGCTCTTCGGTTGGTCCTTCGCCGTCGAAGGCCCGTACTCCGTCATCACCACCGGCCCGGACCACCGGCTGCAGGGCGGGGTGCAGGACACGAGCGCCCCACTCCCCGATGGGACGCCGCAGTCGTACGCGATCCCGTGCGTCGAGGTCGACGACGTGGCCGCCACATGCGACCGGGTCGTGGAGCTCGGCGGCAAGGTCATCGTCCCCGCCACGGCGATCCCCACCGGGCTCGCGTACGCCCACCTCGCGGACCCGGCCGGCACCCACATCGGCATCTACAGCCCACCGCCGGGCTGACCACCGCATTCCGGTGCCCACCCCGGGCGCTGCGGCCCGGGGTGGGCGTTCCGGTCGGTGAGCGATTGCCTGCTCCCGCGCCGGGGTCAGCCGGCTGCGGCCTCCAGCGCCTGGTCGAGGTCGGAAATCAGGTCGTCGGGATGCTCGAGCCCGACCGAGATCCGCACCAGACCGTCCGTGATCCCGAGGTCGGCCCGCTCGCCCGGGGACATCAGCGCCGCGATCGTGGCGGCATGAGACACCAGCGTCTCCGGTCCCCCCAGGGAGATGGCGATCCGCGCCACCCGGCAGGCAGCGCAGAACCGCCTGGCCGCTTCGGCGCCACCCGCCACGTCGATGGACATGACGGTGCCGCCCGACGCCATCTGGCGCTTGGCCAGGTCGCGCTGGGGATGGCTGTCGAGGCCCGGGTAGTTGACCACATCGACGCCCGGGTGCCCGGAGAGGTGCTCGGCGAGCCGCTGCGCGGTCGCGCTCTGCTGGTGGACCCGTGCCGCCAGCGTGCGGATGCCGCGCAACCCGTTCCAGGCGTCGAACGGCGACGCCTGGGCACCGTGCATCAGGTGCCAACCCCACACGGCGTCGACGAGGTCGCGGCTGCCGGCGATCACCCCCAGCAGCGCGTCATTGTGGCCGGCAATGCCCTTGGTGGCGGCATGCAGGACCAGGTCGGCACCGAGCGCCAGAGGCTGCTGCACCACCGGGGTCGCGAAGGTCGAGTCGACCACCGTGAACGGACCGGGAATGGCCGCCACCGCCTCGATGTCGGTGAGCGTGAGCGCCGGGTTGGCCGGCGTCTCGACGAACACGAGCTGGGTCTTGCCCGGACGCACGGCGTCGACGAACTGCCGGGCATCGGCGCCGTCCACGAACGTCACGTCGATGCCCAGGCGTTGACAGTGGGCACCGAAGAAGCTCGAGGTGGCGGAGAAGGTGTGGCGCTGGGCCACCACGTGGTCACCCGTCGAGCACAGCCCGAGCACCGTCGTCGTGACCGCCGCCATCCCGGATGCGAACGCCAGCGCCGCCTCGGCCCCCTCGAGCGCGGCAACCGCCTCCTCGAAGTCGCGGGCCGTGGGGCTGCCGAATCGTGAGTAGTAGTGGGTCGCCCGAGGCGTGCTGGCCATCTCCAGGTGGTCTTCGACGGCTGGCACCTCGTAGGTCGTCGACGGGAACAGCACCGGCGCCAGGGACGGCCCGCCGTAGGTGCGCCCGGCTCTGATCGCACGCGTCTCCAGCCGCCACTCGGGCGTGCCGGCGGCGTCGTCGGACGCAGGGTCGCCAGACGCAGGGTCGCCGGACGGTGGGTCGTGCCGACGGGTGTCGTCATCCATGCGCACTCTCCAGGTTGGCCAGGAACTCCCCGATGACGCCCGCGAGTTGGTCGGTCTCGATGAGGAAGGCATCGTGCCCGTGCGGGCTCCGCAACTGGGCGTAGCGGGCGTCGACGCCCTCGGCCTCGGCCAGCTCGACGATCTCGCGCGACTGGTGTGCCGGGTACAGGATGTCGCTGTCGATCCCGACCGAGAGGAGCGGCGCCCGGAGACGCGCGAACGCCGGGGCGTACCCACCCCTCCCCCGGGCCAGGTCGTGGAGGTCCATCGCCTTGGTGAGGATGAGGTAGCTGTTGGCGTCGAAGCGGCGCACGAGCTTGTCGCCCTGGTACTCGAGATAGCGCTCGACCTGGAAGCGCTGCCAGAGCGTGAAGCCGTCCACCGGCTCCACGGTCTCGCGCCCGAAGCGGGCGCTGAAGACGTCGTCGCTGCGGAAGGTCATCATCGACATCATCCGCGCCGTGGCCAGGCCCTCGTGCGGGCCGTCGCCCGGTGCGGCGCCGTAGTAGTCGCCGCCGCGCCAGCGCGGGTCCATCCGGATCGCCCGTCGCCCACTGCTCCACCACCCGATCTGCTGGGCGCTGGCGGCAGCGGCGGTTGCGATCGGCACCAGGGCCCCGACCCGGTCGGGGTACATCACGCCCCACTCGAGGACCTGCATGCCACCCATCGAGCCGCCGATCACCGCCGCCCAGCGTTCGATCCCGAGGTGATCGGCCACGGCCGCCTGCGTGCGCACCATGTCCCGGATCGACACCACCGGAAACCTCGGCCCCCAGGGCCGGCCGTCGTCGGGATGGGGCGACGCCGGTCCGGTCGTCCCCTGGCACCCCCCGAGCACGTTGGCGCACACCACGAACCAGCGCTCGGTGTCCAGGGGGCGGCCTGGACCGATGAAGCTTTCCCACCATCCCGGCGTCGGGTGGCTGTCGGCGAGCCCGCCGGCGGCGTGGCTGTCGCCGGTGAGCGCGTGGCAGACCAGCAGGGCGTTGTCGCACCGGGCCGACAACTCGCCCCACGTCTCGTAGGCGATGACCATGCCCTGGAGCAGACCGCCACCCTCGAGGGCGAAGGGCCGGTGGGCGGGATAGGAGACGAAGCGGCGGTGCCCGACCGGGTCGCCGGGACGCCACGCGCCGGTCACGGGTAGCGCGCTCGGCGTGCGCGCGCCGGAACCCGACGTCGGGCTCGGTCATGGGCCGGGGTGCGGCGGCGGTCCCTGCCGCATTGGTGGAGTGTACGGATCGCGCCATCGCCGTTTGCCTGCCGGTTCGTCGGGTCGGACAGCGGCGGGTGCGTCCCCCCGGAGGGGCACGGACACTTGGTTGCTCCCGTGGGAGCCGCATCCCCGGTGTTCCGGGATGGCACCTTGGCTGTCCGAACCAGGTTGCCGGGCCCCGCTCCGAGAAAGCGGCGCCGCTCCTGATGTCGCCCTCACGCTAACGCGCCGCCCAGGTACGGGGTCCAGTCGAATCGGGCGTCACCGCGCCCGGGCGATCACTGGCCCGAGCCGGACGCCACACCGAGCAGCGGCTCGAGCCGCGCGTCGATCGCGTCGAGCTCGGGCGACGACCCCATGCAGGCGGCACGCAAGGGCCTGAGCAGCCGCCGGCCGCGGTCGATCTCGCCCCTGTGGACGAACCGCTCGGCGAGGTCGGCGCCGGCGCGGAGCGCCAGTGAGGCGCTGCCGTGGTCACGGGCGACGTCCAGCGCCTGCTCGAGCTGCTCGTCACCGTCGGGACCGGGGTGGAGTCGAGCTCCGAGGCGCCACAGCTCGGGCAGCCACCACCTGTCGGCGTGGTGGTCCGCCAACTGGCGAGCCTCGGCCAGCACGGCCGCGGCCTCCCCCGCGCGTCCGGCGTCGATCAGGGTCTCCGCCAGGAGCGCCAGGTAGTACGGGAGCCGCGATGCGACCCGATGTTCACGCAGCCGCCGGATCCCCTCGCCGATCAGGGCGGCGCCTTCGTCGCCGCCACGCAACCAGCCCTCCAGCACCTCACCCCAGTGCTGGTAGTACGCGACTTCGTAGCGGGTGGAGAACTTCTGGACCTCCTGGGACAGCTCGAGGGTCTCCTGACGATCCCCCCGGAGGTGGTGGGTTATCGCCGCATACGCGACGGCCAGCGCCCGTCCGAACGGCATGGCCAGGTCGTCGGCGGCCGCGATGGCGGTGGTCGCGCACACCCGGGCGTCGTCGACGCGACCGGCCAGCCAGCAGGCGTGGGCCCCCCATCCCCAGGCCATCACCCTGGGTGCGAAGCCGAGCACCTCGACGTCGGCCTTCGCCAGCGGCGACCTCGCCAACTGGAAGTGCGGCAGGGCACCCGCCGGATCACCCGCCGACGTGAGCGAGCCGGCCACCGCCATGTGCGCGTACGGCGCCAGGTGCTCGCTGCCGTCGCTCGTGGCGAGCGCCCGCTCCGCCAGTGACAGGCCCTCGGCGAGCCTGCCCTGCACGAAGGACATGCCCCAGAGCCCCACCAGGGACACGACCTCCATCGACCGGTCACCCGTGCGCTCGCTCAGCTCCAGGATGCTCTCCAGGTTGTGCTGGGCGTCGCGAGACGTCCAGCCCCCGAGGGCGTTTCGAGGCTCGGCGGATGCCGCCCGCAGGCGGAGCTCCCGCGCATCGCGTTCGCGGCTCGGAGGCAGGTCGGCCAGGAGCACCAGGGCGCGCTCGGCGAGCTGCACCGCCTGGCGATACGCGAACACGCGGGCCGCCTCATCCAGGGCCTGCTCGTAGTAGGGAACCGCCCTCGCACCGAGCCCGCCGCGGTCGTACTGGTCGGCGATCTGACCGGCAACGGCATCGATGCCGTCGGCGTGGACCGACGCCAGCGCCTGCGCCACGCGCCGGTGCAGGCGGCGTCGCTGAGGCGGGCTGAGCTTGTCGTACGCCGCGACGCGCAGCAGGTCGTGGGAGAAGTCGTACGTGGTCGCCGATTGCTCACGGACCAGCCGGCGGCGCCACAGCTCGTCGAGCGCATCCACAACGCCGTCGGCCTCGATGTCGCTCGCCGCTGTCAGCAGATCCAACGAGAAGTCACGCCCGATCGCGGCCGCCAGTCCCGCGAGGTCCTGGGCCTCGGCGCTCAGCTGCGTGAACCGTCCCGCCAGGACCGCCTGCACACGCGGGGACCCGCGCGCGTCCAGCTCGTCGTCGCGCCCCTGCGACCGGCTCCGAGCCGCCTCGACGACGAACAACGGGAACCCGCCCGCCAGGGCTTGGAGGCGGTTGACGGAGGAGGTGTCGATGTCGGGTCCGAGCAGCAGCGTGGCGAGCTCGGCCGTCTCGGCCTCGCGCAGCGGGCCCAGCTCCACGTCCACGACGGCACCCGACGCCCGCAGTCGGCCCAGCAGAGCGGCCAGGTCGGGGTTGTCGGCGGCCTCCTCGGAGCGCACGGTCGTGATGACGAGGAGGGGCACGTCGCCGGTGCGGTAGAGGCAGAGCTCGAGCCAGGTCAACGTGTCGGGGTCGCACCATTGGAGGTCGTCCAGCAGCAACGCAGTCGGCTGACCCACGGCGAGGACCGCCCGCACCAGGCCCTCGAAGAAGCGATGCCGGTACCAGGTGTCGCCGGACTGGACCGGCTCGGCACCGTCGACCGCCGGGTCGGGGCCGAGCTCGGGAACCAGTCGCGCCACCTCCACGCGCCAGGCGGGCTCGAGCCGCTCGACCATGTGCCGGAACGCGCCGCGTACGCAGCCATTCGGCCACCGGGGCGAGGGGAGGCGGACGCTCCCCTGCGAAGCAGCGGGCGCTCGCCACCACCCCGCCGGCGTGGCGGACAGTGTCAAGCAGCTGGTCTGCGAGCCGGGACTTGCCGATCCCCGCCTCGCCGCTGATCACAACGAGGCGAGCGGACCCGGGCCCGGCGGCGGTGACATCCACCCACGCAGCGCACAGCGCCTGCAGCTCGTCCTCACGCCCGACGAACGGCGACCTCTGCCGCGCGGGCGCTGGGGCCTGGTGGGGGTCTGTCCGCGGCTCCCCCCCGAACCACCGCTCGTATACCTCCACCGTCTCAGGGCTCGGTGGCACGTCCAGGTCGCGTTCCAGCACGGCGATGCACCGGTGGTAGGCGCGGAGCGCGGCGGCCCGGTCGCCACTTCGGGCCAGGAGGTCGACCAGGATTCGGTAACCGACCTCCTCGAGTGGCTGCAGCTCGACGCGCCGCCGTGCGAACGCGGCCGCCGATCCGAGGTCGTCGGGGCCGAGCACCTCGATCAGCCGGTCCAACAGGTCGACGCAGCGCCGGCAGAGCCGCTCGCGCTCCGCCAGGACCCAGTCGTCGTAGAGCGCCGGCAGGAAGTCGCCGCCGTAGCGGGTGACGGCCGCCCTGGCCGCCTCGGCGAAGCCGCTCGCGTCGCCCCGCCCGAGGGCGGCGTCGGCCTCGTCGGCGGCGGCGGCGAAGGCGGTGACGTCGATCCGGCAGGCACCGTCGTGGCGCCACCAGACGCCGGTCTGGTCCGCGGCGAGGACCGCGTCCGGATCGGGAAGGCCTGCTCGCAGCGCGTGCAGCTCACGACGGAGGTTGGTGCGCGCCTGCGCGTCGGTGGAGTCCGGCCAGAAGAGGCCCGCGACCTGCTGGCGAGGCTGCGGCGTCCCCTGGTGGAGCGACGAGGTACCCGAGAAGTGCCTGGGTGCGCGGCGAGCGAAGGCCCGCCAAGAGCGAGCCTTCGCTGCACACCCTGAACTCGCCGAACAGTACGACGTCGAGCATTTGGCCGTCCGCCCCCTGCCGAAGCCGCTGGCCAGTCGGGGGGACTACCGCGCCGCAGGTGGAATGTTCTGATTCACCCGGAAGAAGTTCTCGGGATCGTACTGGGCCTTGACGTGCGTCAGACGTTCGTAGTTGTCACGATACGTAGCGCGCACCCGGGCGTCGCCCTCGTCCATCATGAAGTTGACGTAGGCACCGCCGGCGGAGTGCGGGTGCAGCGCGTCCCAATAGTCCACCGCCCACCGCTCGATCATCGGGAGGTTGGCCGGATCGGGATCGACGCCGGCGATGACCCCGGCCCACGTGGCGTCCCTGTAGCTGAACGCCGTGTCCGCGGCGTCGACATCATGGGGCGCACCGTCGATGGGATAGAGGTGCATCGTCGAGTGCATCGTCGGCACCTTGCCGAACCGCTCGTGGACGGCGATGGCGTCGTCGGTGATCTCCTGGAAGAAGTCGGCCCGCCAGTACCACTGGAGACCTGGCGGGTACAGGCCGTCGAAGGCCGACTGGAGGGCGGGAAACGGCGCCTCGTGGATGCCGTCGAGCAGCGGGGTGCCGAAGGACCGCACCGGGGCAAGGACATCCTCGGCCTGTTCGGGCGGGCCCGCGTAGCACCACATGATCCCGCAGACATTGCGCATGTGCAGGTGCTCCGGGAACGGCGGCGCGGGTGGCACCGTCATGAAGGCGAAGAAGCCGTTGAGGTCGTCGGGGGCGCTGGGAAGGAACTCGCGGTACCAGCGGAGCACATCACCGGCGTCGCCGACGTCGTAGAGGACCGGTCCGGTGACGACGTTGCGCACCGGATGGCACCGGAGCTCGAGCGAGGTCACCACGCCGAAGTTGCCCCCGCCGCCGCGCAGGGCCCAGAACAGGTCAGGGTTCTGGCTGGCGCTGGCAGTCACGAACGACCCGTCCGCCAGCACGACGTCGGCGCTCACCAGGTTGTCGACCGACAGCCCGTAGCGCCGACTCAGGTGACCGATGCCCCCGCCGAGCGTCAGCCCGGAGATGCCCGTGGACGAGATGATCCCCGAGGGGGTTGCCAACCCGAAGGCATGCGTCGCGTGATCGACCTCGCCCAGGGTGCACCCACCATCGGCGCGGACGGTCTGCGCCCCTGGATCGACTCGGATCCCCCGCATCGACGAGAGATCGATGACCAGCCCGCCGTCGATGACGCCGAGGCCGGCCCCGTTGTGGCCGCCACCACGCACGGACACCAGGGCATCGTCGTCGCTGGCGATCCGGATGGCGGTGATCACGTCGGCGACGTCGGCACATCGGGCGATCGCACCGGGGCGACGGTCGATGCTGCCGTTGTGCACCGCCCGGGCATCGTCGTACCCCGGGTCCCCGGGCCGTAAGACCTGGCCACGTAGCTGGTCCGCCAACGCGTCGACGGCCTTGGTGGACACGCTTCCGCTCGTTTGCATGGCTGCATCTCCTTGCTGGGACGGTCTGTCATGAGGGCACGCTGACCGTAAGGAGCGCAGCGTTCGGGTTCCGTTCGGAACCCGTCGGAGCCCGGGCGCCGATGCGAACGCCCGACGATCGTCAGTTCCCGGACCGCGGTGGCCGCGAGGCGTGCGTGCGCGCCCGCGCCCGCCACCAGTCCGTCAGCGACGGTGCCGTGGCGTACGCAGCCGTCGCTGCCGCGAGGAATTGATCGTGTGCCGCCGGCGACTCCGATGCCGTTCCGGTCGTGACGGCGCGCGCGGCGGCGGCCGCCTCGTCCCAGGCTTCCCGGTCGGCCGGCAGGGGCAGGGCCAGCAGGTCGGGCGCAGCGACCTTGATGGCATCGCGGGCGAGCGCCGTGCCCGGGGCCCGGCCCAGCAGCCAGGCCGTCGCCGTCGGCGAGGCCACGGCCGCGGCGACTCGCCACAGATCTGCGGAGTCGTGCGGCACGACGGCCACGACCGGGACCGAGGGGACCCACGAGCCGACGGGGTCGACCGCGGCCTCGACCACCCGGGTCTGCGTGGCGACCAGGAGCTTGGGGACCCGGGCCCGCTCCACCCACCGCCGGGCGGCGCGCCCGCCGACGGCCTCCAGTTCGGCGAGGTCGACGACCGGGGCCCGCCAGGTGTGCTTCGCGAAGCGGGCCGGACGGCGTCCCCACGAGCAGCCCAGCCAGTCGATGAGCCCGCTCGTGATCAGCGGCACCGTCGTGTCGTCGTCCGGACCGCGCTCTCGGACCGCGGCGACGAGGCCGTAGTACTCGTCCCGGAAGCCAGCGATCACCTCAGCGAGGTCGCCGATCGTGCCGCTCGAGGTGGTACGCACCCGGGGGATCCCGACCGCCTCGGCGAAGCGCTCCGACCAGGCGTTAGACCCGCCGCTGCGGCGCCCGGGCCCCACCTCGAGGACAGGCGCACAGACGCGGACCGACGCCGCGAACACGGGCCGCTCGTCGACCCACATGTCGAGCAGCCGGGCCCGCTCGTCCACGGCGGACCGGACGGCGGCGGCGTCGCGGGCCCCCACGAGCGACTGCGGCTCGACCAGCACCACCCGGCCTCCGGGGCGTGCCAGGTCGCAGCCCGCCAGGAGGAACAACCAGGCGGCGTCGGTGTACGCACGGACCGCCGGGCCGTAGCGCGCCCGCAGCCGCGCCTGCTCCTCGGGCGTGCGGGCGGTCGCACGCCCGAGTTGGCTCTGGAACGGGGGGTTGCCCGCCACCAGGTCGAAGCCGGCGGCTGGCCGATCCGGCCAGACCGCGCCGCCGTCGGCCAGCGTGTCCGCCACGACCAACCGCCCCGGCGGTGGCGCCTCGCCGGCCCAGAGCGCCAGCGCCGCCTCGGCCACCGCCAGGCCCACGGGATCGATGTCGGCCCCCCACAGCAGATGGCGGACCACCCGCCGACGCTCGGCGCCGCGGCGGTGCAACCGGCGAGCGGCGGCGACCAGGAAGGCGCCACCGCCGCACGCCGGATCACAGACCGTGACCGCCGGTGCTGCCGCCAGTCCGTCGAGCGCCAGGACCACCAGCCGATCCGCCAGCCAGCGCGGCGTGACGTGCAGTCCGTTGGCGCGGCGCTGATCGTGTCCGGTCGCGGCCTCCAGGGCGGCGGCCAGGTCGGCACCGCTGGCGACGGCGGGTACGGCCACGTCGGGGTCGACGGCGGGCTCGACTGCGGCGTCGACCTCCGGGCGGCCCCCCGCCAAGCCCCAGAGCCGGAGACCGTCGGGCAGCCGCCGCCCCGTGGTGGTGGCCAGCCGCACCGCGGCGACGGCCACGGCCCGGGCACGGTCCCGATCTCCGAGCGCCGTTACCCCGACGTGACCCCCGAGGCCATCACTGGCGCCCCCCCGGGCCCGAGGCAATGGCGAACGGTTGCCGTGCGTCGTTGCCTCACGCCCCGGAAGGCGTGCGTCATTGCCTCGGGACTGGGGATCCTGGCGTGACATCGGCCCGGCCGACGGTACCGTCGATTCCGTGGCCGACCAGGGCACGACCGACCACCGCGTCACGCCGGACCCGGACGTCACCGTGGAGCGCGTCGCCGCCGATGTCACCTATCCGCTGCGCCAGCGGGTGCTCCGCCCGGGCAGGCCACCGGCTGCAGCCCGCTTCGACATCGACGACGAACCCTCCACCGCCTCGTTCGCCGCCCGGACGCCCGACGGCGAGGTGGTGGCCACCGCCGTCGTCTACCCGGAGCCCTGCCCCTGGCTCCCCGATCGCCCCGGCGCCTGGCGGCTGCGCGGCATGGCCACGGCACCCGACTACCGCGGGCGTGGCATCGGGACGCGGGTCCTGCGGGCGGCGCTCGCGCACGTGGCCACGTCCGGCGGCGACCTCGTGTGGTGCAACGCCCGGGTCCCGGCCCGCCGGCTCTACGAGCGGGAGGGCTTCAGGACCCACGGGGCGCCGTGGGAAGACCCCGAGATCGGGCCGCACATCGCCATGTGGCTCGACCTCGGTGGCGCCGGCGGGTCTCCGCCCCCCTAACCTCGACCCGATGCGCTGGACGATCCACGGCGAGCGGGCCCTCTACGACTCGGAGTGGCTCCGGCTCACGCTGGTGGACATCGAGGTCCCGGGCGGCGAGCGCTTCGACCACCACGTCGTGCGCTACCCCCAGCCGGCGGCGGGAACGATCGTCCGCGATCCCGAGCGCGGCGTGCTGCTCATCTGGCGCCACCGCTTCATCACCGACACCTGGGGCTGGGAGATCCCGGCGGGCCGCATCGAACCGGACGAGTCACCCGAGGAGGCGGCGGTGCGTGAGACGGTCGAGGAGACGGGCTGGCGGCCCGGTCCGCTGCACCGCCTGGGCGCCTATGCGCCGAACAACGGCTCGACGGACCAGGTGTTCCACCTGTTCGTGGCCGACGGCGGCACGCGTGTCGGCGATCCCACCGACCCCAGCGAGAGCGAGCGGATCGAGTGGGTCGAGCCCGACAAGATCCGGTGGCTCATCGAACAGGGCCAGGTGTACGACGGAATGTCCCTCACCGGGCTCCTGTGGGCGCTGGCGTTCTCGGCGATCTGATCTGCCCGAGCATCACGGGACGGGACGCGGTGATGGGGCCACACGACAACGAACCGCCGTCGCGATGACAGCGCTTGTCGAGCCCTAGGCCGCGCCCTCGCGGGCGGGGTCCCAGCCGGCGAGGTCGGCGAGCCGGTCGTCGTTGGAGAACATCTCGACGATGGGCTCGTCGAGCCCGAGCCGGCGCTTCACCCGCCGCACCTCGAGCTCCTCGTTCCACAGCACCAGCGTCACCGCTAGCCCGGCGGCGCCTGCCCGGGCCGTGCGTCCCGCCCGGTGCAGGTACGTCTTGGGATCCGGCGGTGGGTCGTACTGGATGACGATGTCGAGCTCGTCGATGTCCAGTCCCCGGGCTGCCACGTCGGTAGCCACCAGGACGGCGAGCTTGCCGGCGGCGAACCGCTTGAGCGCCCGCTCCCGGACCTCCTGGCGGAGGTCGCCGTGGATGGCACGGGCGTCGACCCCGGCGTCGGCGAGCTGGCGCGCTACCCGGTCGGCCGCACGCTTGGTGTTCACGAAGACCAGGCAGCGGCTTCCCGAGCGACTGATGGCGGCCACCAACCGTGGCTTGTCCATCTCGTGGACCAGCAGGAAGCGGTGGGCCATCTCCTCGACCGTGTGGGTGGTGGAGCCCACCTCGTGGAACACCGGATCGCGCTGGTAGCGGTCGACCAGGCCCTGGATGCCGCCGTCCAGGGTGGCCGAGAACAGCAGCGTCTGGTGGCTGCGGCCGATGTGGCGCAGCACCCATTCCACCTGCGGCAGGAAGCCCATGTCGGCCATGCGGTCGGCCTCGTCGATGACGACGTTGCCGACATCCCCCAGGTCGACGACCCCGCGGTCGATGAGGTCGATGAGCCGGCCCGGCGTCGCCACCACGATCTCGGCACCCTCCTCGAGACCAGCGATCTGCTTGCCCATCTGAGCGCCGCCGTAGACGGTGACCAGCCGGAGCGCGCGGGCCCGAAGCAGCGGGCTCAGGACTCCCGACACCTGCACGGCGAGTTCGCGGGTCGGAACTAGCACCAGTCCGGTAGGTCGCCGGGGGGAGGCCGACGGCACCCGCTCAACCAGGGGGAGGCCGAACGCGAGGGTCTTGCCTGACCCGGTCTTGGCTTTGCCGCAAACGTCGCGGCCGGCGAGGGCGTCAGGAATACAGAGGTGCTGGACGGGGAACGGCGTCGAGATGCCCGCGCTTTCGAGCACCGCTACGAGGTCGGGAGATACGCCCAGCGCCGAGAACGTGTCTTGTTCATCGTTGCGCATGGTCGGCGGGCAGCATACCTGGCCTGGGCCGTCAGCAGGCACATCCTCGGGCCGTTCGTCCCGGACAGTCAGTCAGGGGACCGGCACCTGATGATCGCCCTGGCTCAGGTCGACCACCTCGACCGGCCGCGTGAAACCACGGATCTGGTGTGCGCCGAGCCGCCGGGCGCTCAGGCCCTCGCCCGCCGCCTCGTACAGCGATGCCGTTACCAGGAGCTGGTGGGGCTCGGCTTCGTCGCACAGCCGGGCCGCCAGGTTCACCGGGCGCCCGATGTAGTCGTCGCCCTCGAACAGGATCACCCGCCCGGCGGCGACGCCGCCGCGCAGCGGCAACGGGCAGCCCCGCAGGTCGAGCGCCTGCTCCATGCGGATCACGGCGTCGAGGATCGGCCGGGGCTCGGTGGCCACCAACATGGCTCCGTCGCCGAGCCACTTGGCGACCCGCACGCCCCGCCATCCAGCCCGCTCGCGCACGACCGCCCGGAACGTCGACAGCGCGGCCACGGCGTCACCCACGCCCCGCTCGTCCGTCAGCATCGTGAACCCGCACAGGTCGATGAAGGCGAAGTTGCGGCGCACCAGCGCATCGGCGTGGTCGGCGTCGGGGACGGTCTCCACGAGCAGCGATCGTACGTGGCCGGTGTCGGAGAGACCGTGCCGTGATCGCCATCGGCCCGCGACCCACCGGTAGCGTCGCCGGCGATGCCCGCGCTGGATGCCCTGGCCTCGTGGCCCGTCGATCGCGCCGCCGGAGCCGTCGTGGCCGTGGGCGGACCCTGCGACGCCGCCGGCGACACCGCTTGGACGACGCGGATCGCCTCGCTCACCAAGCTCCTCGTCGCCTACGCGGGCCTTGTGGCGCTCGAGGAAGGCACGCTCACGCTCGAACAGCCCGCCGGACCGCCGGGGAGCACCGTGCGGCACCTGCTGGCTCACGCCTCGGGCCTGCCGTTCGAGGGT
The DNA here is from genome assembly GCA_963756425.1 of uncultured bacterium. Classification (GTDB taxonomy): domain Bacteria; phylum Actinomycetota; class Acidimicrobiia; order Acidimicrobiales; family VFJN01; genus DASQUK01. Next base: position 163,369 of record CAVWNW010000007.1, on the reverse strand, counting down.
CCGGACCCCATCGCCCGCCCCGGCACGCGTCGCATCTACAGCAACACCGGCTTCGAGCGCCTCGGCGAAATCCTGGCGGCCGGCGCAGGCATGCCCGTGGCGACCTACCTGGCGGAGGCGGTGCTGCGGCCGCTGGGCATGGGCGCCACCAAGCTCCGCGGATCTCCGGCCAAGGATGCCTGGTCGAACGTCGACGACCTGGGTCGATTCGCCGCCGAACTGCTGGCGCCGACGCTGCTGGACCCTGCGACCCTGGGCGAGGCAACCAGCGAGCAGTTCCCCGGCCTTGCGGGAGTGGTGCCGGGACTCGGCAGCTACGACCCCAATCCCTGGGGGCTCGGATTCGAGCTCAAGGACCGCAAGGTCCCGCACTGGACCGCACCCGAAGGCTCCCCTCGCACCTTTGGCCACTTCGGTGGTTCCGGCACGTTCCTGTGGGTCGATCCCGACGCTGGGCTCGCGTGTGTCGTCCTGACCGACCGCGAGTTCGGCGACTGGGCGCCACCGCTGTGGTCGGGCCTGTCGTCAGCGGTGCTGACGGAGCATTCAACGGCCTGAGACGCGCGGCGTCGTCCGCCCCCGGATGGAGGCGGACGACGCCCGTGGCGGAGCTGATGCGCTGGGGTCAGCTCGCTTGGTTGACCGCGAGGCCGGTGACGGTGAGGCCGGTCAGACGACGGCCACCGATCCGGTCGATGTTGCTCGTCTCGCCCGTCGTCTCGTCGACGGTGTAGAGCGTGGTCCGGCCACGGCGATCGTTGGTCGCCAGGTAGCCGATGTCGTCGGGGCCGGCGATGTCCCAGCCCGTGTCACGGCCGAGCTTGACCCCGTCCAGCGGCTGGCACATCGTGAGCGTGCCGGCGTTCGGCGGGTTCTGGAGGCAGACCTGGTTCTGGGCCCGGTCCAGGACGTACAGCTGCACGGCGGTCGCGGCCGGCTGCGTGACGCTGAAGGTGGAGTTGGTGTAGGCGGCGCCCACGACCTCGGGCATGCCGGGGTTGAGGTTGCCATCAGCGACGCCGCCGATGACCGTGCCGGCGTCGGGCGCCAGGCGCATGTTCTGCTGGGCATCCGACACGACGCGGATGGCGTCGGGTGCGGGGTTGAAGTCGATCCCGAACTTCGTGCCGTTCAGCGCAGGCGCGAACGGAACGTCCGTCGGAGGCGTCCCGGGGGCGACGTTCTCGGCAATGGCGATCGCGGTCTGCGGGTTGACCCGGTAGACCACGCTGTTGGAGCCGACGCCGTACAGGTCACCGGTCTTGGGGCGGAAGTCGATGCCCACGAGTGACACGCCGGCCGGCAGGCCGCTGATGTTGCGGATCGAGAGGAGTTGATCCGGCTTGCGCACGTTGAAGCTGATCAGCTGGTTTTGATCAGTCGTCACGTACGCGGTCAGGCGGCCGGGCTTGAGATCGGGATTGCTGTTGCTCTTCGGCGCGGCCGAAGCGGCAGCACCGAGGGCGAGAGACAGGCCGACAGCCATGGCGGCGGCTCGGCGCAGAAGGGTGGACGTCCTCACAAAGGATCCTCCTTGGAGCGTGGGTGAGTGACACCCGCACTTCGGAGCACCGTCGGGAGGCGGATGATCGCGGCGCGCGGGGACATGCCCCCACATGCCCCCACGGAGTGCGACCGACGATCGCAGCGGCAGCCGTCAGGCCGTCAGAACGCGGCCTCGTCGAGGTCGGCGGGGCCGGCCATGACCGCCGGCGCCAGACCTGCCGCCTGCGGCAGCAGCTGCTCCGCATAGAAGCGGGCGGTGACGAGCTTCTGGCGCAGGAACTCGGCGTCGCCCCCGCCGGCGCTCAGCGCTCGGGCGGCGGCCTGCGCCGAGCGAGCCAGCAACCACCCACCGGTGACGATGCCGCACATCCGCAGGTACGGTGTCGCACCGGCGAGGGCGTTGTCCGGGTCGATGCGTCCATTGGCGAGCAGCCAGTCGGTCGTCTGCCTCAACGTCGCCTGAGCCTCGACGAGGTGCTTGCCGATAGCGGGCAGGTCCCCGTCCGAGACGACCAGCTCCTCGGCCGTGGCGGCGATGCCGGCGAGGAAGTCGTTCATCACGCCGCCGGCCCGCATGGGGAGCTTGCGCCCGACGAGGTCCATGGCCTGGATGCCGTTGGTTCCCTCGTAGATGGGGGCGATCCGCGCGTCCCGGTAGTGCTGGGCGACGCCGGTTTCCTCGATGTAGCCCATGCCGCCGTGGACCTGCAGCGCGATCGATGTCAGCTCGACGCCCAGGTCGGTGCCCCAGGCCTTGGTCATGGGCGTGAGCAGGTCGGCGAGCTCCTGGCGCCAGGTGCGCACATCCGGATCCGGGTGAGCCCGGGAAAGGTCGATGCACTCGGCGTTGAGGTACGCCAGGCACCGGAGCGCCTCGATCTGGGCCCGCATGGTGAGCAGCATCCGCCGCACGTCGGGATGATCGACGATAAGCGCCGACTGACCGGCCGGGGCTCCCGGCTCCCGTCCTTGGCGGCGTTCGCGGGCGTAGGCGACCGCCTGCTGGTAGGACCGCTCCCCCAGCGCGAGTCCCTCCAGGCCCACCGACAGCCGGGCGGTGTTCATCATGGCGAACATGTAGAGCATGCCCTGGTTGGCCTCGCCGACGAGGTAGCCGACGGCGCGGTCGTAGGCCAGCACGCACGTGGGGCTCGCGTTGATCCCCATCTTCTTCTCGATCGACACGCAGTACACGCCGTTGCGCTCGCCGAGGGCGCCATCGTCACCCACCAGGAACTTGGGCACGATGAAGCACGAGATGCCCTTGGTGCCGGGTGGCGCACCGGGCACCCGGGCCAGCACAAGGTGCACGATGTTGTCGGCGAGGTCGTGCTCGCCGTAGCTGATGAAGATCTTCTGCCCGGTCAGGCGCCAGGTGCCGTCCTCGGCCGGGACCGCCTTGGTGGTGAGCGCGCCCACATCGGACCCGGCGTTGGACTCGGTCAGGTTCATCGTGCCGGTCCACTCGCCCGTGACCATCTTGGGGAGGAACATCTCGCGCTGGGTCTCGGACCCGTACCGCAGCAGCATGTCTATGGCGCCCTGCGTCAGGAACGGGCACAGCGAGAAGGCCATGTTGGCCGCCGTCAGCATCTCCTGGATCGCGACCGCGACCAGCCAGGGGAAGCCCCCGCCGCCGTAGTCCGGCGGGAACGGCACCCCGGCCCAGCCGCCCTCGACGTAGCGGCGGTAGGCGCGGGGGAAGCCCTCGGGCGTCGTCACGCTGCCGTCGTCGTGCCGCTGGCTGTGCTGGGCGTCGCCCACGCGATTGAGGGGCGCGAACTCGTGGGCGAACAGGCGCGCCGACTCCTCGAGGACCCCGAACACGGTGTCGGGGTCGGCGTGCTCGTAGCCGGGCAGATCGGCCAAGCCGGCCAGATCGACCACGTGCTCGAGGACGAAGCGCATGTCGGCCAGCGGGGGGACGTAGTCGGACCCGACCCGGGTGGCCGTCGATGCGGATGCCATGGGATTGACGGTAGGCCCGCCGCGGCCGGTTCCCAAGGCCTCGGCACGCTCGGGTGACCGCGTCAGGCGGTCCCTGCCGCCGGATCCTCCGGGCGTCGTCCCCGCACGGCGCCGGTGAGCGCGTCCGCCGTCGCCGCCACGTGGGCACCGAGCTCCCGGATCTCGGTGCCGCGTAGGTCGCCGTCGTCCAACCCGGACACGGCGACCGCCAGCGCCACGGTCCCCGACGCGTCGAACACCGGCGCGGCAACGTCTGCGATCCGATAGGTACCGGCGTCGTCGGCGTCGGTGAGCAGGAGGTGCTGCCGACCGATCGCAGCCAGCAGCGCGCGGACCTCGTGGGGCGTAGGGCGGCGCCGGCGGCGATCGGCGGCCGTCCGGGTGGGCCCGGCGGGCAGGACCGGCCGCGAGAGGAGTCGCAGCTCCGGCGACGCCCGGGTCACCGCGTACCCGGCGCGTCGGATCACCGGCAGGGCCGCCTGCGACGGGCCCACGGCATCTGCGGCCGCCGCCCGCGCCAGCCAGGCCTCCACCGAGGGCCGGTCCGACCACGCCATCCACAGGGCACCGAGCGGAGGGGTGAGGGGCAGCGTCACCGGGTCCAGCGGGTCGACGTCGGTCGGGGCTCGGGCTTGGGCGACCACGGCGACGCGGTCGTCCCGGCAGGCGAACGCCCGGGACCATCGCCCCGTCGCCACCGACAGGCGATCGAGCGCCGCCGGCGCAAAGTCGATGGCCGTGTAGCCCCGCTGGGCGGCGGCGCCGATTTCGACCAGGCGCGGGCCCAGCGAGTAGCGCTTCTCGTCGGGATGGCGCAGCAGGATGCCGCGTTGGCTCAGCGCGGCCAGCAGGGCGTGGGCGGTCGCCTTGTTCAGGGAGCACCGCCGGGCGACCTCTGAGAGCGTGAACCGATCCCCGGGGTGCGCGGCGAGCAGCTCGAGGATCGCCACCGACCGGTCGGCGCCCGGCGCGGGCCTTGCCATCCGATCAATCCCCACCCGGGCGCGTCCCCGAGCCCGCCGCCCGGGACCGCTTCGGTTCCAGGCCTGGCGGCCGCGCGCGCCGCGTTGGTCTGGCGTTGATCACTGTCGCCCGCCTGCCGTCACCCAAAACTCCTGTCCGGGCCGCAATCTAGCCCGTCGCGTGCGCCCGCACCCCCGCGTGTTTGGCGGCCACCGTCCCCTACGCTCGGCAGGCGTGCCACTCGATCCGCTCGACGCCGGTGTCTACACCTGGCTGCAGGTCCCGGGCGGGCGGGGACGGCCCAACGCGGGGGCGGTGGTCGACGCCGACGGGGTGACCGTGATCGACACGCTGATGACCCCGGACCAGTATGAGCCCTTCGCCGCCGCCGTCGAGGAGCTGGGCCTGCCCGTTCGGCGGGCCGTCCTAACCGGCAGCAGCATCGAGCAGGCCGGGGGGACCTCAAGGTTCAAGCTGGCGGCCGTCTACGGCAGTCCGCAGGCCAGCATTCACCTCGACCAGCCGCCCAACACCGACAGCTGGCGGGCGCTGTACCCGGAACACGCGGCGGCGTTCGACGACGTCGTGACGCGCCCCGTGAGCCACGTGGTGGCGTCCGACGTCCAGCTCACCGCGGCCGTCGCTGTCCTGACCACCGGCGGGCAGATGGCCGAGAACCTGGTGGCCCTCGTGCCCGGGGCCCAGATCCTGTTCGCGGGCGCCATGTGCAGCTTCGGCGCCTCACCCCTGTGCTGGCAGGGGGACCCCGCTCGCTGGGCCGACGAGCTCGACCGCCTGGCCGAGCTGGCGCCCGTGGTGGTGCCGGGCCACGGGCCGATAGGCGGGGAGGAAGAGGTGCGTGCTCTCCAGGGCTACCTCCGCGCCTGTGTGGCCGCCAGGGGCGACCCGGGCCGGCTGGGGACCGGGCCGTGGGACGACTGGCGAGACCGCGAGTACGACGCCGTCAATGTCGAGCGTGCCGCACTGCTCGCCGATGGCGACGACGCCGTGCCACCGTCGATGATGCGCCTCGCCGGCCTGTCCTGAGCCGGCTGCGCTCGTCCGCGCCCCGACCCCTTTTGCCAGGGCCGGCCGGGAATCTGACCGCTCCGGTACGCTCCATACCGTGTTGTTCGGACGCCACAAGCGGCGCGTGCCCGAGGCCGGCGACGCGTTGCCCGGGCGTGACCGCCGCATCATCCGGGTGCCCACCACGCATGCCGTGCTGGGCACGCCGCTGGAGGGACCGTTCCCCGAGGGCTTCGAGCGAGCGGAGTTCGGTCTCGGCTGCTTCTGGGGGGCCGAGCGGGCGTTCTGGCGCGTCGAGGGCGTCTACACCACCGCCGCGGGCTATGCGGGCGGGTTCACGCCCAACCCCACGTACGACGAGGTCTGTTCCGGACGGACGGGCCACGTCGAGGCTGTGCTGGTCGTGTTCGACCCCGCCCAAGTGAGCTACGAAGAGCTGCTGCGGGTGTTCTGGGAGAACCACGACCCGACGCAGGGCATGCGCCAGGGCAACGACCGAGGCACGCAGTACCGGTCGTGGATCGGTGTCGCCAACGACGTCCAGCGCAAGGCCGCCGAGGAGAGCCGCGACGCCTACCAACGCGAGCTGACGGCCGCCGGCTACGGCACTATCACGACCGAGATCGCCGACGCCGGCGAGTTCTGGTACGCCGAGGACTACCACCAGCAGTACCTCCACAAGAACCCCATGGGTTACTGCGGGCTCGGTGGGACCGGCGTGTCCTGCCCGGTCGGCCTCACCGGCTGATCGGTCCGTCAGCCCCCCACGGTGAACCCGGTCAGCTCGCTCCGGCCGTCGCCACCCTCGGTCTTGACCTCGAGCACCAACCCCACGTGCGGAGCGAAGTACTTCTCCTCGACGACGTCGGGCTCCAGAGGGTTCCACTCCTTGATCACGACGAGCTGGTCGAAGTCGCCGAAGGGCACGCTCTCGGTCGCGTCGAGCCGGTCCACCTCCGCCAGGTCCTCGGCCTCCCCCACGTAGTACTCCTGCCGGTACGCCTGCCCGACCTCGGGATGCGCCTGCATCACGATCCCCGGCAGGGCGCCGTCGACCCCGGCCTCCCACGAGCCCGACGTGCCGACCGCCTTGCCGTTCTCGAACTCGGTGCTGTCCTCGCCCAGGTACCAGACGTTGCCGTCGCGGTCCTGCGCGAACCAGTCGTAGGTGTCCTCGACGACCTCGCCGTCGCCGGTGGTGACCGTGTCGCGCACGACCGTCGCCGAGATGCCCATGATCTCCTTGCGCTCCGGCGTGACGGTGACGGTGACGTTCTCGGTCTCGCCGTCTTCCGTTCCCTCGTAGGTCCACGATGCACCGACCGGGTAGGGCAGGTAGGGGTTGTCGATCATGTCGACGAAGTTCTTGGGGTCGATCTCGGGGTGGTAGTTGCCCCCGTCGCCGGGGTCGATCACCGCGGCTTGCGCCGTGGTGCTGGACGCGCCTCCGCCGGCCGTGCTCGTGGAGTCGTCGCCGCACGCCGGGAGGGCCACCAGCGAGATCGCCGCGGCCGCCACGGCCACGCCAATGGGAAGGGTCGTTCGCTTGCCAACGGACATGGTCGCCGCCTTTCCGGCCAACACGGGCTGCGGGCCACCGCTTCGGGTGGCCACGACTGTCAGAGACTGCCGGGATCGTGGCACGCCGAACCTGAACGTCCGCTGAGTGCCTGAGTCGCTAGAAAGGTGCCCTGTGCCCGGCGTTCCGGTGGTCGATGTCTCGGCGCTGCGTGCGGGTGGCGCGGCCGGCGACGAGGTGGCGCGCCAGCTGGACGCCGCATGTCGCAACGTGGGCTTCTTCTACGTCGTCGGTCACGCCGTGGACGACGGCCTGCAGGTCCGCCTCGAGGGGTTGTCCCGGGAGTTCTTCGGCCTCCCGGACGACGAGAAGGCCGGCATCGCGATGGCCCGCGGTGGGCGTGCGTGGCGGGGCTGGTTCCCGGTCGGCGGCGAGCTGACGTCGGGGAGGCCGGACCGCAAGGAGGGCATCTACTTCGGCGCGGAGTTGGGGCCGGACGATCCGCGGGTGTCCGCCGGGTTGCCGCTGCACGGGCCCAACCTCTTCCCGGCCCGCCCCGCCGGCCTGCGCGACGCGGTCCTCGCCTACACGGCGGCGATGACCGACCTCGGCCACCTCCTGGCGTCGGCCATCGCGCGGGCGCTGGGACTCGCGGACGACTGGTTCGCCACGCACCTGACGGCCGACCCCACCGTGCTGTTCCGCATCTTCCACTACCCGCCGGCCGGCGCCGACGAGCTACCGGGCGCGGAGGGGTCGTGGGGTGTGGCCGAGCACACCGACTACGGGCTGCTGACCATCCTCGGCCAGGACGACACCGGTGGCCTGGAGGTGCGCACGCCCAGGGGCTGGACCGCGGCGCCACCGATCCCCGGATCGTTCGTCTGCAACCTGGGCGACATGCTGGAGCGCATGACGGGCGGGCTCTACCGCTCGACCCCACACCGCGTGCGCAGCCAGGGTCGGGTCGGCCGGGTCTCGTTCGCGTTCTTCTTCGATCCGTCCTGGGATGCCGAGGTCGCGGCCCTGCCGCTCGGTGGAGCCCGGCCGTCGGCGCCCTCGGCGCCGCGGTGGGACGGCGCCAACGTCCACGACCTCACGGGGACGTATGGCGACTATTTGCTGGCCAAGGTGGCCAAGGTCTTCCCCGACCTGGGTGCCGGGGTCCTGGATCGGTGACGGCACCGGCCCAACCGGTACTCGAGGCAATGAGTCCCGCGACGTGGAGGCCGAGGTCATGGGTTCTGGCCGGGGAACCTATTGCCTCCGCCTCGATGGGCCGGAACCGATTGCCTCGCCTTGGATTGCCGCGTCGGGGACGCGCCGACGCACCACCGCGACACGCTCGGCATCCCCGGCGCTGTGGTTGACTGACGCCGATGACCGCTACCGACGACCCCACAGTCCAGGAGTACCAGCGGCGAGCCGAGGAGTACGAGCGATCACCGCTGTCGGTGCTGCTCAAGGTGGCGCGGGTCGTGGTGTGGATCGTCTACGCCTTCGCCCTCGTCACCGGGATCCTGCTCACCACGGCCTTCTTCCTGCATCTGGCCGGCGCCAACCCCGAGGCGTCATTCGTCGAGTGGGTGTACCGCAGCACCGACCGCGCCATGCGCCCGTTCCGCGGCATCTTCCCGCCGCAGGACGTCGGTGGCTCGTCGGTGCTCGACTTCTCCTACCTGGTGGCGGCGATCGTGTACTTCGTCATCGCCTTGCTCGTCGACGGCGTGCACCGGTGGCTGACCGGCAAGCTGCAGCGCCAGGAACGGGACGCCGCGCGCGCCCGGGCGCAGGCCGACATGGCGGCCCAACGCTCCGTCGACTGGCAGCATGCCGACGAGCGCTCCGCCCGGGACGCAGCGGCCCGTGAGTACGCCGCGCAGCAGGCCGCCGCACAGCAGTACGCCGTCGCCCGGACGGCGGCGCAGGAGGCCCTGGCCCAGCAGAGGCCACCCGTGGGCGCGGAACGACCGCAGCCTCCTGCATCCGCCTTGTAGGCAGCGCCCAGCAGAGCACGCCTAGCGCTCGAGGACCGTGGTCGACGCCTGACTCGACTCGCGACCGGCCGCGGCGTCCCACCAAGCCTCGGCCGTGAGCGCCGCCGCCATGATCGCCGTCAGGGCACCGACCTGCACGAGCGCGCCGACCCCGGTGCCGAGTGGGATCGTCGCGAGCACCGCCAGGGCCGCGACGAGCCTGACCTGGCTGCGCGTGATCCCGACGGTCCACCGGAAGCCGACCTCGCAGGCGACGAACGCGGCCACGCCCGCAGCGAGGACGACGGCGGTCCACGCATCGGACGGGTCCCAGGGATGCTCGATCGCCTTCTCGAGGCCGGCGGCCACGGCGACGATGGCCAGGATGATGCCGTAGTGCCAGTACCCGAACCCGATCAGGGCGAGCCGTGGCCGCCGTTCCGGGGACGTGGCGCTCAGCGCACCTTCGACCGCGTCCTCGTCGCTGAAGTAGACCCACCAGAGCGCCGCGCTCAGGCCGAGGCCGACGAGCGCGACCAACGCGACGCCTGCGTCCAGATCGAGGTCGGCAGCGGCTGCGCCGATCGCGATGATCGATTCGCCGAGGGCGATGATCACGACCAGGCCGTGCCGCTCGACGAAGTGTGCCACCGAGATGACAAAGCCCTCGACGGTGGTCAGCCACGGGGTGACCCAGAGCAGGAGGGCCGTCGGCGTCCAGAGCGCCTCCTGCGCCGCACCGCCCAGCGCGCCGCCGGTCAGGACGAGGCCAGCAGCGAGGAGGTTGAAGGGGACGACACGCAGGATCGCACGGACCTCGCTGGCCGACGTCCCCCGGATGTACATCACGGCGTGCAGCGCGATCACCGCCAGATAGCCGATGCCGAATGCGACGCCGTCATCCTCATACGCCTCGGGGATCGCCAGCGCCACCACGAAGAACCCTCCCATGCCGCCGATCAGCAGCAGCCGGAAACGAAGTCGGTCGGTGGCGATCGCGTTGGTCAGCCATGCATAGCCGTCGTACATCCACCAGATCAGCAAGAGCATCACCACGACGCGGTACAACGCCTCGGCATCGACACCCTCCACCAGCAGTCCGGTCAACTGGGTGATCGTGAAGACGAAGACGAGATCGAAGAAGAGCTCCAGCGTCGAGACCCGAACGCTGCGTTCGAGGGAAGCGGGCACGATCCCATCATCGCCCGCTCGTCTGCGGTCCTCGTGGGACTTACGCGCCCGCGTGCTCCCTAGGTGTTGGACCTTGTCAGTACGGCGGGTCGCCCGTATGGTCGCTCGAGAGACCCCGGGACGGACACCGGGGGGCGGAGGCGGGTCCCATGAAGATCTGGCCGCGTAGTGCGATCGCGATAGGTGCGTCCCTCCTGTTGGTCAGCGCATTGGTCGCTCTGCCCGGGTCGACGTCGCCGGTGCAGACCCCCGACGTCACGACGTCGTTCCTGGCCGACGGCGGCGTGGTTCGACTCCATCTCGGGAAGTCCGACTACTTCCGCTTCGATGCGCCCGACGGTACCGGCGGTTATACCCCCGGGACCCCGGCTCGGATCTCGGTCTCACGTTGCGTCGCGACGACCAGCGGGGTGATGACGGTCCACGTCGAGCCGGCAAGTGGGCGCCTCGGCCTCGTGGACGACGGGCTGGGGGTCAAGGTCGGCGGCGAGGGCGATGGGCAGCGCTGCGGGCAGGTCAACGGCACCGGCCAGTCACTCAGCCTGACGCTGGCCGGCCCGCTCAGCGGGGTGGTCATGGACCGGGCGGAGCTCGACATCGAGGCGAAGTTCGACGCGACGGTGCGCGCCGAGCTCTACCAGGGATCCCAGCTGGTCGGCGTCGAGACGCTCGACACGGGCGAGTCGTCCGACTCAGGACCCGACTCGGGCACCCGCGACAACCGCCGGTGGGTGATCCCCGCGCCGGATGCGGCTTCGCTGCTGTTCGACCGCCTGCTCCTGCGGGTCGATCCGTCCACACCGAAGGGCGCCTTCTCCCTTGGTGGTGGGGCGGAGGGCACGCCTCCCGCGCCCGGCGGGCTCGGCGAGACGCTGGGCACGAGCGACTCGCTGTTCCACGTCGTGAAGGTCGACGGAGCTCTCGACTGCGGCGACCAGGTGTCGACCGATGATGCCGACGCCCCGTCCGCCACCGTGGCGCGACTCGACAACCTCGAAGGCAGCCCCGGGGACTGCGAGCCGGTGTTCTTCGCGCTCGACAGCGAGATCGAGGGAGAGCGCCAGGTCGTCACCCTCGGCAAGGACCTGGGCGCGCAGGCGGAGTTCCGGCCGGCGTTCAGGTGGACAATCGGCTGGCTGCCGGAGGCCGCGACCTACCCGGTGGCGCGGACGACGCGGATCGACACCGGATCGGGGCCCGAGCCGGCAGTGTGGTGTGGCGGCACGCCCGAGGCCCCCGTGCTGCCTCTCGGCAAGCTGTGGTGCCTGTCGAGTCAGACCGTGGTGCCTGCCGGCGCCGGGATGATTCAGGTCACCGAGACGTTCTTCGGGGCGGGTGACCCGCGCGCGCTCCGCTGATGGTCGACGTCTGACGAGAGGCGGAGCAGCAGCTCGAGCTCGTACGCCAGCGCCCTGTCCTCTGCCGCTGACACACCGCCGGCCACCACGCCGGCGGCTTCGTCGAGGCGGCCGAGGGCGGCGAGGGCCCGTCCCCGGACGAGGGCGTCGTGGGCGTCGAGGTGAGCGGCGTCGGCGCCCGCTCGCGCCGCCGCAGCGTCGCGGAGCTCGAGCGCCCGGCGTGCATCACCACCGTCGGTGTAGGCATCCGCCAGGTGTAGGGCGGCCTCGAAGGCCGACATCGTCTGGCCGATCGCGTCGAGCTCGGCGTGCACCGCGCCCAACAGCTCGATGGCCGCATCGGCCTCGCCGCGCCCCGCCAGCAGCCGACCGAGCTGCTGCTCCGCGAAGGTGGCCCCGTCGACGAACGCGGACGCCCGTAGGACGCGAGCAGCGTCGCGCAGCACCGGTTCGGCCTCGTCGAGCCTGCCTTGGGTGACGAGCAGCTCGCCCATGTTGGCCCCGCACATCGCAGCCTGCACGGCGTTGCCGATCCGCAGGAACGCGGCGCGGGCTCGCTCGTACAGCTCCGCGGCCTCGTCCCAGCGGCCCTCGAAGTAGCGCTCCATGCCCAGATTCGCGGTCACGGTCGCCACGCCCGCCGTGTCGCCCATCTCGTCGTAGAGCGCCAATGCCATCTCGCCGTAACTCTCGCGGTGGGGCTCACCCGAGGCCCGTTGGGCCCACTCGAGCACCATGTACCCGCGGGCGAGGGCTCGCGGGTCGCCGGCGCCGCGGGCCATGTCCACGCCGCGGGCGGCGAGGGCGCGTGCGGCCCGCGGCCTCTCCTGCGCCTGGCGCACGACCGCGCTGAACACCACCAGCTGCGCGCGCAGCTTGGCGGCCTCGGTGCGGTCCACCGGGCCACCGTCGTCGAGGGCGGACAGGCCTCCCGTCGTCTCCCGAAGGGCGACGGCGTAGCGGCCCATGCGTTCGCGGGCACGTGCCCGTCGGAGCGCGAGTCGAGCTCGACCCAGCGGATCCTGCCGGCGCAGGCTGGTCGCCTGACGGTAGGCCTCGAGGGCATCCGCAAACTCGCCGTTTTGCTCTCGGACGTCGCCGAGGTGGGTCAGCACGATGGCGCGGTCGTCGTCGGGGATGTCGGGCACCCGCCGGGCGGCGTCGAGCGCGAGAACATAGCTGGATGCGGCCTCGGGATTGGCGAACGCCGCGCGGGCGCGATCGCCGGCGATGACGCCGTAGTGCCAGGCGAGCGCGTGGTCGCGCGCCCGGGCGTAGTGGAGCGCGAGCAGGTCTGCGACCGTCTCGGGAGAGGCACCCGCCGCCCTGGTGAGGATCTCCGCCGCCACCCGGTGCAACTCCCGCCGGCGCCCGTAGGGCAGGCCCTCGTAGGCGACATCACGCACCACCGCGTGCCGAAACCTCAGCCGGTCACGCGACGAAGGTTCGAAGAACTCCTTGAGCGCCTCACGCGTGGCGGCGTCCGCGCTCAGGCCCTCGGCCGCCACGACCTGATCGAGGATGTCGGTGCGGAAGCTGCCGCCAAGCACCGCGGCGCAGCGCAGAAGCCGCCGGGCCAGCGGGGGAAGGGCGTCGATCTGGACCCCGATGACAGCGTCCAGCGAGTGCGGGAGCATGTCGATCGTCCCCGTGTCCCGCGCCGCCCTGAGGACCTCTTCGAGGAACAACGGGTTGCCGCCCGCACGCGCCACGATGCGCTCGATGTCGTGGGGACGTATCGGGGCGGCGCTCGTGGCCAGCTCGGCCAGCCGGCGGGCCTCCCCGACCAGTAGCGGGTGGAGCGTGACCCGTTCCCCGATCGTCGGCATGAACCCGCCGGGTTCCAGTCGGCGCACGCTGACGACGAGCCACGGGTGCCGTGGGGTCGCGTTGACCACCAACTGGTCGAGCAACAGCGACGTGGCTTCGTCGACGCCGTGGGCGTCCTCGACCACCAGGACCAGTGGACAGTCGTACGTCGCCGCGAGGAGGGTCTCGACCACCTCGGCCGTGCGCGTCGAGCGGAACGGACCGGCGATCGCATCGACCTCCTCGGTCGACGGGACGGAGATGTGCGCGACGGCGCCGACGAGCGGCAGCATCGGTAGGAGGGTCGGGTCGAGGGCGGCGACCCGGGACCGCAACTCACGCGCCATCGCCGGACCGTCGGTCCGCTCGATGCCGAGGACACCGCGCAGCGCGTCTTGCCAGGGACGGTATGGGGTCGCAACCCGGTACGGTTCGGCGCGCAGGACCAGGTGTTCCGCCTGGGCGCGGGACACCGCCTCGTGGACCAGACGGCTCTTGCCGACACCCGCGGCACCCGTGACCGTCACGGCACCGCCCTGACCGCCACCGAGCCGGTCGATCATGGCCACAAGGCGGGCGAGCTCCGCACCGCGACCGGTGAACGGCATCTCGGCGCGGACGGACCGGGCGCGTTGGCCGGTCTCGTCGCCGAGAACGTACGCGGTCACCGGTGCCGACAGCCCCTTGAGGGTGAGCGGCGGGGTGCGGGTCACTGCGAAGGCCGTGAGGGACCCCTCGACCACGGGCCGGGTCGCGTAGACCGTGCCCGCAGGTGCCGCGGCGCCGAGCCGGGCTGCGAGGTTCACGGCGTCACCCATCACCGTGTAGGTGCGCCATCGCTCGCCCCGGCCGACCACACCGGCGAACACGTGGCCACGGTTCACGCCGGCGTGAAGCGAGAGTGTGCTCGGAGCGTCGACGACCGTGCGCAGGCACCGGAGCATCCGACCGTCGTCGTCGACGTTGGTCGCCGGCGCCCCGGTGACGAGGATGATCTTCCCCCCGTCGGTGTCGACGTCGGTGGCCAGGATCGTGACGCCTTCCCGCTCCGCCGCCTGCTGCACGGCGGTGACCAGGCCGTCGATCACCTCGGCAGTGGCGGGCACCCCGGCTTGGGCGATCAGGCGGTCGGTGCCGGAAAAGCGCACGAACGCGACCGTGGCGGTGCGGTGCTCGGGATCCGGGCCGGAGCTCAGCACCTGGCGCAGACCGACCGGCACAAGGCGTTCGAGGTCCCTGCCTTCCACGGTCGGCTGGACTCGCGGCTCGGGCGGCGAGACCGGCGAGGACCGCCACCGGAGCACGTGGCCCGGTCCACGGAGGCGTTCGGCGGCGTGCCGGGGCAGTGCGGCGCGTGCGGCGGTTCCGACCACGATCTCGCCCGCCTCGGCCGCACGCTCGAGCTCGGTGGTCGCGCTCGCGACGGGGCCCGCAACCACGAGCTCGTGGTGGGCATCACCCGCCAGGAACAGGTGGATGGCACCGGACTCCACGCCCGCAGACATCCGGAGTGGGAGCCGCCCAAGCGTGGTGGTTCCGCGGACGGCGTTGCGCAGCTCCCGACGCATCTCAACGGCTGCGCACGCCGCCTGGGTGGCGTGGTCGCGACCGGTGAACAACGAGAGCAGGGCGTCGCCGCCAAACTTCAGCTGGGTACCGCCGCGCTCCTGCACCCGGTCGATCATGTGGCTGAACACGTCGCTGAGTAGGTCGGTCAGCTCCTCGGCGGCGACGTGCCCCTGCGCCGCCAGCCGCTCGAACAGGGCGGTGGATCCCGATATGTCGACCAGGCAGAGCGTGCCGTCGACCACCTGCCACCGCTCGGCACCCCGAACCTCCGCCCATTCGGCTGCGATCGAAGGGACGTACACGGCCAGGCCGCGCCGCGGAACCGCCTCGTGGGCCACGTGGCAAAGGGTATCGATGGGGCTGTTCTTGTCGCCGGGTCGGACGGCTTTGACGCGCCGGGTCGGACCGGAGCGACCTACTGGGCGCTCAGGGGCCGACGCGCGCTAAGACGGGCCCGGCGCGGTGCTGAGCTAACCCTGACGCGCCTTCCACCGAGGGTTGCGCTTGTTGACGATGAACGTCCGACCGCGACGCCGCACGACGACCGATCCATCCTTGCGCTTCAACGACTTCAGCGAACTCCGAACCTTCATGACTCACTCCTGTAGCCATGAGCAACAACGGTTCTCGACCCGCTCAAATTCCGACCCGGGGCTAGTCCCCGCGGCCGCCGAAACACAGAAGGCGACAACAAGACCGCCGAGCCGGAGCATGAGACCGAGCAGGTAGAACGCCGTCCGCACCCAGCTCATGTCGCGTCAGGCGGCGCCGGAGCGAGTGATGGTGCCGACGCATCGACCTCACTGCGTAGAAGGCCCTTGACCGTCGGAGCCGCTCGCATCGATCGGGTCGAGGAGCCGCACCTTCCCGTCCCGTTCGCCCCGCTGACCGACGAGGATGCTCGGCCAGCCCCGGCCCGGACCGGTACGCCATACTGCGCGCCCGTGGCGGAGAATGGCGATCCGCAACGGGAGGCCGATGGTGGAGCCGGCCTGATCCTGGTAGGCGTCGACGGCTCGGAAACCTCCCTACGGGCGGGTGCCTACGCCGCCGGGCTCGCACGCCGGCAACACGCCCGACTGGTCGTCCTGTACGTGGCGACAAGCTCCAGCTTGACCGGCCTGGCGCCTGGCGCGGCCGGCATGGCCGCCGAGGCCCAGGTCGAGTCCTCACGAGAGATCCAACGACTCATCGTCGAAGGCGCCGCCTACTACGGCATCCATCCGACCTTCGAGGTGCGCCAGGCAACCCGTCCACCGAATTCGTCCGCGTTGCCGACGAGATGCGGGCGGACTGTGTTGTCGTGGGCGCCTCGATGCACGCCGGTCACCGGCTGATCGGGTCCCTCGGCGTGAAGCTCGTCCATGCCGGCAAGTGGCCCGTCGTCGTCGTGCCCTGACCAGGCGGCGACAAGCAACGGGTCGGCCGGTCGACGCATAGCCTCGGACCAGGTGGGCGCGGAGGTGGGCGCGGAGGGACTCGAACCCCCGACATCTGCCTTGGAAGGGCGATTCCGACGCCTCGTAGCGATGCGCCCAATCACAAAACCGCAGGTCACGAGGGGTGCAGAGGGTCGGGTAGTGCCGCCTCGTGACGGCCTGTCCGCGGGCTTCCCGCGGGTTTTCGCGGCGCGCGCGGATCGATCGGGAGTGAGCCGGATCGACGACGCTTACTGCCCGCAGTCAGCCACGAACTAGCCGCGCTGGCAGCCAGGCCGTTACGGGTCCGTGCGCACCAGCCCGACAGACCGATTGCTCTGGCGCCGGTCGCGACCGATGAGGTGTGGGCGTCGGGCCTAGCCCGGGCATACGCTACCGATCACCGAGGAGAGCCAGGCGCCATCGCCATGACGGGATCACCGGGGCAGTTCCCATGGACAAGCTGAAGCTGTACGCGGTGCTGATGGGCATTGGGGCGGTGATTGGGATCACGGTCGCTGAGGTCTGGCGTCGAAAGATGCGTCACGACAGTTACCTGAACTATTTGCCGCCTCCCCGCGACGGCGATGGCGCAGCGACCGACAGCAACCGCTCCGGTGGACGAATGCGTAAAGCGGCCAACCGGGTGTGGTCGCCCGTCGCCGCATCTGCCAAGGCCGACTGGGCGCGCCTACGACGCATCCGCGCTGGCGCGCCCAGACTCAGTATCGACGCATCTGCCCCACCCGGGGAGCAGCCAGATGCTCCCGTGCCGCCCGTTGCGCCGACTTAGAACTCGGGTCCGCGTTCGACGACCTCGGTGGCACCTACGTGGGCCAAAGGCCACTCTGGCTGAGTTCTTGACCGGGCACGCACTTAACTCGCTCTTCTGCTCGATCCGTGGGTCATCGGCCCGGTAGGCGGGGTGGGTACGAGCCGAGGGCGAGCATGGCGAGGGCGATGAGTGGCTGGTGGCGTGGAACCCGAACGCGATCCGGTGAGCAACCGGATCTTGCTCGTTCTGGGGCAGCCGGCGAGCGTCACCCATCGGTGTCGACGTCGAAGAAGCGGCGGATCCACACTGACTTGCGGGGCAGAATGCGCAACATCGGGAGCGAGAAGACGGCCCGCGAGATGGTGCCGAAGCGCTCGTGGATGACGGCGTTGAGACCATGGAGAGGACCATCGCTCGGCCGAGGATGAAGAACCAGCCGAGCGCCACGATGGTGACGCCGATGGCGCCGTAGAGCTCGGACGCCTGTCCGAGGCGATTCGGGAGACAGAGCTGGCTGACCGCTTGCATGCCGGCGATCGTCAGTCCTACCAGGACGCCGCCGGGCAGCACTGCGCCGAGGTCATTCGTCGCACGCGGCAACATCATCGACAGGGCGACCCACACCAACCCGTAGACGACGACGGCAGCGAGGAACGAGAACCCGGTGGCGACGAGTCCGAGATCGGCGCGGATCCGATTCACGATGACTGCGACGAGCCCGATTCCGGCGACGAGCCCGACGATGCCGCCGACGATCCCCATCGACGCCTTGGCCCGCACCGGCAGGCGCCACGCCAGGCAGCTCGCCGAGACCATGACCTTGCTCAAGGAGTGTCCGGCCGAAGCCATGCCGAACAGGCCGAGGATCGTCGCGATCCAGCGCGAGCTGTCGGATTGCGACTCCGTGCTCAAGGTGTGGGTGCGACGGACGCGACGGCGGGGCGAGGCGCGAGCCTCTAGATCCGGCGGCGACGTCGGCCGGGCGTCACCGCGGCGCCCACGACAGCGGCCTTCGCGACGGGCGAGGGTCCGGGCCGCACGGCGGCGCCGACGACCGCGGCCTTGGTGAAGGGCGCGGGTCCCGGTCGCACGGCGGCGCCGACGACCGCGGCCCTGGCCACGGGTGCACCCACGACACCAACTCGTCCTGCACGTCCTGGCCTGAGCGGCATGTCAGTCTCCTTCGGGTTCGAACGCCTCGTCGGCTTCGACGGCGGCGATGATGGCTTGGATGGGGATTCGTCCGTTGGCGATGAGCTGTCCGCCGGCGCGGCGGGCGGCGGAGGAGAAGGGCGCGGCCCAGAGGTTCTCGAAGATGAGCACGCCGGCCACGCTGCCCGGCTCCATGGCGGCGGCGAGGTGCTCGACGTCGTCAGCGGCCAGCAGCTCGGCGAGATCGGCCTCGAGCACCTGCAACGGGCCGAGGTGCTCGAGGTCTTCGATCTCCAGGGCCTCGACCTCGCCGTCCAGGTCCTTGACGAGCACGAGGAGGTCGATGATGCGGATGGTTCCGGCGTCGACCAGCTTGATGAGCTCATCCGCCATCTCGCCGGTGAAGTTGGCCGTCTCCGGTGGAAACTCGATGATCAGGTAGTCGACGGGTCCGAGCTCGTCGAGTGGGGTGTTGGTCATGGTCATGGGCTTCGTTCCGTTCGCCGGTCCGTCGGAGTGGTGATCGGGGGCGAGCTCGGCGGGCTCATGCGCTCGCCCGACAGTCGTCGAAGACGTCGCGCAACGCCGCTTCGTCGATGCCGTCGTCTCTGCCGATGACAACCATCTGGGTGCGCGGTCCTCGGTCGTTCCATGCACCTCCGGGTGCGATGTCGACGCGCTTGCCGACGACCTGGAGGATCGTCCGGCGTCCTGGTGCTTCGACCGTGTGGACTACGCCCTTGCACCGGTAGACGCCGGCTGGCAGGCGGCGGGCGGACTCCTGCAGCGCCTCCAGCGACAGGGGTTCGTCGGTCTCGTAGCTCCACGTCCTGAACACCTGCGAGTGATCGTGCGGCTTGCCGGGATCCGCGCAATCGACGTGGTCATCGAGCGTGCTGGTGTCGAGCTGGGCCGGATCGAACCGGCCGACGGAGAGCAAGATCTCCAGAGGCACGTCCCCGCCGCATGCCTCGACGAGCCGGACGCGATGGAACCGGTCGTCGAGCCACGCCTTGATCCGCTCGATCTCCTCCGGAGTGACGAGATCAACCTTGTTGAGGATCAGCATGTCGGCGAAGGCGATCTGGCGGAGCTTCAGCTCCATGATCTCCGGCGCCGCGAACACCTGCTCGGCGTCGACGACGCACATGATGCTGTCCAGCCTGATCCGGTCCCGCAGGCCGTCGTCCAGGAAGGTGAGCGCGATGCTCGAGGGCTCGGCCACCCCGCTGGCCTCGAGGACGATGTACTCGGGCCGCTCGGGCCGGGACATCACCTGCGTCACCGCCGTCACCAGATCGTCGCGTACGTTGCAGCAGACACAGCCGTTGGCGAGGCTGATGATGTCCCCATCGCCATCGCCATCGACGCCGACGACGAGGTCGGCGTCGATGTTGACGGAGCCGAAGTCGTTCACCAGGACCGCTATGCGAAGACCGTGATCGCCGGTGAGAATGCGGTTCAGCAGCGTCGTCTTGCCCGCGCCGAGGAACCCCGTCAGCACCGTCAGGGGGATGGTGACGGTGCTCACTCGGCCTGCTCGATGGCGTCGACGACGGCCGACAGCAGGTCCTCCTTGGCCCCGAGCTTCTCCTGCATGTGGCGCAGCTTCGGGAGGGCGACCTCGCGGACATCGATCGTGAAGCCCGCCGGGAAGTCGACCTGCGGCTCCCGATACAGATCCGCCGGGTAGTACTCCCTCGGATCGATCTCCCGGTTGTAGACCTCCTGATCCAGGTTGTCGGACATCCGGCAACGCGGCGTCGGGAATGTCACCGTGAGGTTCGTCGGGCTCAGGTCGAACAGCTCGGCCGCCTCCCTCGGGGTGGGGCGGGCCATGTTGCCGGCGTCAGGGATCACGGCCTTGCGGGTCCAGACCGAATCCTTGTCGACGTTGACGACCACCACGTCGGGCGCCCCGAACTGGAAGAGCCCGTTGTAGTGGTGACGGATCCCGGCCACGATCTCTGGGACCAATTCCTCGTCGAACGACAGGTGCGTGACCATCGCGAGGCGGGGTTGGATCTTCTCGAACATGTAACCCACCGCGTAGTGAACGCTGTGCGCCTGGTCGATCGTGTTGTTGAGCATCACGGGGGGCATCCCGAACTTCAGCGCCTGGAGGTTGCCCGTGTCCGGTTGCACCTCGGTCACGAAGACGTCCACCCCCTGAGCCAGCTCCAGGGTGAGCTCGTCGGGGCGGCCGTCCCCGGTCCAGACGAACGACAACCCGTTCCAGTCGAGCCGGTAGGCCGAGGCGCCGTCCTTGGTGTGCGAGCGCCGCCAGTGGCGGATGGTCACGCCGTCCTTCTCGTAGCAGATGCCGTTGTCATCGGTGTGATCGAACTCGTTGACCTCGACCTCGTAGCCGTCGCCGATCGGAACGGCGTTGAAGGAGTCGGTGTGCCAGTGGGTCATCATCTTCATGCCCTCGATCATGTGCCCGATCCCGTCCTGCGGCGTGCGGCCCGACGGCCCGTGCACGCGCAGCGGCTTCCAGCGGCCCACCCAGGGCGCAAAGGCGTAGAGGTAGGGGAGATCGGCGTAGTGATCCACGTGGAGGTGGGTGAAGAAGATGTCGTTCACCGTCGGCAGCGGAACCGCCATCGCGATGATGTTGCGCATGCAACCCGAGCCGAAGTCGAAGAAGAACCGCTTGCCGTTGCCGAGCTCGACCATGATGCAGGTGCCGGCCTGGGACTTCGTGACCGGGATCGGCGTGCTGCCGATGAAGGAGATCCGCATCTCGTCGGGATTGAGCTCTTCCTGCCCCGGGTAGTAGAGGTTGTTGCTGGCGAGATCGGGGGTCGGCCGGTAATACGGCGGAAGGGTGATGCCGCCGCTGGGCACGCCGCCGTAGGGGTTCGCCGGCTGAGCCTCGGTTGACGTCTGGGTCATGTCCGTCTCCCCCGGTTGGGTTGTCGCGTTCGTCTACGCCTCATCGTGCGCGACGGAGGGGTAGCCGTCGTCATCCAGACTTGGTGAACGCCGGCCGCCGGCTCGCGCGAATGCTCAGCGCACTCCCGCCCAGATGTCTCTAGGGTTGCTTCGTGCCCGATGAGCTCCCGGAGCCGGCACGGCCAGACGACCTTGGGCAGTCGCTCCATGTCGCGAAGCTGACGGCCCCACCGCTCCGTCCCGGCGCGGTAAGTCGGCGCTCGCTCATCGAGGCGGCCCGCAATGAGGGGTGCCGCGTCGTCGGAGTGACGGCGCCGGCGGGCTACGGCAAATCCACCCTGCTCGCAGAGTGGGCCGCCATCGAAGATCGCCCGCTGGCCTGGGTGTCGCTCGACCGCTTCGACGACGACCCCGCGGCGTTGTTGCCCACCTTGGCATCGGCGTACGCACAGATCACGCCGGGCAACACCGATCTGGTGGCTGACGTGCGGGGCGTCTCGGTGCTGGGCCGCGCCGCGCCACGGCTCGCGTCGGCGTTCGCAGCCACCCCAAGCCCCTTCGTGATCATGCTGGACGATCTCCACGAGCTGCACTCGCCGGCCTGTCACGACGCGCTCGGCGTCGTGATCTCAGCCATTCCTCACGGCTCACAGTTCGTCGCGGCGAGCCGTGCCGAACAGCCGCACCTGCCCCACCTTCGCGCCTCGGGCGACACGTTCGAGCTCGGAACGGGTGACCTTGCCCTCGACGCGGCAGCCGCACAGCACATCTTCTCGCAGGCCCAGGTGCACCTCGCCCCCGAGCTGGCGGCCGCGGTGACCGAACGCACCGAGGGATGGCCGGTCGGGCTCTACCTCGCGGCGTTGATCGCGAAGGAGAGCCCCGCACACGCGGACACGGTCGCCGGCGACGATCGCTACGTCGCCGACTACCTCTACCGCGTGACGTTGGAGCAGCTCCCCGAGGACACACAGCTGTTCCTGCGGCGCACCGCGGTGCTCGACCAGCTCTCGGGCCCGCTCTGCAACGCTCTCCTGGAGACATCGGATGCGCACGCGCAGCTTCGTGAACTCGAGGCCGCGAACCTGTTCCTGGTCCCGCTCGATCGCCGGCGCGAGTGGTATCGCTACCACGCACTGTTCCGAGAGTTCCTGCTCGCAGAGCTGCACCGCGCCGAAGCCGACGCCACCATGAAGCTGCATCTCCGCGCCGCCGACTGGTACGAGTCGAACGGATCACCGGTGCTGGCGCTCGAGCACCTGTTGGACACGACGGAGCGGGACCGATGCGCGGCGTTGATGGCGATGCTGATCATCCCCACCTACGGCGCCGGACAGATCACGACGGTGCGGCGGTGGCTCTCGACGATCGGCGACTCCAGCGTCGAGGCCCATCCGCCGTTAGCGGTCTTCGCCGCTTGGGTGGCCGCGTTGGGCGGCGACACCATGCAAGCGCAGCGCTGGGCCGCTGTGGTCGACGCGGCGTCGCTCGACTCGGTGCCACCGGACGGCACATCGTCGTTCGATTCGACTCGGGCGATGATGCATGCGGTCCTGTGCGCGGACGGCGTCGAGGCGATGATGGCTCGCGCGAAGTTCGCGGTCGACCAAGAGCCGGATTGGAGCCCCTGGCGGGACACCGCCCTCGCGCTGTGCGGCGAGGCGCACCTGCTCGTCGGCGATCTCGACCAGGGCGGTGCCGCGTTCGCGGAGGCGTCCAGCGTGGCGACCTCGACGGGCAACAACGGATCGATCGTGATCAGCGAGGCCGAGCTCGCGTTGCTGGCGATGGACGGCGGACGGTGGCCCGAAGCCGCCGAGCACGTGGCACTGGCTCTCGGGACGATCGACGAGCATCGGTTGCACGACTATGCGATGTCGGCGCTCGCGTTCGCCGCCGCGGCCCGACTGGCGTTGCATCGAGGTGACCTGAACGACACGAACCGCCAGCTCGCGCGGGGGATGCGAGCTCGACCCCTGTGCACGTTCGTGCTGCCATGGCTCGCCGTACGGCTCCGACTGCAGCTCGCCAAGGTGTACGTCGCGCTGGCCGACGCAACAACGGCTCGGCACCTGCTGCGTGAGATCGACGACATCCTCCACCACAGGCCGAACCTGGGCGCGCTCGTCGATGACGTGGCGGAGCTTCGGCAGACCCTTGCGGCGCCGATGCCCGGCGGAGCCGCCGGCGGACCGCCGGCGGACCGCCCCTCAGCCCCGCAGAGCTGCGGTTGCTCCCCTACCTCCAGACACACCTCACCGTCCCCGAGATCGCCGGTCGACTGTTCCTCTCCCACAACACCGTGCGGTCCCAGGTCGCCTCGATCTACCGCAAGCTCGGCGTCTCGTCGCGGAGCGACGCGGTGCAACAGGCCACGGTGCTCGGACTGCTCGGCGCCTAACCGAACCCCGCCGACACCTACCGCTCGAACGCCTCGTCGGTGTCGAAGCCGAGCGCCATCGCCAGGCTCGGCGCCGCGGCGACGACACAGGGCAGTCCGACGATGTCAACGACGCCCACCAGCACCGCGACGATCTCAGCCGTCACTCGCGCCGCCGTCTACTGCGGCGTCGGCGTGGGCTCCGTAAGACGGGAGCGTGCCACCGGCTGCGACCAAGGCGGCGAGGCGGACCAGCGCGAGCGTCTTCGGATCGAGCTCCGCGGCGTTCGAGCCCGAGGGGCCGATGAGCTCCTCGGCCAAGCGCACGTCGTTGAGCGCGAGCAGTCGCAGCCGGTCGGTGTAGTCCACCAGATCTCACTCTCCCTGTGTGTCGGTCGCCCGATAGAGATCCCTCCGTGACGTGCCCCGCCGTGTCTCTACCGAACCTACGGTGACGCGCCGTGGAGGACGTCATGCAGACTTGGTGAAACCCGGATGCCGGTGCCCGTCGACCCGTCGACGCCGGTTCACGCAATCTTGATGACGACCGGCACGAACGGCTGCCTCATGCTCCTCACGTTCGCACGCTGTGTCCGGACGATCGGACGGTCCACGCACACTGGGGCGGTCAGCTCGCGTCCTGGAGCGACTGCCCAACATCGTCTGGCGATGCTGGCTCCGGTAGCTCATCGGGCACGGAGCAACTCTGAAGATGTCTGGGCGGGGGGTGCGCTGAGCTAGGCGCCGGGCCGGCGGCCAGCTTTCACCAGATCTTGATGACGACGAGTACTGCTGTGTCGATCACGATCAGCGGTAGACGAATGCGCCACTCAACCGGGGAGCAGGACCAAGACCAAGACACGAGCGTCAATCGAGTCCAGGTCTGGGAACCCGTGTGGGGCGTGCCGAGCGGTGGGATCACCCTTCCGCGGTGCTCCCGGCCGACGGACAGGTAGCGGTTCACGAAGTGGCGTTCGCCCTCGCATGCCTAGAGGAAGCACTGATGGCTGCGACCGAACGCCCTCGACCACCAGAAGGAGGATCCAACGATGACGAACACCACTTCGACTGGAACCCATCAGGTTGGCCGGCTGGTTCGGGAGTTTCGACTGCATCTTGCGAACCTCCTCCTCCCCGCGGAAAACAAGGTCGATGTCGGCGAAGCGGTGAGCGGCGGCGATCGACCTGGGGCCCAGGGACATCTCACCCTCGCCTTTCCCATGAAGTCCCGCGCCGGCAGCTCAGCAGTTCGTGAATTGATGGCGGGCTTGCAGGCGGAGCTCTATGACGCGGCTGATGCGATCGGTACGTTGCACTACTGCCGCTTCGTTGCCGTGGACGACGAAACGGTCTACCTCCTCGCCGACTTCGATGGGCGCCTTGACGATGTCCTCGAAGACTTCGCCAACCATCTTGGCCGCATCTTGGATCCCGTCTTCGGGCACGTGAGCGATCCACCGCCGACGCCGGTGGCGAGCAATGCGAGGGCCTTCGTCGCGTGGGCGAGAGCCCATTGCATCCGTACGTTGGCTGGCTACTCCTACTCGGCCTACCCGGGTGCCACGGCACGCGAGATCAGATCCGAGGCTGCCAGGGCCGGCGTCGAACTTGACGTTGCGAGCGCGCAGCAGCTTCCCCTCCTAGTCATCATGCCGATGAAGGGTCGCCTCGCGATCCTCGCGGTTCAAGCGGCCTTCCAGGTGCTGCCTCGCTACATCAACAAGGGTGGTGACTCCGTAGGAACTGTTCACTTCGCGTTTCTGGTGAAGCTTCCGCACAATCAGGTCGGCTTCTTCACGATCTATGACGGACCCTTCGACAAGTACGCCCAGGATTTCGCCGACCGGCTGGGACCGGCGTTCGATCTGCTCTTCAAGTTCACCAGGAATCCGCCACCCGTGCCGACGTCAAAGAACGCAGTGCGCTTCTCCGAGTGGGTGCGGGACCACGATCTGACGCCACTGGCCTTCTACTCCGGTTACCCCGGCCTGCAGGTCCAAGATGTCAAGGCGCTCCTCGCGGAGGGCCTGGGCAGCACGCCAACAACAGCAGCCACGAGCCTGAGGTGAACGATGGAGACGCTGGAACTGCCTGACATCCAGGGGATCATCGTTCGCGGATATCGCATGCCGACCGTGCGCTACTTCCTCCTGAAGGTGGTGACGCCGACCGCGGCTCGAGCTGCACTGCGACGTCTCACGTCCGGCGACGAAAGCGACGCGCCGCAGATCACGACCGCCGAGGACTGGCATGTGGCGACCCCAGGCCCGAACGACGATCCAACGGTCTCTTCCGAAGCGGAAGCCGGACTACTGCCTCAACGTCGGCATCACATGGCCCGGGCTGGTGGCGCTGGGCGTGACGGATCGTCTTCCGCCGATTCCGCCGGGATCCTTCGACGCCTTCGTCGAGGGAGCCGCTCAGCGGGCGGGACGGGTCGGTGACCACGGAGACAGCGGACCGGACCATTGGGTGGGCGGATTCGGAACGGGCGACGACCATGTCATGGTGGCGCTCTACGCCCTGACCCCGGAGGCGCGGGAAACCTACAGCGGCCAACTGACCACGCTCTTCCATGACGGCGACGCGTTCGAGCTGCTGTCGCAGTTCGACGGCGCCGTGATGATCGAAGAGGTCGACGGAGAGCCCGTCCCCGTCCCGAAGACCCACTTCGGGTACACCGATGGCATCACGGTGACGCCGCGGATCCGCTGTGGTCCAGAGCCTGTGCCGCCCGATCATCAAGAGCCCTGCGAGCCGTGGCTCTTCGTCCTCTCCGACGACGCCGATAGCTACGAACTTCCCGACCCGACCGGGCTCTGGCGCAACGGGAGCTTCGGTGTGTTCAAGATGATCGAACAGGACGTCGTCGGCTTCGAGAACTTCCTGCAGGCGAACAGCGACCAGATCGATCCGGAGCTTCTGGCCGCCAAGATCTGCGGCCGCTGGCGCAACGGTGTTCCTCTGACGCTGTCCCCGGACACGGATTCGCCTGACGGAGGCATGACCGCGGAGCAGTTGAACGACTTCGAGTATGTGAACAGCGACGGATCGGGTGACCCCCAGGGGCTGCGCTGCCCCGTCGGGGCGCACATTCGCCGCGTCAACCCCCGGGGCCAACCAGTCCAAGGCCAGGGAACACCCGGCGGGAGCAACAACGGGCACCGGCTCATCCGCCGCGGCATGCCCTACGGTCCCGTGTACGACCCCAGCGTCCCGTATGACGGTGTGGAGCGCGGCCTCCTCGGCTACTTCATCAACTCGTACATCGAGAACCAGTACGAGTTCGTGTTGAAGGAGTGGGTCGACGAGGGTTCGTTCGCGGGCCGGATCAGACTGAATCCAAGATCGAAGGATGTCCTGATCGGCGCCAATGACTCGGCCGACAGCATCTTCGAGATCCCCCGAGAAGACGACCCACCGTTGACGATGACCGGGTTCTCGCGCTTCATCACCACCAAGGCAGCCGCGTATTGCTTCCTTCCGAGCATGACGGCACTGCGGTGGATCGCGGCGGCTTCCCCCGACGAGACGCCGTTGAGGACATCGGCCTCGTCGACAAGCGATGCCTCCAGCGCGCACGAGCAGTACAAAGCAGCGCTGACCCGAGTGACATCGCCCGAGTTCAGAAGTGCTTCAGCCAGACAGAAGCAGGACACGCTCTGGGAGCTGATCGCCTCGTCGCCCTATGAGTCACTTCCCTCGGCGGCCGTCACGAACTCCCAGACCATGCGCCGGCTTGCGAAGCGCGCCTTCCTGCGCCAGGCATTCGAGCAAGACGCTGACGTGCGCCCGCCGCGTGCCAAGGCCTTCCACACCTTCGGGACGGTCGCGAAGATGAGATTCGAGGCCGACGGCGAGCACCCGTTCACGGGCATCTTCGAGACCGGTGCCGTCGGGTTCGTGCGGGCATCGCTGGCGGTCGGCATGCCGAACTACAGCCCAGCTGCCGCATTCAAGTTCCTGCTCGATGGCCCGCATCCGTCTCAGAACCTGCTCGTGCACCAATCACTCGACAAGCAGGCAAGCCGGGACTTCTTCGAACGGGCGCCAACCAATCACACCCTGGCACCCGACACCTTCCCCAACACGCTCATGTTGCCGCTCCTGAGGTTCTGGCTCTCCCGGATCTCGAGCCCGATCGAGCTGCAACGGCTGGATCACCTGGCGGTGATCACGAACGACGGAACAGAGGTCGAACAAGCCTGTGCGCCAGAGCTGGTGTACCTGTACGGGACCGACGAGGTGCGCAACGACCCTGCATCGACCGCAGACTTCCGATCGATCCTCGCCGAGATCCCCGCGGGGACGCCCTTGTACCGGATGTACGGCAAGGCGAGCCCAAGTGCCGGGAAGGTCTACATCGGGTTGATCACGCTCGAGTCGCCATTCGTGGCTTCGGCGTTCGGGGACCACACCCTGGCCTTCCAGCACGCCTGGCCCGTGACTGGATCGTCGTCGTGACATGCATCTGGACGACCTGACGGCGGCGTTTCCGAGGGGTGGGAATCACGCTTCCATCGAGGGGCCGGAGCCCGCTACTTATCGGAGCTGACCCCGCCGTCCTGCGGGGACTGCCAGCCTCTTGGCCGCCAGGCGCTCAGGGACCGATACGCGAACGCGAAGGCCATGCCGAACAGCAGGTAGGCGCACAGCGCGCCCAACATGGTCGCCTGATCGACCTCTCGGCGATACCGATGTGGCGCACGATCGAGACGGGAGCCACGACATACAGTGCGCTTGCGGTCAGGAACACGAACGCCACGAGATCCGAGTCGCGCTCGACGAGCAGGTTCGCCGCCGCCGCCACGATCGCCGCTGTGAAGAGCACGGCCGCCACCGCGCGGAGACGCCGGCGCGCCAGCGAGGTCCGGAGGGCGAGCCAGACCGTGCCGATCTGGGCGACCAGCACGATCGTCGCGCCCCACTGTTGTGTCAGCGTGGTCGCCAGGACGTAGGTCGCGACGATCATCAACATGACCAGCCCGTAGCTGCCGGTCGAGTGGAACGAGTGCACGAAGCGCCGGAGGGAGCGGGTCTCCCCGGTCGTTGTCTTGTGCGTGCTCGGCGGGCTTGGCCATCTCATCACCTTCGATGGGCGGCAAGTTGGCCGAAGAGCGAGGTGCGGAGTTCCTTCGCTCCTTGGCCCGAGGAACCGGGGCTATACGAGGTCGAAACGGCTGACGAACCCATCGGTTATGGGGAAGCCGCCCGCGATCCAGCGCTTAGCCCGCGCCGTAGGCCACTCCTGAACGGTCCTGCACCGCGTACGCCATGATCAGCGATAGCGGGAAGAACAAGAGGCTGAGTAGGAAGTAGCCGATGAAGCTGTGTCCCTTCCGGCCGGCAACCCTGGCGGGCCAGAAGGCAATCGCAATCCAGATGATCAGGCCGATGATTCCCAGACCCCACCACATAAGGACCTCCCTTGGGTTCGTCGTCGGATCAGTGTCTGGAAGTGGTACGCCGACGACATCGTTTCAGCACCAACAGGTCGTGACCTGCACACGGATGAGTCGAGCGTGCTCTCAGCACGCGGCCGTTGCATCACCATGTCTTGATGATTCGCTGGCGCTGGTGAGGGTGAGGATCCGCGGGCAATGGGATCCGGCGCGGCCACGGGTTGGCGTCGACAAGAAGCCACACACCGGAGCGCCGGACGGGCAGCTCGGCCGGCATCCCGGCGGCGGCCACAATGTGGAGCGCTTCGCTGATGTCCTAACGATTGAGATCGGGCAAGGTCGGTCCATGCCGGGCCGACGTCGCTCAATGCAACTCGCCACGGCTACCTTCGGCACCTGGCATCGAAGGGAGGATGGCGATTGGGAGCATGTTGCGCCCAAGGGGGCGATCGCGAGGATCACCCAGCCCCCGCGTCGCCTGCGGCCTCCGAATCCGCTCGTGCGATTCACGAGGATCTTGTGGTGCTCCCCGCAGGTCGATTCTCGATGGGTTCCGACGCGACGGTTGCCTACCCCGGGGACGGCGAGGGGCCTGTACATAAGGTGGAGCTGAGCGCGTTCGCCATCGACGCTCGTGAGCACGGCTGGGCCGTCGTTGGTGGACGGTCGCGCCCACCCACGGCTGCCTGACATGGGCTGTGGCTAGCAACGGTGGGAGCAACGAGGACGCGGAGGACCTCCATCGCGTCAGGCGGGAAGGGCGGTAAGGCGGCCAACACTGCCGGTCAGCAGCGCTGGTGACAGTCATGGTTCAGCGCACTTGTGCCTGGGGTGGCGCGGCGAGGATCTCGGCGCCGACGATGGCGCCCAGTGCCAGCAGGGCCACGACGATAATGGCTAGCGCGCTCGGCGTCGGCAGGAGCAGGAGGGCCGCGGCGGCGACGGCGAGGATGCCGAGGCGCACACCGGTGCGGTGGGCGCCGAGCAGCCGGGCGAGGCTGGAGGGCTCCGCGGTCGGCTCGGCCGTGCCCCCGGCGCCGAGCGATTTGACGCGGGCGCGCAATCGGACCGCGAGCCGCGAGGGTCCCGCCAGCCACGCACCCAGGGCGATGACGAGTCCGAGCGCCACGAGGGCCGCGGTCTGTTGGAACAGGGTCTCGAACAGCCGGCCCCAGAGCGACTCGACGGCCTGGCGGCGTTCGTCGACCTCGACCCGGTCGGTGATTACCCGCCGGACGACGCGCAGGGCCACCGCGGTCAAAACCATGGCGACCACGATCCCGACGCCGGCCCGGGCCAGCATCCGGCGCCGATCCGGGGCTAGGACCACGCCGGCGGCGATAAGCACGATGGCCGCGATCGGCAGCGCGATCACCAGGCTCTTGGCGAGATCCAGGGTCTCGCGCACGTCGTCGATCTGCGAGCGGCGCAGGGCGACGACCTCGCCGACCTCGTCGATCGTGGCGTCGTCGATCAGGTCGATCCCGCGGTCCTCCAGGCTCTGGTCTACCTGTTCGACGGCGGGGCGGAGGTCCAGCTGCACCGGCTGGCGGGTGTCGCCCTCGACGAGCGCGACGAACTGGCCATGGGCCCGTTCCACGACGTTGCGCCACAGGTCCCGGAAGCGGTCGTTATGCATCACCGTGCGCACGGTGTTGTCGATGATGTTCTCGGCCGCATTGGCGACGGTGGCGGCGACAAGGGCGTTGTCGCGGGGCGTCAGCTCCTGGATCCGGTCCTCCACGGCGGTCGCCGTCACGATCTGGTCCGACAGCGCGTCGGCTACACCGGCGATTACCTCCTCGTCGGGCTGCTCCGGCGCCAGCGTGTCAGCGAACGTGTCGGTGTCGAACACGAGGATCCGCGCGAACACCGCCAGGTTCGCTATCAACAACACCAGGCAACCCAGAACGACCATCAGCCAGGCCAGCCAGCGGCGCCAGCGTGGCCCAGCGCGAGGGCTCGACTCGGTCGCTGAGTCGGCGACCTGTGCGCTCGGGGGGCTGCTCACCGTTGCGCCATGAGCCGGGCCATCTCGGCTTCGTCGTCGCTGATCAGCCCGCCGGCCACATCGATCGCGACCCGGTGGATGGTGCCGGTGAACGCCGACGGCGCGTCGCCGTCGGCGGCAGGCGCACCGCAGTCGTGGCCGCGGCTCAGTCCCTCGAGCTCCTTCTGGCGCTGGAACACGGTCTCACGGTAGGCGTCCCAACCCCCGTCCCATTGGCCCTCGTAGCGGTCGGCCCACACCTTGGGGACGTGGTGCGGCGCGTGGCCAGCGCCGGTGGCGCAGTACATGAAGATCGGTGTCTCGGGGGCACCCACGTGGGTGTCGAGGATGCGCTTGATCGCCTGGTCGGCGACGTCCTCTGTCCGCGAGGTGACGTCATCGGCTGAACGCGCATCACCACGACGGGCGAGCCACCGACCACGGTTCTGCGCCTGGTGTTTCGTCATCGTCACCCGCCTGCCGGCATCGGCCAGCGCCCTCCGGCCGGGACGACTGGCCCGGTCCGACCTCGCCGGAGTGCCGCGAGGTGCCGTCTTACGCCTCGTTCGATGCCGATGAACGATTTCACGGCCTGCGACGTGCGTCGTCACCCCGTCCGGGTGACCGGGCCCCGACACGACGACCACATGTCCGGGCGGTCATAGGCCCCCTTGAGTGCGCGGCGCGTGACCGATATCACCCGATCCGGGCGAGGACAGGATCGTGCGCCACACGCACGGTCACATCGATCCGATCCCGATCGCTCCGGTACCGATCGGGCGTGGCGAACGAACCGAGAGGACCGACAGATGGCAACGACGTCCTATGACCAAGGGGTGGGCGACGATCGACGGACCGGTTGGACGGGTTGGATCAGCTTCGCCGGTGTGATGATGATCATCGGCGGCGCACTCAACCTCTTCTACGGCATCATCGCCGCCGTCAACGACGAATGGGTTGTGTTCACGAACCGCGCCAATGTCTATCTCGACGTGTCGGAATGGGGCTGGGTGCACATCGTCCTGGGCGCCGTCGTGCTCCTGAGCGGGATCGGGGTGTTCAGCGGCAACTTCCTCGCCCGCACGGTGGGCGTCATCGTCGCCAGCATCAGCCTGCTCGTGAACTTCTTCTTCATCCCCGTCTATCCACTCTGGGCGCTCATCGTCATCACTATCGACGTGCTGGTGATCTGGGCCCTGACCGCGCACGGTCGCGAGATGCGAGCCGTGTGAGGGCAGGGGACGACACTCGGCGCCTCCCCGGATTGCGACGACCCGGCGTCGAGACGGTCTGTCGACTTACATCGGAGCAATGGAACGCGATGGCGCGGGGGCGAATGCCTTCATGGACGTTGTCTTGGCCACGACGCGGCGGATCATCGGTTACGACGAGCCGAGCTCCGCGGCGACGCTGCCTGTGTGAACACGACCACCACCAGCCGATGCTGTCGCGTTCACTCCTCGTTCGGCCGTTGCGGTCGTCGCCACGGAAGCGTCCCTGTCAACTCGATCTCCAGGGAGAAGCTGAGGAACGTTCGAACCAGCACGATCACCCCAAGCGTCAGGGCACTCTCGACCGTCGGATCGATCGTGATGGTCATGATGATGTCGGCGATGATGAGGACTTCCAGTCCGAGCAAGACCGATCGGCCAACTCCTTGACGTGCACGCTGATAGGCCGACCGCCGCTCCCCCCGTCGTAGCGCGGCAGTCGCGTCGGCGAGGGCGGCAATCGATCCGATGGCGAGGATGACTACTCCGGTCACCTCGAACGCCTTGACGACGTTCTCCATCAACTCCTCGTATTGCATCGAGAGTCAGCTCCTCGGGGATGAGTTTCGTCGCGTCTGGTGGCTATGGCGGCCGCTGCGGCGTCGGGTCTGGAGCGCGGCACCGGCTGCCGACCCGGAGTGGATCGCCGGTGTGTGGATGACCACCGGGGCCGCACCCGGCGACGACCTCGAGATCTCCCAGCATCGCGTCAAATGCAGTCCGTCGCTCGGCCGCACGGTCGATCTCGACGCGCTGCTGCCCGTCGCTGGCACGGCGTCGACTCCGTCAACGGAGACTCCGTGCACCGCGGCGACGATCAGATCGTCGCTGCGGCGTTGTCGCCTGCTGCCGTCTCGATCGAGGACAGCGGCGTTCCGTCGACGGCGGTCGCATCCGGGAGATCACAGCCGACGAGCTTGTGGCCTTCGCCCGTGCCTTCGACCTGCCGATCGGCTTCTTCCTCACCCCACCTTCGGCGTGGGACAACCATGTCGTCGCCACGCCGGATGCCGGGGAGGACGGGCTCGAGCCCATCGAGCTGTTCGACGTCGTCATCGGCACCCCGGAGAACCTCGGCGCCTGGGAACGGTACCTACTCTCCTGGCCCTCCCCGCTGCACAGGACGAGGGTTGGGACCGACGGCAAAATGGAGAACCTGGGGCGTGTCGAACCCGACGTCCACCCCCCTCGCTGGCCCCGCCGCCCTTCGGGTCCGGTTGCTGTTGCACGAGCAGTTTGGCGACCTCGACCAGGCCCGGGACGTCCTCAGCCGGCTCAGCACGATCCTCGCCGTTCTCGACGAGCCCGAACCCGACGACACCGACCAACCCGAGCGGGCACGCCGCAGCGGCCGCCGGCAGACGAAGGACTGACGCGTGGCCCATATCCGCAAGCTCCCAAACGGCCGCTTCGAGGCCCGCTATCAGGCGCCCGACGGCCGTGAGCGGTCCCGACGGTTCCTGACCAAGCGGGAGGCGCAGGCCCACCTCGACCAGGTCGGCGTCGACCCCAGACTGACATCTCATCTGCGCCGGCGTGGGGCTGAGTTGGGGTGGTCGGTGATGTCGTGGGCGGCGCCCCCGAGCATGGCGAGGCATTGGTGGTGCCGGGTGAGCCCGGGATCGGCGAGACGATCGGGTCAGGGGCGGTCGACGGTCAACCGGGCGCCGTCCCAGCGCAGGGATGCGAAGCGGAGGCTGCGCGCCCCGCCCGCCGCGTAACGGATGACCCCTGGGGCCCAGCCGTGGTGGGCGAGCCACATGTCGCCTGCAGGGCCTGCGATCACGGTTGCTCCGCCCGGACCTGCGACGCCGGGGTCGCTGGCGTGGAGCGGATGCTCCGTGGTGACCTTCGTGCACGGCCCGAGCGGGGTGTCGCAGGTGGCGTAGCCGGTGGCGTAGGTGTCCGACTCCCACCAGCCGCCCGAGTAGAGCAGCATGTAGCGCCCGTCCACACGCACGAGCGCGGGGTTCTCGATCAGCGGGGTCTCCCAGCTGGCGTCGTTCTGAAGGAGCGGGACGGGGTCGCCTACGAGGGTGAGTCCGGCCGGTCCCAGGCGCTGGGCGAACAGGACGCTGGCGCTCCCGACGGCGTTCCCGTCGGCCTTCCAGAGCAGGTATGGCGTGCCGTCCGCATCGACGAAGGGATGGGGGTCGATCGATCCGCCGAGTTGTGGCTGGCACACCAGCGGTTCGGCTGCAGAGCTGGTGAACGGGCCGGTGGCCGACGTCGAGGTGGCGGCGCCGATGCACTGCCCACCGGTCCCTTGGGAGCGGGCGGCGAAGTAGAGGACGAACCCACCGGGACGCGCCAGGACCCCTGGAGCCCATGTGTGCCCCCACTCCGCCCAGGTTGGGAGCTCGGGCAGCGCGTCGGTGGGCGGCGACCAGGTTGCGAGGTCGGGCGCGGTTGCGACGGGAACGTTGAGCAAGCCGACTTGGGTGGTGTAGAGCACCCAGTGGTCGCTGTCCTGGAGGACGAACGGGTCGGGGGCGTCGCGACCGTCGGCCGGCGGTTGCGGCGCGAGGACCGCGGGCGGCGCGGTGGGCGCCGGGTCGGGGTGCGCCGGTCGCGCCGGCGTAACGTTCGCCTGCGATATGGCAGCCGCCTGCGCGGGCGCGGGAGCGGCGAGGTGTGCCGGGATACTCGGATTGTGGGATGGGCGAGTGGCCACGGCGCCGACACCGACGGCGAGGCCGGCGACGGTGGCGAGGGTGATGGTGGCGAGGGCGTGTGTCGGTCGCATGGACCGCACCGTCGGGCCGCGTTGTTGCGCCCCGGTTGGCCTGGCGGTGACCAGGGCGAACGGCCGTACACACGTCCGCTTTCGGCGCCACGCATCGGCGCGAGGTTGCGAATGTGCAGGTCACGGGGGTTTGCAACTGGCCTGCAACAGGAGGCGCTCACGGTCAGTGGGTGCAGGACCACCCGAATCTCGGGAGGATGTCGCGGCGCCGGCGTAGGCTGGCAGCGGTGGCCACGAGCAGCGGGCAGGTCGCCACCTGGACCGTCCTGTTCACGGACATGGTCGGCTCGACGGAGATGCGGGTCCGGGTGGGCGAGCAGGCCTTCGACCGCGTCCGGGCCGACCTCGACCGGCGGATCTCGCTGGCGGTGGCGGCGCACGCCGGCGCCGCGGTCAAGTCGACCGGCGACGGCGTGATGGCCGCGTTCGCGGCGACGGCTTCAGCGCTGCGCTGCGCGACGGCGATCCAGGGCGCGGTCGCCGACCACAACCGGCAGACCGGCGACGGAGTCGCGCTGCGGGTGGGGATCAGCGTGGGTGACGCCGTCGTCGACGGCGGCGATCTCCAGGGCACCGCGGTCGTCGAGGCGGCTCGCCTGTGCGCGGTCGCCGAGCCCGGCACGGTCCTGTGCTCCGAGGCCGTGCGTTCTGTATCGGCCAACCGGTCGGGCTGCGTGTTCGGCGAGCCACGCTCGGTCGAGCTCAAGGGCCTGCCGGCTCCGGTGGTGGTCCATGAGGTGGCCGCAGAGCCGAGTGCCGACCGATCGGACGGGCGCGGGCTGTCGTTCCGCGTACTCGGCCCCTTGGAGATCGAGCGCGACGGTCGCGCCGTGGCCGTGAGTGGGCCGAAGGAGCGGCTGGTGCTGGCGGTCCTCCTCGCGAGCGCCGGCAGGGTCGTCTCGGTGGATGCGCTGGTCGACGCGGTTTGGGGCGAGCGCCCGCCCCGGACGGCCGAACGAACGATCCACGCCCACATCGCACGCTTGCGACGGGCCCTGGAGCCCCGGCACCAGCCCGGCGGCACGCAGACGGTGATCGAGACCGTGGGTCGCGGCTACCGCCTGGCGATCGACCCGGATCAGCTTGACGCAGGACGGTTCGAACAGGTGGCTAGCTCCGGGGCCGACCAGCTTGGAGGCGGCGACGCGGCCACCGCGGCCACCGCGGCCACCGCCTTGCGCGCCGCCCTGGCGGAGTGGCGGGGCGACGCGTACGCGGGGCTCGGCGACGTCGGTCCCTGCGCTGCGGAGGCGACCCGGTTGGAGTCCCTACGGCTGACCGCGGTCGAGGTCAGGGTCGACGCCGACCTGGCCGCGGGACAGACGGCGGCTCTCGTCGCGGAGGTCGAGGCCGCGGTGGCGGAACAACCGTTCCGCGAGCACCGCTGGGGCCAGCTCATGGTCGCTCTGTACCGATCGGGGCGCCAGGGCGACGCCCTGGCCGCCTACCAGCGTGCCCGGCGCGTACTGGTCGACGAGTTGGGGATCGAGCCGGGCCCAGAGCTGCGCCGCTTGGAGGCGGCGATCCTCGACCAGGACCCCGACCTCGACTGGACGCCGGGCAGCGCGCGGCCGACCGAACCCGAGGGGCTCCCGCTGGCTCTGGCCCCTGTCGGCTCGCCGTTCGTGGGACGCGAACGCGAGATCGAGTGGCTGCAGTCGGCGTGGGCGGCTGCCGCGGGCGGCCACGGCGGGTTCGTCTCGATCCTCGGCCCCGAGGGCACCGGCAAGACGCGCCTGATCGCAGAGCTCGCCCAGGAGGCGCACGGCGATGGCGCGGTCGTGCTGTACGGGCGGTGTGACCACGCGCACCAGGGTGCCCGGGCACTCGTCGACCAGGCACTCGGCGGCGCCGGTACCTCGATCGGGCACGTCGACCCCGCCCGCGAGGGCGCCGATCTCGCGACGGCTGTCGCCCGCCATCTCCCGACCTGGGCCGGCGGCCGCCCGGTGATGCTGGCGCTCGACGACCTGCACGTGGCCAACGCCGAGACCCTCGAGTTCGTCGCTGACCTCGCCGGGTGGTGCCGGGCGACCCCGATGCTGGTGGTCGGAGCGTTCCGCAACGAGGGGCCCGTGCCGACGGACCGAGACAGCGGCGACGCCGACGGCAACGGCTCGCGGCTGGTGCTCGGCCCGCTCGGCCACGACGACATCGCTGACATCTGCCGAATCTACGAGCCCGACGGCTGGACGGCTGAGGACGTCCAGCGGGTGGCGGAGCTATCGGACGGCATCGCGCTCCTGGTCCATGAGCAGGCCAGCACCCTGGCCCGGGATCGGACGGCGCGCCGGGTCGAGCAGGCCGCGGGACGTCTGGCGGCGACGCGGGGCCGGCTGCTCACCTCCCGGGGAGAGGTTGCCGACGGCATCGAGACCATCCGACGCCTGCTCGAGCAGCGCCGGGCACAGTTCGCCGGTCGCCAGGCGCAACGACAGGCCGTGGCGGTGGCCTCGCTCGCCGGCTGCCCCTACAAGGGCCTGGCCCGGTTCGAGGCCTCCGATGCGGACAACTTCTTCGGTCGCGAGCGCCTCGTGGCAGAGCTGGTGGCCCGCGTGTCCGAGGCCGAGCCTGGTCACGGTGGTGGGGCCCTCCGGCAGCGGGAAATCGTCGCTGCTGCGGGCCGGCCTGCT
The DNA here is from genome assembly GCA_963756425.1 of uncultured bacterium. Lineage (GTDB taxonomy): Bacteria > Actinomycetota > Acidimicrobiia > Acidimicrobiales > VFJN01 > DASQUK01. Next base: position 125,816 of record CAVWNW010000007.1, on the reverse strand, counting down.
GCCGGCGTTGGCGGCCGGCGTCCTCGCCGGCGCCGAGCCGTGGCGCACGGTCGCCCTGTGCCCGGGTGGCCGCCCCACCCAGGAGCTGGCGACGCGCCTGCACAGCGTGCCAGCAGGCAGTGCGCCGCGGGCGGTGCTGGTCGACCAGTTCGAGGAGACGTTCACGCTCGGCGCCGACCCCGACGAGCAGGTCGAGTTCATCGATCGTCTCCTCGCGCTCAGCCGCGAGCCGTCGACGACAGTCGTGCTCTCGGTGCGCGCCGATCACCTGGGACGATGCGCCGCGCATGCCGAGCTAGCCACGCAGCTCGCGAGCAACGACGTGCTGGTGGGCCCCATGCGCGACAGCGAGCTGCGGCGCACGGTCGAGCTGCCGGCGCAACGGGCCGGGCTCGAGATCGAGGCGGGGCTCGTCGAGGTCATCGTCGGCGACGTCGCCGGCCGGGCCGGCGCCCTGCCGCTCCTGTCGACAGCTCTGGCCGAAACGTGGGAGCGGCGCGAGGGCCGGCGCCTCACCCTGGCCGGCTACCGCGCCGCAGGCGGCGTCAACGGCGCCCTCGCCCGGTTGGCCGAGGACGGCTACGCCGCGATCCCCGCACCCGCCCGACCCGCGGCCCGCCGGATCCTCCTCCGCCTGTGCGACGCCGGCGAGGACGCCGCGTTCGACCTGCGGCGCCGCCTTCCGCTGGCCGACATCGTCGACGACAACGACCACGACGGCCAGGCCGCGCTCGAGGCGCTCGCCGATCGGCGCTTGCTCGCCGTCGACGGCGAGACCGTCGAGGTGGCCCACGAATCGCTGATCCGGGAATGGCCGCGCCTGCGCACCTGGCTGGAGGAGGACGTCGAGGGCCGACGGACACACCGCCGCCTGGCAGATGCCGCACGGGCGTGGGACGCCGACGCGCGCGACCCATCCGAGCTCTACCGCGGCACCCAACTCGACGCCGCCACCGAGTGGGCAGCCGGCCATGCCGACGCGCCGAACCGCATCGAACAGCGGTTCCTCGACGCCAGCCTCGCCGGGCGCGACGCCGAACGCCGCCGCGAGGCGGGCCGGGTGCACCGCCTACGCGCCCTCCTCGTCGCGGTCGCGCTCGCACTCGTCGCCTCCCTCGTCGCCGGGATCGTCGCAGTCGGCCAGCGCGACCGCGCCACCGACCAAGGGCGCCTGGCCGAGGCCCGCGAGCTCGCCGCGGCCGCCAACGCCAACCTCGACGTCGACCCCGAGCGCAGCACGCTCCTCGCCCTCGAAGCCGTCGAGCGTTCCCGGACCGACGACGGCTCGGTGCTGCCCGAAGCCCATGAGGCGCTGCATCGGGCGGTGACCGCCTCCCGCGCCGTGCTGCGCGTCCCGGGCGTGGGCGGTGCCCTCGACTGGAGCCCCGACGGCAGCATCTTCGTGACCGAGGGACCCGAGGACTCGGGCATGGTGGACATCCGGGACGCGCGGACGGGCGAGTCGGTGCGTTCCTTCCCAGGCCACGACCTCGACATCAACGAGGTCGCCTTCAACCACGACGGCACCATGCTCGCCACCGTCGGCGACGACGGGGCCGCCCGCATCTGGGACCCGACGACCGGCAAGGAGCTGCGCACCATGCAGGGCCCCGGCGACGTTGTCTTTGGGCCCTCGTTCAGCCCCGACGGCTCGCTCTTCGCCGCCGAGTGGCCCGGCGTCGTGAGGGTGGTCGACCTCGCATCCGGGCGGATCGTCCGGGAGATCCCGAGTGCTGTCAGCACGTCGTTCGCGTTCGACCCGAGCGGCACCCGGATCGTCGTCGCGTCCGAGCAGCCACGGGCTGTGGTCCTGGACGTCGAATCCGGCGACGAGGTGCTCAGCCTGGAAGACCTGTATGGGCTGCTCGACGTGGCCTGGAGCCCCGATGGCACGGCGATCGCCACGTTGGGCGGTGACGGCAGTGCCCGCATCTTCGACGCCCGCACCGGTCGCCAGCGCTTCGCGCTCCTGGGCCATCTGGGGCGCATCAGTTCCATGGACTGGAGCCCCGATTCCACCCGTCTCGTCACGGCCAGCGAGGACGGTACAGCCAAGGTGTGGCTCGTGACGGAACGCGGCGGCCCCCGTGACCTCGTCACGTTGTCCGCGCAGGACACGAGGATCGGCGTCGCCAGCGTGGCGTTTTCGCCCGACGGTCGGCAGGTGATGACCAGCGACGTCGGCATCGCCGCCACCAGGATCTGGGACGTGACCATCACCGGCGACGCCGAGCTCGCCAACCTCCCCGCCGTGGCGTTCATCCAATCGGCCGCCACCTACACCCCCGACGGTCGACACCTCCTCGCCACGGGCCCGGCCGGCTCCGTCAACGTCTGGGACGCTCGGGCCTTCAGGCACGACGGGACGCTCGGCCCTCCGGCCGGGCCGACCCCGTCGCCGCCATGGCCCGGTGCCGGGTGGCTGCCCGCGGGCACAGACGAAGCGACGCAGATCGAGGCGAGCCCCGACGGAGGGCTGGTCGCCGCCGTCAGCTCCAACGGCCGCTTGCAGGTGTGGGACGCGACCACCGGGGAGGAGACCATCGCGACCGACCCCAGCTCTTCGACTTCCGGTGTCGCGTGGAGTCCTGATGGCGACTACCTCGCCACCGCCCACAACAGCGGCGACCGAGGACTGGTGACCATCCGCGACCGGACGGGCCGCGAGATCGCGGTCCTGCGCGAGGAGCCCGGGGCGAGCGTCGCCTCGGTCGCCTTCAGCCCGGACGGCGGGCGGCTCGTCACCGCAGGCCCACCGATGGGGCGGTACGACCCGGACGGCCGCGAGATCGTGATCTGGGACTGGAGGGTGGGCGAGGTCGAACGGACCATCGACGCCGGCGCGGTCCGCGCCGTCCTCAGTCCCACGGGCGAGCTCATCGCAACCGTCCCCCAGCGGGGGTCGGGTCCCCAGGTCGACGTGTGGGACTGGACGACCGGCCAGCGTGTCGCCGCCTTCGCCCGGAACACCGGGTTCGTGGTCGACCTGGCCTTCAGCGCCGACGGGACCCGTCTGGCAACGGCCGGCGGCGACGGCACGGTCCGGGTGTGGGATCCCCGCACCGGTGAAGAGCTGCTGGTGCTGCGCGGGCACAAGGGCTCGGTCACCTCGGTCGCGTTCAGCCCGGAGGGTTCACGGCTCGCGTCGGCGGGCGCAGACGGCACCATGCGCATCTGGGCGCTCGACGTGGACGACCTCGTCGAGATCGCCGAGAACGGGCTGACCCGCACCCTCACCGACGAGGAGTGCCGCCAGTACCTCCACACCGAGCGCTGCCCCGGCCCCTGAACCTCGGTCGAGGGCCGCGATGGTCGGACGACGATCAGGGTAACGGTGTGCGGCAAGACGCCGAGCCGGTGGGCGCGGAGGGACTCGAACCCCCGACATCTGCCTTGTAAGGGCAGCGCTCTAGCCAGCTGAGCTACGCGCCCGGGAGGGCGCGAGGCTACCGCCTCCCCTGGGCCCGCAGCAGCCCGACGCCCGGTCGCCGCCGCCGGGACCCTGCCACCCCGACCATCCCTCACCTGACGGGAGGCGGACACTACGTTCGCTCGGGACACCACGTTGTTTCCGACGTATCGCCCGCCGATCTCCATCCGCAGAGACTCCCCTGGAGGACTTCCATGGTCGGGCGCCCACGGCCCACCAGTGAGAGCTCGATCGATCTGACTCGGCGCTACCTCGCCGAGCTCGGGTCGTACCCGCTGCTCACCGCCGAGGACGAGGCCAACCTCGCGCAGGCCATCGCCGACGGACGTGCCGCCGAGGCGCGCCTAGCCACCGGCGTCGGCGTTTCGCGCCGCGAGCGTGCCCGCCTCCAGGGCCGGATCGCGGCGGCCTCGGACGCCCGGCGGCGGTTCATCCAGTCGAACCTCCGCCTCGTCGTCTCGATCGCCAAGCGCTACCAGACACCGACCATGTCGCTCCTCGACCTCATCCAGGAGGGCAACCTCGGCCTCATGCGGGCGGTCGAGAAGTTCGACCATCGCAAGGGCTTCAAGTTCTCCACATATGCCACCTGGTGGATCCGCCAGGCGATCGGGCGCGGCATCGCCGACAAGGGCCGCACGATCCGCCTGCCCTCGCACCTCATGGACACGCTGGCGACGCTGTCCCGCAGTTCGTCCACGCTGCTGAAGTCCCTGGGACGCGAACCGACCGCCCACGAGCTGGCCGTCGACACCGGCATCGCCCCGGACAAGGTGGAGGCCGCCCTGCGCGCCGCACCCGACCTGGTGTCGCTGTCGGCCGCGGTCGGCGACGAGGGCGACCACGAGCTGGGCGACCTGCTCGCCGACCCCACCAGCGAGGCACCGTTCGACGCCGCCGCTGCCGCCATCGAGCGTGCCGACCTGCGGGCGCTGCTCGGCCACCTCGACGAGCGCGAGCGAGCCATCCTCTCGCTGCGGTTCGGGCTCGACGACGACCGGCCGCTCACGCTCGACGAGGTCGGTCGCCGGTTCAACCTCACCCGCGAGCGGATCCGCCAGATCGAGGCCAAGGCGCTCACCAAGCTGCGCCACCCGTGCTCGGCCCAGCACCGCCGGCTCGTCGACGCCCTCAGCCGCTAGAACCCACGCGTGCGTGCTAGCCGGTGCCGCCGGTCGCCCGGGTGGCGCTCGGGCTGCCGGTCGGTGTGACAGGGAGCCGCCCCGAACCGCGGGGCACCTCCGACCGGGCCAGCGCCACCAGCCCGCCGACGGCCTCGGGTTGCAGCTGCGGCAACGCGTTGGCGGGGAACCAGCCCACGTCGCTCACCTCCGGCGAGCACGGCCGGACGGCGTCGGGGTCGGCTCCGTTGGCCGGTCGGGCCTTGTAGATGACGTCGACCCGTTGGGGGCGCGCGTCGATGACGACCGCGGGCTCTCCCACCAGGTCGACCACGAGGCCGGTCTCCTCCCGGACCTCTCGGCGCGCGCAGGCGTCGATGTCCTCCCGGCGGTTGATCAGGCCGCCGGGCAGGCCCCAGCCGTCGCGGTACACCACCCGCACCAGCAGCAGCGCACCGTCGTCGCGCTCTATGACGCAGGCGGCGCCGATCGTGTACGAGGGTGCGACGAGGCGAACGATCCAGCGCCGGATGGGGCGCGGCACCCGTCGCCAGAGCTGCAGCAGGAACCTGTGGACCCGGGCGAGCACGCGTCAAGGCTACTGGTCGGCCAGCTCCCGGCGGTTGGCCGCCAGCGCGTCGAACAGGGGCTGCGTGGCCGCGGCCATCGGTGTGCGGCGGGCTCGTGGGTCGAGCGCCACCAGCTCGCGCCCGAGCGCATCCCCGACGATGGCGCCCGCCTCGATGCACACGAGCACGCCGCCCAGGTAGTCCCAGGGGCCGTGGGCGGACATGCTGCAGTCGACGTAAGCATCGAGCACGCCCTCGGCCACTGCGCACAGGTCGAGCGCGGCGGCGCCGAGGCTGCGGAACTGCCGCCATCCCAGCGGCCGTGCCGGCAGTCCCGAGATCCCGACGAACGCCTCGCGGGTGTCGGTACACATGCTCGGGCGGATGGGCACGCCGTCGACGGCCGCACCCGCGCCCCGCAGTGCGGTGTAGGTGCGGCCGTGGGGTAGGTCGACGACCAGCGCCGCGCGCAGGCCCTCGCGGTCGACGGCGCACAGGCTGGTCGCGAACCAGGGGATGCCGTGCGCGGCGTTGGTGCTGCCGTCGAGCGGGTCGACGACGACCACGACGTCGCTGCCCTCGACCCCGGTCCAGCCCGACTCCTCGGAGAGGACGCCCACGTCGGCCTGCCCCAACACCTCCAACGCCGCGGCGTCGGCGGCCAGGTCGCTCAGGTGCTGTCCGCGGTGGCCGGCGTCGGGTCCTGCGAGGCCCCAGTCGTCGACGCCCTCGAGCGCGGCCCGAACTGCCAGTGCGGTCTCGTGCAGCAGCTCGACAAGCCCGTCGTCGGAGAACGGCACGTGTGGGGTCTACCAGGACACGTGGCAGGCTGTGCCCGTGGCTGCCATTGACATAGCCGGGTTCGTGTCCGATCTCAAGGACCACGCCATCGACCACGGCTTCCACGTGCACGACGAGCGGCACTTCGTCGAGACCTACTCACTGCGTCAGACCTGGGAGATCGACCTCCATCCCGAGGAGGCGTGCGGCGGACCGCTGGACCTTCACCTGGCGCTCGAGGTCGATCCCCGGGCGCTGCTGTCCTTCGAGGACGTGATCACCGGGCTCCCAGAAGACGACGACCCTCCGGACACCTTCCACTTCCCCCTGGTGTTCAACTGGGCACTGCCGCCGCTGCCCAAGGGACCCGACCTGCTGATCCTGGCCACCGAACTCGCGGGTGTGGGCGGCACCGACCTGCCGCTCGAGGTGTCGGCGATCGACTCCTTTCCGTCGGTCACCGACGCCCCGGAGCGCAGCCTCGCCATCGTCTCCCGCATCGAGGTCTCGCTGGCACGCGTGTTCCTCGGGCAGGAGCAGCTCTGCGACGTGCTGGACCAGTGCCTGGCGGTCAGCCGCTACCTGTTGGAGAACGCCGAGACCTGGCTGGGCGACCGGGAGGCGTAGGCCGAGCCGTCGCCTAGTGCTCGCGCTCGGCAAGTGCCGGAGGTCGCTCTACCGCGGCAGCTCAGCGCCGGCGGTTGCGCGGCGCCAAGCTCGGTGGGGTCCAGCCGGCATCCGCGGGGTTGAGGTTGATGCCCGGCGGCACGACCTCGTCGATGGCGTCCAGGAGCTCCTCGGGGAGTGTCACGTCGGGCGCCGACAGCTGCGACTCCAGGTGGTCCATCGTGCGGGGCCCGATGATGGCGGACGTCACGGCCGGATGGTTGATCACGAACGCCAGCGCCATCTCGATGATGGTGAGACCGAACTTGTCGGCCAGCTCGCCGAGGTCCTCGGCCGCCGCGCGCTTCGCTTCCTCCGCCGGGCCCGAGGGTCCCATCCCTCGCCGCTCCCACAGGCGCTGGCGGTGCGAGGGCTCCTGCGCGGGCGCCCCCCGGCGGTGCCGTCCGGAGAGGACGCCGGCCGCCAGCGGGCTCCAGGGGATCACGCCCATCCCGTACCGCTGGGCGACCGGCAGGACGTCGGCCTCGATTCGACGGGCGAGCATGGAGTACGGCGGCTGCTCGCACACGAAGCGGGTGAGGCCGCGGCGCTCGGCCACCCACTGGGCCTCGACGATCTCGTGCGCCGGGTACGTCGACGAGCCCACGTAGCGGACCTTCCCGGCGCGCACGAGGTCGGTCAGCGCCGAGAGGGTCTCCTCGATGTCGCAGCGGGGGTCAGGCCGGTGGATCTGGTAGAGGTCGATGTAGTCGGTGCCCAGGCGTCGCAGGCTGTTGTCGATCTCGGTCATGATCCAGCGGCGGGAGTTGCCTCGGGCGTTCGGGTCCTTGCCCATGGTCCCGTGGACCTTGGTCGCCAGGACCACGTCCGCACGGCGGCCACCCGCGAGTGCCTTGCCGACGATCTCCTCGGACTCGCCGGCGGAGTACACGTCGGCCGTGTCGATGAAGTTGATGCCGGCGTCTAGGGCACGGTGGATGATCCGGATGCCATCGTCGTGGTCGGGGTTGCCCCACGCCCCGAACATCATGGCGCCGAGGCACAAGGGGCTGACCTGGACGCCCGTGCGGCCGAGGGTTCGATACTCCATTGACGGCTCCTCCATGTGCGCGGGTAGGCGGACCGTAGGGCTTCGAGTGCGCTCGAAGTCAAGTGGTCGATCGTCGTCGCCCACCGGACGACGGTCGACGCACCCGTGGGCCCGGTGGGGATCGAACCCACGACCTACCGATTATGAGTCGGCTGCTCTGACCACTGAGCTACAGGCCCGGCTGAAGTTGCTGGTCAAGGGCCATGCCTGACCCCGTCCTGACGCTGCCTACACTACGGCGCCAGCACGGTCGGGCCGATCGCCTTCCGGCAGGCCGAGCGATGGGCCGTTGGGGCAATCTGAGCGGGTGTCCGCGACCGAACAGACCATCGACCTGGACCGAGCGACCATCCGCTACCGGGTCACCGGTGACGGCCCGACCGTCGTCTTCGTTCATGGAGTGTGGGTCGCCGGGCCCGTGTGGAACGACGTTGTCGAACGCCTCGACGGCATGCGATGCATCGTTCCAACCTGGCCCCTCGGCGCGCACCCCGATCCCGCGCCCGCAGCCGATCTGTCGGCTCGGGCGACTGCCAAACGCATACCCGACTTCCTGGAAGCCCTCGACCTGCGCGACGTGACCCTTGTCGGTAACGACACGGGGGGCGGGCTCTGCCTGGCCGCGCTCGGCGCAGAACGTCCCGGCCTGCAACGCATCGGTCGCCTCGTGCTCACGAACTGTGACAGCTATGAGCACTTTCCGCCGAGGGGCTTCGACAAGATGGTGGCGCTCATGCGCCGATCTTCAGCGTTGGGCTCGGCGCTGCTGCGCTTCTTCGCATCGAACCTCGGCCAGCGAGTGTTCCTCAAGGGTGTATGCGTCACGCCTCCTCGAGGTGCGAGAGCGAGAGCGATCTTCGGAGCCTTCCCCGACAGCGCGGCGACGCGAAGGGACGCGCTGCGAGTCACGCAGTCGCTGGAACCGTCGGTCACGCTCGAGGCCGTCAGTGCCCTGCGGTCGTTCTCGAAGCCGGTGCTGCTGGCGTGGGGTGCTGCCGACAGGCTGTTTCCGCTGGACCATGCACGCCGGCTCGAAGCTGACTTCGCCGACGCCCGCCTGGACGTGATGGACCGAGCCAGCACGTTCGTGATGCTCGATCGGCCCAACGAGCTCGCAGCAAGGATCACCGCATTCGTGAGCGACACCGCGAGCAACGCATAGCCCGAACCCAACGGGATCAGGCCGCCGCGTCACCCGCCAGCCAGGCGGACACTCGCAGCGCTTCCCCAACCCGGTCCGGAATACCCGACGACCGGAGCCGCGAAGATCACCAGGTGCCTGACCGGACGCTCCCCATCACCCTTGGGCCCGCGTGCGTGGCTACCGATGCCAGCATCGACGTCCGCGCCGCGCCGGCGTCGAATCTCGTCGCTAGTGAACGGGGCCATGGATCCAGCCTGCGGGACGTTGGTTGCAGCGAGCTTGGAGACCCCTTGAAGAAGACATGGAGCCTGTCTGGCGCTCACGTCCTCGAAGCAAGCGGATCTCGGTCATGAGCTGACCGTACGACCACGGCGCCCAGGCCACATCGTCCCCTGGTACGAAATGCCCGTACGACCCAGGTACTACCAGGGGGCCGTAGGTACTCCACTCGGGGTGGAGGCGATGGCGCGGGCTCGACCGGTGCAGGTCATTGCTCCGCGTCATTCGTCTGCGTACCGGTCGACGCGGGACGGCGGCGCTGCCTCTCCCCAGATCGCAGGTCGTACGCCTCGCTCAGCCAGCCGCGCAGCTCACGGTCGATCTCGCCGGGTTCGCGCACCTCGACGACGCTCGCGACCTTGCCGGAGGACACGTGGTCGACTTTCGTCACGCGGGGTGAGTCCACCGCCCGGTCGAGGAACACGCCGATCGAGAGCCGGTCGCGCTGAACGACGACATAGCAGAAGGTCGTGCGGGCGGCCAGGACGATCGCGGTCTTCAGCCCGTCGACGTGGACGTCCGCCGGCAGCGCAGCGACGAGCGTGTCGAACGCCGTGCGGAGCTCGGCAGGACGGCCCGCGAAGTGCCGGTCGACATCGACCAGGTCGTGCGAATGGAACTGGCCCTCGCTCGCGAAGGTCCGCTGGCACCGCGGACAGACCCAGGTCACATCGCTGCCCTCACCACTGCGCGACCGGCGCGCACATATGAGCTCCGGGGGTGGGGATCGAACCCACAAACCTTTCGGTTAACAGCCGACTGCTCTACCAGTTGAGCTACCCCGGATTGGAGACCTCGCAGCGTAACAGCGCGTGGACCAGCCCCATGATCTCCCGGTGGGTAGCGGACGACGCGTATGTCACCGCGGGGCAGCCCATCGGGTGCTTCGAGCGGCGGATGCTCGGGTCGGGCACCGCCCGGTAGGGCCTGCCGAACTGGATCAGCGGAATGCCGGTCAGGGCCGACCAGAACGAACGCGCGCCGTCCAGGTCAAGGCCTTGGTGGAGGTACAAGTGAACGCGCAGGCGTGACTCATCGACGTCGAAGAAGCGACGCAGCCAGGCGCAGAACAGCAGGATCATGCGGGGGTCACTGTTGGCGAACTTGACGACCCCATCCCCCTTCGCTCCCTCGCCCGCATAGAGCGCCGTGCCGGCGATGAGCAGGTCGCGATCGGACAGCCGACCGATCCGCTCGATCCCTTCGGCGAGCAACCGGTCGATCTCCGCCTGCTTGCGCTGCTGCAATCGGTTGGGCCCGCGCTTGCGTGCCCCTCGACGCCGGTTGGCACCCGCCCGAGCCGCCCGCGTCGCCTCGTCGAACCGCACGTCCCGGGCCCAGACGCTGACGCTGCTCCTGGCGACGCCGAGCTCGGCCACGATCTCGCCGATCGTCCACGCCTGCGCCCGCAGCTCACGGGCCCGCTCCCTCTCGACCAGCTTGCCCCGATACCCCACCACCGGATCATCGGTGCGAGGTGTGACAAGAACGGCCGCTACTCGCCCTCGAGGTAGTCGCGGAGCTTCTGCGAGCGGTGCGGGTGCCGCAGCTTGGCGAGCGTCTTGGACTCGATCTGGCGGATCCGCTCGCGGGTGACCCCGAACTGCTTGCCCACCTCCTCGAGGGTGCGGGCCTGCTCGTCGTCGAGGCCGAACCGCATGATGACGACTTCCTTCTCCCGCTCGTTGAGCTCGTCGAGGACCTCCTTGACCGCCTCCTGCAGCATCTGCCGGGTCGCGGCGTCTAGGGGCTCCTCGGCACCGTCGTCCTTGATGAAGTCGGCCAGGTAGGAGTCGTCCTCCTCCCCCACCGGCGCGTCGAGCGACAGCAGATCGAGCGAGATGCGCTGGATCTCCCTCACCCGGTCGGCGGTCATGCCGACGGCGTCGGCGAGCTCGTCGACCGTGGGCTCCCGCTCGAGCTCCTGCACCATCTGGCGCTGCATCCGGTGCACACGGTTGATCGACTCCACCATGTGGACCGGGATGCGGATGGTGCGGGCCTGATCGGCAATCGAGCGGGTGATCGCCTGGCGGATCCACCAGGTGGCGTACGTCGAGAACTTGAAGCCCTTCGTGTAGTCGAACTTCTCGACCGCCCGCATGAGGCCCATGTTCCCCTCTTGAATGAGGTCCAGGAACTGCATGCCCCGGCCGACGTAGCGCTTGGCGATCGACACGACCAGCCGAAGGTTTGCCTGGATCAGCGCGCTCTTGGCCTCGTCACCGTCGTCGGCAAGGTGCTGCAGGGCGCGGGACTCGCCGGCCGGTAGCTCTCCGAGCGCGCCGACAGCGTCGAGGTCGGCGAGGTGCTCGGACGCGTCGGCGCCGCCCTCGATGCGCCGCGCCAGCTCGACCTCCTCGACGGCGGTGAGCAAGGGGACCCGGCCGATCTCCCGCAGGTACATCCGCACGGGATCGGACGTTCCCACGCCCCGCTCCAACGCCCGATCGGCGGACAGGCGGCTGTGGCGGCGCAGGGTGGCCGACAGCCTACGGGACCGCGACGCACTCGTGACGGCGTGCTCCGGGTTGAACACAACGAGGTTTGATGCCGTCGCCTCGTGGACGACCAGGTCTGGTTCCGGCAGGTCGGCCTCCTCTGGCAGCGCACTACGCAGGTCATCGAGGTCGCCGAACACGTCATCGAATTCGATGCCGGCCACCCGGCAGCGGCGCAGGATCTCCTCGACCACATCGGGCGTCATTTCGACGTTGGGGAGGGCACGGACGACATCGTGCTGGGTCAACCGCCCTCTGGAAGCGGCCCGCCGGAGCAGTTTGGTGAGCTCGTCTTCCATCGAGCCGTTCCAAGCATCGAGCGTCGATGGCGTATCGGTCATCCCCCGTCTCCAACCCGTTGGCCTAGCCAGGCTAGCAACCGATCTGCGGAGTCGGCCGCGGCGCGGGGATCGCGTAGGTCGTCGATCGCGCGGTTGAGAAACGCCAGTTCCGACAGGGTCTGAGCGGGGTCGCCGGATGTTGCGCTCACCAAACGCAGCGTGCCGATCCGGCGGCGCGCAACCTCGGTGAGCAGCCGCCGCGCCGCATCGAACGGCTCGGAGGTCGGCTCCTCGACCAGCAGCCGCGCCAGGAGGTCCGCAATCTGGGCCGGGGCGGTCGTCAGGGCTTCGGCGTGGGTTTCGGCGTCGAGCAGGGCCCGGTAGACGCCGGCCTGTACGGGGTCCTCGAACAGATCGTCCGTGAGCCACCGGGAGACTGCGTCCGGATTGTGGATCGCGTGGCGCAGCACCTCCGCCCCCGGTCCGTCCTCGGCTTGGCGCGCGCCGTTGCCGCCGGGCGGAGGAGCGACGGACGACGGGCGGGTCGATGTAGGTGCGCCAGGATCGGAATCCGGGCCGTCACGCCACCGATCGGGGGGCTCGTTGGGGACGGCCCGCCGCCCGGCCCGCACTCCACGAGAAGCCCCAGCCGGCCCGCCCCCCGGCCGCATCCCCGACCGCACGAGGTCGAGCTGGGCCCTCAGCCGATCCGGCTCGAACCGGCACCGGGACGAGACGTCCATCACGTACTGGTCGCGCACGAGATCGGTCGGATGCTCGGCGATGGCGGCCAGCGCGCGTTCGGCCGCCCGAGCCCGCCCCTCGTTGCTGGCGAGGTCGCCGCTGGCGAATACCCGGTCGAGGCGGAAGCGCAGGAACGGCGTCGCCTTGTCGACCGCGGTGACGAGCCTGTCGGGGTCGGACTGGGCCACGTCTGCCGGATCCTGGCCGCTGGGCAGGTCGGCGACCGCCACCTCCAGGTCGTGCTGGCGCTCCCACTGGTAGAAGCGCTCGGCGGCGGCCTGCCCGGCACCGTCGGCGTCGAACGCCAGCACCAGCCGGCGGGCCGCAAAGCGGTGCAGCAGCGCCACGTGGTCGTCAGTGAGTGCGGTGCCACAGGTGGCGACGGCCAGGGTCACGCCCGCCCGCCGGAACCCGATCACGTCGGTGTAGCCCTCGCAGATGACGGCCGTACCGTCCCGGACGATCGCGGCCTTGGCCCGGTCGAGCCCGTAGAGGACGCGGCTCTTGCTGTACAGCGGGGTCTCGGTGGTGTTCTTGTACTTGCCCTGGTTACCGGGCGCTTCGGTCCCCGGCAGGATGCGCCCGCCGAAGCTCACCGGGTGCCCCTCGGCGTCATGGATGGGGAACAGCACCCGGGCCCGGAAGTGGTCCTGGAGGCGTCCCCGCTGGTTGACGCGGCCCAGGCCGGTGTCGCGGGCGTCCTGCTCGTCGAGGCGGAGTGCCCGGCACAGCGCGTCCCAGGCGTCGGGAGCCCAGCCGAGCTGGTACTCCCGCACCACGTCGCCATCGAGTCCCCGCTTCCGGAGGTAGCTCCGCGCCGCGCCGGCGTCGGGGGCCGAGAGGAGGCGCTCGTGGTACCAGGCCACGGCCCTGCCCATGATCTCGAGCAGCCGGGTGCGCCGCTTGCGGCCCTCGGCCTCGTTGCGGTCGGAGTAGCGCAGGGTCACCCCCGCCCGCTCCGCCAACCACTCGATGGCCTCCGGGAAGCCCAGGTGCTTGACCTCGCGCACGAACGTGATGACGTCCCCGCGGGCCTGGCAGCCGAAGCAGTACCAGACGCCCTCGTTGGCGTTGACCGAGAATGACGGCGTCTTCTCGTCGTGGAAGGGACACAGTCCCTTCCAGCGCTGCCCTTCGCGCCGCAGCTGCACGGACTGGCTGATCACCCCGACGATGTCGGACGCGGCCCTTACCGCAGCCACGTCCTCATCGAGGATGCCCATCGGGGCGAGACTACCGGCAGTCGGGCGCCGGCCCTTGGGGCTATTGGCGGCGGCACCAGGAGTCGGCTGCTGGCCTGGGGGCTATTGGCGGCGGCGCCGGCCGCCACCCCCGGAACTGCGCCGTGGAGTCCCGGCTCGCGGCCTTCACCTCGTTCTTCGCCGCCCTGGCCTCGGCGGCCGCTTGCCGCGCCTGGGCCTTCATGTCGGCCTTGACCTGTCGACCTCGCGCCTGAGGAGCCGCAGCTCGTCGCCGTGCTGCTCGAGCTGGGCGCGCCAGTTGCCTCCCCGGTTCCATCCCTCGCCCCGGGCGCGGTGCTCGCGGGTCCGCTGCATGGCGGCCCGCCGCAATGCCGGAGCGTACCTCGGGATCGTCGAGCAGCTGCTCGTCGTAGCCCGCCTGGGCCTCCGTCATCTTGCGAAGGAGCTTCGCCAGCGTCTCCTGCTCGCTGGCAGTGAGCGCCAGGAACCCGGCCCGCGGTGCGTACACCGCATCGCCGGTGCACGGCGACAGCGTGCGGTCGCCGGCGCGAGGCTGGTACCCGTGGACGGGACGGGCGGAGCGACGGCCGATGGCCGGTCCCCGGCGTTGACCCGGCGGCCGGTGGCTGCGTCGGTCGCAGAACTGATCGACGGCGCGACCGGGCGCCAGCCGTTCCGCACGAGCGACGCCAAGTCGGGCTCGTCGTTCGAGCGGGTCGAGATCGACGGCGAGCGCTACGTGCTCAAGGTGATGCACGTCGACGACGACTGGCTCGCCCGCTCGATGGGCGACGTCGCCTGCCGCCAGGTGCGGGTGTGGTCCGCCGGGTTGCTCGACGCGCTCCCCGCCACGATCGACCACACCGTCGTCGGCGCCGCCGACGGCCTGGGCCGGAACGGGTGGGGGGCGGCCCTCCTCATGCGCGACGTCGGCGACCGGCTCGTGCCCGAGGGCCACCACCCGGTCCCCCTGGACCAGCACGCCGCGTTCCTCGACCACCTGGCCGGCGTGTCGGCCCGGTTCTGGGGCTGGACTGACACTGTGGACCTCACGCCCCCGAGCCTCCGGTGGGCGTTCTTCGGCGACGCCATGCTCGACGTCGAGCGCCGGCGCGGCTGGCCCGACGAGGTGCCACGGATCGCCGACGCAGGTTGGCGGGCCTTCGCCGAACGGGCACCCGATGACGTCAACCGCCTGGTGACGGAGCTGCGCCGGGCGCCATGGACCATCAGCGATGCGGCGGCCACGACCCCCACGACCTTCCTTCACGGCGACTGGAAGATGGGCAACCTGGGGAGCCACGCCGACGGCCGCACCATCCTCATCGACTGCGCCTACCCCGGCCAGGGACCGGCATGCCACGAGCTCGGCTGGTACCTGGCGATCAATCGGGCGCGGCTCCCGGAGTCCAAGGAGGCGGCCATCGAGCGCTTCCGCTCGTCCCTCGAGCGCCATGGCGTCGCCACCGCCGACTGGTGGGAGCGACAGCTCGACATCTGCCTGCTGGGCACGCTGGTGCAGTTCGGCTGGGAGAAGGCCCTCGGTGACGCCGACGAGCTGGCGTGGTGGTCGGACCGCGCCCGGGCGGGGGCCAGGTGGCTGTGACCCCTCCGCGCGCCGCGAGGATCCACTAGGGCCCGCGGCCCGAGACCGGTCGCGTCAGCTCGGGGCGCCGGGCTTCTGGGTCGCCTCGTCCGTGGTGTCGGGAGCGACGCCCGGACCATCGGCGCGGGTGGGTTCGCGCCGGCTGGCCCCATCCGACCCGGGCCCGTCTCGCTGGGTCGCGGCCAGCTCCTCGACGGCTTGCTTGCGGATCGAGAGCCAGATCGAGACCGTCAGCACCAATGCGATGACGCCGAGGCTGATGAACGTGTCGATGTGGTACCACTCCGAGACGATCATCTTGAGGCCGACGAAGGCAAGGATGACGGCCAAGCCCTGCTGCAGG
This sequence comes from uncultured bacterium, assembly GCA_963756425.1. Classification (GTDB taxonomy): domain Bacteria; phylum Actinomycetota; class Acidimicrobiia; order Acidimicrobiales; family VFJN01; genus DASQUK01. Next base: position 110,099 of record CAVWNW010000007.1, on the reverse strand, counting down.
TAGGTGAACCGGTCACGCAGGTCGGCCAGCAGGAAGTAGAGCGCCCGCAGTCCGAGGATGGCGAAGGCGTTCGAACTGAAGACGATGAACTGCTCCCGGCTCACGGCCAGGATGGCGGGGATGGAGTCGACCGCGAACACCACGTCGCTGGTTTCGATGACGATCAGCACCGCCAGCAGGGGCGTGGCCAGCAGCTTGCGGCCGTGCCTCACGAACAGGTGCTGGCCGTTGTACTCGGTGGTCGAAGGTATGACGCGCCGCACCAAGCGAAGGACCGGGTTCTGCTCGGGGTGAACCTCCTCGTCGCCGTGGCGCAGGAGGCGGAACGCGGTGACCAGCAGGAACGCGCCGAACACGAACAGCAGCCACTCGAACTGCTCGAGCAGCGCCACACCGGCGAATATGAAGATGAACCGGAGCACGAGCGCACCGAAGACACCCCAGAACAACACCCGGAACTGGAACTCCCGGGGCACCGCGAAGTAGCTCATGATCAGCGCCCACACGAACACGTTGTCGACGCTGAGGCTCTTCTCGATCAGGTAGCCGGATATGTATTCGCCGGCCGCCTGGCCGCCGTGCCACGCGAAGATCGCGCCGGTGAAGGCGACGCCGATGCTGATCCACACCGCCGACTCGATTGCCGCCTCCTTGGTGGTCGGCGCGTGCGGCGTGCGGTGGACGAGCAGCAGGTCGACGATGAGCAGGACCGAGATAAGCGCCAGGAACGCGAACCAGACCCAGATGGGAACGTCGAAGCTGGCGAAGTTCTCTCGGCTACCCGACGACTCGGAAGCTAGGACGGCGAGGGACACTGGTGCCTTTTCCTCCGGCTGGTGAGGCGGACTTCCAGCCGAAGGTCTCGCCCGCCACTGGGGCCGTGGTCACCGGGCACAAGGCCGTCCTGACGATGACGCACATCGAGGGCTACTCCCCTTCGGTACCCGTGCAGCCTACAGGCGGCGGCGAGTGCGCTCGAAAGGGCCCTCGTCAGCGCGTGTCGGACCCTCCCGCGCCCACGATGGCCTGAGCGGCAGCCAGCCGGGCCACTGGCACCCGGAACGGGGAGCACGACACGTAGTCGAGCCCCACGCGCTGGAAGAAGGCGATCGACGCCGGGTCGCCGCCGTGCTCGCCGCACACCCCCAGCTTGATCTTGGGGTTGGTCGACCGCCCCCGCTCGACAGCGATGTTCACCAGGTCGCCGACGCCGTCCTCGTCGATGGACTCGAACGGGTTGCGGCGCAGCAGCCCATGGGCCAGGTAGGCGGGCATCATCCGTGACTCGACGTCGTCGCGGCTGAACCCGAAGGTCATCTGCGTGAGGTCGTTGGTGCCGAAGCTGAAGAAGTCGGCCACCTCGGCGATCTCGTCTGCGCAGAGGGCGGCTCGCGGCGTCTCGATCATCGTCCCGATCGAGACGTCGAGGTGGCGCCGAGAGCCCTTGAGTGCCTGGCTGATGGCGTCGGTGACCCAGCCGCGCGCCTCCTCCATCTCCTCCCGGTTCACGGTGAGCGGGACCATGATCTCCACCACCGGCTTGCCGCCGGCCTTGGCGCGGTCGAGCGCCGCCTCCATGAGCGCCCGCACCTGCATGGCGTAAAGGCCGGGCTTGACCACCCCGAGACGCACGCCCCGCGTCCCCAGCATGGGGTTCTGCTCCTGCCACGACTCGGCGGCGGCGAGCAGCTGCTTCTCCTCGTCGGAAAGGCCCTCGAACGCCTCCCGGAGGCGCAGCTCCTCGACGCTGGGCAGGAACTCGTGCAGTGGCGGATCCAGCAACCGCACCGTCACGGGCAGGCCGTCCATCGGCTCGAGGATCTCCACGAAGTCGGAGCGCTGCACCTCGCGCAGCTTCTCCAGCGCCGCCGCCTCGCCGTCGGGGGTGTCGGCCAGGATCATCTCCCGGACGATCGGCAGGCGGTCGTCGCCAAGGAACATGTGCTCGGTGCGGCACAGGCCGATCCCCTCGGCGCCGCGGGCGCGGGCGTTGGCGGCGTCCGCGCCGGTGTCGGCGTTGGCGCGCACGTTCAGGCGGGCGCGGGCGGGATTGCGGCCCCGGCGGATCGTGTCCGCCCACCCGAGAATGACCTCGAGCTCGGGCGGTGCCTCGCCGGCCGACAGCCCCACCTCGCCGAGCACCACCTTCCCGGTGGTGCCGTCGACGGAGATGACGTCGCCCTCGGACACGGTGATGTCGCCGACGGTGAAGGACGCGCCCTTGATGCGCAGAGCGTCGGCGCCGACGACCGCCGGGATCCCCCAGCCGCGGGCGACGACGGCCGCGTGGCTGACCAGCCCTCCCCGCGCGGTGAGGATGCCCTGGGAGGCCTGCATGCCGTGGACGTCCTCGGGCGAGGTCTCGTTGCGGACCAGGATCACCTTCTCGCCCCGTGCTGCCGCCTCGGCGGCGGCGTCGGCGGTGAAGTAGGCCTTGCCCACGGCCGCGCCCGGCGATGCCGCCAGGCCCGACGCGATCACCCGCACGTCGGCGGATGCGAACTGGGGATGGAGCACCTGCTCGACGTGGTCCTCGTTGATGCGCAACAGCGCCTCTTCGCGCGAGATCGACCACCCCCGCCCGCGACCCTGCTTGGTCATGTCGACGGCCATGCGCAGCGCGGCGCGGCCGGTGCGCTTGCCCACCCTCGTCTGCAGCATCCAGAGCTTGCCCCGCTCGATGGTGAACTCGGTGTCGCACATGTCGCGGTAGTGCGCCTCGAGGCGGGCGAAGATGTCGAGCAACTCGTCCTTGACGCCGGGGAAGTGCTCGCCGAGGTCGTCGAGGTCGAGGGTGTTGCGGATGCCGGCCACCACGTCCTCGCCTTGGGCGTTGACGAGGAAGTCGCCGTACGGCCTGTCCTCGCCGGTCGCGGCGTTGCGGGTGAAGCCGACCCCCGTTCCCGACTCGTCGTCGCGGTTGCCGAACACCATCGCCTGGACGTTGACCGCGGTGCCGAGGTCGTGGGGGATCTTCTCGCGGTCGCGGTAGGCGCGGGCGCGGGAGCTGTCCCAGGAGTTGAACACCGCCTCGATGGCGCCGTGCAGCTGGCGCTGCGGATCCTGCGGGAACGCCCGCCGCGTCTCCTCCCTCACGATGCGCTTGTAGGTGGTGCACAGCTCCTTGAGCGCATCGGCGCCGAGGTCGGCGTCGCTGCTCACGCCGGCGTCGTCCTTGGCCGCTTCGAGCTCGTCGTCGAAGCGGGCGCCATCGAGGTCGAGCACGATCCGCGCGTACATGGCGATGAAGCGCCGGTACGAGTCGTATGCGAAGCGCTCGTCGTCGGTGACGTCCGCCAGGCCCTTCACGCTGCGGTCGTTGAGGCCGAGGTTGAGGACGGTGTCCATCATTCCCGGCATCGAGAACTTCGCCCCCGAGCGCACGCTCACCAACAGCGGGTCGGACGGGTCGCCCAGGCGTCGCTTCATCTGGCGCTCGAGGTTGCGGACGTGGCGGGCCACCTCGTCGGTGAGCCCCTTGGGCCACCCGGATCGCATGTAGTCGCGGCAGGCGTCGGTGGTGATGGTGAAGCCGGGCGGCACGGGGAGCCGGAGGACGGAGGTCATCTCGGCGAGGTTGGCGCCCTTGCCCCCGAGGAGGTCCTTCATGTCCATGGGCGGGCGCTTGTGGCGATGGTCGAAGGCGTAGACGTACGGCACGGCGATTCCTGTTCCTGTGCTTCGTGCTTAGCGAATGGGGTAGAGAGCCGAGCCTACTGAGCAAAACTTCGGCCCGTGACCGCCCCACCGAGCCAATTCCCCGAGGTGCTCGATGCCTCGGGGGGCCGCCGTGCCGCGGGACCCGGGGGCGCTAGCCGGGGCGGCCGCCGCGGGCCGTGGCGGCCGTGGCGAGCTCGGTGCGGTTGGTGACGCCGAGCTTGGCGTAGATGTGCGAGAGGTGGGTCTTGACGGTGTTGCGGCTCATGAACAGCCGCGCCGCGATCTCGGGGTTGGTGAGGCCGTCGGCGGCGAGGCCCACGACCTCGACCTCGGTCGGGGTGAGGCTGGCCCAGCCCGTGGACGGTCGGCTGCGTGAGGTGCGGGCACGCCGGGCGTACGCCGCGGCTTCGTCGAGCGTGAGTTCGGTGCCCTCCGACCACGCGGCGGCGAGGGCTTCATCGCCCAGCGACGCTCGGAGGGACGCGACCTCGGCGTCGTGCTCGGCGTGGTCCACGGGCGGCCGGGGGTAGCCCATGCGCTCGCGGCCGGCGTCGCCGGCGGCATAGAGCCGGGCGGCCTCGGCAAAGCTCTCGGCCCGCGCCGCATGACGGGCCAGAGCGTCGAGGCTGTCCACGTAGAACGTCCGCAGCCCGTGGTCGACCCGGATGCCCAGCGCCTCGTGGTGCAGGCTCTCGGCCCGCTCGGGCTCGTCCGCAGCGACCAGCACCGCGATCTCGTCGAGGGCCTCGGCCAGCGGGTGGGGAGCGTCCAGCTTCCGGCAGAGCGCATCGGCCCGCTCGAGATGTTCGAGGGCGAGGTCGGCTTCACCGAGCCGGCGGCACACGGCCGCCAGGCCGGGGAGCGCCCGAGCGACGAACCAATTGTCGACGAACGGGTCGCCGTACCGGGCGGCGCGCTCGAACCAGCGGCGGGCGGCGTACAGGTCACCATCCCACAGGTGCAGCTTGCCCAGCGTCACCGCCATCGAGGGGGCATCGACCGCGTGATCCGCACCCTGCGCGGAGCGAACGACCGGCCGCATGAGGTCCAGGCCGCCCTCGATGTCGCCGCCGATGCCGGTGACCCACGCGAGGTTGCTGGTGCTCACGCTGAAGTACTCGGCCATGGGCCGCGCCAACCCCACCGCCTCGGTCGCCAGGCGACGGGCCGCGGGCGGGTCGCCCGTGAGCAGGGCGCGGTACACCTGGGCGCCGAGCGCGAACGCCAGGAGGAGCCGGTCGCCACGCCGGCGGCAGCGCTCGACCACCGTATCCAGGACCGGGCGGGCGTCCTCGTGGCGGTCGCCACTGGTGAGGGCCACCGCCTCGAGCACCAGGCCCACGTCGATCCCGGCCTCGTCGCCCGCGGCCTCGGCGTAGCGGCGGGCCTCGGCGCATATCCGCCGGGCCGTGGCGTCGTCGCGGTACATGTGGACGTAGGCCTCGACGGCGAGGCACCGGCCGCGGGCCCGGTCGTCGCCGATCTCCGCGGCGATGTCCAGCCCGCGCCGGGCGGCGTCGACCATGAGCCCGTAGTCCGCGACCGTGGCGCCCAGCTGTGCCGCCCCCGTCAGGAGCGTCGCCTGGAGGCCGGTGCGGTCATCGGCGGCCAGCGCCAGGGCCCGCTTCACGTGCTCCATGCCCTCGTGTGCGTGGCCATAGAGGATCCACAGCCGCGGCAGCGCCGCCGCCAGCCGGCGCCCACGCTCCGGCTGGGCGGACGAGAGGCCCCAGACGAGGGCGGCACGGAGGTTGTCGTGCTCAGCCTCGAGCCGCGCCAGCCAGGCGTCCTGGTCGGGCAGGTAGAGCTCGGGCTCCGCCTCCTCCGCGAGGGCGAGAAAGTGGTCGAGGTGACGGTCATGGCAAGCTGCCGCCTCCCCGGCCTCCCGCAGCCGGTCGCGGGCGTACTGGCGGATGGTCTCCAGGAGCCGGTATCGCGCCTGGCCGGCGCCCTGGTCGGCCAGGACCAACGACTTGTCGACAAGGCGCCCGAGGGGGACGAGCACGTCCTCCCCGCCCGGGCCGGCGCAGACCGCCTCGGGCGGCATCGAGGGTGAAGCCGCCAGAGAACACGGACAGCTGCCGGAACAACCTGCGGTCGGCCTCGTCCAGCAGGTCGTAGCTCCACTCGACCGAGGCCTCCAGTGTCTGCTGGCGGGCGGTCACACCCCGCGGCCCGCCGGCCAGCAGCCGGAAGCGGTCGTCCAACCCTGCCGCGATCTGCGCGGGCGTCAACGCCCGCACCCACGCGGCGGCCAGCTCGACGGCCAGCGGAATGCCGTCGAGTCGCTGGCAGACGGTATGGACGGCGTCGCGGTTGCCGTCGTCGACCACAAACCCGGGCACGACGTGGTTGGCCCGGTCGGCGAACAGGCGGACGGCCTCGGCCTCGACCATCGACGGCACCCGCCAAACGGTCTCCCCCGCGACGCCGAGCGGCTCGCGGCTGGTGGCCAGCACTGACACCTCGGGGCAGGAGCGCAGCAGCGCGTCCACCACCTCGGCGGTGGGGTCGACCACGTGCTCGCAGTTGTCCAGGCAGATCAGCAGGCGGCTGTCCCTGAGGTGCACGGTCAACGCCCGCAGGGGCCCCCCGGCGGGTTCGACCATCACCCGGGTGCTGGCCGCCACCAGCTCGGCGACCCGCGTGGGATCGGTCACCGGGCCCAGATCGACCCACCAGACGCCATCGGGCCACCGGTCCGCCAGGCCCGCCGCCGCCTGCATCGCCAGGCGGGTCTTGCCGCAGCCGCCCGAGCCCGTGAGCGTGACCAACTGGTGGCTGCCGAGCAGCCCCTCCACGATGGCCAGCTCGCGACCCCGGCCGACGAAGCTCGTGACCTGCAGCGGGAGGTTGTTTGCCAGCGCATCGAGGGACCGCAGCGGCGGAAACTCGCTCGCGAGCTCCTCGAAGCGCAGCTCGAAGATCCGCTCCGGGCGCGACAGATCCCGCAGCCGGTGGGTCCCTAGGTCCACCAGCCAGGCGCCGGACGGCGGCGCGTCGGCGACGAGCGACGCGGTCACCGACGACAGCAGCGCCTGTCCGCCGTGCGCGACGTCCCGCACGCGAGCGCCGCGGTGGAGCGCCGGCCCCCCGTAGGCCTGGTGCTCGCGGGCCTCCGCCTCCCCGGTGTGGATGCCCAGCCGCAGCCGTCCCCCGGACAGCTCCGTGCGGGCATCCCCCGTCAGGGTGCGTTGGATCTGGTGCGCGGCGGCGACGGCGTCTCCGGCGGACTCGAACACGGCCACTGCGCCGGCTCCCTGGCCCAGGCGGTCGAGCCGGGTCCCCCCGTGGGTTGCCACCGCGGCGTCGATGATCCGCTCGGGTCGTTCGATGGCGGACTCGGGTTCGACGTCGGCGAGCACGAACGTGACCGTCCCGAGCGGCGGCTCGGTTAGCTCCTCAGGTGCCATGGGGCGCGCGTCTCACCTCCCTCGGGCCCGCGATCTGACACTCGCCAACCGGGGCGTCACCTACATCACCCACGTGGGCGATGAACCGGACGCACGCCGCGCAGGCCGGTGCGAACGGCGCAATCATGGACCATCGTGTGCCGGCGCCACCGACCGTGCCGGGAAACGGCTGGCTCGACCGTCGCAGCACACCGGTAGGTTCGGCGTGATGCCCGAACCGGTCGAAGCAGCCAGCGCGCCGCTGATCGAGGCCAAGGCGCTGACCAAGCGCTTCGGCGAGTACGTCGCGGTCGACGGCGTCGACTTCGCGGTGGAGCGTGGCGAGGTCTTCGGCTTCCTGGGGCCCAACGGCGCCGGCAAGACCACGACCATGCGGATGATCGCGTGCGTATCGCCCATCACCGAAGGCGAGCTGCGTGTCCTGGGGATGAACCCGAGGACCGACGGTCCGGCGATCAGGGCCCGACTCGGCGTGGTCCCCCAGGAGGACAACCTCGACACCGAGCTCACGGTCTGGGACAACCTCGTGATCTACGGGCGCTACTTCGGCCTGCCCATGGCGCAGATCCGGGAGCGGGCCACCGAGCTGCTGCACTTCGCCCGCCTCGACGACCGCCGCACGTCGCGGGTCGATCCCCTGTCCGGCGGGATGAAGCGCCGGCTGATCATCGCCCGCTCGCTCATCAACCGGCCCGAGCTGGTCCTGCTCGACGAGCCCACCACCGGGCTCGATCCCCAGGCCCGCCACCTGCTCTGGGAGCGCCTCTACCGGCTCAAGCGTGAAGGCGTGACCCTCGTGCTCACCACCCATTACATGGACGAGGCCGAGCAGCTCTGCGATCGCCTCGTGATCATGGACGACGGACGCATCGTGGCCGAGGGATCGCCCCGGCAGTTGATCGACCGGTACTGCACGCGCGAGGTCGTCGAGCTCCGGTTCAGGCTGCCGGAGCAGCAGGACGCGGCACTCGGGCCGCTCGCCACACTCGGAGACCACGTCGAGCCGCTGGGCGACCGCGTGCTGCTGTACACCTCGCAGGGCGACGAAGCGCTGGCGCGGGTCACGAGCAACGGCATACGGCCCGACTCCGTGCTGGTACGCCGTGGCACGCTCGAGGACGTCTTCCTCACCCTCACGGGGCGCACCCTGGATGAGTGACGCTGCGCAGGTCACGGCCCGGTCACCGTTCGACACGCTGGCGGCGGCCGTGCCGATGCTCCGGGTCGCGGAACGCGAGGCGCGCCTGTGGCGTCGCTTCTGGCGCAGCTCGGCGCTGACGCTCGTCCTCATGCCGTTGATGTTCCTTGGCGCGATCGGCCTCGGCCTCGGTGGCTTGGTCGACGAGAACACGGGGTCGGTGGGCGGGGTCGACTACCTGGCGTTCGTCGCACCCGGGATCCTCGCTGCGAGCGCCATGCAGGGAGCCGCCGGGCAGTCGCTGTGGCCGGTGATGGGCGGGATGAAGTGGATCCGCAGCTTCCACGGCGCCGCCGCGACCCCGCTGCGGCCGGGCGACGTGTTCGGCGGCTGGGTCCTCTGGATCGGCGCCCGCGAGGCGATGAACGCCACCATCTTCATCGTCGTCGCGACGGTGCTCGGTGCCGTGCTGTCGCCGTGGGCCGTGCTCGCCGTGCCCGCGGCGGCGCTCACCGGCCTGGCGTTCGCTGCGCCGCTGAGCGCCTATTCCGCGGTCCAGGACAGCGACCTCGGGTTTCCGGTCATCCTGCGGGTGGGGATCGTGCCGCTGTTCCTGTTCTCGGGGACCTTCTTCCCCGTCGACCAGCTCCCGGCGTGGCTGCAGCCGGTGGCCTGGGTCTCGCCGCTGTGGCACGGCGTCGAGCTGTGCCGTGGGGCGACGACCGGGTCCCTCACGCTCGCGTCCGTCGGCCACGTCGCCTACCTCGGGGCCTGCATCGCGGTCGGGTGCTGGTTCGGCGTGCGCAACTTCGCGTCGAGGCTGGCGCCGTGAGCACGGCGGTAGCCCTTCTGGGCCCCCAGCGGGCCTGGCGGGTGGTCGAGCGCAACGCCCGGGCATACCTGCGCATGTGGGCGCCGTTCGTGACCGGCTTCTTCGAACCGGTCTTCTACCTGTTCTCGATCGGCATCGGCGTGGGCGCGCTCGTCGGCGAGGTTCCGGGCCCCAATGGTCGGCCGATCCCCTACGACCTGTTCGTGGCGCCGGCCATGCTGGCGACGTCGGCGATGAACGGCGCGGTGATGGACACGACGTTCGGCTTCTTCTTCAAGTTCAAGTATGCGAAGACCTTCGACGGGATGCTGGCGTCCCCGCTGGGCGTTGTGGACGTGGTGCGCGGGGAGATGGCCTGGGCGCTGCTGCGTGGGCTGCTCTACTCGGGGGCCTTCCTGGTGGCGATGGCAGCGTTGGGCCTGACGCCGTCGGCGTGGGCGATCCTGGCCCTGCCCGCAGCGGGCCTCATCGGGTTCGGGTTCGCGGGTGCGGGCATGGGTTGCGCGTCCTTCATGCGTTCCTACGTCGACTTCAGCTACATCCAGCTCGCCATCGTGCCGCTGTTCCTGTTCTCTGCCACCTTCTTCCCGCTGAGCGAGTACCCGGCGTGCTGGCATGGGTGGTGCGGCTGAGTCCCCTCTATCAGGGCGTCGCCCTGGAACGGGCTCTCGTCCTCGGTGAGCTGTCGCCCGTGCTGCTGGCCCACGCCGCCTACCTGGCCGGCATGGGATGGTTCGGGCTCCGCGTTGCCGGTCGCCGCCTCGGCGCGCTGCTCCAGCCGTGAGTCGCGTGCATGACTGACGGCGACCTGGTGACGCGGCGGGGATTGCGCCTCCCGGCGGCCGCGCTCGACGAACGGTTCGCCCGGGGCTCCGGGCCGGGCGGTCAGCACCGCAACGTCACCGCCTCCGCGGTGGAGGTCGTGGCGGACCTCACGGCGCTCGAAGGTCCGGGCGCCGACCGGGTCCGCCTTCGCCTTGGCACGGTGGCGCGGGCGCACGCCAGCGAGTCGCGCTCGCAGTGGCGCAACCGCAGCACCGCCCGGGGTCGCCTCGCCGCCGCCCTCGACGAGGCCGCGATGGTCGCCGCCCCCCGCCGTCCCACCCGACCGTCGCGGGCCGCACACGAGGCCCGGCTCGAGGCCAAGCGCCGGGCCGCCGAACGAAAGCGCTCACGGGCCTGGCGGTCCGACGACGACTGAGCGAACCTGCCGCGGGATTGGTTGCTCTGGCCACCAATCCCGCGGCAGGTTCCTCCGGTTTCGCCGCCGAACGGCCGCTCAGCCCACCCGTTCGGGCTCACGCAGCTCGGGCGCAGTTCCCGCCACCACCTCCGGCTCGGCCTCGACGTGGACCACCGGCAGGATGCGATCGAGCCACCGCGGCAGCCACCAGTTGCGGTCGCCGAGCAGCTCCAGCGTCGAGGGCACGAGCACCAGCCGCACGATCGTGGCGTCGATCAGCACCGCCATGGCCAGCCCGAACCCGAACATCTTCAGTGACCGATCGTCGCCGAGCACGAAGCTGATGAACACGCAGAACATGATGGCCGCGGCCGCGGTGATGACCCGGGCGGTGACGGCGAGGCCGTTGGCGACTGCCGTCGCGTTGTCGTGCGTGCGGTCGTATTCCTCCCGGATGCGGGACAGGAGGAACACCTCGTAGTCCATCGACAGGCCGAAGATCACGGCGAAGAGCATTATCGGGATCCAGGCCTCGATCGGGCCCTCGCGGCCGACCCCCAGCAGGCTGTCCCCCCAGCCCCACTGGAAGACCGCGACGAGGATCCCGTAGGCGGCCCCCACCGACAGCAGGTTCATGATCACGGCCTTGAGCGGCACCAGCAGGCTCCGGAACACGACCATCAGGAGTAGGAACGACAGCAGGAGCACGGCGCCGATGAACCACGGCAGACGATCCGCGGTGTAGCGCGAGAAGTCGACGACCGCAGCCGTCGCACCACCCACCTTCACGTCGGCGGTCGTGCCCGCGACGGCATCGGGGATGACGTCGTCGCGCAGGCGGTTCACCAGGTGGGCGGTCTCCTTGTCCTGGGGCGACGTGGTCGGCTGCACCTGGATGATGGCCGCATCTCCGGAGTCGTTGGGGATCGGTGCCGTCGCGAAGACGACCCCTTCGGTCTGGTTGAGCTCGGCGGACAGGGCATCCAGCGCCTGCAGGTCGGACTGCCCGCCCGGGGTCTCGGCGGCCAGCAGCAGCGGCCCGTTGGCCCCGGGGCCGAAGCCCTCGGACATCAGGTCGTAGGCCCGCCGGACGGTCTGGTCGGTCGGCTGGTTGCCGGCATCGCCGAACCCCAGGCGGAGCCCGAAGAGTGGGATCGTCAGCAGGAGCAGGACGGCCGCGGAGGCCAGCAGGGCCGGCCAGGGCCGGTGCTGGATGACCCGGCTCCAGCGATACCAGAACGACTGCCGGCCGGTGCGGTCGGCGCGCCGGCGGTGGGGCAGGCCGAGCTTGTCGATGTTGGTGCCGACGAAACCGAGGATGGCCGGCAAGAGGGTGAGCGACGCGAGCATCGTCATCAGCACGCCGATCGAGATGCCGACCGCCAGGCCCCGGATCAGGTCCAGGCCGATCGTGAACAGGCCCAGAATGGCGATGATCACCGTGCTGCCCGCGAAGAGCACGGCCCGGCCCGCGGTGTCGAGCGCCCGCATCGTGGCGCACTCCGGCGTCATCCCGTCGCTCAGGCCCTCGCGGTAGCGGGTGACGATGAACAGCGCGTAGTCGATCCCGACACCGATGCCGATCATCGCCACCGCCTGGTTGGAGAAGCTCGGCATGCCGATGACGTTGACCACCAGCCCGACGATGGCGATGCCGGTGACGATGCCGAAGATGGCGGTGATCAGCGGCAAGCCGGCGGCCAGCAGCGAACCGAAGGCGATGAGCAGGATGATCAGCGCGGCGACGAAGCCGATCGCCTCGCTCGAGAACTCGGGCTGCTCGAAGGCGATGTCGCCGCCCAGCTCCACCTCGACGCCGGATATGTCGGCATCGGCCACGGCCTCCCGGGCTTCGGTTCCGATGTCGTACAGCTCGTCGCTGTCGCGGTCGGCGAGGTTGACCTCGGCATAGGCGATCCTGCCCGCCTCAGGGCCGCTCTGGCTGATCTGGTGGGCGCCCTCCGGGCTGTACGGGCTCACCACCTGGCTCGGGGCGGTGATCTGGCCGACCTCGTCGAACAACGCCTCCATGTCGCGCTGGACCGTGGGGTCGTTGACGTCGTCAGCCTTGAAGACGATCTGCCCAGTGGCGCCCGCGCGGTCCTCGAAGCCGTGCTCCTCGAGCAGGTCGACCGCCTCTTGGCTCTCGGATCCCGGCAGGTCGAACTCGTCCAGGAACTTGCCGCCGAACGACGAGTTGAGGGCGAACAGGCCGACCAGGAGGACGACCCATGCACCCAGGACCCGCCAGCGGCGCCGATAACAAGAGCGGGCGAGGCGCTGCATCATGCGGAAACCTCCGGAGACAAGACACTTGGCGGGCAGAACGGACGCTCGTGCGGGTCGTCCGCTCTCTGTGTTGTCGCGGCGGCGGGTGAGTTACCTTAACGACTGAGACTCTCAGCCGCAATGGATATTCTTGGCGTCTGAGCCAGACTGGCACAGCGATGTCGAGCCGTCACGAGAGGGAGCCGCGTGGACGCCCCGGCGCGCCGCGCCCAGCTGTCTGACGCCGTCCTGGTCGCCGGCCGAGCGCTGGGCAACTCGTCGTCCATGCTCCTCGCCGCATGTGCCGACCGGTTGGGTCTGCACTCCACCGACTGGGGATGCGTGCTGCTGCTCAACGAGGCGCTCCCCGAACCGCTCACGGCCGGCCAGCTCGCCGAGCTCACGGGCCTGACGACGGGTGCGGTCACCGGCGTGCTGGATCGCCTCGAGAGCGCGGGCTTCATCACCCGGGGGCGCGACCCCGGCGACCGCCGGCGGGTGGTCGTACACCTCGTGCCCGAGTCGATGGCGCGGATCGGGCCGATGTTCGATGGGCTGATCGCCGACATGCGGGCGCTGCACCGCGACCTCTCGGACGAGGAGCTGGCGGTCTTCGCGGACCTGCTGGCGCAGTCGAGCGAGGTCCTGCGCACCCATGCCCGCCGCATCCGCCGGGGCGAGGACTGATTTGCCGAGCGAAGTCGCGGAACGAATCCGCAGCGCCGTCGGCGATTGGATCGGGGGCCGGCCGGTCGTCCTGGCAGGCATGCCCGTCGCCGCAACCCCCCGCTGGATCCATCAGCTGCGCACGTTGGGTGCCGGAAGGGTCCTCGTCGTGGGCACCACGCTCGGGACAGGCGACCTGCCCGACCCCGAAGAGGCCGAATGGATCGACCTGGACATCCGAGCCTCGGACCCCGTGGACGAGTTTCGGCAGTTCGAGCGTGTCGCCGCCGATCCCTCGGTGTCCGTGGTGACGGAGGCGCTCGACCGGTTCGACCCGCAGGGCGATGCCCTGATGCTCGTGGCGCCCTTCCAGGCGGTCACGAGCCTCGGCGGCCGGGCCGTGGTCGGTGGCCGCCGGCCGGAGTGGGTCGCGCTCGAGGACAAGACGACCAACGACGCGCTGTTCGACCGCGCGGGCGTCGACCGTCCACCATGCGAGGTCGTGGCGGCGGGCGACCGCAGCGCCCTTGGCATCGCCGGCGCCCGGCTCGACCGGGGGCAGGGGACCGTCTGGGCGGGAGACGCCAGCGAGGGCTTCAACGGCGGTGGCACCTTCGTGCGCTGGGTGACCGACGACGCGCAGGCGGACCGCGCCCAGCGCTGGTTCGCCGGCCGGTGCCGGTCGGTCCGGGTCGCACCCTTCCTGGAGGGAACACCCTGCAACATCCACGGCTTCGCCACCGACGATGGCGTCGCGGTGTTCCGTCCGGTAGAGGCGATCACGCTGCGGTCCGCAGATCCGCCGACGCTCCACTACGGGGGCGCCGCCACCTTCTTCGATCCGCCCGAGGCCGACCGGGCGAAGATGCGGATCGTGGCCCGCCGGGTGGGTTCGCTGCTGCGGGACGAGGTCGGCTTCCGCGGTTGCTACACGATCGACGGGGTTCTGACCGACGACGGCTTCAGGCCGACCGAGGTGAATCCCCGCCTGGGGGCGGGCTTCACGCCGCTGGTCGGGGGCGTGACCGATCTGCCGCTCGTGGCATTCCACTGGGCCATCGCCTCCGGGTGGCCGTGCCCCGTGCCGCCCGACGAACTGGAGGAGGCCATCGTGGCCGCGGCCGACGCCCACCGGGCGGGCGGTGGCTGGGTGGCCGGACAGACGCGCTGGCGCGAGACCCGCCAGCACCCCGTGGTCGCGACCGACGACGGCTGCGAGGCGGCGCCCGACCCCGACGAGGCCAACGGGGTCATCACCACGGGCCCGTCGAGCCAAGGTGGCTTCGTCCGCTTCGACGCCACGCCTAGCGCCACCCCGGTCGGGCCACCGCTGGCGCCGCGCGGCGTCCGCCTACGCCTGGGCCGACCGCGAGCTGGGCGCGGGCATCGGCGTGCGATTCCGGGCCGCACCCGCCCGCCCGCCCGCTCGGGCGCCGGAATCCGCGGACCACGGTCACCCGCCCGAGCGCCTGCCGACCGCCAGCGGGGCCGTGCTACGCCGGGCGCGGCCGACCGACGCCGACGCGTTCGCCGAGGCCGTGGGCGCGAGCCTCGCCCACCTGCGTCGCTGGATGCCCTGGGCCGTTCCCGTCGCCGCCGAGGCGCCGGTGCAGCGCGACCGACTGGTTATGGCGGACGCCAGCTGGGCCGACGGAACTGACTACGAGTTCGCCATCCTCCCGGCCGATGAACGAGGCATCATCGGGGGCTGCGGGCTGATGCGCCGGATCGGTACGGCGGCCATCGAGATCGGCTACTGGGTTCACGTCGACCACACGCGGCGCGGCCACGCCACCGGGGCGGCCCGGGCGCTCACGGACGCGGCCTGGACTCTGCCCGACGTCGAACGGGTGGAGATCCACTGCGACGAGGCCAACAGTGCCAGCGCTGCGGTGCCGGCCCGGCTCGGTTACCGACTCGACCGCATCGATGGCGACGAGACGCTCGCACCGCCGCATTCGGGTCGCACCATGATCTGGATCGCCGACCGTCCCGGCGGCGTCAGGACAGCTTCGGCCCCAGGTGATCGAGCAGCGCGTCGATCGCCACCCGATCCTGCGCCATCGAGTCGCGATCCCGCACCGTGACCGCCCGGTCGTCGAGCGTCTCGAAGTCGATCGTCACGCAGTACGGCGTGCCCAGCTCGTCCTGTCGCCGGTAACGGCGGCCGATGGCCTGGGTCTCGTCGTAGTCGCACATGTACTGCGGCTGGAGCAGTCCGAGGACCTCGTGCGCCGGCTCCTGAAGCTCGGGCTTCTTCGACAGGGGCAGCACCGCCACCTTGTACGGCGCGATGCGGTGGTGGAAGCGAAGCACCGTGCGGCTCTCGCCCTGGCCCTGACCCTCCCGGGCCACCTCCTCCTCGTCGTAGGCCGCCATCAGGAACGCCATGGCCGTGCGGGTGGCGCCGGCCGCCGGCTCGATGACGTACGGGACGTACCGCTCGCCCAGCGCCGGGTCGAAGTAGTCGAGGCTCTCCCCCGAGGCCTGCGCATGCTGGCGCAGGTCGTAGTCGGTGCGGTTGGCGATGCCTTCCAGCTCGTCCCAACCCCATGGGAACAGGAACTCCACGTCGGACGTGGCCGACGAGTAGTGCGACAGCTCCTCCTCGTCGTGCGGCTCGCAGCCGCAGCTGGTCGTCCGGGATCCCGAGGTCGACGTACCACCGCAGCCGCTCGTCGCACCAGTACTCGTACCACTTCCCCGCCTCGTCCGGCGGCACGAAGTACTCCATCTCCATCTGCTCGAACTCGCGGGTGCGGAACACGAAGTTCCCGGGCGTGATCTCGTTGCGGAACGACTTGCCGATCTGGGCGATGCCGAACGGCGGCCGCTTGCGCGACGTCTCCACCACGTTCTTGAAGTTCACGAACATGCCCTGGGCCGTCTCGGGGCGCAGGTAGACCTCCGCACCGGTTCCCTCGACCGGCCCCGCATAGGTCTTGAACATGAGGTTGAAGTGGCGGGCCTCCGTGAAGCTGCCCTTGGCGTGGCAGTTGGGGCACTCGTTGGGGTCGTCGAGCTTGTCGAGGCGGAACCTCTCGCGGCACTTGCGGCAGTCCACCAGTGGGTCGGTGAAGTTCTGCAGGTGACCCGACGCCTCCCAGATCGCCGGCGGCGACAGGATGGCGGCGTCGAGGCCGACGACGTCGTGGCGCAGCTGCACCATCGAGCGCCACCACTCCTCCTTGACGTTGCGCAGGAGCAGCACGCCCACCGGCCCGTAGTCGTAGGTGGAGCGGAATCCGCCGTAGATCTCGGCCGACGGGAACACGAAGCCCCGCCGCTTGCACAGGTTGACGACCTTGTCGAACAGCGACGGATCGGGGGCCGGGGGCATGGCGCCCAAGTGTACGGACCGCCGGCCGGCACCCAGAACGCCGTGCGGTGGTCGCCGACCTCGGAAGCGCCGGTCGGGGCGGTGGTAGACACGCGCCCGTGGCCTCGTCCTATCCGTATCCGACGACCGAGCCGTCGTACGCCCCGGCGGCTACGGCGGCCGACCCGACGGCGGTCATGGGGCGCCGGGTGGCCGCGTGGGTCGTCGACTCGGTGATCATCCTCGCTCCCTCGGTGGCGCTGTTCACCAACGAGCTCGAGTTTCTCGAGGAGTCCGACCTCGACCAGTCCGGCACCGACTTCTGCGAGGACTACATGGACCGGAACGAGGGGGTCTGCGTCGACGCGGGCGACCGGGTCTACTTCAGCGACGGGGTCCCGGTGGCGCCCTGGATCGCCTTCCTCGGCCTGAGCGTCCTCATCTACGTCCTGATCCAGGGACTGAAGGGCTGGACGCCGGGCAAGCTGCTGTTCGGGATACGGACCGTCGCCGAGGACGGGCGGGCGCCGGGGATCGGCCGGGCGATCGTCCGCTGGCTGTTCCTCATCGTGGACGGGCTCTGCGCCGGCCTGGTCGGCTTCATCGTGGCGCTGACCAGCCGGGGCCATCGCCGGGTCGGCGACATGGCGGCCAAGACCTTCGTGGTGGACCGCCAGTACATGGGCCACCCGATCGCCGTGCCGGGCATGACGACGAACTACACCGCGTACCCGGGATATCCCGGCTATCCCGGCGACCGGCCACCCGCAGGCCAGCCGCAGTCGTGGGCCCCGCCCCCGACGTGGGGGCCCGCACCGACGTGGGCTCCGGCCCCCGAGGCCGCCCCACCGCCCGAGACCGCCCCACCGCGGGCGACCGCCGACGAGTCGCCCGCGGGTGCGCCCGCCGAGCCAGCGGAGCGTGCCGAGGCGTCCGCAGCGCCACAGCGCCCCGTGGGGACAGCTCCCGCGCCCGGGGCGGCGCCGACCGACGTCGCGCCGGCCGACGTCGAGCCGGCCGCCGGCACCCCGGCCGGAAATGCGGCGACGACCGAGCAGCCCTCGGCGGCGGAGCCGACGGCCGAGGCGGCCGCACCCGACTACAACCCGCAATGGGATCCGGCCCGGGGCACGTACATCGTGTGGTCCGCCGAGCGGGGACACTGGCTCGGCTGGGACGACGGCGCCAAGGAGTGGAAGCCGCTCTGACGTCGCGGGCCCCGGATCTCCGGTGCGGCGGGGTCAGGTGCGATGGAGCGCGGTGACGGAACGCAGCCGCCGCTCGAGCTGGTGCTCCAGCGCTCGGGTGGCGAGGTGGTCCACCTCGGAGACCACCGGTGGCCGGGTCTCGTTGAGCGCATTCCCCAGCCGGCCGCCGAGGATCTGCTGGATGACGTCGACCGCCTCCGGGCTCACCGCCGGTCCCTGCCGGTGGGCGCCGCAGCGCAGGCCGCCCTCCTCGATCGCCCACGACACCAGCGGACCGGGCGAGCCGCAGACGACGCACGCCTCTACGTGGGGCCCGAAGCCCTCGAGCGCGAGAGCCTTGAGGAAGAAGCCGGCCACCACCAGCGGTGCATCCTGCGCCGCCAGGGCGCGTAGGGCGCCGACCAGCATGTCGTACAGCTGGGCGTTGGGTTGCCGCTCCTGTGCCAGCTGGTCGGCGGCCTCGAGCATCGACACCGCCTGGCCGAGCCGGTCGAGGTCGTCGCGCACGGTCCGGAAGTGGTCGATGGTCTCGGCCTGGCTCACGATGTCGAGCTCACGGCCCTCGTAGACCAACAGGTCGACGTGGCGCGGCGGCTCGAGCCGGCCGCCGAACCGGCTCTTCGTCTTGCGCACCCCCTTGGCCACCGCCCGAACCTTGCCGTGCCCGCGGGTGAGCAGGATGACGATGCGGTCGGCCTCGCCCAACTTGTAGGTCCGCAGCACGACCCCACGGTCGCGGTAGAGGCTCACTAGTCGACCGGGGCGTCCACTAGCCCAACCGGACGCCCCCGAAGCGGCGTTCCCGGTTCTGGTACTCGAGGATGGCGTCGAACAGGTGCTCGCGCCGGAAGTCGGGCCACAGGACGTCGGTGAAGACCAGCTCGCTGTAGGCCAGTTCCCAGAGCATGAAGTTGGAGAGGCGGAACTCCCCCGACGTGCGCACCACCAGGTCGGGGTCGGGCATGTCGGGGGCGTACAGGTGGTCGCGGACCCGCTTCTCGGTGATCTTGTCGGCGGGCGTCCCCGACGCCACCAGTTCCCGGACGGCGTCGAGGATCTCGGCCCGGCCGCCGTAGTTGAACGCCATCGTGAGGGTCAGCCCGGTGTTGCGGCGCGTCAGGTCGACGGTCTCGTCCATGCGGCGCAACACCCGCCGGGGGACGCGCCAGTCGCGCCGCCCGATGAACCGCACCCGCACGTTCTTGTCGTGCAGCTCGTCCCGCCGCCGCACCAGCAGCGCCTCGTTGAACCCCATCAGGTAGCGGACCTCGTCCGCCGGCCGCCGCCAGTTCTCGGTCGAGAACGCCCACGCCGTGAGCCAGCGCAAACCGATGTCGAGGGCCCCCTCGACGGCGTCGAACAGGGCCTGCTCGCCGGCGGCGTGGCCCTCGGTTCGGGGAAGGCCCCGGCGCTGCGCCCACCGGCCGTTCCCGTCCATCACGCATGCGATGTGCGTCGGTATGCGCCCGCGGTCGACGTCGGCGGCCACGGTGGCGCGGGTCGCGGAGCCGTCGGCGGTCACTCGCGCAACCTACATCCTGCAACCCGCCGAACGACCGACCCCTTCTGGGGGTACGACATGGGGTATGGAACGCCTTCGACAGCTCCCGATCGTGCGGTCGATCCTGCCGATCCATGAGCGGGTGGGGGCGGTCGGCGGCGGTCCGTTGTCGTCATCGATCGCGCTCGGCGGCTTCCTGTCGCTGTTCCCCCTGCTGCTGGTCGGCGTGGCCGTCCTCGGCTTCGTCTCGGCCAGCGATGCCGACTTCGCGGCCGAGGTCGTCGACCAACTCGGGCTCGAGGGCAAGGCGGCCGACCAGGTCACCGACGCCATCGACACCGCCCAGGGCAGCCGGCGAACGGCCTCGGTGGTGGGGCTGGTCGGCCTGGCGTGGGCGGGCCTCGGGGTGGCGGGAGCGCTCGAGAACGCCCTGAACGCCACCTGGCAGGTGAAGGGCCGCGGGATCACCTCCCGGCTGGTGGCGGTGGCCTGGCTGGTGGGCGCGGGACTGTTGTTCCTCGGCTCCATGGCCCTCGGTCCACTGCTCAACGAGCTACCGGGACCGGCAACCGTGGCCACGATCCTGGCCGGGTTCGTCCTCGACGTCCTGCTGTTCGTGTGGATGTTCGTGGTGCTCACCAATGTGAACCTCCCGTGGCGCGTCCATCTGCCCGGCGCCGTGCTGGGCGGCGTCGGCCTCGAGGTGCTCAAGGTCGTCGGATCGGTGTTCGTGCCGCGGGCCGTGGCATCGTCGTCGGCGCTCTACGGGTCGCTGGGCGTGGTCTTCGCCATCCTGGCCTGGCTCGCGCTGACGGCACGGTTGGTGGTGTACGCGGCCGCGTTCAACGTCGTGCGCTACGAGCGGCAGCACGGCACGGTCACCGTCGACATCCAGGTCCCCCACATCAGCGGACAGGTGCCGCTGGAGGCGACCCGCGGCGGCGCCGTGTCGGAGTCGGCCTCGGACGACAGTCGGCCGTAGTCCGTCAGCGCACGGGCACGTCTTCGCGCACGGTGGTCAGCGCTGCCGGGAGCCCAGCTGTCGAGCTGCGGCCCAGCATGAAATCCCACGCAGTGGTGCCCTCGAAGCGCCCCATCCGCTGGGCCTCGTAGCCCTCCACCCTGAGTGTCACACCCCGTGCATAGCCTGGCCACATGCCCTTCGACGTCGTGGTCACCGCGTACGGGCGCCCCGCCCTCCAGGCGCTGCGGCGTGCCATCACCGCGGCCAAGCAGGGCGATCCGCTGGCACCGGCCACGGTGATCGTGCCGGCCAATCACGTCGGTGTGACCGCCCGGCGGGCGCTGGCCAGCGGTTCGCTCGGGCCGGTGAGCGACGGCGGTGCGGGAGTGGCGGCGGTGAGCTTCCTCACGGTCTACCGGCTGGCCGAGCTGCTCGGGGCGCCGCGGCTGGCGGCGCACCGACGTCGCCCGGTGTCGACGCCGGTGCTCGCCGCCGCCCTGCGCAGGGTGCTCCGCCGCGACCCGGGCATGTTCGCGCCCGTGGCCGAGCACCCGGCCACCGAGGCTGCGCTCGTGGCGGCCTTCGGGGAGCTGTCCGACGTCTCCGCCCGGGGCCTGGACGCGCTGGCGCGGGCGGGGCGGCGAGCCGGCGATGTGGTGCGGCTCTGTCGCCAGGCTCGGGAGAACCTGAGCGCCGGCTGGTACGACGAGGCCGACCTGACGGAGGCCGCGATCGACGCCGTGGCCGCCGAACCGGCGCGTGTCGGGCGCGAGCTCGGCCACGTGATCGTGCACCTCCCCCAGGATCTGCTCCAGCGGCAGGCCCGTCTCGTGGCCGCCGTGAGCGATGTCTGTCCCACCACGATGCTCGCGGGCGTCACCGCGGCGGAGGCAGCCGACGCGGGAGTCCGGCGCTCGCTCGCTCGCGTTGGTGTCGAGCCGCCGGCAACCGATGTCCCGTTGGCGCCGGGGCCCGGCGACACCACCTGCGTGCTCACCGCATCCGACGCCGACGACGAGGTGCGGGCGGCAGTCCGGGCGGTGGTCGATGCCGCCCGTGGGGGCACGCCGCTCGAACGCATCGCGATCCTGTTCGGTGCACGCGAGCCATACGGCCGCCTGGTGCACGAACACCTCGAGGCCGCCGGGGTTCCCCGCAACGGCGCCGCCGTCCGCCCCCTCGCAGGAAGCGTTGCCGGACGCGCCCTCCTCGACCTGCTCGCCCTTGCCGACCACGACTTCAGGCGCGCCGACGTGGTCGGCCTGCTCGGCCGCAGTGCCGGCGAGTCCGGGTCGTCGCGCCGGGCCCCCGCAGCGGAATGGCAGCGCGTGTCGCGCCAGGCGGGCGTCGTGGCCGGGCGCGACCAATGGAGCCAGCGCCTCGAGCGATTGGCCGTCGAGCTCGACCGCCGCGCGATCGACATCGAGGTGGCCGGCACCGATCCGTTCGACGAAAGCGGTGCCGAGCGGCGCCGCGAGGCCGTGGAGCGGACGCGGCGCAGGGCACAGCGTGTCCGCGACATGGCGGCGATCATCGTCGGGCTCATCGACGACCTGGCCGACGCCGCGGCGGCGCCCCAGCCCTGGAGCAGGCGGGTGCGGTGGCTGCGGGGCCTCGCCGCCCGCGTGCTCGGCGACCCGGGCCGGCACGCCGAGTGGCCGCTCGACGAGCAGCGGGCGGCCGACCGGGTGGAGGCCGCCCTCGAACGGCTCGCCTCGCTCGACGGCATCGACGATCCACCGTCGCTCGAGGTGTTCCGCCGCACGCTGGAGCTCGAGCTCGACGCCGACCTCGGGCGCGTCGGACGGTTCGGTGAGGGCGTGCTGGTCGGGCCGCTGTCGTTCGCCGTCGGCCTCGATCTCGACCTCGTCATCGTCCTCGGGATGGCCGAGGGCACCCTGCCGGCCCCCGTCCATGACGACTCGCTCCTGCCCGACGGTGAGCGGCGCCTCGCCGGGGGCGAGCTGCCCTTGCGCCGCGACCGGGTGGGTCGCGAGCAGCGGCGCCTGCTGGCCGCCCTGAGGGCGGCCGACCGCCACCTGCTGTGCGCCCCGCGCGGCGACCTGCGGTCGAGCAGCGAGCGCGTCGCGTCGCGCTGGCTGGTCGACCTGCCCGCGTGGACACCGGCGATCGGCGGCAAGCCGGGACACGTGCCCTCCTTCGCCTATGCGGTGACCCACACCGAGTTCCCGGCCACCGAGCAGGAGTACCGGTTGCGGGCGGGCGTCGCCGACGATCCGGTCGTCGAGGCCGGCAGCCGCGTGGTGCGGGCGCGGCGCAGCCACGACTTCACCCGATTCGACGGCAACCTCGCGGGCGTCGCCGTCCCCTCGCCGACCGACGAAGTGGTGTCGTCCACGCGGCTCGAATCGTGGGCCGAGTGCCCGTTCGCCTACTTCGTCAACCACCTGCTGCGCGTCGAACCCGTCGAGGACCCGGCGCGGTTGCTCACGATCTCGGCCTGGGATCGGGGGTCGCTGGTGCACGAGATCCTCCAGTCCTTCGTCGACGATGAGCTGGCCCGCCCGGCGTCGGACCGACCCCCTCCCGACCGGCGCTGGTCAGCGACGGACCACGCCCGCATCCGCGAGCTCGCCGAGCGGGTGTGCGACGACTACGAGGCGCGGGGACTCACCGGTCGGCCGGTCTTCTGGCGCCGCGAGCGGACCCAGATCCTGGCGCTGGCCGACCGCTTCCTGACCGAAGACGACGCCCACCGCACGGGCGATGGCACCCGCCCGGTCGCGGCCGAGCTGCGCTTCGGCTACGGCGACGATGGTGAGGGCACGGGGCCGGTAGTCCTGTCGCTGGCCGATGGCCGGAGCCTCCGGTTCCGCGGCGCCGCCGACAGGGTCGACCTCGGCGACGACGGCACCATCCACGTCGTCGACTACAAGACCGGCAGGTCCGACGACTTCCGCCGCCTCGGCCCCGAGAACCCCGACGAGCGTGGCACCAAGCTCCAGCTGCCGGTCTACGGCATGGCCGCCCGCCAGTTCGTCGGCCGTGGCGACGCACCCGTGCAGGCGCACTACTGGTTCATCTCCGAGCGCGAGGGCTTCCGGCGCATCGGCTACGCCGTCGACGACCAGGTCCTGGCCCGGGTCGGGGCCACGCTGGCGACGATCGTCGAAGGCATCGAGCGCGGGGCGTTTCCGGCGCGGCCGGACGCATCGGGCACACCCTGGGTCACCTGTCCGTACTGCGACCCCGACGGGCTCGGCGTGGCCGACCTGCGGCGCGACTGGGAGCGCAAGCGCAACCACCCGGCCGTGGCCGCCTACGCGGGGATGGCCGAGCCGTGAACGCCGACGGCGCTCCCATCGCCTTGTCCGACGCCGAGGCGCAGAACGCGAGCCAGCCCGACGGTGAGGCTCGTGGCCGCATCGCGGAGGCGCTGGGCGACACCCTGTTCGTGGAGGCGGGCGCAGGAGCGGGCAAGACCCGGGAGCTCGTCGGACGCATCGTCAACCTCGTCACGACGGGCACCGCCGGAATCGATGCGGTCGCGGCGATCACCTTCACCGAGAAGGCGGCCAGCGAGCTCCGCGACCGTGTCCGGCGCCAGCTCGAGGGCGCGCTGGAACGGGCCCGGGGCGCCTTCGACTCCACGGTGGCCGAGCGCTGTGCCCGTGCCCTCGACGACCTCGACGGCGCCGCCATCGGCACGCTGCACAGCTTCGCCCAACGGTTGCTGACCGAACATCCCATCGAGGCCGGGCTGCCGCCGCGGATCGAGGTGCTCGACGAGGTGGCGTCGACGGTGGCCTTCGACGACCGCTGGGCCGGCTTTCTCGACCAGCTGCTGGCCAACGATGCGATCGAGCGCCCGCTGCTGCTCGCCACGGCGGCCGGGGTGCGCCTCAACGCGCTCCGCGTCATCGCCATCGCCTTCAACGACAACTGGGATCTGGCCGAGGCCCAGGCGCCATCGGAGCCCGTCGAACCTCCAGAATGGACACCGCGACTCGACGCGCTGATGGACGAGCTGGCGGGCGCCTGCGACGAGCGGTACCACGCCGACGACGACGACACCCTCCATGAGCGCCTGTGCCAGCTCGAGGACTGGGCCCACCGCGTGCGGGCCGCCAGCGACGAGTACACCAAGTTGGGCCTCCTCGGCAGCGACAACCGGCCCAACGGCAGGGGACGCGGCGCGAGGGCTCGCTGGCCCGACGACTACGACCTCGGGGGTCTACGCGAGCGCATCGAGCGGGTCCGCACCGGCTGCGACGAACTGCGCACCGAGGTCGCGCTCGCAGCCGTCATGCGGCTGGCGGTCGACCTGCGCCGTTTCACCCTCGACGCCGCCGCCGAGCGCCGCAAGGCCGGTCAACTGGAGTTCCACGATCTGCTGGTGCTCGCCCGCCAGATGCTGCGGGGCCCCCACGCCGCTGTGGTGCGCGCCGCGCTCCATCGCCGCTATCGCCATCTGCTGATCGACGAGTTCCAGGACACCGACCCGATTCAGATCGAGCTGGCGGTGCTGATCGCCGGGCTCGACCCGGACGCGCACGACGCGCCGTGGGAGCGGGTCGAGGTCCGCCCCGGCCACCTCTTCTTCGTCGGCGATCCCAAGCAGTCGATCTACCGCTTCCGCCGGGCCGACATCTCCCTGTTCCTGCGGGCGGCCGAACGCTTCGGTGGCGACGGCGGAGCCTTGCGGCTCAGCACCAACTACCGCTCGACGCGATCGATCATCGCGGTCGTCAACCACGTGTTCGGGCAGCTGATCCAGCCGCAGGGCCACGGCGGCATCCGCTCCCAACCGGCGTACGAGGCCCTCGTGGCGGTGCGCGACGACGCGCCGATCGGCCCGGCGGTCAGCGTCCTCGGACGCAGGCAGCACGGCGACGGCGCAGCCCAACCCGAGCCCGGCGACGACACCCCTGAGGCCGGCGCCCCGGCACCGACGGCTCCCCGCCTCTACGCCGAGGACGTACGCCGGCTGGAGTCGGCGGAGGTCGCGGCCACTATCCGCCGCGCCCTCGATGAGGGCTGGCTGGTCGACCACTCACCTGACGCCGACCGCCACGACTGGCAACCAGCCCGGGCCGGCGACGTCGCCATCCTCGTGCCCACGCGGCTGTCGCTGCCGGCACTGGAGGACGCGCTCACCGACGCCGGCATCTCCTACCGGGCCGAGTCGGCCTCGCTGGTGTACGCCAGCCGGCTGGTCCGCGATCTGTTGTTGACGCTGCGCGCCATCGACGATCCGAGCGACGAGCTCAGCGTCGTCGCCGCCCTGAGGTCACCGCTGTTCGGGTGCGGCGACGACGACCTGTTCCGGTTCCGCCATGATCACGGCGGCCGGTTCGACTCCAGTGCCGACCTGCCCGACACGGTGCCCGACGACGATCCCGTGCGGTGCGGGCTCGCCTACCTCCGGCGGATGCACGACCTCCGGTCGTGGCGCGCACCGAGCGAGCTGGCCGACGCCGTCGTTCGCGACCGACGCCTGCTCGAGCTGGGCCCGGCCGAGGGTCGGCCGCGTGACCTGTGGCGTCGGGTGCGCTTCGTGCTCGACCAGGCTCGCGCCTGGACCGACGCCACCAACGGGTCGCTGCGCCAGTACCTCGAGTGGGTGCGCCAGCAGACCGCCGAGGGCAGCCGCGTCGCCGAGGCCGTGCTGCCCGAGACCGATGACGACGCCGTGCGCATCATGACCGTGCACGCCGCCAAGGGGCTCCAGTTTCCGATCACGATCGTCGCCGGCCTGTCTACCCGGCCCCAGCGGCGCAGCGGCGGCGCAGAGGTGGCGTGGCCGCCGGAGGGCCAGGCGATCATCCGGATCGGCAACAAGGTGCGCTCGGCCGCGTTCGAGGCGTGGCTGCCGATCGACGAGCAGATGTCCCACGACGAGCGCATCCGGCTCCTCTACGTTGCGTGCACGCGGGCACGCGACCACCTCGTCGTCTCCCTGCACCGGGCGGTCCGCGGCACCGTGCCCGACGAGCCCGCCCGCTTCACCAGCGCCGAGTTGCTCAGCGTGGCGCTGGACCAGCTGCTCGACGGCCTCCCCGACGCCGCTCCCCCGCCGCACGGCATCGCGGAGGGCTGTGACACGCCCAACGTCGCTGCCGATCCGGCCCCGGCGGCCGATGGCCAGCCACCCGCCGACCGGCTACCGACGTTCGACGACTGGCGTCGCATTCGCGACGAGGCCCTCGCCACCAGCGGCCGCCCCCGGACGCTGGCCGCCACGGCCCTCACCGACGATGGACGTCCCGACGCGCTCGACGACCCGGGCCTGCACAAGCGGCCCCGCGACCTCGACCTGCCGCCGTGGCAGAAGGGCCGTTACGGCACCGCGATCGGGCGAGCGGTGCACGGTGTGCTGCAGACGATCGACCTCTCCAGCGGTGGCGGCATCGCCGAGGCGGTGGCCTCCCAGGCCGCAGCCGAGGGCGTGAGCGGCTACGAAGCACATATTCGCCGGCTGGTCGAGGCCGCGCTGCGGTCACCATCGGTGGTCGCCGCCGCCGCTGCACCCCACTGGCGTGAGGTGTACGTCGGCGTGCCGGTCGGCGACGGGCACACGCTCGAGGGCTACGTCGACCTGCTCTACCGGCGGCCCGGCGGCCTGGTCGTGGCCGACTACAAGACCGGGCCGCGTGGCGTCGACGCCGACCTCGGTCCGCTCGTCGAGCGCTACCGCATGCAGGGCGCGTCCTACGCCCTGGCCATCGGCGATGCCACCCGGGAGCCGGTGCTCGACATGGTGTTCGTGTTCCTGACGCCCGAGGGTGCTGTCGAGCGTTCGATCCCCGATCTCGCGGAGGCCGTGGCCGAGGCCCGCAGCTTCGCGGCGGCCGCCGATCCGCGGCTGGTGGCGAGTTGACCGCCGTCCTCGACGCCGGCCGGGCCCGGCCCGGCGCCACGCTACGGTCGCCGGCGATGCCGGAACCCGAGGTCGAGCAGGGACCGACCGGCCCGGTGCCGGCTACCGACAGCGGGAACCGGACCTCCGCCGCGCTCCGGCGGGTCGTGGCGGCACTGCCCGGCGGCGGCGAGGGCCGGCCGGGCCAGATCGAGATGGCCGAGGCGGTTGCCGCCGCGGTGACGGAGGGGCGGCACCTGGTCGTGCGTGCCGGCACGGGAACGGGCAAGACGCTGGGCTACCTGGTCCCGGCCATCCTCTCGGGCCGCCGCGTGGTCGTCGCCACGGCCA
Source organism: uncultured bacterium (assembly GCA_963756425.1). Classification (GTDB taxonomy): domain Bacteria; phylum Actinomycetota; class Acidimicrobiia; order Acidimicrobiales; family VFJN01; genus DASQUK01. Next base: position 82,776 of record CAVWNW010000007.1, on the reverse strand, counting down.
CCCGCGCGCTGCAGGACCAGCTCGCGAAGAAGGATCTGCCCTTCCTCGACGAGCATCTCGACCACCCCTTCGACTGGGCAATCCTCAAGGGGCGCTCCAACTACCTCTGCGCCCAGCGCCTCGCCGAGCTGGCGGCGGCTGGCGGCGCCACCGACGACGCTGCCGCCGCCGGCGGCGAGCAACTCGGACTCGACCAGATCGACGGGTTCGCGGAGCGGGTCGACGCCGTCGAGCTGGCGCGCCTGTCCGACTGGGCCCGATCGACGTTCACGGGCGACCGCGCCGACCTCGACCAGGAGCCCTCCGAGGCGGCGTGGGCCGCCGTGAGCACCACCGCGCGCGACTGCCCGGGCGCGCACCGGTGCCCCCGCGGCGACGAATGCTTTGCCGAGGCGGCACGGGCACGCGCCGCCGAGGCCGACGTCGTGATCGTCAACCAGCACCTGTACGGGCTCGACCTCGCCAGCGACGGTGCGATCCTGCCCGACCACGACGTCGCGATCATCGACGAGGCCCACCAGGTCGACGACATCGTCTCGGCCACCGCCGGCGTCGAGCTGACCGCCGGCCGCTTCGCGCATCTCGCCCGCACCCTGCGCGGCATCCTCGCCGATGCGGGCGACACCATCACCCGCGTCGGCGACGGGGGCGGCCTCCTGACCGACGCCCTCGCAGGCCACCGCGACCAGCGGCTCGTGGCCCCGCTCCCCGACGACCTGGCCGACACGCTCGTGCGGTTGCGTAGCCGGGTCGAGGAGGCGCTGGCCGCGCTGCGCTCGATCCCCGACGACGCCACCGAAGACGCCACGGCCCGGGCCGTCCGGGCCCGCCAGGCGGCGTCGTCCCTGCTCGACGACATCGACGCGGTCGCTCGACCGGGAAGCGATCACGTGCTGTTCGTGTCCGGCCCGGAGCCGACCCCCGCGCTCCGGCTGGCCCCGCTGGACGTGGCGCCGCTGCTGGAGCGCCAGCTGTGGTCGCGGCGGCCGGCGGTGCTGACCAGTGCCACGATCGCGCCCGGGTTCGGCGCCCGACTCGGCCTGCCGGCCAGCGCCGACGGGCTGCTCGACGTCGGCAGCCCGTTCGACTACCAGGCCAACGGCCTCATCTACTGCGCCGCGGGGGTGCCCCGCCCCACCGACCCGCGCTGGGCCGACGCCGTCATCGACGAGTTGGGGGCGCTGGTCGAGGCCGCCGGCGGCCGGACGTTGGCGCTGTTCACCAGCTACCGGGCCATGGACCGGTCCGTCGCGGCGCTGCGCGAGCGCCTCCCCTACCCGCTCCTGGCGCAGGGCGACCTCCCCAAGCCGGCGCTGGTCGAGCGGTTCGCCGGCGATCCCGAGACCTGCCTGTTCGCCACCATGAGCTTCTGGCAGGGCATCGACGTGCCGGGGCCGTCCCTGTCACTGGTCAGCATCGATCGCCTGCCGTTCCCGAGGCCCGACGACCCGCTCCTCCAGGCACGGCGGGAGCATGTGGGCGCCGGCGCGTTCGAGGCCATCGACGTGCCGCGTGCCGCCACCCTGTTGGCGCAGGGCGCCGGCCGCCTCATCCGCACCGCCACCGATCGGGGCGCCGTCGCCGTGCTCGATCCCCGCCTGGCGACGGCGCGGTACGGGCCGAAGATCGTGGCCACCCTCCCGAGGATGCGCCGCACCAAGGACCGCGCCGAGATCGAGCGCTTCCTCCGCGACTTGCGCGGCGCGTAAAACGTCGGCGGGGGGTGTGGGGGGCAGAGGCTCCTGCCGGAGCCCACCACCGTCGCTCGATCCGTGCTTTGCCGGTCGAGCGACCGAAGACCGACGCCGCCGAAGGCGGCGGCCCAAGAGGTGGGGGAGGTCGAGGGGGGAGGGTTTCCCTCCCCCCTCGAAATCTAGAATCCGAGCCGATCGAGCGCGGCCGGGCGGCGCTGCCAGTCCTTGTCCACCTTGACGTGCAGCTCGAGGAACGCCCCCTCGGGCAGCTGCGAGCGCACCGCGGTGCCGACCCGCTTGAGCACCTCGCCGCGATGGCCGATCACTATCCCCTTCTGGGACTCCCGCTCCACCAGGATCTCGCAGCGGATGCGCGGCCAATCCCACTCGGTCACACGGGTCGCGATCGAATGCGGCAGCTCGTCGCGCGCCACCGCCAGCAGCTGCTCCCGCACCAGCTCGGCCACCCAAAAGGCCTCCGGAACGTCGGTGACCATGTCCTCGGGGAAGTAGCGGGGTCCGGGCGGCAGCCGCTCGATGATGCGGTCGACCAGTTCGTCCACCCCGTCGCCCGTGCGGGCCGACAGCGGGAAGTACTCGGCGAGGTCGAGCTCGCTGGCGGCTCGCAGCTGCTCCAGCACCTCGGTGGGCTTGGCGACATCGACCTTATTGACGACGACCATCGAGTCGGCGGGCACGCGCTCGGCCACCCAGCGATCGCCGGGCCCCAGCGGCTGTGTGGCGTCGAGCACCAGGACAACGACGTCCACGTCGCCGATGGCCGATTCGGCGGCCGCGTTCAGCCGCTCGCCCAGCGCCGTACGGGGCTTGTGGATGCCGGGCGTGTCCACGAACACCACCTGCACGCCCGGTCGGTTGAGGACGCCCCGGATCCGGTGGCGCGTGGTCTGAGGCTTGTCGGAGACGATCGCGACCTTGTGCCCGAGGATGCGGTTGAGCAGGGTCGACTTCCCGACGTTGGGCCGCCCGACCAGGCTCACGAATCCCGACCGGAACTCGGCGCCGTCGCCGGGCTCCCGGGGATCGCTCACGACGGGACCCTACCGTCGCCAGACTCGTGGGCCTGAGCGAGCGGCTCACCGGAAGCGTTCGATCCGCACCCGTACCGACACGTCGATGTCGTCGAGTCCGGCGACACCGCTCAGCGGCGGCGGCACGAACCGGGGCGGGTCGGCCAGGGCCGAGCCGACGACCACGTCCGGCACCCCATCGGCGTCGTCGTCCTCGAAGCGCAACAGGATGGTTGTGCGCCGGCCCATCGGTCCCAACGACCGCTCGGCGTCGTCGGCCAGCCGAGCCAGGTCGGCGTCACCCGCGGCCCCGTTGGCGGCCCGCGACGCGGCGTCGTTCAGCGCCCCCCGCACGGTGGAGGTGGCATACAGGCCGTAGAGCACCTGGACCGCCAGCAACAGGAACACCAGGAAGACCACGAACCCGACGGCCGTGGGCACCGTGCCCACGCCGCGGTCGTCGGTCATCCGCCAATCTGCTCGATCTGGTCGTTGGTCTTCTGCTCGGTGGTGTCCCACATCGACTTGAACCCGACCCACATCAACGCGCCGAGGAACGCCATGATCAGAACCACGATCGCGGCGGAGATGACCCCTTCTCCGCGATCGTCCCGAGCGAACCGTGATAACGACATGTCTGACTCCTTCACGAGTTGGCGAACAGCCTGAGGGCTTCGACGAACGGCACCGCCAGGAAGATGGCGCCCGGCACCAGGGCTGCGACGGTCACCGGGATCCAGACCTGCTGACCGCGGCGCTCGATGGTCTCGATCAGCTCTCGGTGGACGTCGCGGCGGATCGCCCGGGCTTCCTCGCCGATCAGACGGCCGAGGTCACCCGACTGGCGGTTCAGCGCCAAGACCCCGACGAGCCGGTGGAGGGCGTCGACGTCGGCCACCGCCGCCCATTCCCGCAACGCCTCGGTCTCCGACAGGCCCTGGCGGATGCGACCCACCACCCGCTGGAGGTCGCGGCCGCACGCGCCCTTGCCGCGGATCGCCAGCCGGCCGAGCCCGGCACCCAGGGAGTAGCCGGCCGACAGCAGCATGCCGAGCTGCTCGGCCACCACCGGCAGTTCCAGGAAGACGCGGCGCTGCCACGCCTGCGACTCCACGGCCAGGCGCTGCTCCACCACCAGGAAGCCAATCAGCGGCCCAGTCACGATCAGGAGCAGTGCCAGCGGTCCGGACAGCTGCGTCGCGACGGCGAGGACCGTGCCCGTCACCAGCCCGACCGCGGCCCAGCCCAGCTGCCGGACCCGGAAGCCGGTGACGTCGAGCGGCGAACCGATGCGTTCGAGACGCACCGCCAGGGGTTCGGTCACGCCGACGGCCCGTGCCACCCGCTCCCCCACGGCTCGTGCCAGCGGGCCGATCACCTGTCCGAAGGTCTCCGCGGACACCAGGATGCTGGTGCTCCGCACCGCCGTCCCGCCGGGGACGTACGGCGCCAGGCGGTCCGCCAACGGCCGCCGCCGGAACCAGCGGACGTGGCTCAGCAGGAGCGTCGATCCCGCGAACAGCGCCAGCGCCGCCACCACCAATAGCTGCGTCTGGTTCACCCGATCCCCCTGACGCCTACTCGAAGAAGACCCGCTGCTCTTCCGGCAGCCTGAGCAGCCGGCCGGCCCACACCCAGCACGCCGCCACCGAAACGATCCCGATGACCACCATCGTCTGCCCCCACGGTGTGGCATACGCCGCCCGGCCGTTGCCCACCGACATCCCCACCAGCGCCATGCCCAACGGCACCAGCAGCACGAACCTTCGTGCGAACCGCACGCCGGCCTGCTTGGACCTCCCATCCTTGCGGCCCTGGACGTCGATCACGCGGTCCTCGATCAGCGCCTCCAGCCGCCGGTCGAGGTCGCTGCCGCCGACCTCGTGCGCCACCAGCAACGTCTCGCACGCGGCGTCTGCGGTGGGATCCGCCAACCCATCCTTCAGCACCGAAACCGTCCGCTCGAAGTCCGTCGACAGGACCCACTCCCGATGGGCTGCCGCGAATGCCGGACGGAGGCTCGCCGGAGCCCGCTCGCCCGCCTCGAACAACGCCTGTGGCACCGATCGACCCAGCCCGGACGTGCGGATGCGGATCTCCTCGATGAGCCGCGGCCAGCTCTCCATCGCGGTGGCCCGCAACCGCTGGCGGCGCAGCCGATAGGAGGCGAGCGGCGTGGCAGCGACGCACCCGGCGAGGACGAGCGCCGGCAACGACGCCGCCGAACACGGCCAGCCCGGCGACCGCCCCGAGCGCCGCCAGCGCCCCGGTGACGAGGGTGAACTGCCGCACGCTCACGTCGCCGATGCCCGCCTGCACGAGCCACTCCGATGCCCGCCGTCGGCGCCACGCCCGCCGGGCCGGCGCCGGGTGCAGGCCCTGCCACCCGAGGGCCACCGCGGTGTAGAGGTAGTAGGTCCCCGCCGCGGCACACAGGGCGACCAACAGCCCCATCATCGCTTCCCGCTCTTGCTGCTTCGCAGCGGGCCGCTCGGGCTCCGGCGCGTCGCCCTTCCGCTCCCACGGCCGCTCGGGCCGGGATCGCTCATCCGACGACTCCCCGGACCTCTGGGCGGCTGGAGTTGCTGTCAACGCGATCGTCCAGCAGGCGCCGGACGTCGTGGCCGGCGGCGGCCAGCGCCCGGGCCGCGCGGACGGGCAGGTTCCCGGTCCATGCCAGCGGTTGGTCGGGCCCGGAGCGACGGAACACCTCGGTGACCGTGAATTGGGTGGCGTCGAGGCCGCCCTGCAGGTCCTCGACCACGACGACCTCGGTCACCCTGGGCACGCCGGCAGTCCGCGTGCAGTGCACGACTACGTCGATGCTCTCGCTGACCAGGGAGTTGAGCGCCGCGAGCGGCAGTGCGCCCGGTGCGTCGGCGAGCTGGCACACGAACCGCAGCCGGGTCAGCGCCTGGCGCGCTGACCCGGCGTGGATCGTCGTGAGCCCCGTGACCCCAGACGACAGCGTCAGCAACAACGGCAGCGCTTCGCGGTCCCGCACCTCCCCGACGATGGCCACGTCGGGGGCCATCCGCAGGAACCCGGCCACCAGCCGCCGCAGGTCGACCGGCTCGCGGTCAGAGCGGGCGGCGCGGGTCTGCATGTGGGCGACGTTGGGCAGCGGGATGTCGGCCTCGAACACCTCCTCCGCCACCACGACCCGCAGCGCCGGGTCGAGCTCGGCGGCAGTGCACGACAACAGGGTCGTCTTGCCGGCACCGGGATGGCCGGCGAAGACGATCGACAGCCGCGCCCGCACGCAGGCGCGCAAGAACGCCGCCACCCGCGCCGTGAGCATGCCCCGTTCCACCAGCTCGTCGAGCGAGGCGAATGGGATGCCGGTGAACTTCCGGATGTTCACGAGCACGTGCCCGCCGCGGGCGACATCCCCGTGGACGATGTGGACCCGAGCGCCGTCGTCGAGCTGCGCGTCCTGGAGGCCGTCGGCCGGGTCCAGCTTGCGGTGCGCGGTCGACGAGTCGTCGAGCAACTTGGTCAACGTCCGCACGACATGGTCGTCGTCGTGGAACACCTCGTCGTGGTACCCCGACGGTCCCCGATGGCGGCGCACGAAGACCGTCGCGGGATCGTTCACCATGATCTCCCAGACGTCGTCGTCGTCGAGCAGCGGCGTCAGGGGCCCGTAGCGCGCCAGGTTGCGGAAGGCGCGCTCGGCGACCCCGTCGGGATCGGCGAGCGCGAACGGCCGCCCGCCCCGCCGGTGCTCATCTCCCCAGCGCGCCACCTCCTCGGCGATGAGCGCCCTGAGCTTCGCCTCGCCCGCCGCCGACGACATCTCCAGCGAGACGTCCTTGGCCCGCTCCTGGACGAGCCGCTCGATCTCGACAAGCGGTGACGGCGTCCCACCGGCGAGACGATCGGACCGCCACGGTGTCGGCGTCACGACCCAGCTCCGTCGCCGGGCTCGCTGTCGCCGGCAGCCCAACTGCCCAGCGACCCGGCTGCGACCGTCAGCGGCTCGGGCGCCGGGGGCGGGGGCAGCGCCGGCGTGCAGTCGAGCAAGGCACGCACCGCGCCGGAGAGTGGACGGACGATCTGTGGCGGCAGTGGCGCCCCGTCCCTCACCAGGTCGTCGAGCCGGCGCCGCTCGGGGACGAATATCGGCGTCGACGCCAGCGTCACACCGGGGCACGCAGCCGCGAGCAAGGGGCCAGCGAGGGCAGACCCGACCTCGGACCTCTGGCGCGGCCCGCGGGGCGCCCGGTTCACGACGGGCACGATCCGGGCGCCGGCGACGCCGAACTCCACCAGCTCCCGCACCACCCGCAGGTGCGCATGGACCCCGGCAACGCCCGGTAGGCCCACCACCAGGACGACGTCCGCGTCCCGCAGCGCAGCACGCGCCAGCTGGTTCCGGTCCTCCACATCCAGCGACCCGCATTCCGCCTCGCCCTCGACGTCGGGATCGACGTCGCTCACGACGATCCGGTAGGCGCGCCGCACGCCGTCGAGGGCGGCCGCCAGCGCCCGGGGCCGCAGCGCCGTCCAGTCACGGTGGCGCCGCAGGCCGAGCAACACGTCGTAGCCGCGGCCGGGCACGGAAAAGCACATGCCCCGCACCCCGGTGACGTCGAGGGCGGTGCCTCGGTAGGCGTCGACCAGCTCGACGACGCCGGGCACGACGTCACCGGCATCGTGCAGCAGCGCCTGCTGAGCGTGCAGCGCCAGGTCGGTGAGGACCACCAACCCCGCATCCCGGGGATCCGCGGCCAGCCCTGCGGCGAGCGCCATCGCCAGGGTCGAGCGACCGACGCCGCCGGACCCGGTCACGGCGACGGATCGGCCCCGCCAGGGCGCGGACGCCGGCTCGGACTGGTCTGAGGCAGCCGGCAGGTCGTCGTGGCGGGCGATCGGCCGCGCCACCGCGCGCAGGGCGTCGAGCAGCACGCCGCGTTCGACGTCGGCGGGAAGCACCGCCGCCACGCCGAGGTCGCGCCACGACCGCGCCGACCGCCCGTCGTCGACGGCGATGACCGCGCAGCCCTGCCGGCCGGCCAGCTGGACCAGGTCGCGGTCGAGTGCAGCCAGTCCCCCGTCGACCAGCAACGCCGAGAATGGTCGGCCGGAGCGCAGGCGGGCTCGGACCTCCTCGCCCGACACCGCCTTGACGAAGTCGACCGGCAGTGCCGCGGCGGTTGCCCAGCGCGCGACCTGCCCGAACCAGTCGGCGCGGGCGCGGGCGAGCCCGAGGACGACGTAGCGATCGGTGGCCATCAGCCGCCACCGCCGGACATGTGGGTGCTGCGAACCAGCGTGACCTCTCCCTCGCGCACCGCCTGGATGAGAGGCTCCCGCAGCGCCGGATCGGCCACGGTCAGCGTGATGGTCAGTTCGCCGGTGGTACCGAACGACCCGTCGTCGTGGGCCGTGGCGTCGACGACCTGCACCCCCTCGGCCACCGCCGTGGTGCCAGCGTCGTCGGTCACGAAGACGTCGACCAGGTCGCCGCTGCGCAGCCGCCCATCGACGGCCCGGTCCCGGGCTATCGAGAACGACAGCTCCGCCGTTGGGCTCGCCTGTCCCGGATCACTGACCTGACCGAGCTGCACCAGCTCACCGTCACCGATGGGCCCCAGCGCCACCCGCCCCTCGACGGCGGCGGCGTCGCTGAAGGCAGCCGCCGCCATCCCGGCCGGCAGGTCGAGCGGCTCGAATCGGACGTCGGCGGCGGTGAGCGACTGGCCGGGCGGAATCCGCCTGGCGGCCACCGCGTAGGACGTTTCGGCCGCACCCGACGCCTGCTGCCAGGCCAGGAATGTACTCACGCCGGCGACCGTGACCAGCAGCCCGCCGACGATGGCCCGGGCACCGGGGACAGCCATCCGCCGGTCGACGATCCGGCGTGCGACCCCACCGGGCGCCGGGGCATCGACACCGTTGCCGGGGCGCGTCATGGCCATCGGCTCACCGCTCGTACCGCTCGCGTCACCATCGCGTCAGTGAGCACCTCCCAGCGCGGTCCGGCGCCCCAACAGCCCGATCGCCCTCTGCTCACAAGGCGTGAGCAAGCGACTACACCCTAGCCGACCATTTTGGCTCCCGTGAGAATTAGACCGAAAGATGCCAAAACACCATGCGAGGGAGTAAGGTCTGTGCCGTGAACACCGACGAGACGGAGTGGCTCTCGACTCAGGAGGCGGCGCGTCGCCTCGGCATCACGCCCCGCACCCTGTATCGCTTCATCGATCATGGCGAGCTCCCCGCCTACAGGTTCGGCCGTGTCATTCGGCTGCGGGCACACGAAGTCGACGACTTCATCGGGCGGTCACGCATCCAGCCGGGCGAGCTCGAGCACCTCTATCCCGAGCCGGCCACCCGCGGTAGTACGACGACGACATCTGAGCCTCCACCTCGCCGGCGGGCGGGGTTCCGACGGCAACGCGTCGGCCCAAGTTCGGCGGCTCCCCTCGGAGCTCATCCGCTCACGCTTGATCCCCAGGCACTGACAAAAATCTTGTCAAGACAGGATCCTTGTCTTATGGTCCAACGGTGGCTAAGCGAGGAGCCGCCGCTACGCAGGCGGTGCAGACGATCGACGACCCGGAGGCGTTGCAGGCCCTTTCGCACCCGCTTCGGATACGGATCCTCGACGCCTTGCGGGAACCCGACTCGGCGGCTGCGGTGGCTCGACGGCTGGGCGAGGCTCGCCAGAAGGTCAACTATCACCTGAAGGAGTTGGAGCGCTGCGGCCTGGTGGTGGCTGTCGGCGAACGGCGCAACGGCAACTTCGTCGAGAGCCTGTACCGGTCCGTGGCGCGGACGCTCGTCGTGCTGCCCCGTGCTGCCTGGGGTGATCCGCGGCGGTTGGCGGCGCTGGCCGACCAGGTCTCCCTCGAGAACCTCGTGACCCTGGGCGAGCGGCTCGCTCGCGACGCGGCGGTGCTGCTCGACCGCGCCGCGTTCGACGCCGAGGAGATCTCCAGCGCGGCGGTCGAGGCCGATGTGCATTTCGCCAACGAGGCCGACCGGGCACGTTTCCTCAACGACTACCTCGCCGCCATCGGCCCGCTGTTGAGCAAGTACGGCACGAAGGCGGGCTCGCCCTACCGGGTGGCGCTCGCGGTGTATCCCGATCCGACGGTCAAGGAGGACACATGAGCGGTACCTACGAGCGCACCTTCTCCGTCTCGGTGCCGGTGGAGCGAGCGTGGCGGGCTTGCACCGACCCCGACGAGCTGGCGCGGTGGTTCTTCGCCCCGACCGGCACCGATGAGGGGGAGGCCCGGTTCGATCTCTTCGGCACCGAGGTGTCGTGGACGATCCTCGAGCTCGATCCGCCGCGCCGGCTTCGCTACCGCCAGAGTGGTGGCCCGGTGCCACGGCTCCCCGGGCCGATCGAGACGTGCATGACGTTCGAGGCCGACGGGACAAGCACGCGGATCTCCATCACGCATTCCGGCTTCGGCGACGGCGACGACTGGGCCACGGCGCTCGAGTCCATCAGCTGCGGTGCGGACGAGAGCGTCGCCGATCTGATCCTCTACCTCGAGACCGGTGTGGGCTTCGCCCGCCATCCCATGGAGGGCGGCTACCACGGCATCCAGGCACGAGAGATCCCGGCCGGTCTGGTCGTGCACGCCATCGACCCGGGCACCTTCGGCGCATCTCTCGACCTGCAGCGCGGCGACATCCTCGTCGCGGTGGGCGGTGCGCCCGTGTTCGGCTACCGCGAGCTCTGGACCGTCGCCCGCGCGACACCGGCGGGCAGCGAGGTGACAGCGTCGTGGATCCGTGGCGGCGAGCTGCACCACGGCTCGGCCGCCATGGGACCGCGGCCGATGGTGAAGGCGGCAGTCCCGTGAGCGGCACGGACGACCGCGTGGAGCACACCTTCGTGGTGGCGGTTCCGGTCGAGCGTGCGTGGCAGGCGTTCACCGATGGTGCCGACCGGTCGCGCTGGGAGGCACCCGAGTACGCCATCGACGCCCGGCCGGGTGGGAAGCTTCGCTGGTGCATCCCACCCTGGGCACCCGTCGACGGCGAGGTCCTGGAGATCGAACCGCACCGCCGCCTGGTCACCACCGAGGGCACCGGGATCCTGGACGGGGCAACCCACGTCACCGTCACCTTCGAGTCCGTCGAGCACGGCACCCGCATCACCGTCGTGCAGGCCGGCTTCGGCACCGGCGCCGGCTGGCAGGATCAGCTCGAGGGGCACCGGCACGGCTGGCTCCGATCGCTCCGCGATCTCGCGCTCTACCTTGAAACCGGCGTGGTTTCGCAGCGGTTCTTCTCGCCTTGGCATTGCGATCTCGGCATGTTCCTCGCCGAGTCCTTCGCGGGCCTGCGCGTTACCGAGGTGTCGCCTGGAGGCTGGGCCGCAGAGGCCGGCGTACAGGCAGGCGACGTCGTCCTCTACGTCGACGGCCTCCCGATCTTCGAGCGAACTGACCTCTGGCCGTTTCAGATCGCCGGCCGGCCAGGCGATCGCCTCACCATCGAAGTGGCGCGGAACGGGAGCCGCGTCCGAGGCAAGGGCGAGTTGCACAGAATCGCCACCGCCCGCTGATGCACCCCTCCTCTGCACACCGCTGAGCGGTTGTCCCACCTGAATTCACAGGCTTGTCCTCTCGAAGCCCACAGCGCATCCGCCGTACCGTGCGCGGCATGCCGACGTTCGAAGTGATGCTGCGAGACCGGAGCGTCGAGACCGTCGACGGCGCCGACGCGTACCAGCAGGAAGGCCCGATGACCACGTTCTTCCGCCGCGGCCACGGCCGCGAGGTCATCGACTCCTGGAGCACGAGGATCGCCAGCTTCCGCACGGCCGACCTCCTCGCCGTGCGCCGCTGCGAGGGGGCGGACCAACTCCTGGCCGCAAGCTGATCGAGCCATCGATCAGCCGTCGACCACTACCTCGACGATGGCGCCAACAGGGACGTAAGCAGTGACGGCGGCGCCGCCCGCAACCCGCACGCCCACGACGTCCTGACCCACCCACAGGACCACACCCGCGACGGCCTCGTCGCGGTCCGCCAGCACCAGCACCACCGCCGCCCGTTCCGCCGCCAGGCCGGCGAGGACGTCGACGACGCGGTGCGACGTGCCAATGGACCGGTCACCGATCGTCGACGCCTCGCCGGGAAGGGTGCGCACCGACGTCACCGCCGGCAAGGCGACGATGACATCGGTGCCGGCCGACCTGAGTGCGACGAAATCGGAGCCCAGGGCCGCGACCTCGCCCCGATGCCGGCGCCCGCCCCGAACGTGTAGGGCGACCGAGGCGCCACGCTCGGCGATATCCGCCAGCACGCCGGCCAGGCTCCCCTCTTCCTCCGCCTGGTGCCGCAGCCAACGCTCTCGGGCCCGCAGCCGGGCGGCCTCGTCGACGCGCGCGTCGGCGGCCCAGCGGTCGATCCGAGCAGCCAAACCGTCGCCCAACAGGCCGGCGACGACTGCCGCCTCACCCGGGTCGTCGGCCGATGGACCGTCCACGGGCTCGGCACGCTACTTCGGTGGGGGCGGGTCACCCTGCAAAAGCGTTTACCCCCGGAGACGCGCCGAGGAACGATGAGGGCATGACACGACAGCACCCAGCAAGAATCCTTGTCGCCCTCGTCCTGGTCGGAGCAGGGGCCGGCGCCCTTGCCGGCTGTGGCGACGACGAGCCGTCCACGGAGGAGGCGACGACCGAGGTGTGCGACGCCCGCCAGAACCTCGACGACACGCTGACGGATCTGGAGAGGCTCGACCCGACCGACCGTTCCGACCTCACCGACGCCCGGGAGGAGATCTCCAACGACGTGGAGGAGCTCGGCAGCGCCGGCAGGGTGCTGGCCGAGTCGGAGTGGGACAACTTCGAGGACGCTTGGAACAACCTCCGCACCACGGTCGACGACCTCGACCAGGACACGACATTCGCCGCGGCACGCGAGCAACTGTCCTCGGCGGGCGAGGAACTGACCAACGCCTGGGACGAGTTCATCTCCAGGGTCGACTGCTGACGCCAGGCCTGACGACGGCCCGCGGGGTCGCTGCGGGAGGGCCTAGTGGGCGCTCGCGGAAGTTCCGTGGATGTATCGCCGAGCCCGATTCGTCGCTGGCAAGGACGCAGGAGGAAGGCGCAGCCAGCGGCTGCGGCGACGACGAGGACGCAGTCCAGCGGCGGATCTGGCCGGCGAGACGCCACGATGACTTCCGCGAGGGTCCACTAGTCTGGGTCTCTCGTGGCGACCACGCAGGTGAAGATCTCCGTACCCGGCAACCATCTCATGGTCGATCTGCTCGGCCAGCGCGACGAGCTGCTCCGTGTGGTCGAGTCCGCATTCGAGGGTGTTGAGATCCACGTGCGGGGCAACGAGATCGCCATCGAGGGCGACGAGGCCGACCGCGTCGGCCATCTCTTCGAGGAGCTGGTCCTGTTGCTCGAGCGAGGGCAGCGGCTCGAGCCGGCGAGCGTTGTGCGCACCATCGACATGGTGCGCGCCGACCAGCGTCCCTCCGAGGTGCTCACCGCCGAGGTATTGCGCTCCTCGCGCGGCCGGACGGTGCGCCCCAAATCGGCGGGCCAGAAACGCTACGTCGACGCCATCCGCGACAATGTGATCACGTTCGGCATCGGGCCCGCCGGCACCGGCAAGTCCTGGCTGGCGGTGGCAATGGGCGTGCAGGCGCTGCAGGCCAAGGAGGTCGACCGGATCATCCTCACCCGGCCGGCCGTGGAAGCCGGCGAGCGGCTGGGATTCCTGCCCGGCGACCTCGCCGCCAAGATCGATCCCTACCTGCGCCCGCTCTACGACGCGCTGTTCGACATGGTCGAGCCCGACGGTGCGCAGCGCCTCATCGAACGAGGGACCGTCGAGGTGGCGCCGCTGGCGTTCATGCGCGGCCGCACGCTCAACGCCAGCTTCATCATTCTCGACGAAGCCCAGAACACCACGCCCGAGCAGATGAAGATGTTCCTGACCCGGATCGGATTCGGATCCAAGGTCGTGGTCACTGCCGACATGACGCAGGTCGATCTGCCCACCGGCCGCAGCGGCATGACGAACCTGGCCCGGATGCTCCAGGGCATCGACGGCCTCGAGTTCGTGTACCTCACCTCGCACGACGTCGTCCGCCACAAGATCGTCCAGGACATCGTCGATGCCTACGAACGGACCGACAACCCCGTCGGCCTCGACCCCACCGCAGAGCGCGAGCCGACCCGACCACCCGACGGGCGCCGATCGCCCGGCACCTGATGGGCCCGCCAGACGGCGAGGTCGGCGAGGTGAAGGTATTCGGTGCCGACGAGCAGCACGCGGCGCCGGTCGACGTGGCGCGTTGGGTCGAGCTAGCCCGGCACGTGCTGGTGGCCGAGGGGGTGGCCGGAGATGCGGAGTTGTCGCTGCTGTTCGTGGACGAGCCCACGATCAGCGGGCTCAACCGGCGCTTCATGGACGCGGACGGACCCACCGACGTGCTGGCGTTCCCGATCGACGATCCGGTCGACGGGGCGGCCGTGCGCACCGACGCGAGGTCGATGGGGCCGGCGCCGTTGCTGCTCGGCGACGTTGTGGTGTGCCCCGCCGTGGCGGAGCGTCAGGCACCAGAGCACGCGGGGAGTTACGACGACGAGCTAGCGCTTCTGGTCGTGCACGGCGTGCTACACGTGCTCGGCCACGACCACGCCGGCGTCGCCGAGGCCGCAACCATGCAGGCGCGCGAGCGCGAGCTGCTGCAGCGCTTCCACCACCGGAGGTGAGGGAACTGCCGGGCACGATCCTCGCTGCGAGCCTGTCCGTGGGCGATCGATGGATGCTGGTCGCCATCGTGGCGCTGCTGGTGGTGGCCATGCTCCTGGCCGGCGCCGAGACGGCCCTCGGCCGCATGCCCAGGACGCGGGCCCAGTTCCTCGACGCCGAGGGCCGCCGCGGCGCCCGCCGGCTGCTCGAGCTGGCCGGCCGCCCCGAGCAGTTCGTGAACCCGCTGCTGTTCGCCCTGCTCGTCACGCAGCTGGCCCAGGCAACCCTGGTGGGCATCGTCGCCGAGCGGCTGTGGGGGCTGGCGGGCGTGGCGATCGGCATGTCCATCGACATCGTCGTGGTGTTCGTGGCGACCGCCTCGGCACGAACCTGGGCGGTCCTCAATCCCGACCGGGCCGCGCTGGCCGCCGCCGGGCCGGTCAGCGCACTGATCCGCTTCCCGCTGCTCAGCCTCACCACCCGGGCACTCATCGGACTGACAAACGTGCTGCTGCCGGGCAAGGGCCTGAAACAGGGTCCTTATGTGTCAGAAGAGGAGTTGCTGGCGGTGGCGGAGTTGGGTGTCGAGGAGGGTGTGATCGAGGAGCACGAGCGCGCCCTCATCGAGTCGATCATCGAGTTCGGGGACACCGTCGTGCGCGAGGTCATGGTTCCCCGTCCCGACATGGTGACCGTGGGCCAGGACTTCCGCGTGGCCGACGTGATGGAGGTCGTGCTGCTCAACGGCTACAGCCGCCTCCCGGTCATCGGAGACAGCATCGACGATGTGGTGGGCATCACCTACGCCAAGGACCTGATGCGGGCCGAGCGAGACGGCGAGGAGGACCTGCCGGTGGCCCAGCTGGTGCGGGCCGCCCGCTACGTGCCCGAGACCAAGCGCGTCCCGGACATGCTGCGGGAGATGCAGCGGGACAAGTTCCACATGGCGATCGTCGTTGACGAGTACGGCGGCACCGCCGGGCTGGTCACGCTCGAGGACATCATCGAGGAGCTGGTGGGCGAGATCGTCGACGAGTTCGACGTCGAGGACCCGCTGGTCGAGCCCCTGGCCGGTGGCGGCGTACGCGTCGATGCGCGCACGGCGCTGGACGAGGTCAACGAGCTGCTCCACGCCGAGCTGCCCGAGGGCGACTGGGACACCATCGGCGGGCTGCTCTACCACCAGCTCGGACACGTGCCCGTCGAGGGCGAGTCGGTCGTGGTGGACGGCTGGCTGTTGACGGCGCAGCGGATCCAGGGCCGGCGCATCGGCCGGGTGCGCATCACGCCCCAGGATGGTATGGAAGGGACAGTGAGCACTCGCAGACCAACCCGCCCACCATCCACCGGGGACATGCCCCCCGACGCCCGCGCCGCGGGCGAGCGACCGACCCCGGCGGGGTGATCCGCCACCGGGGCGGCGACCGCGGGCAGGTCGGCGGCATCGAGGTGCTGCCGTTCGGACTGCTCGTGTTCGTCGTCGGGACCCTCCTCGTGGCCAACGCGTGGGCGGTCGTGGACGCAAAGCTGGCGGTCGACGCCGCCGCCCGCGAGGCGGCGCGGCACTTCGTCGAGGCCGACGTGCCCGCAGCCGGCGACTTCGGCGACGCCGAGGCCACCGCGCGGCGGGCCGGCTACGAGGCCCTCGCCGCGCACGGGCGCGAGGAGGCGCGATCGAGCGTGGAGCTGACCGGCCTCGAGTCCCCCGACGGGCAGGCGGGCTTCACGCGCTGCGCCCGGGCCACGTTCACGGCCCGCTACGACGTGCCCGTGCTGCGCCTGCCGTGGATCGGAGGATTCGGTTCCGGTCTGGACGTGACCAGCAACCACTCCGAACTGATCGACCCGTACCGGGACGGTGTGCCTGGCAGCGCCGAGGCCTGCTCGTGAGCCGCGCGGGGGGACGCGATCGCGGGAGCGCCCTCATGCTGATGCCGGCGGGGCTGCTCATCGTGCTCGTGCTCGCGTCCATCGCCGTCGACATGTCTCTGGTCCATCTGCGCAAGCGCCAGGCGTTCGAGCTGGCTGCCGCCGCGGCCAACGACGCCGCCACGGCGGGTGTCGACCAGGGCCGCCTGCGGACCACGCACGACTACGTGCTCGATCCCGAGCGGGCCCGAGCGGTGGTCGCCGAGGTCGTGGCGGCCAGCGAACTGGCTCCCGAGCTGGCGAGGCCGCCCGTGGTGACCATCACCACCGCCGGTGTGCGCGTCGAGCTCGCGCTGGAGGCCGACTACATCTTCGCCGACGTCGTCCCCGGGGCCCCGGACGGCACCGAGGTCACCGCCACGGCAACCGCCACGGCGGCTGCCGGCCCCTGACAGTCCGAGATTTCCGATACTTCTTGACAACTTTCAATCCTTTCAAGCATGCTTCATTGCATGAGCATGCAGGTGACCGTGGCACTCGACGCCGAGGGACCGGTAGCGGTCAAGACCGCCAGCGGTGCCGACGACGTCGCCCGGCTTCGCCTCGAGGCCGAGCGCCTCAAGCGCGCCAGCCATCCCGGGTTGGTCGAGGTTGTCGAGCCGCCCCCGGGCGAGGACATCGACGGGACCCGGGCCGATCCCAGCGCCGACCAGGGCGCCGACGACGGCGCCGAGGAGCGCGCCGGCGTCGAGCTCCGCACCCGGTTCGCCGGTGATCCCATTTCGCACTGGAGCGGCTCGGTCGGTGCCGTCGCCGGACTCGGTGCCGCCATCGCGGCCACCCTGGCCGACCTCCACGACCTCGGCGTGGTGCACGGACGCCTCGACGCCACGCACATCCTCGTCGGAGACGACGGCCGGCCGCGGCTCTGCGGGCTCTCCCACCCCGGCGGGGCGGCGCCGCACGATGACATCGCCGAGTTGGGTCGCGTGCTGGGCGATGTCCTGAACCGGGCGACACCCGGGCCCCGGTCGTGGCCCTGGCGCGGGCGATCGAGCGCGGCCCGCCGGCGGCCGCTGGAGCGGGTGCTGGCCCGGGCCTGTGATCCCGTGCCGAGCCGACGCCCCACGGCCCGGTTGCTGGCAAGCTCGATCCTCTCCGCCGTTCCTGGCGCCGAGCCGCCGGCGACCGGGCGCCCGTTCCCCGGGCCCGAGCCTGCCTACGTGCCGCCCGACGAGGAGCTGCTCGACCTCGTCTTCACCCACGAGCTGACCGACGACGAGCGCTGGGCCCAGGCGTTCGGCGACGACCCGCCCGACGCGGCCGGCGCCGCCCGCCAGGTGTCACCACCGGCGCCGGACGACGGCGGCACTCGCGCTCGCATCGCCGCGGGCTCCGGAGCCGTGGCGGTGGCCGCCATCGCCGCCGGGGCGGTCTTCTTCGTCGGCGGCTGGGGCTCGCGGGGGTCCGCCGCACCCCCCGAGGCCGTCCGGGCTAGCCCGGCAGGCCAGGCGGGCTGCCCGGGCGTTGCCGCCCCGGCCGCCGACGTCGACGGCGATGGCTGCCCCGAGGCGCTCGTGGTCGACGGCGGAGGCGTCTCGGCCGGCTCCGCCCGTTGGACGTTGGGCGAGCCGGGCGACGCGATCGCCGTCGGAGACTGGGACTGCGATGGGCGGGCGGCGCCCGCACTCCTGCGACCGGCGACCGGCGACGTGTTCGTGTTCCCGGGCTGGGCTGCCGAGGGCGAGCCGGTGACCGTCAAGGCGCGCGACCGCCTCCCCGGCGCGGTGGCCATCCGGGGCGAGCGGGCGAAGGACGGCTGCGACGACCTGGTGGTCGACCTGGGGTCGGGTGCGACCGCCACCGTCGAGGTGCGGCCATGACCGGGCGCTGGCGCCTCCTCGCGTGGACCGCGGTCCTCGCCCTCGGGCTCCGCGGGTTGCACGTCCTCGGCGCGGGGCCCCTCGACGTTCCGCTCTCGTCGGCCGACGACCTGTCCGCGTGGCTGGATCGCACCCCTCCCGAGGTCATGGCGGTCGCCATCGTGCGGCTGGTGGCGCTCGCCGCCGGCTGGTACCTGGCGGTGTGCACGCTGGCACTCGCCCTCACCCGGCCGGTCGGCGACAGCCGTGTCGCCTGGGCCGTGGCCCGGGCGACACCTGCCATCGTCCGCCGCCTCGTCGCCGGCGGTGGAGGCTTCGGCCTGGCGGCAGTGACGTTGGTCGGCGCCCCCTCCACCGTGGTGGCGCCCTCGGCATTGGCACCGAGGCCGGCGGCCGCCTCGATTGTCGGTGCCGCGCAGGACCCGAATCCGCCCACGGCCACCATGACGCGTGGCGCGCGCGACGTGCCCATGGCGGTCATGACCCGCATGCCCGCCGAAGACCCGCCCACCATTGTCATGACGCGCCAGCCCGCCAACGACGCGCCACACGCATCACGGTCGCCACCGGCACCTGCCGCCCGCGACCCCGCCGCCACTGCGTCCTCGTGGACCGTCGAGGCCGGCGACTCGTTCTGGTCCATCGCGGCGGACACCCTGGCCCAGGCCGGCGAGGCTCCAAACGACCGCCGAGTGATCGGCTACTGGCGACGCCTGGTCGAGGCCAACCGCGGCCGCCTACTCGACCCTGGCAATCCCGACCTGCTGGTGCCCGGCCAGGAGCTCGTCCTGCCCGATCCGCGCGGCTGACGGAACTGCACCAACCACGCGGGGAATCGACTCGTCGTCAGCGCTCGTGAAGCCAGCGCGCAGTGACTGCGTCCCAGCGGCGATCGCGCTCGCCGGCGGTGGCTTCCTCGAGTGCCCGGTCCACTGCCTCGTCGAGGGCCTGCTGGTCCTCGCCGATCACCTCGTCGACGATCCCGAGCTCGAGCATGTCGCCGGACGTGAGCCGCAGGCGATCGGCGACCTCGGCGGCCTTGGTGGCGTCCCGCTCGAGGATCGCCGCCGCACCCTCGGGGGCGATCACAGAGAACGTGGCGTGCTCGTCCATCAACAGTCGGTCCGTGTAGCTCAGGGCCAGCGCTCCCCCGCTTCCTCCCTCTCCCACGCAGACCGACACCGTCGGCGTCGGGCACGACGCCAGCGCCGCCAGCGTGCGGGCGATCTCCGACGCCACCCCGTCCACCTCGGCCTCCGGCGAGGGATCGGCGCCGGGGGTATCGACCAGCGTCACCACCGGCATCCCCAGGCGACCCGCCAGCCCCACCGCCCGCTGGGCGAGTCGGAACCCCGCCGGTGTCGGGCGCCCCGAGGCACAGTAGCGATCCGTCGCCACCACGACGCAGCGCCGGCCGGCCACCCGCGCCAGCCCGGACCGCACCGTGGGATCGGTCCCCCGCAGCTCGACCCACGACGAGCACAGCCGCGCCGCCCGGTCGATGCCGGACGGCCGTCCGACGGCACGGGACCGCAGGACCTCGATCCAAGCGCCCGAGCGGCTAGCGCCGGCCTCGGTCCGGCCGTGGGGAGCCCCCTCCCAGGCGGGGAGCGACCGCGTCGGCAGGGGCCGGTCGATCAGCCCCAGCGCCGCCTCCACCCAGGCGGCGGCGTCATCGGGCCCGAGCCGGGCGTCCGCCAACCCGTTCTCGTAGACCGACTCCGCCGTGTGCGACCCCGGCGGCAGCGGGACGCCCAGCATCCCCTCGGCGACCCGCGGCCCGGCGAAGCCGATGACCGCTCCCGCCACCACGGCCCGCAGGTCGACCAGGGAGGCGTACGAGGCCAGCACGCCGCCGGTGGTCGGCGAGCCGTAGACCGCGAGCGACAGCAGCCCGGCGTCCGCGTGCCGGCGGGCCGCCGCCGCGGTCCGAGCGAGCTGGACCAGCGCCACCATGCCCTCCTGCAGCCGCGCGCCGCCGGTCCGCGTCAGCGCCACCATCGGCAGCCGCAGGTCGCGAGCCCGGTCGTACGCCCGCACCACCTTCTCCCCCGCGGCAGCCCCCATCGTGCCGCCCAGCACCTCGAAGCGGCCCTCGATGAACGCGTAGTGCTCTGTCCGTCCCGTCCGCACCGACTCGCCGGACGCCGCGAGCGCGTCCCGCTGCGCGGCGTACCCCGGGAAGCCGAGGGGGTCGCCGGCGATCAGGTCGGCGTCCCACTCCTCCGTCGTGGGGTGGAACGGCAATGCTTTCCGCTCTAGCTGCTTCGCAGCGGGCCGCTCGGGCTACGACGCCGCATTCTCCGCTCTTGCCGCCTACGGCGGCGGGCCGCTCGGGCCCAAGGCTCGCTCTGTCGCCCTACGGGACGCTCGCTCATGAGGGCAGAGTCTCGCACCCCCTCCGCCCCGTCAGCGGAGGCGGAGCGCCACCTCGTTGGCCAACAGGCGGCCCCGCACGGTCAGGACGGCGTGATCGCCATCCAGGGCGACGAGGTCGTCCAGTTCGTCGACGGGGAGCGACGCCGCTGGCACGCCGGAGCGGGTCCGCACGGCCAGCTGCAACGCCTCGAGCCGGCGAGCACCGGCGTCGAGCCGCTCGCCGGCCGCCTCGGGCGAGCGCCCCTCGGCGATGGCGGCGATGTAGCGCTCGGGCGTGTGCACGTTCCAGGATCGGCGCCCGCGACGGTGCGAGTGCCCGGCGCACCCGAATGCCTGGTACTCGCCCATCGACCAGTAGAGCCGGTTGTGGCGGCACTCGTGCCCGGGCCCGGCCCAGTTGGAGATCTCGTACCACAAGAGCCCGGCCGCCTCGAACGCTTCGGCGGCGGCCAGGTACTTCGCCGCCTGGTCGTCGTCGTCCGGGTGCCGGGCCGGATCGTCCGCCAGTGGCGTGCCCGGCTCGACGGTGAGGGCGTACGCGCTGACGTGTGGCGGGTCGAGGGCCAGTGCGGCATCGAGCGTTCGCCGCCAGTCGCCGGGCGACTCCCCGGCGGCGCCGTAGATCACGTCGACGTTGAACGTGGGGATGCCTGCCCCTCGGATCGCTTCCACCGCACGCGGCACGCTCGACGGGTCGTGGGTCCGACCCAGCGACCGGAGGACGTGGTCGACCATCGACTGGACGCCAAGGCTGATCCGGTTTACGCCCCCCTGCGCATAGACCGTCATCAGGTCCGGGGTCACCGTGTCCGGGTTGCACTCGATGGTGAGCTCGCAGTCGGGCGCCCGCGGCACCGCGTCCAGGACCGCCATGAGCCGCTCGGGCTCGACGAGCGAGGGCGTGCCTCCGCCGACGAAGACACTGGTCGCCACCGGCAGCCCGCCGGCCACACAGCGCTCGATGTCGCTCCGGCAGGCGTCGAGGTACGCCGACTGCAGATGGTGCCGATCCGTCCACGTGGCGAAGGCGCAATAGTCGCATCGGGCCGCGCAGAACGGCACATGGACGTAGACGCCAAATGGGGTCGGCAGGTCGGAACGGATGGCCGCGAGCGAAGCAGGCGATGGCCGCGTCTGTCTAACGGTGGGCCCGCGCCCGTGATCGCCGAGGATCAGGCGGTGCTCAGCGGACCAGGCAGAGGCCCAGACTGTCGAGCCGGGCCGGCACCTGCTCCGGATGGCAGTCGAGGATGCAGGCCACGGCGCGCAGGTCCTCGCGGCGGATGGTGAGCATCCGGCCGTTGTAGTCGCCGCGTTGCACCTGAATCATGCGCAGGTAGCGGGCGAGCATCTCGCCCTCCTGCCCGCCGAGCTGCTCGACGGCACCGAGGTCGATCGTGACGGGCCGATCGTCGCGGCGAGCCGCGCGGAGCGAGCGCAGGTCGACGATCTGCTCGTCGTCGTTGTTCGATCGCCCACCCAGTTCCTCGTCGCTGGGCAGCATCTGGTCGACGGGTACCCGGTAGAAGCGGGCGAGCCGCTGCAGTCGAGGCACAGAGATCGCCCGCTCACCTCGCTCGTAGGCACCGAGAACGGACGCCTTGAACTCATGCTCCGATGCCGCCTCGACGTCTTGGAGCGAGAGATGCTTCTGGCGCCGGATCGAACGGAGCCGGGCGCCCACCTTGATGGCGTAGCCGCTCTCGCGTTCAACCTCGAGGTCGCTATCCATATGTTCCTCCCCTTGGTGCCGTCCCCCAGCGGGACGGCAACCGCGCCAGTGCGGCACTCGCGCGGTCCAGGCGACCGCTTACTCTAAGGCACCGCGATCGGCCCGCGACAATCACTGCGCGTCCAGCCATACCCGCCAATCGTGGTGGATTATCACGGCGACGTCCGATCTCAGCGCACGATGTGATCAGCTCGGTGCGCCTCGACCAGGATGCCTGCCCGCAATGCGGTGAGGACCGCCCCAGCGGTGATCGCCGCCGTTTCCGCCCGCAAGACGTGCGCTGCCAACCGGACGATGGGCAAGCCGTCTCCCCGCTCCTCGGGCGTCCACCCGCCCTCGGGCCCGACGAGCACGACCGGCCGGTCGAGCGCGGGCGGAAGCCCGGCGGCATCGGCGAGCGCCGCGCCCGGTAGCGCCGCCACCGAGCGGAAGGTGGCCACGGGCGCCACCTCCGGCAGCGTCGTCCGCCGACACTGCATGGCCGCCTGGCGGGCGATCGTCCGCCAACGATCGACGTGGCGGTCACCGCGAGCCGGATCCCATCTCACCACCGACCGCCCCGCGACGAACGGCACGATCCGGTCGACGCCCAGCTCGGTCAGCTTCTGCACCACCAGCTCCGGGCGCTCGCCCTTCACCAGGGCGAATGCCACGGTGATCGGGGGTTCAGGTGGCGGATCGTCAACAACCGCTCCCGCGATCTCGAGGGCTGGCCCGTCGGCGAGGCGGCACGGTCGCCACCGGCCGCCGCCATCCCCGGCGGTGACGTCGCTCCCGGCCGGGAGGCGCAGCACCCGCCGGAGGTGATGCTCGTCGACGTCATCGAGGAACGGGGCGTCCAGGTCGTCGACGAACACGTGGGCCCGGGCGGTGACGGGAGTGACCTCGCTGCCGCGAGATCGCCCAACGCCGGCCATGCGCGCCCCTCTACTTGAACGCCGACCGCAGCTTCGACAGCAGGCCGGTCGGTGGAGGGGCGACCTCGTCACCCCGCAGCTCGGCGAGCTGGCGGATGACCTCTTCCTCCTCCTCGCTCAGTTCGGTGGGCACCTCGACGACAACGTCGATCAGCATGTCGCCCCGCGATCGCCGTTCGATGTGGGGGACGCCGCGGCCGCGCAGCCGGAACGTCGTGCCCGACGCCGTCCCGCGCGGGATCTCGAGCTCCTCGGGGCCCTCGAGCGTTTCGAACACGATCGTCGCCCCGAGCGCGGCCTGCGTGTACGGCAGGGTCAGGACCGTTGCCAGGTCGGTGCCGTGGCGCTCGAAGCGGGGGTGGGGCTTCACCCGGACGTGCACATACAGGTCGCCGGCGGCGCCACCCCGAGGCCCGACGGCGCCCCGCCCGGCGAGCCGCAGCGTCGAGCCGTCGTCGACACCGGCCACGATGTCGACCGTGTAGGTGCGCTCCTGGATGCGGCGGCCCTCACCCCGGCACACCGGGCAGGGATTGGGGATGACCTGGCCCGAACCACCGCAGCGGGCGCATGGGGACGACGTCACCATCTGCCCGATGAACGACTGCCGGACCCGCTGCACCTGGCCCGTGCCCCCGCACTCGAGGCAGGCGATCGGCTGGGTGCCGTCGGCAGCACCGGTGGCCTCGCAGGCGTCGCACGCCACCGCGGTCTTGACGGTGACCGGATGCTGCGATCCGAAGACGGCCTCCTCGAACTCCAGCTCGACGACCTGCTCGAGGTCCTCGCCCCGGGGCGGCCCCGCGGGCCCCCGCCGGCGGCCGCCGAAGGGGCTGGCGCCGAAGAACGCCTCGAACACGTCGCCGATGCCGCCGCCGAAGCCGAACGGATCGGCGCCGGTGGTGCTGCCCTCGACGCCGGCGTGGCCGTACGCGTCGTAGCGCTGCCGCTTCTCCGGATCGGACAGCACCTCGTAGGCCCGTGTGACCTCCTTGAACCGCGCCTCCGACTCGGCATCGCCGTGCCCCGTGTCGGGGTGGAGCTGGCGGGCGAGTCGGCGGTAGGCGCGCTTGATCTCTTCCTGGGTGACGTCCCGGGAGACGCCGAGCAGCTGGTAGTAGTCGGTTGGCAAAGCTGGCTAGCCCTCGGTCAGGCGATCGGAGAGACGATGGCCCACGACGGCAACGGCGGCCAACGCCTGGGGGTAGTTCATCCGCGTGGGACCCAGCACGCCGATCGTTCCGGCACGCTCGCCCTCGACCTCGTAGGGCGACACGACCAGGGCGCACTCGGCGAGGGGCGCCATACCGGTCTCCGTGCCGATGGCGACGTGCAACCCACGATCGATGACGTCCCGAATGAGCGACACGACGACATATTGCTGCTCGAGGATGCCCAGGACCTCACGGACCGTTTCGATGGCGTCGAACGCCTGGGCCATGCGGGCGGCGCCACCTACGTAGACCAGCTCGGGATCACCCGCGGGAGGATGGGTGAGGGCGGCGAGCGCCCGCTCGACCAGCGAGTCCGTGAGCACGTCGCCGGTGGCGGGAACAGAGGGAAGTACCTCGCGGGTGCCGCCGCCGAGGTGGGCGGTCATGTGCATGCCGGCCGTCGCCACCCGCTCTTGGCCGACGCCCGGGGGCAGGTCGATGGTGTGCTTCTCGACCGATCCGTCGCTGAGCACGACGACGAGCACGGCGGACACGGTGCTGAGCCCGACGAGCTGCACCGACCGGACAGTGGTCTCGACCGCCGCGGGCGCCACGACCACGCTGGTGAGGTGGGTGAGGTCGGACAGCAGCCGGCTCGTCTCGGAGAGCATCTGCTCGACCTCGCCGTGGGCGCGTGCGAAGAACTCCCGCACCTCCTCGGCCGAGCTCGTGGCCAGGCGCGCCGGGCGACGCAGGTGGTCCACGAAGAAGCGGTAGCCCTTCTCGGTCGGCACCCGCCCGGCGGAGGTGTGGGGCTGGCGCAGGAAGCCCTCCGACTCGAGCAGCCCCATCTCGTTGCGCACGGTCGCCGACGACACGTCCACGCCGGGCGCGCGGGCGACGTGGCCGGAGCCCACGGGCTGTCCCGTCTCGATGTACTCCTCCACGACCGCACGGAGGATCGCTGCCTTGCGCTCGTCCAACATCTGGCAGTCGAGTCTACCGAGTGCTAAGTCGCCGGTAACGGGGGGACACAGACCCTCAGTCGTCCAGCTTCAACGCGCTGATGAACGCCTCTTGCGGTACCTCGACCCGCCCGATCGACTTCATCCGCTTCTTGCCCTCCTTCTGCCGTTCCAGCAGCTTGCGCTTGCGGGTGATGTCGCCCCCGTAGCACTTGGCGAGCACATCCTTGCGCTTGGCCTTGACTGTCTCCCGGGAGATGATCCGCCCGCCAATGGCGGCCTGGATCGGCACGTCGAAGAGCTGGCGGGGGATCAGCTCCCGCAGCCTTTCTGCCATGCGGCGGCCGTAGTCGTAGGACTTGTCCCTGTGGACGATGGCGCTGAACGCGTCGGCGGCCACTCCGTTGAGCAGCACGTCGACGCGGACCAGGTCGGAGCGGTCGTAGCCGGCGGGCTCGTAGTCGAGGCTGGCGTACCCCTGCGTGCGCGACTTGAGCTGGTCGAAGAAGTCACGCACCACCTCGGCGAGCGGCAACCGGTAGATGAGCTCGATGCGCTCGGGCGAGAGGTACTCGAGCTTGGACATCTCGCCACGCCGCTGCTGGCACAGCTCGATCAGCGTGCCGGTATAGGCGGTGGGGGTGAGGATCGTGCAGCTGAGGAACGGCTCCTCGATGTGGTCGATCTCCTGGGCCGCCGGCATGGCGGACGGGTTGTCGACCTGCACGACGGTGCCATCGGTCCCGTGCACCCGGTAGGCGACCGAGGGGGCCGTGGCGATGAGGCTCAGGTCGAACTCGCGCTCGAGGCGCTCGCGGACGATCTCCATGTGCAGGAGCCCCAGGAAGCCACAGCGGAACCCGAACCCCAGCGCCCCCGACGTCTCGGGCTCGTAGGTGAAGCTGGCGTCGTTGAGGCGCAGCTTCTCCAACGACTCCCGCAGGTCGGAGAACTGGTCGCCGTCGACGGGATAGAGCCCGCAGAACACCATCGGCTTGGGGTCGCGGTAGCCGGCCAGCGGCCGGGCGGCGGGGCGGGCCGTCTCGGTCACCGTCTCGCCCGACCGGGCCTCGGCCACGTCCTTGATCCCGGCGATGAGGTAGCCGGTCTCGCCCGGGCCGAGCGACGCCACCGGCGTGCTGGCCGGCGTGCGCACCCCGACCTCGTCGGCATCATGGACCGCGCCCGCCTGCATGAACCGCAGGCGGCTTCCGGTCGTGAGGTTGCCGTTGACCACCCGGACCGAGGAGACGACACCCCGGTAGGGGTCGTAGTGGGAGTCGAAGATCAGCGCCTGGAGCGGCGCGTCGGGGTCGCCGGCGGGCGGCGGCACCCGCTCGATGACGGCATCGAGCAGCTCGGGCACGCCCTCGCCGGTCTTGGCGCTGATCCGCAGGATCTGGTCGGCCGGGATGCCCAGCACCTTCTCGATCTCGGCGGCGTAGCGGTCGGGGTCGGCCGCCGGCAGGTCGATCTTGTTGAGCGCGGCCACGATCTCGAGATCGTGCTCGAGCGCCTGGTACGAGTTGGCCAGGGTCTGGGCCTCGATCCCCTGCGCGGCGTCGACCAGCAGGATGACGCCCTCGCAGGCCGCCAGTGACCGCGACACCTCGTAGCCGAAGTCGACGTGGCCAGGCGTGTCGATGAGGTCGATCACGTAGTCGCGGTACCCGAGCCGCACCGACTGGAGCTTGATGGTGATGCCCCGCTCCCGCTCGAGCTCCATCGAGTCCAGGTACTGGTCGCGCATGTCCCGGGGATCGACGGCGCCGCTGAGCTCCAGCAGGCGGTCGGCCAACGTGGACTTGCCGTGGTCGATGTGGGCGATGACCGAGACGTTGCGGATGCGCGAGCGGTCCATAGGGGGCTGTCGAATGCTAGCGGCGCGTCATCCCGGTCCCCCGGGTGTGACAATCGGGCGGCGCCGCCGCTAGCCTGTCCCGGCTATTTCGGTCGCAGGGAGCAGGTCCGTCCGTGGCGAACATCAAGAGCCAGATCAAGCGCAACCGCCAGAACCTCGTGCGCCACGAGCGCAACAAGGCCGTGCGCTCCGAGCTGAGGACCCGTGCCAAGGCGGCCGTCGCCGCGGCCGAGGCGGGCGAGGACGACGCCGACACCAAGCTGCGTGAGGCCGTCAGCCGCATCGACACCGCAGCGGCCAAGGGCGTGATCCACAAGAACGAGGCCGCACGGCGCAAGGCCCGGCTGCACGCCCGGGTCCACCAGGTGGCCGGCGAGCCCGGCGAGGGCTGACCGGCCCTAGCGCGCCAGTTGCGCCAGGCGGGCGACCAGCACCTCGAGCACGAGGTCCTCTGGCCACGCCTTCGCACCCCGGAGGTCGAGGTCGGCGGCCGCCAGCAGGGAGATGGCGTCCACGATCCGATCGTGGCCCAGGCGGCGGGCCTGCTGCATCGCCTTGCGGGCCGGGTACGTCGAGCCCCGGAGCCCGAGGAGCTGTGCTGCGTCCCTCTCGCCGCCGACCGGCGCCCCGTCGAGCTGCAGCATGCGGGCGTAGTGGCCGTGCAGCGTGGCCATCACCACCAGGGGATGACGACCGCCGCCATCCAGCATGCGCCGCAGCTTGGCGAGCGCCGTGGCGATGTCACCCCGGTCCAGGGCGTCGGTGAGCTCCCATGGCGGGACGCCGCCGCCCTCACCCAGGAACGGCTCGATGTCCTCCACGCCCAGGCGGGCGCCCTCGCCGAAGGCTCCCACGAGCGTGGCGACGAGTCCCACCAGCCGCTGGGGGTCGTCGCCCAGCCACGCCACGAGCCGATCGGTGCCCGCCCGGTCGACCTGCAGCCCGGCGCCTCGCAGCTGCTCGTCGACCCACGCCGCGATCTTGCGGCCCGGGCTGGTGTCGACCTGTTCGCCCCCGTGGGCCTTCACGGCGTCCGTGACCGCCTTGGGGACCCGCCCCTGCCCCCACACCAGCACCAGTGACGTCGTCGCCAGCGGGTCCTCCAGGTAGGCCACCAGCGCTGCCACCTGCTCGGATCGGGTGAACACATCGAGGTCGCGCCCAACGACGACCCGTCGGTCGGTCAGGAAGGGTGGGGTCTGGGCCGCCTGGACCAACGGGGCGATGCTCGGCTCCGACCCGTCGCTGGGCTGGAACCGGTCACCGCCGATCTCATCCACGGCCAGGCCTGCCTCGAGGTCTCCGAGGAGCCGGTGGATCAGCTCGCGGGTGGCGTCACGCAGGATCACCTCGTCGTCGCCCCGGACGAGGTACACGGGCGCATCCGTGCGGACCGCCGTCACTGCCGATCGTCCTGCCCGTGCTGCGCCGCCAGCAGGGCGGCGACGGTCTCGACGACCCGCCGGGTCCGCCGAACGTCCGTGGTGCAAACCAGCCGGCACCCCCAGGGAACGGCGACCGACTCGATGGCCAACGCCTCCTCCGGGGTCGCGGCCGCCGACGTGTCGACCGCCAACGGCACGGGACGGTCACCGATCACGGTCCGGGCCCGATCGATGTCCGCGACGTCGTCCACGAGCAGCGCCACGGTGGTGCCCCCGTCGGCCACGTCACCGACGAGGTCCGCGGGTACGAGCACAAGAGCAGCCCCGGCCTCCGAGGCCGCCCGCACGGCCTCGAGCGAGGAGACCCTGGCCGCGACGGGCAGGCCACCGGCCCGGGTGGCCGGACCGACGAGCCGCGGCGGGAGCGACGTCACGGCGATGTCGGCGCCCGCGTTGCCGGCGGCACGGACCGTGGCGAGCACCTCGCTCTCTTGCCCGAACCGCGGCGCGGCGACGACCGCGCCCACCAGGGCACGCCACCGCAGGTCGAACGTCTTGTCACCCAGCGTCAGCGCCAGCTCGACCCGTGGCAGCGGCGGCGGTGCGGACGCGGTCATCCTGGGGAAGCTATCGGCCGGCCAGCGGTGGCGCCCTCGCCGAGGCCGGCGTCCGACGGAGCGCGACGCCGACATCGAGCCGCTCGGCCCCGCTGCCGCGCACCGTCAACCGGAGGCCGCCCACGTCGACCACCGAGCCCCCGGTGGGCACGGTCACCGGGCCCAGGTCGGCGATGCGACGCCCCGCCGCCGCCGAGCCCGAGGGTCCGAGCACGAGGACGCTCGGCCAACGTCGCCGGAGCGTGGCCGCCACCTCGGCCGCAGCCGGCGCCGACGTCCGGAGAACGACGATGTCGAGGCGTGTCACGCGGCGGTCGCGCAGGCCCGCCAGCACCGCCTCCTCGCGGGCGCGCCCGTCGACGAGTACCGCCGCCGCTCCCCCGTCCTGCCAGAGCTGCGCACCCGGGCCCACGGCCTCACCGTCGATGACGCCGGGCCCGCCGGCCGCGGCGGCGGCGTGGGCGACGACGACAAACCCGACCAGCGCCGCACCCCCGCGCGCGACCCTCACGCGCCGGCGCTGCAAAGGCCCGGGCGCCGGCTCTGCGTCACCGCCCGGGTCCGGCCGGACCGGCGGCCCCGCGGCGACGGCGGCCGCGGCGGCCACGGCCAAGAGCACCACGTGGCCCGCCCGGAGTTGGCCCAGCGGCCAGCGGGCGGCGGCGGTGGCGACGCCGTCGATCCAGGCCACGAGGGCGCGTGTCGGGAGGTGCACCACCGTGGCCACGGCGCGCCCACCCAGCCCCGCGGCCATTCCCCCGGTGAGCCCCCACACCATGACCGGCCCGGCGGCCGGAAGTGCCAGGAGGTTTGCCGGAAGCGACGCCACCGGAACCGCGCCGAACGAGGCCACCAAGAGCGGGGCCACGGCCAGCTGGGCGGCCAGCGTCACTGACAGAGGCGCTGCCAGCCAGCGAGGGCCGGGGAGCACCCGCTCGATACGTCCTGCGGCTACGACGATCCCGGCCGCGCCCGCCACCGACAGCCGGAAGCCCAGGGACGTCGCCAGCAGCGGGTCGACCAGCAGGACGCCGCAGACTCCCAGCGCCAGGACGCGCACGGACGATGCCGGCCGTCCCAGCGCGGCGCCCGTGGCGGCCACACACGCCATGGCCGTGGCGCGGAGCACCGACGGCTCGAACCGCGTCACGAGCGCGAAGCCGCCCAGTACCGCCAGCGTGACCACCAGGCGGGGACCGAACCGCAGCCGGGCCAACACCGGTGCCGCCAGCACCATCACGAACGCCACGTTCTGACCGGAGACCGCAAGGATGTGGGTCAGCCCGGCCGCCCGAAAGGCGTCGGTCATGTCCGCCGGCTGGTCACGATCGTCCCCGAGCGTCAGCCCCGCCAGCAGGCTGGCGTGGCGGTCGGACAGCACTGCGCCGCCCTGCCCCAGCGTGCGGCGCAGGCCGTTGGCCACGCGGGTGACGCCGCCGCCCGGCCGCCAGCCCACCACGGCGTCGACCTCCAGCCGCCCCGCCAGGTGGCGGTAGCGCAGGGCCGATTCCGTCGGCCCCGGCGGGCGGACCTCGCCGAGGACCAGGATCCGCTCGCCGGCCAGCCGGTCGTCGAGCGTCGCCGCCGGGGCCAAGCGCGCGTGCGCCCGGAGTCGGCGTCCGTCGAGGCGGACGTCGACGCCGACGCCGCCGCGCCCGTCCGGGATCGGGTCCGACACCAAGGTCACCTCGGCGGTGACGGGGCCGGTTTCGAGCGGCGCCTCCAGCCCGGCGATCGACCGCTGTCCCAGCGAGGCGGCCAGCAG
Organism: uncultured bacterium; assembly: GCA_963756425.1. Classification (GTDB taxonomy): domain Bacteria; phylum Actinomycetota; class Acidimicrobiia; order Acidimicrobiales; family VFJN01; genus DASQUK01. The sequence goes on along the minus strand of CAVWNW010000007.1, from coordinate 51,834 downwards.
GGCAGCGCCGACGCACAGAACCCCCGGCCGACGGGCGCCCAGGCCCAGGACCAGCGCCGCCACCGCCAGGCCCAGCGGCACCCGCGCCGCGTGGCCGTCCGCCGCGGCGAGGGACCCGGCGAACGTCGCCACGGCGAGGGCGACCACCCAGCGATCGGCCACCGAGCTGCCTCACACCGAGACGAGGTCCCGGAGCTGCTCGAGCTTTGCCTCGCCGATGCCGCGCACGTCGAGCAACTGGTCGACCGAGGTGAAGGGGCCGTGCTGCTCCCGGTGCCCGATGATCGCCGCCGCCGTCGCCGGCCCGACGCCGGGCAGGGTGTCCAGCTGCTCGGCGGTGGCGGTGTTGAGGTCGACAGGGGCACCGGGGACCGGGCCACCGGGGCCGGTGGCACCGGCCGCGCCGGGCAGCCCGGCGCCAGCGGCCACCGGGACCTCTTCGCCCGGCTTGGGCACGTAGACCTGCTGCCCGTCCACCAGCGGCGCCGCCAGGTTGATGCGCGGCAGGTCGGCGCCCGGCAGGGCCCCGCCGGCGGCGTCGAGCGCATCGGTGACCCGGCTGCCCGGCGGCAGGCGCCGCACGCCGGGGGACAGTACGGCGCCCGCCACGTGGACGACGACCTGGGTGGGCGCCGTGGTCGTGCTCGCGTTACCGCCATCGGCGGCGCCGCCGTTGCCGCCTTCGGGCTCCGACGGCGGGTCGGTTCCACCGTTCCCGGCCTGCGAGGGCTGTGCGAACGGGAGGCGCATCTCGGCCGGAGGGGGCGGCGGTACCAGCAGCCGCCAGCCGACGATGCCGATGCAGGCCAGCGCGACGGCGCCCACCAGCAGACGCGCTGGCGAGACGTCGAACGACTCGGCCACGCCGGCCAGCCGCTCGCGCCAGGTGCGCGCCGGCAGGGGCCGCGGGAGCTCGGGCGTGGGGACGGACATGGCAACCCTCCGGGCGCGCGGTGACGTCGGGAGGGGAAGTCCGGAGCCCGCAGACTAGCCCCGACGGCGGGCCGCCCGGGACGAGCCGGATAGCTACCTGCTGGCGACCTCTCCTCGGGTCCCGTTCGCCTCGGGATCCGCCTCCGGCACCCCGCCGTCGATGGGTGCCCGGCGGGCCCGCCACTCGGCCTCGATCTCGAAAGGGATGCGCCGGTACGCAGCCTGGTGCCCGTAGCCCCGTGCCCGCCAGCCCAGGTACGCACCCAGGTAGCGCCACAGGAACCCGAAGACCCCGTAGCGGCGCCACTGGCGCACGTGCTCTAGCTCGTGGCGCAGCAGGCGGGCGTCGCCCACGCCGCGGGGGCGCATGAGGATCAGCGACCCCAGCGTGGTCGCCGTCGCCCCCGGGGCCGCGGGACCGATCAGCAACCAGTACCCGTCGTGTCGCTCGAGTCGCACGTCGCCGACCTCGGGCCAGACGCTCGCCCTACATCCCGATCAGAACAGGCGCGCGGTCAACCGCTTCCGGTAGTCGGCCGTGCGGGGGTCGTCGTTGCCGAGCACCTCGAGCAGGTCGACGTAGCGCTGCCGGGCGTCTTCGTCGGCCTTGACCTGGTCGAGCAGGGCATCCAGCTCGTCGGTGATGTCGTCGGTCGAGGCCTCGTCGCCGCCGGTGCGCACCAGCGCGGCCACCCGGCGGGTCTCGGGCGTCTCCGGGATCCGTTCGAGCAGCCCCAGGGCCTCGTCGATGTCGCCCTCGCCCCGCCGGTCGGCGAGCAGCTCGGCGAGCGCCACGATGGCCCCGGCGTGGTCGGGCTGGCGCTCGAGCGCCTGCCGCAGGGACGCCTCGTCGCCGGCTGCCACCAGCTTGTCGACCTCCTCCTCGGCCTCGCTCGGTAGCAGCCGGTCCACGAACTCCCGCACCGCGGTTTCACCCTGGGCGCCGATGAAGCCGTCGACCACCTTGCCGCCGGACACCGCGTACACGGCCGGGATGCCCTGCACCCGAAACGCGGCCGCCACCTGCGGGTTCTCATCGACGTTGACCTTGGCCAGCACGACCTTGTCGGCGGTCTCGTCCACCACATTCTCGATGATCGGCCCGAGCTGGTGGCAGGGCCCGCACCAGGGGGCCCAGAGGTCGACCACGACCGGTGTGGTCTGGGAGCGATCGAGGACCTCGGTTTGGAACGTGGTATCGGTGACGTCGATGGCCATCGCCGGTCAGGCTATCGACAGAGGTCCCGTGTCCCGACCGGCGGGCACCGACGGCCCCGTCTAGCCAACGTGCCACTACGGTGAACCAACCATGACCGACACCTCCGCGATCGAGACCAGCGAGGTGCCCGAGGGCATCGACGCCGACGGGGTGACCGGCTGGTTCGAGGCCCATGCGCCCGGCGTCGAGCCACCGCTGCGGTTCTCGCTCATCGCCGGGGGTCGGTCCAACCTCACGTACCGCGTGATCGACGCCGGCGGGCGGTCATGGGTCCTGCGCCGGCCGCCCCTGGGCCACGTGCTGGCCACCGCCCACGACATGGGGCGGGAGCACCGCATCATCTCGGCCCTGGCCCCCACCGACGTCCCCGTGGCGCCGGTTGTGGGCCTCTGTACCGACGAGGATGTCAACGGCGCGCCGTTCTACGTCATGGGCTTCGTGGATGGTCTGGTCGTCCGCGACCGCGCCGCGGCCGAACAGCTGGGCGTCCACCAGCGGCGCAACGCCAGTCGCCAGCTCGCCGAGGTGCTGGCGAGCATCCACGCCGTCGACCCCGATGCCGTCGGCCTCGGTGAACTGGGCCGCCGCGAGGGGTACATCGAGCGCCAGCTGCGCCGCTGGTACGGCCAGTGGCAGAGCTCGAAGACCCGGGACCTGGACGTCGTCGACGAGGTGCACGATGCCCTCGCCGCCCGCGTCCCGGAGCAGGGTGCCGCCACGATCGTCCACGGCGACTACCGGCTCGACAACTGCCTGCTCGAGCCGGACGGCACCATCGCCGCGGTGCTCGACTGGGAGCTCTGCACGCTCGGCGACCCGCTGGCCGACGTGGGCCTGCTGCTCGTCTACTGGACCGAGCCCGGCGACGCACACCCGGCGCTGTTCGACGCCGCCACCGCGGCCGAGGGCTTCGTCACGCGCGCCGAGCTGATGGACCTCTACAGGGCCGCCTCGGGCCGCGACGTGAGCCACGTCGACTACTACGTGGCCTTCGGATACTGGAAGCTGGCCTGCATCCTCGAAGGCGTCTTCGCCCGGTATCGGGGCGGGGCGATGGGCTCGGCCTCGGGCTTCGAGGGCTTCGCCCACCAGGTGGAGCTGCTGGCCGAGGCCGCCCGCGCCGCCCTCGGGCGGCTGGACTAGGCGAGGCGAGGAGACCGCGCCGTGCCGTTGTACGAGCTGATCGAGCAACCGGACCTCGAGGATCCGGTCCTGGTGCTGGCGGTCGACGGCTGGATCGATGCGGGCCTGGCCGCGGCCACGGCCGCCGAGGTCCTGTCGGACCAGCTGGACACCATCACGGTCGCCCGGTTCTCCACCGACGACCTGCTCGACTACCGGGCCCGGCGGCCCATCGCCCACCTCGAGAACGGGGTCCTGCGAGGACTGACCTGGCCCTCCCTCGAACTGCGGGCGGCCGCCGACCTCGAGGGCAAGGAGCTCCTGCTGCTGGTGGGCGCCGAGCCGGATCGGATGTGGCTGCAGTTCACCGACGAGGTCGTCGGCCTGGCGCTCGACTTCGGGGCCCGCATGTGCGTCGGGCTGGGGGCCTATCCGTTCGCCGCCCCCCACACCCGACCGCCGCGGGTCGCGTGTACCGCCTCGACGCCGAGTCTGGCCGAAGGCGGGTTCCTGCGGGCGTCGCTCGACTTCCCCGGTGGCATCCAGGCCGCCGTCGAGCAGGGCTGCCATAGCCGCGGCATCGGGTCGGTGGGGCTGTGGGCGCAGATCCCCCACTACCTGCCGCCCGCCATGCCGTTCCCGGCCGGCAGCGTGGCGCTCATCGAGGCGCTGGCCCGGATCGGCGAGCTGTCGCTGCCGTTCGGAGACCTGCCGGGACGGGCCGAGGCAACCAGGAACCGGCTGGACGAGCTCATCGCCCAGAACCCCGAGCACGTCGCCATGCTCCACCAGCTCGAGACGGCCTACGAGGAGGCCGAGGCGCCGCGGTCGTTCGCCCCCGAGGACCTGCCGACGGGCGACGAGCTGGTAGCCGAGCTCGAGCAGTTCCTGCGCGATCAGCGCGGCGGCGAGGCCTGACCGCGGCCGCCGACGCTACGGTCACCCGCCATGAAGATCGACGGAGGAATCTGGGGCGGGCTCGACAAGGCCGGCCCGGCGGCGGCCCAGCAGGAGGCGCGCGGCTACGACGGCATCTGGGTGCCGGAGACGAGCCACGATCCGTTCCTGCCCCTGGTCCTGGCGGCCGAGCACACCGAGCGCCTGGACCTGGCGACCGGCATCGTGGTCGCGTTCGCCCGTAACCCCATGACGCTGGCCCAGGTGTCGTGGGACCTGCAGGCGGCCTCGCAGGGACGGTTCATCCTCGGGCTCGGCAGCCAGATCAAGCCGCACATCACCCGGCGCTTCTCGATGCCGTGGTCGAGCCCCGCCGCGCGAATGCGGGAGATGATCCTCGCCATCCGGGCCATCTGGGAGTCGTGGAACGAGGGCACCAAGCTCGACTTCCGGGGCGACTTCTACAGCCACACGCTCATGACGCCGTTCTTCAACCCTGGCCCCAACCCCCACGGCGACGCCCGGATCTTCCTCGCCGGCGTCGGTGAGCTGATGACCCAGGTGGCGGGCGAGGTGGCCGACGGCTTCCTGTGCCACGGCTTCACCACCCGGCAGTACCTGGACGAGGTCACGCTCCCCAACCTCGCCAAGGGCCGGGCGAAGGCCGGCAAGGGCATGGAGGACTTCCAGCTGGCGGGGCCCATGTTCGTGGTCACCGGGACGGACGAGGCCGAGATGGCCGAGGCGGCCAAGGGGGTCAAGGGCCAGATCGCCTTCTACGGCTCGACGCCCGCGTACCGCCCGGTGCTGGACCTCCACGGCTGGGGCGACCTCCAGGAGGAGCTCAACCGGCTCTCCAAGGAGGGTCGCTGGGCCGAGATGGGCGACCTGATCGACGACGGCATGCTGGCGACGTTCGCGGTGGTGGCGCCTCTGGACGAGGTCGCCGACGCGCTCAAGGAGCGGTGGGGCGACGTGCTCGATCGGCTTAGCTTCTACGCCCCCTACGACACGGACGGCGACCAGTGGGACGAGGTCATCGCCGACCTCAAGGCCGCCTGACGCCCGAACCGGCGCCCCCAAACGCCGGAAACCAGCGCAAACGAACGCCAGTTGGCGGAGGTCGGACGACGGCGTGACGTCAGACGGGCGCGTCGACCGGGCCGAGGCGGCCGTCCCGGTAGTACCGCTTGCACAGAGAGCGCTGCAGCTTGCCGGAGCTGGTCTTCGGCAGGGTGCCGGGCGCGACGAGGACGATGTCCCGGGCCGGCACGCCTACCGCGTCCCGCACGCGCTCGGCCACCAGGCGCCGCACGCCGGTCAGATCGTCGTCGACGGCGCGGGACTCCGCCACCACCACGAGCGACTCGCGGCCCCGGTCACCCTCGACACCGAAGGCGATGACGTTGCCGGCCCGCACGCCCTCGAGCAGGCCGACCGCTCGCTCGACGTCCTCGGGGAAGAGGTTGCGGCCGCCGACGATGATGACGTCCTTGATCCGGCCGCACATGACCAGCTGCCCGTCGAGCAGGTATGCGAGGTCGCCGGTCCGCAGCCACCCGTCGTGGAACAGCTCGGCGTTGGCGTCGGGGCGCCGGTAGTAGCCCGGCGTGACCGACGTGCCGCGGATCTCGAGCTCGCCCACCTCGCGCTCCCGCAGCGCCATTCCCGTGTCGGGGTCGACGATCCGGATCTCGAGCCCCCGGACCGGGCGGCCGAGCAGCGGCAGGCGCCGGCTGCCCTCGGCGCCGGGGTGGGTCGGCGCCGCGTAGCGCTCGGTCTCCAGGACCCGGCGGTCGACGCAATCGGTCACCATGCCCGACAGCGGGGCCGGGAAGGTGCCGCCGATCGCCACCTCGGCCATGCCGAAGGCGGGGAAGACGGCCTCCGGCCGCAGCCCATGCCGGCGCCCGGCGGCCACGAAGGCCTCCACCTGGTCGGGATCGATGGGCTCGGCCCCGTTGAGCGCCACCCGCAGGCGGGACAGGTCGAGCGGCTCGCTGCGGTCGAGCGCCCGCGTGGCGAGCACCCAGGAGAAGTTGGGCCCGGCGGTGGCGGTGCCGCCATAGGTCGAGATCCACTCCATCCAGCGGGACGGGCGGGCAGTGAAGTCCTGCGGCGCGCCCAGCACGAGCCGCGTGCCTGTCGACATCGGCAGGGTCAGCAGGCCCACCAGCCCCATGTCGTGATACAGGGGCAGCCACGACACCAGCACGTCGTCGTCAGGGTCGAGACCCGCCGCTTCGGCCACGGCGTCGAGGTTGGCGCACAGGACGCGGTCCGGGAGCATGACCCCCTTGGGGTCGGACGTGGACCCGCTGGTGAACTGCAGGATCGCCAGCCGCTCGGCATCGTCGGGCGGTCGGACCCAGAGTGCCGGATCGCCGGCGGCCAGGTCCTCGAACCCGACCATGGGGGGATCGCCGGACTCGGGCACGACGAACGCCGCGAGCTCGGGATCGGCGACCACGAGGCGGGCGTCAGCATGATGGATGCGCCGGCGGGTCTGGGCGACGAACTCCTCGATCGAGGACAGCCGCATCGGCAGCGGCAGCACCACGATGGTGGCGCCCGCCAACCACGTGCCCTGGATGGCGGTCACGAGCTGCCGAGTGGTGGGGGACAGGAGTGCGATGTGGTCGCCGGGCAGGACACCCTGCGCCTGAAGGGCCGCGGCGTAGCCCTTGGCCTGCTCGTGGAGCTCGCCCCAGGACACCGAATCCTCGGTGCCATCGATGACGAACGTGATGCTCGTGGCGCGCGCCGCCGCGCGCTCGATGCGTTGGACCAAGGCGGGCATCACCGGTCCGACTTTCCGGCACAACCAGTGGTTACACATCCAAATTCGCCGAGCGCATCGCAGGCTTTCCGCTTCGGACGATCGCGACACCGACCGGTACCCTTCGCGTTCATGTCCGAGCCGTCGCCGTCGTCCGACCAGCCCCCCTACCGGTACACGGCTGCGCTCGCGGAGATCATCGAAACCAGCTGGCAGGACCGCTGGGAGCGCGAGGGCACGTTCTATGCGCCCAACCCGGTCGGCGACCTCAGCGAGGGCTTCGACAAGGTGGCCGACCTGCCGAAGCGGTACGTGCTGGACATGTTCCCCTACCCGAGTGGTGCGGGGCTGCACGTCGGCCATCCCCTGGGCTACATCGGTACCGACGTCTACGCGCGCTACCTGCGCATGACCGGCCACAACGTCGTCCACACAATGGGCTACGACGCCTTCGGGCTGCCCGCCGAGCAGTACGCGGTCCAGACCGGCCGGCACCCGCGCACGACGACGGAGGCCAACATCGTCACCATGCGCCGCCAGCTGCGGCGGCTGGGGCTGGGACACGACTCGCGGCGCTCCATCGCCACCATCGACGAGCGCTACTACCGCTGGACCCAGTGGATCTTCCTGCAGATCTTCAACTCCTGGTACGACACCGACGCCGACCGCGCCCGGCCGATCGGGGACCTCGTCGCAGAGCTGGACGCCGGCACCCGCGAGCCCGGCGAGGGGACGAACCCGACGGGCAGGGCGTGGGCCGAGCTGACGCCGACCGAGCGCCGCGTGGTGGTCGACAACCACCGCCTGGCGTACGTGAGCGAGGCGCCCGTGAACTGGGCACCCGCTTTGGGGACGGTGCTGTCCAACGAGGAGGTCACGTCCGAAGGCCGGAGCGAGCGCGGCAACTACCCGGTCTTCCGCCGTCCGCTGCGCCAGTGGATGCTGCGCATCACCTCGTACGCCGAGCGCCTGCTGCGCGACCTGGACATGCTGGACTGGCCGGATCCCATCAAGTTGATGCAGCGCAACTGGATCGGGCGCTCGGAGGGGGCGACCATCACGTTCCCGACCGCGGCCGGTCCCGGCATCGAGGTGTTCACCACCCGCCACGACACCCTGTTCGGGGCGACCTACATGGTGCTGGCCCCGGAGCATCCGCTGGTCGACGAGCTGACCGCGGCCGCGTGGCCGGCCGGCACGCCCGCGCCGTGGACCGGCGGCCAGGCCACCCCCGCCGAGGCGGTCGCCGCGTACCGCCGGCAGGCCGCCAGGCGCTCGGACGTCGAACGGCAGATCGAGTCGCGAGACAAGACGGGCGTGTTCGTCGGTAGCTACGCCGTCAACCCGGCCACAAGTGCCGAGATCCCGGTGTTCATCGCCGACTACGTGCTCATGGGCTACGGCACCGGGGCGATCATGGCGGTGCCCGGGCAGGACGACCGCGACTGGGCGTTCGCCGAGGCCTTCGATCTGCCGATCGTCCGCACGGTCCAGCCCCCCGAGGGGTGGCCCGACAAGCCCTACCTGGGCGAGGGCCCGGCCATCAACAGCGCCAACGACTCGGTGGACCTGAATGGCCTGGGGATCGCCGATGCCAAGCACCGGATCAGCGAGTGGCTGGAGCGCACCGGGATAGGCACCGGCACGGTCACCTACAAGCTGCGCGACTGGTTGTTCAGCCGGCAGCGGTTCTGGGGCGAGCCGTTCCCCATCGTCTACGACCCCGACGACGGGCTGCCCCGGGCCGTGCCGGAGTCGATGCTGCCGGTCGTGCTACCGGAGGTCGACGACTACTCGCCCAAGACGTTTGCGGAGGACGACGATGCGTCCGAGTCCGAGCCGGAGGCGCCGCTGTCGCGGGCGACCGAGTGGCTCAACGTCACCCTCGATCTGGGCGAGGGACCCAAGACGTACCGCCGCGACACCAACACGATGCCGAACTGGGCCGGGTCGTGCTGGTACGAGCTGCGCTACCTCGATCCCCACAACGACAAGGCGCCCGTCGACCCCGAGATCGAGCGCTACTGGATGGGCCCGCAGTGGGAGGGCGACTGCGGTGGCGTCGACCTCTACGTCGGCGGCGCCGAGCACGCCGTCCTGCACCTGCTCTACTCCCGGTTCTGGCACAAGGTGCTCTACGACCTGGGGTACGTGTCGTCGTTCGAGCCGTACCACCGCCTGTTCAACCAGGGACTGATCCAGGCCTACGAGTACACCGACCGGCGCGGCTTCTACGTCGATGCTCACGAGGTCACCCAGCACGACGGCGCCTACTGGCACGGCGCCGAGCAGGTCAACCGGCAGCTGGGACGGATGGGCAAGAGCCGCAAGAACGCGGTGGCGCCCGACGAGATGTACGAGAGCTACGGCGCAGACACGATGCGGCTGTACGAGATGTTCTCGGGGCCGCTCGACCAGAGCCGGCCCTGGGAGACCAGGGACGTGGTCGGCGTGTACCGGCTGCTGCAGCGCATCTGGCGCAACGTCATCGACGAGGAGACCGGCGAGGCGACCGTCACCGACGACAGCCTCGACGACGAAACCCAGCGCGCCCTGAACCGGGCGATCGCCGCGGTTCGCGACGGCATGGAGAAGCTCCGCTTCAACGTGTCCGTCGCCAAGATCACGGAGCTCAACAACCACCTGACGGCTCGGTACCTCGCGCACGGAGGCGTGCCCCGCGCCGCCGCCGAACCGCTGGTGCTGCTGCTGGCGCCGCTGGCGCCGCACATCGCCGAGGAGCTGTGGTCGCGCCTCGGGCACCCGGACTCGCTGGCCACCGAGCCCTTCCCGGAGGCCGACCCGCAGTGGCTGGTAGACGAGACGGTTGAGGTCCCGGTTCAGCTCAACGGCAAGGTGCGTGCCCGGATACGGGTGCCGGCCGATGCCGACGACGCTGCGATGGAGGCCGCCGCCCGCGCCGACGCGCAGGTGGCCGAGCTGCTGGCCGCCAACGGCGGCGTCCGCAAGGTCGTCGTCGTGCCCGGCCGCCTGATCAACTTCGTGGTGGGGTGAGGTGCGGCGGCGTGTGACAGGTACGCCGCCCCGACGATAGGCTCACCCCTCCGCAACGGGGCCGTAGCTCAGTTGGTAGAGCGTGTCCATGGCATGGACGAGGTCGCGCGTTCGAATCGCGTCGGCTCCACCCTTCCCGGGCCGAGCGCCAGCGGCGCCGGCTCGGTTGCCCGTTGGGGCGCCCGCCGCCCTAGGGCCGTTGCCCCGCAGCGGCCGGCGCCCACTCGACACGGGGGACGTCACCCCAGAGCCGCTCGAGCTCGTAGTAGTGGCGGGTCTCGTCGAGGAACACGTGCACCACGACGTCGCCATAGTCCATGAGGACCCAATGGCGGTCGTCCAGGCCCTCCACCCGGAACGGCCTCGCGTGGCCCGCCTCGGCGACCACCCGCTCGACCTCGTCGACGATCGCCTTGACCTGGCGGTCGTTCGGGGCCGAGGCGATCACGAACTCGTCGGTCACCACGAGCACGTCGCCGACCTCGAGGATCACGACGTCGTGCGCTCCCTTCGAGTCGGCGGCGCGGGCGGCCACTGCGGCCAGGTCCCGGGCTTGCACACGTTCGTTGGTCAGGTTGCTCGCTGTCCTACCTCCCGATCAGATCCGGGGCGTCGGCGCCCAGGATCACGGTCACGTCGATCTCGTCGTCGTCGGTCACCTCGCCGGACGCGGCCGGGTCCGGCTCGATCCGCCCGCCCCCGAACCCCGTCGCCAGCCACAGCGCCATGTCGCGCTGGTCCGGACGTCCGTAGAGCATCAAGGTCTCAGTCTCGTCGAAGGTGGGGGCGTTGCCGGCGATGGTGATCTCGGCGCCGCCCCGCACCAGCCGGTTGGCGGCTGCGCTCGTGAGCCCGGGTTCGCTGGTGCCGTTGAGCAGGCGGACCCGGATGCGCCGCCCCGGGCTGGGCGACACCGGATAGGGCACCGCCCGCGCCACCAGGTCCGCCAGCCGTTCGTAGTGAGGGCCGAAGGCCTCGGCGACCGACCCGTCCCCACCGAAGGCCTCCCCCGGTAGCGGAACGATCGACGGCGAGCCATCGGCGAGGCTCCGCACGAAGCGACCGATGCCCGCGTCGGCCTCGCCAGGCAGGGCATCCACCCCCGCGTCCCCTACCAGCGGCAACCACGCAGTCCAGAAGTCGGCCTGCCGGTCTATGCGTTGGGCCTCCGTCTCGCCCGCCGCCCGCGCGCAGGAAGGGCCCCACGTCGTCGGCCTCCAGGGAGACGTCTCCCGCCCGCCACTCCCCCACGCTCGTGGCGAGTTGGAGCTCGACGGGCGCCACCGGGGCCACCAGCGACGCCCAGCGCCTGTCGTCGACCTCGAGATGCTCGGGGATGGCGACGTTCAGCAGGTCGGCGACCGCGGCGACGACGCCGCTGGCACCGCCTTGTTGGTAGACGTCCGCCATCGTGGGCGGCTCGTCCGACCCGGCGGCACCGGCGCCCGCCCCAGGGTCCACGGACAGGTTCGCCCTCGCCACGGTGGACGCTGGCACCAGGATCATGGCGCCACCGTCGTCGCTCGACTCGATGGCGAGCATCGTCACGCTGACGAGCTCGCCGTCGTCGCCGCGCTGCACGACCGCCATGGTCGGGGTCGGGACGACGTAGGCCTGGTAGCCGGGGTCGTCGGGGCCGGCGGTGGGCGCGACGTAGCGCCCGGCGGTGCTGTTACGCACCAGGTTGACGCCGACGACCGTCAGCGCCGCCCCACCCCCGACGAGCGCGGCCATCGTGGCCAGCACCAGCCGGCGGCGGCGTCGCACGCCGTCGGCGAAACGATCCCGACCCGCCGCTCCGGGCAGCGCCACCGGGGTCTTCAGCGCGGCCGCCGCCGGCGAGACCGGCGCCGCAGGTGCCGCGCCCACGGCCCCCGGTGTGGATCGGGGTGCGGGCGGCCGCGCCCGGCGCCGCGCCAGCGCCCGGGCGCGACGGCTGGCCGGCCACCGTGACCGGCCGGTCGGCGCGCCCGTCGCCGTCCCACCGCCGCTGTCGTGACCCGCGTCGACGGCGGTCGACAGGTCCGACTCGTCGGCGTCCGGGTCGGGCCCGGGCCCGGGCATGCGGCGCGCCATGTGACGGGGCCGATGGTCCTCGTTGTCGACAACGCCGGTCACCGGGCGGCCCTACCACGACCGCACGGCATCGGTGCCGCCTGCCTCACGCGTGGCCCGCTCACCCGGCGACGGGCTCCCGGTACAGCCCCCGGCGTTCGATGGTGTCGATCACCGCCGGCGACAGCAGATAGTCGAGTGGGCGGCCGTCGACGACGCGGGCCCGCAAGTCGGTGCTCGACACCTCGAGCCGGGGCACCTCGACCCTGACCCACGACCAGCCGGGCGGCGGCAACCCCTCGGCGCTCCCGGGCCGCTCGACGACCACGATCGTCGACAGCGCACGGACCTCGTCGGCCCGCTCCCAGCCCGGCAGGCCGACGGCGGCGTCGCTCCCCAGGATCACGTACAGGTGGCGCGTCGGGTCTCCGGCCAGCAGCTCGGTCAGGGTGTCGGCCGTGTAGGACATGCCGCCCCGGTCGAGCTCGATGCGGCTGGCCTCGAGACCTTCGACGCCACCCACCGCGGCCTCGACCATGGCGAACCGGTCGTCCGCCCACGAGATGTCGCGGGTCCCCACCTTCTGCCAGGGCTGATCCGCGACGACCAGCAGCACGCGGTCGAGCGACAGCTCGTAGCGCACGTTGACGGCCGTCACCAGGTGCCCGACGTGCGGTGGGTCGAACGTTCCACCAAAAATGCCCAGCCGCTCGCCGGTCCGAGGTCCGGGGGTCACGCCGGGGACGGCGGTCGTCAACGCTCGTGCTCCTCCAGATCCAACCGCACCTTCTCCGTCAGTGATCCGAGCACGTCCGACACCTCGACGGGCCACAGCGGATCGTCCGCCGGCTCGAGCGCCCGGAGCTCCGGTGGCAGGCCGGCCAACGCCGCCAGGCAGCGCTCGCGGGTGGTCGCCAGCGGCTCGGGCGGGCCGACCCGCCGGCCATCTGCCATTGCGCGTACCAGCAGCGGCCGGCCCCCGGCCACGCTCTCGTCGTGGAGGCCCAGGACGTCGCGATCGGCGAAGCGCCAGACCTGCTTGCGACCCGGCAGCGTGACCTTGCCCTCGGCGAGCTTCATCCTCGGCCCCAGGGCGTCGTCCACCAGCTTGTAGACCGCACCCAGCCAGGGTGCGTCACCGCTGGTCCCGAGCTGCGTGCCCACGCCGAACGCATCGATGGGCGCACCGGCCGCCAGCAGGTCGGCGATCCGATGCTCGTCCAGGTCACCGGACGCGAGGATCTCGACGTCCGCGAGCCCGGCCGCGTCGAGGACCGCGCGCACCTCGACCGCCAGCGTGCCCAGGTCGCCCGAGTCGAGGCGCACCGCCGAGATGCGGATGCCGTCGCCCGACAACTCGTGGGCGACCTCGGCGGCGTGCCGCGCTCCCTCGACGGTGTCATACGTGTCGATCAGCAGGACGGTGTGCTGGGGGAAGCTGCGGGCATAGGCCCGGAATGCGTCCCGCTCGTCCTCGAATGACATGACGAACGAGTGCGCCATCGTTCCCGAGACCGGTATGCCCCAGCGCTGACCTGCGGCCACCAGGGAGGTGCCGGTCGCGCCGCAGATCCAGGCGCCCCGGGCCGCGGCCATGGCCGCGTCGACGCCGTGGTCGCGCCGGGCGGAGAAGTCCACGAAGGCGCGGCCGCCGCAGGCGAGGGCGACGCGCGCCGCCTTGGACGCCAGCATCGTGCGGCTGGCGACGGAGTTGAGCAGGAACGTCTCCACCAGCTGCGCCTCGATCAGCGGCGCCGTGACCCGCACGATCGGCTCGCCAGCGAAGACCAGGTCGCCCTCGGGTACCCCCCACACCTCGCCCGTGAACCGGAGGTCCGCAAGATGGTCGAGAAAGCGCTGGGGGAACAGCCCGAGGCCGGCTAGGTAATCGACCTCGTGCGGCGCGAACGACAGCTCCTCCAGGCCGGCGAGCACGTCGTCGAGGCCGGCGGCCACCAGGAACCGCCGCACGGCCGGCAGTTCCCGCACGAACAGCTCGAAGGTGGCCTCGTGCTCGATGCCCTCGGCCTGGTAGGTGGCCGCCATCGTCAGCTCGTAGAGGTCGGTGACCAGCGAGGCGGGTACGAGGGGACGTGCCCGCTCCGACCGGGGGTCGGTCATGCATCACCCTCGGGAGGCTGGCTCATACAAGCGCGACCCCCGCGGCGCCCATCTCGTCGATGGCCCGCTGTCCGTCGCCCGGCTCCAGCTCGACCGGCCGGGCCCCGTCGACCACCAGCGTGGCGTCGTATCCGAGCGCCACGGCATCGAGCGCGGTCGCCCGCACGCAGTAGTCGGTTGCCAGGCCGAGCACGACGACCCGTTCGACGCCACGCTCCCGCAGCATGGAATCGAGCGCCGTGGGCTCGGTGTCCCGGGTGATGGGATCGGCCACCGTGAAGGCGGAATAACCGTCCTCGCCGCCCACCCCGACGCGGATCCGCTCGTCGTGGACCACGTTCAGTCGCGGATGCAGCTCGGCCCCCCACGTGTCGTGGACGCAGTGGACGGGCCAGATCCCGCCGTCCTTGGCGAAGTGGGGTGTGACCGGCGGATGCCAGTCCTGCGTGTACACGACCATCGCCCCGGAAGATCTGGCCGCCTCGATCTCGGCGTTCGCCACGTCGATGACCGACTCGGCGTCACGGACGTAGAGGCTGCCGTCCGGATCGGCGAAGTCGTTCTGGACGTCGACGACGAGTAGTGCCGTCGATGCGTCATAACGCTCGTTCACGCCACAAAGGTACCCATCACGCTCCCAGGTCAGGGCGCCGCGGCCGACTTATGCGTCCTCGTAGGTCCAGTCGGGCCGCTTGCGGGCCTGGCGCTCGTCGATCACCGCTTCGCCGTCGCGGAGGTCCACGAGCTTGGGCACCGGGAGCCCCCGGGCCGGCAGCGGCCGGCCGTCGAGCGCGGCCGCCACCTCTTCCGGAAACGCCTGGAGGATGCTTGCGATGACGCGCTGCTCCTGCACCGGCAGGTAGCAGCGGTTGCCATCGGTGGACGACAGAAGCCGCACCGCGATGGTGTCGAGGTCCTCGGGGGTGGCGCCGCCGCCCGCCAGGACGTCGAGCCGCTCGGTCACCGCTCCACAGCCGAGCTTGCAAGCGGGGCACTGGCCGCAGGACTCGACGTACAGGAAGCGAGAGACCATCTGCGCCGCCTCCACCATCGACGCGGTCTGGTCGAGCACCAGGAACCCGGCGGCACCGAGCCCCGACCCCACTGCCGCCATGCCCTCGTAGCTGCAGGGGGTATCGAGCTGGTCGCCGGTCAGCACCGGGTTCGCCACGCCGGAGAGGACTGCCTTGATCTCGTGCCCCGGCCGGGCCCCGCCGCCGACACGCTCGATCACCTCGCCCAGGGGCGTCCCCATCTCGACCTCGCCGACCCCCGGGCGCACCACGTCCCCGACCACGGTGGCGACGACGCAGCCCGGCGACTCGGGCGTGCCCAGCGACCGGTGCCACTCGGGACCGCGGGCCAGGACCTGGGTGACCGTGGCCAGCGTCTCGACGTTGTTGACGACGGTCGGGTTCGACGCCGGCATGGTGTCGACCACGCCGGCCGGCGAGGCACTCCAGCCGGTCGTGGGCACCGTGGCGAACAGCCCATGGATGTAGGGCGGCACGTTGCGCGGCAGCGGCGCCTCGCCCTCGATCACCTGCAGCAAACCGGTCTCCTCGCCGTACAGGTAGGCGTCGGGTCCGAGGACCACCTGGATGGTGATGTCGCCGATGGCGCCCGACGCGGTCAGCTCGTCGACGGCCACTGCCAAGCGCTCGATCTCGGTCTCGAACCTCTCCTTCACGCCGATGAAGGCCCGATCGGCACCGACGGCGAACGCCGCGATGGCCACCCCCTCCACGACCGAATAGGAGTTGGCGCGCAGGATCGCCCTATCCTTGAATGTCGAGGGCTCTCCCTCGGCCCCGTTGCATACGACGAAGGTGCGGTTTTCTTCGTCCTCGTCATCCCCAACGCCGTCCGCCGCGTCCCGCACCGACTGCCACTTCCGACCTGTCGGGAATCCGCCCCCTCCCCGTCCCCGCAGGCCCGACAGGATGACCTCCTGGATCGTGCCACCCGGACCGAGTCCGAGAGCCCGCCGGAATCCGGCGCCACCCCCACGCTCGAAGTAGTTCGTGACATCGGTCACCGGAGGATTGGACAACAGCACAGCGTCCTGCATGTACCCGGCTTTCCACGGCGGAACGGCTGGAAATCGCCTGCGTGGGGAATCCAACCGCGCTAGAGGTGGTTGAGGAGATATGAGATGAGTGATTCTGTAGGTCAGTACCTGAACGAAATCGGCCTCGTGCCCCTGCTCACCGCAGATGAGGAGCGCGAGCTGTCCCAGACGATCGAACGTGGTCGTGACGCGCAGACGCGCCTCGACGCCGGTGATCGTGGCCGTGAGCTGCGCAAGGCCGTGGCCGCCGCTGCCGCCGCCAAGGACCGCTTCATTCGGGCGAATTTGCGGCTGGTCGTGAGCATCGCCCGACGCTATCCCCTCCCCCCCTCGATGGAGCTGCTCGACCTGATCCAGGAAGGAAACCTGGGCCTCGAGCACGCCGTCGACAAGTTCGACTGGCGCAAGGGCTTCAAGTTCTCGACGTACGCCACCTTCTGGATCCGCCAGGCCATCGGTCGGGCCCTCGACCAGAAGGCCAGCCTGGTTCGCCTGCCGGGCGACCGTTCCGCCTCCTTGCGGGCGGCACTCCGCCAGGCCTCGGGCGACGGCGAGGAGCTCGACGACGAGAGCGCCCGGCTCTACCGCCTGACCACCCCTACGTCCCTCGATCGCCCGGTCGGCGACGATGACGGCAGTGAGCTGGTCGACCTGCTGGCCGCCGACGTGCCGACGCCCGAGCAGGTGCTGCTCGAACGTGAGGACGAGGAAACGCTCAACGACCTGCTCAACGTGCTCGACACGCGGGCCCGGTATGCGGTCGAGCAGCGCTTCGGCCTCACGGACGGCCGCAAGCGCAGCTACCGAGAGGTGGGTGAGGAGCTCGGTGTAACCGCCGAGGCCGCCCGCCGCTTGGTCAAGCGTGCGGTCGATGCGGTGCGCGAAGAGGCGGTCGCGCGCTCCAGCGCGGCGTAACGCCCCCGAGCCAGACCGCCGACCCTCGTGCCCTGCGTCGCGGAGGGCCGAGTACCCGCCGTTCGATCCCCCGTACGCCGGCCGCCCCTATCCCACCCAGGGGCGGCCGGTGCCATTCAGATGCCTCTGCGCGAATCGCTTTGCTGCTCACACCGACGCGGCGGCACGATGGTGCACCATGACCAGTGACCGGGGGCCCGCCGCACCGCCGACACCAGGGCAGACATGGCGCCCGGACTCCTGGCGCGAGCTCCCGGCCGCCCAGCAGCCGACCTGGCCCGACGAGTCCGCGCTCGACCACGCCCTCAAGCACCTGGCGACGGTGCCGCCCCTCGTGTTCGCGGGCGAGGCCAGGGCGCTGACGTCCCAGCTCGCCGACGTTGCGGAGGGCAGGGCCTTCCTGCTGCAGGCGGGCGACTGCGCCGAGTCCTTCGATGCGTTCTCGGCCGATGCCATCCGCGACAAGCTCAAGGTGATCCTGCAGATGGCTGTCGTCCTCACGTATTCGACCGGGGTCCCGGTCATCAAGGTGGGGCGCATCGCCGGCCAGTTCGCCAAGCCCCGATCGGCGGCGTTCGAGGAGGTGGGCGACAGGGAGCTGCCGGCGTTCCGCGGCCACATGGTCAACGACAGCGCGCCCAACGAGGCGGCCCGGACCCCGGATCCCGACCGGATGGTGCAGGCGTACCACCAGTCGGCCGCCACGCTGAACCTCCTGCGGGCGTTCACGAAGGGCGGGTTCGCGGACCTGTCCCAGGTCCACCAGTGGAACCAGGAGTTCGTGGCCTCGAGCCCGGAGGGCCGGCGCTATGACCGGGTGGCAGACACCATCAACCGGGCGCTCCGGTTCATGGCGGCCTGCGGGATCGACACGACGAGCCAGCCGAGCCTGCACGAGGTCGACTTCTTCACCAGTCACGAGGCGCTGATCCTCGGCTACGAGGAGGCGTTGACCAGGCGCGACTCGCTCACCGGCGACTGGTACGACTGCTCAGCGCACATGCTGTGGATCGGCGAACGCTCCCGCCAGATCGACGGCGCCCACGTGGAGTTCCTGCGGGGCGTGGGCAACCCCATCGGCTGCAAGCTCGGCCCCACCGCCAGTGCCGAGGACGCCTTGGCGGTGTGCGAGGCGCTGAATCCCGAGCGGATCCCGGGTCGCCTCACGCTCGTTCCCCGGATGGGGGCGGGTTCGGTGGCCCGCCGGCTGCCCCCGCTGCTGGCGGAGGTGCGCGACGCCGGGCACCCGGTGGTCTGGGTGTGCGACCCCATGCACGGCAACACGTTCACGTCCGCCACCGGCCGCAAGACCCGCGACTTCGACGCCGTCCTGGCCGAGATCGCGGGCTTCTTCGCCGCCCATTGGAACGAGGGTACGTGGCCCGGCGGGGTGCACATCGAGCTGACCGGCGAGGACGTGACCGAGTGCCTGGGCGGTGGCGACGCCCTCGACCACGCCGACCTCGACGACCGCTACGAGACCATGTGCGACCCCCGGCTGAACGGCCGCCAGTCGATCGACCTGGCGTTCCGCGTGGCCGAGCTGCTCGACCGCCGCTAGACCCCCGGTCCGAACTTGTCGTGGTTAAGCAGGCCATGACAGCCGTAACTGCGGCAAGTTGCCATGCCCGGGGTCCTAGCGGGGGTAAATGTTGACAGGGCCACTCGGGTTTCGATTGACTGGGTTCCCGGTACCTGACCGAACTACTCATATTCCTCAGGAATTGGGGTAGCGGGCCGGAGGCCGCCGCCAGCCGAGATCGGAGCACCCATGGGCCAGCGAGAGATCGATCCAGCCCAGCTCGCCGACGCCGACAAGTTCGAGGCCATCCTCGGCGAGTATCTCGCCGGTGACATCGAGGAGGATGCGTTCCGCATCTTCCGGCTCAACAACGGCATCTACGGCCAACGCCAGGGCGGCCACAACCAGATGGTGCGGGTGAAGGTCCCCTGGGGCGGGCTGCTGCCCGACCAGCTCGACCTGATGGCGGATATCGCAGACCGGTACTCCCGTGGCTGGGGCCACATCACCACCCGCCAGAACGTGCAGTTCCACTTCGTGCAGCTCGAGCGTGTGCCCGAGCTGATGCGGCTGCTGGGCACGGTGGGGCTCACCTCCCGGGAGGCGTGCGGCGACACTGTGCGCAACGTCCAGGGCTGCCACCTCGCGGGCGCCTGCCCGTACGAGGTGCTCGACATCACGCCCTGGGCCGAGGCGACGTACCGCCACTTCGTGCGCAACCCCCTCTCGCAGCGCCTGCCCCGAAAGTTCAAGATCAACTTCTCGGGGTGCGCCACCGACTGCGGCCAGGCCATGTTCAACGACATCGGCGTGATCGGCACCACCCGCACCGACGAGGACGGCAGCGTCGAGCGGGGCTTCCGGGTGTTCGTCGCCGGTGGGCTGGGCGCGAACCCCCATCCGGCGCTGGCGCTCGAGGACTTCACGCCCCGCGAGGAGCTGATGCCGACCCTCGAGGCGATCCTGCGGGTGTTCAACAACCACGGCAACCGCGACAACAAGCTCCGGGCGCGGATGAAGTGGCTGGTCGACACGATGGGCTGGGAGGAGCTCCAGGCCCGGGTCATCAAGGAGCGGCGCCTGCTGCTCGGCTCCTCCTCGTGGCCGGGCGGCGTGCCCGACGAGGTCGCGAAGGCGGGCGATGCCGCCGCCGGCATGGCGGCCGCCGTGGTGCCCACGCCCATGGGCCACGGCACTCCCGTGCAGATCACGCGGCGGACCAGCGGCTTCGAGAGCTGGGAGGACACCAACGTGGTCCGGGGCGTGGCCAAGGGAACGGTGTCGGCCATCGCCTACGCCCGGCTCGGCGACGTGACCAGCGAGCAGTTCCGGGCATTGGCCGCGATCCAGCGGGAGCTCGGCCTCGAGGTGCGGCTAACCAACCGCCAGAACGTCGCCCTCCGGGGCCTCCGGGAGGACCAGCTGCCGGCGCTCTACGAGCGGCTGGAGGCGATGGGCATGGCCCAGCCCGGTGCCGAGCTGGCACGCGACGTCGTCGCCTGCCCCGGCGCGGACACCTGCAACCTGGCCGTCACCCAGAGCCGCGGCCTCGGCGCCGCCATCGGCGCCCGCCTCGAGGAGGAGGGCCTGGCCGAGGTCGGCGGGCTGCGCGTCAACATCTCCGGCTGCACCAACAGCTGCGGCCAGCACCACACCGCAGACATCGGGTTCTTCGGGGCCGAGCGACGCGCCCACGGGCGCTCGGCACCCGGCTACCAGATGCTCCTCGGCGGCTATGTGGGCCAGGAGAAGATCCACTTCGGCGACAAGGCGTTGCGGCTACCGGCCAAGGGGGCCCCGGAGGCCACGGTCCGGGTCGTCCGGCGGTTCGCCAACGAGCGCGAGGCCGGTGAGTCCTTCCGTGAGTGGATGGACCGGGCGGGTGGCGCCAAGGCCATCGCCGTCGAGCTCAAGGATCTCGACCAGTTCCCCACCCCCGAGGAGGGACCCGCGTTCTACGTCGACTACGACGAGACGGGTCCCTACGAGGCCGAGGTCGGAGTCGGCGAATGCGCCGGCGTGTGAGCGGACCGGCCGGGGTAGGCATGGCGCACGCGCTGGGGGTGGAGCGATGAGCTTCCTGGTGGAGCCGCCGGCCCTGCCTGTCCCCCAGCTCCACGACGAGGAGCTGGCCGAGCTCAACGCGGAGTTCGAGCGGTTGCCGGCGCCCAAGATCATCCAGTGGGCGGTCGACAACTACTCCCCCCACCTCTGCCTGGCGGCGTCGATGCAGGACGCCGTCCTCATCGACCTCGCTACCCGGGTCGATCCCAGCATCGAGGTCGTGTTCATCGACACCGGCTACCACTTCCCCGAGACTCTCCAGACCGTGGAGGTGGTGCGCAGGCGCTACGGCCTGAACCTCCGGATGATGACCGTGACACCCCACGCCCAGGAGCTGTGGAAGGTCGACCCCGAGAGCTGCTGCTCGGCGGTCAAGGTGGGCCAGCTCGACCGGGCGCTGGCCGGCAAGGCGGCGTGGATGAGCGGGCTGCGCCGCGACGAGGCCGCGAGCCGGGCCGGGACCCCGATCGTGGCCCGCGACCTGCGGGGCCTCGTGAAGATCAATCCGCTGGCCACCTGGTCGGACCTGGACGTCGAGGGCTACATCGCCGATCACGACGTGCCCGTCAACCCGTTGCTGCACCAGGGCTACACGTCGATCGGCTGCCAGCCGTGCACGCAGCCGCCTGTCAACCCGAACGACCCCCGCTCGGGCCGCTGGGCCGGCCGTGGCAAGACGGAGTGCGGCATCCACATGTAGGTGGTCGAGGGGAGAGGGAAACCCTCCCCCCTCGCGTCAGCACGCGCGTCAGTGCTCGTCCGTGGCGGCGTCCGTCACCGCCCCGCCGGGCCGGCCGGCGATCAGCGCGACGGCCACGACCAGCAAGCCGCTGGACAGCAGCACGACCTGCGACGAATCGAGGCGGCCCACCAGCGGCCATGACACCCCGTCGAGCAGGTCGCTGGCGATGCCGGCACCGATGGCCGCCAGCGCCAACCCGGCCCGGATGACGACGTGGAACACCGCGAAGCCCAGCAGGCGGTCGCGGTCGCCCAGGTGCTCCTGGAGCAGCTCCATCGACGTCGCCAGGACCATGGCGCAGAGCCCGCCGAAGCCCAACGCACCCAGCAGCGCGAGGCCGATGGCGGGTGCCTGGCTCATGGTCGCCACCACCGCACCCAGGAGGATCAGCAGGGTGCGAACGAGCGCCAGGTCGCGTCGTTCGATCTGGCGCAGGATCAGCAGCCCGCCGGCCGCCCCGACCCCGAAGCATGCGACGAGCAGGCCGAACTCGGTGTCGCTGGCGTTGAGCACATCGTTCACCCACACGATGCCGATGGAGAACAACGCACCCAGGCCGAACGCGACCGCCGCCGCCACCGGGGCCAACCTCCGAACCAGTGGCAGGCGCAGGGCGTCACGGAAGCGGCCCCCGGCGGCATCGGCCTCGCCGGCGGCGGTGCCCAGCTCCGGCAGCCGGGCGATGGCCAGGTAGGAAACCACAAAGGTCAGCGCGTCGACCAGGAAGATCACCCGCGCCGCCTCCACCGTCGACGCGTCCCCCGTCAGAGCCGACACCAGCGCGAACAGCCCGGCGCCGAACGGGATCATGCCGTACGAGGTCCCCAGCACCAGGCCGTTGGCCACCGCCAGGTCGTCCTCGTCGTCGACCAGGTCGGGGATCGAGGCGTCCCGAGCCGGGAGGAACACCATGCCGGCCAGTTCGACCACGAACGCCCAGATGTAGATCCACCACAGGTGGGTCACCCACGGGAGGATCGCGACCGCGGGCACCCGCACGGCGTCCATCGCGAGCATCGTCCGCCGCCGGCTCCAGCCCCTGGTCAGCCGGGCGGCCAGCGGACCGGCAAAGACCGTCGGTGCCAACCGCAGCACCAGCACGCCGCCGACGGCCGTGGCGGAGTCGGTGATCTCCAGGACGAGCGCCATGAGCGCGACCGTCCCCATCCAGTCGCCCAGCGACGAAACGGCCTGGCCAAACAGCAGGTCACGGAACGAGCGGGATTCGGTCCGCTCGGCCGGTGCCGTCGCTATCCCGAAGGCTGCGATGCGTGGCTGGTCGCTCATGGTTCCTCAGACCGTGCCCGCCGGTGCCGTGCGCATCGCCCAGGCTACGGCGGACTCGACCGGACGAAGCGCGGCGGCGCAGAAACCGTGACCCATCCCGGGGACCAGTTCGAGTCGGCGGGGCTCGCGCGCGGCCGTGAACAGGGCCGTGGCGGCCGCGGGGGGCAGGAAGCGGTCGGCGAGCCCGTGGACCACCGCGACCGGTTTCCCCACCAGGCAGATCCGCTCGACCGGCGGGTCACCGCGCTCCGGCCGCACCGCCAGACGGGTCTGGAAGCGACGCGCCGCCATGACCCGGCCGGGGCCGGTCTGCGTGATCATCACCGAGGCCGCCCCCCGCAGGGTGCGAGGGATCTCCCAGCGCGCCGGTGTCGCCACGACGACGGCCCCCTGCGCGCCAGCGCCGGCGGTGATGCCGCCGTTCGCCGCCATGTGGTTGAGGACGGCCACGCCGCCCATCGAGGTGCCCACGACGACCACCCTGTCGGCGTGGTCCCGGGCCGCGGCCACGGCGGCGTCGACGTCGAGCCGCTCGAGCTCCCCGAGCGTGCACAGACCCCCGGACTCGCCGTGCCCCCGGCTGTCGTAGGTCAGGACCGAGTGGCCCGCAGCCACAAGGTGCCGCGCGACCTCTTGGACCGCCGGCTGGTCCTTGCGGGCGGCGAAGCCGTGCACCACCACGACGGCAGTCACCGGTGGCCGACGCGGGCTCCCACCAGCGGGCGGCCAGCCGTATGCCGTCAGCGGTCTCGAGCGTCGTCGGCGCGCTGCCCATGTCAGGCCCCCGCCTGCGGGCCAACGGAATGCAGAGCGATGCGTTGCGCCGCGTGAGGGCCGATGGGCCGCATTGCTCCCGATCTCAAACCGATGACGCCGGGCTCGGGCCGGCCGAACCGGGCCCCTCGGGCCATCAGTCCTCCCACCACCAGGCAAGTCCGGCGAGCCCGCGACCCGTGTGGGCCACCATGACCGGGCTGAACGGCCCGACCAGGAACGACACCGGGTCCAGGGCCTGGACGCGCTCCGCCAGGGTGGCGGCGGCGTCGGGGTTGAGCGCATGGAGCACGGTCACGTGCAGGCGGGCGCCGCGGCCGGCGCCGGCGGCGCAGCGCTGCACAATGCGGTCGAGGGCGGCTTCCGCGCTGAAGGCCGGCCGCAGCGGTCGGGCGCGGCCGTCCCGGAACTCGAACAGCGGCCGGACGCCGAGCCGGTCGCCGATCCAGCGGGCGGCGTCGGGCACCCGGCCCGAGCGCGCCAGGCGTTCCAGGTCGGCGACGCTCGCCGCGAGGCGGACCCGCCCTGCCACCCGCTCGGCGGTCGCCACGACCTCGTCCTGGTCGGCGCCCTCGGCGGCCGCACCGGCGGCGGCCAGGACCACCAGTCCCTGGGCGCCGGCGGCGGTGCCGGTGTCGAGCACCGCAACATCGGGTCCGGGGGACGACTCCGTGCCCCGGGGGTCGTTGTCGGTCACGAGCTTCGCGGCCAGCTTGGCGGAGTCATGCGTGGAGGACATGCCGGCCGCCACCGTGAGCGTGACGACCGGCCCGGTCCGGCGGGCGTCGGCGATCACCGTGGCGAACTCGCCCGGCGACGGCGCCGCGGTGCTGATCGGCTCGTCGAACCGGCGGACCAGCTCGTCGAGGCTGATCTCGCCGTCGCGGTAGCGGTCGGTGCCCACCTGCAGCACGAGCGGGACGACCCGGATGTCGTAGCGGGCGACGAGGTCGGGGGGCAGCGCGGCCGCGCTGTCGGTGACGACGGTGACGGTCACGAGCGAATCTCCCGAGGGGAAGCGGTCATGGGCGCAGCTCCTGACCGGTCGACCGTGGGAGCGCCAGCGACCCGGGCGACGATGGGGTTCGGGGGCGCAGCCCCCGAGGGGAAGCGGTCATGGGCGCAGCTCCTGACCGGTCGACCGTGGGAGCGCCAGCGACCCCGGCGACGATGGGGTTCGGGGGCGCAGCCCCCGAGGGGAAGCGGTCATGCGATGGTGCCCCGGGTACCCGGGTCGGAGTCGTACAGGAGCCGGTGAAGGTACACGTCGACGCCCGGCCGCGTCGGCGGCCGATTGCCCGCGATGCGCTTGGCGAGCATCACGCCGGCCACCCCCGCGCCGGCGAGCAGGCCGGCCCGCCCCCGGGTCCGCGCCAGCACCGGCACGAGGGCGACGTCGGCGACGAAGCTGCCGAGGCCGGTCTGGCGACAGAGTCGGCCGGCTGCCAGCCCCGACGCCAGAACCACGGTGCCCGGCCAGCCCTCGACCAGCAGGGATCCCATTGCGACCGAGATGCCGCGCCCACCGGCGCCGCCCAGCCATGGAGACCAGTTGTGCCCCGCAACGGAGGCGACGGCCGCCGTGGCGGCCAGCATCGGCCGGTCCCGCCCGGCCAGCACCGGACCGACGGCGCCCTTGGCGATGTCGCAGACCCCGGCGACTGCGAGCGGCCCGAACCCCGCCACGCCGTGCAGCGCCGTGCCCGACACCGTGCCACCCCCGACATCCCGGAGATCGACGCCGGCCCGGATCCGCGCCGCGATGTTGGCGAACGGGATGGATCCCGCCAACCATCCCAGGGCGATGACAGCCGCGGGACTCGGTGTCCGGGTCATCCGCCGAAGCTACCCGCCGGGGCCACCAGATCGGTGCCCTTTGCCCATCGCCGCCGTCGATTGACAGCCGTCCACGCGGTCGCATTGACTGTCGGTCGTGGGGAAAACGACCGGGACAATGCCGACCGATCCGGTGCCCGCTCTGCCCCGCCCCACCATCGGGGGAGGCGACCTCCCGACCCGCATGCTCGTCCTCGGGCTGGCCCGCCACGACGGGTCGATCCTCGCCGCCGATGCCTTCCCGGTGGCGGACGCGTGCGGCCGCTCGCCCGAGCAGGTCCGCTCCTGCCTACGGCGCCTCGTGGCCGAGGGCCTCTTCACCCGCGACGGCCAGGGCCAGCGCGCCGTCTATCGCCCCACCGAGGACGGCCTGGCGGCGCTCGGGGCCAGCACCGCCCGGGCCCGCCTCGCCCACGCCCAGGACGCTGCCGGAACCGGCCCGAGACACGACACTCGCACCCCCGGCCGCTCGGGCCGCGGGAGCGGGGAACATGTCTGGGACCGCCGCTGGCACCTCGCGGCGTTCGCCATCCCCGAGGCTCGACGCGCGGCCCGCGATGCCATGCGCGAGCATCTCGGTCGCCTCGGCGGCGCCGCCATCCACAACGGCCTCTACGCCAGCCCCCACCCGTGGGAGAAGGACGTCGCCGACGAGGCCGAACGGCTCGGCGTGTCCGAGCACGTCACGCTCGCCGCCACAGACGACCTCGCCGTGGGCGGCGTGTCCGAGCCGACGGCCCTGGCCGCCCGGCTGTGGCCGATCGAGCGGCTGGCGGCGCGCTACCGGTCCTTCGTCGACCGCTGGGGGCACGTGCCCGACGACCTGGCGAGCATGCGGCGGCGCCACCAGACGCTGCCGGACTCGGCGTTCCTGCCCGGTGCGCTGGCCATGGGACTCGCGTATCAGGCCTGCTTCGACGACGACCCCCTGCTCCCGCCGGAGTTGCTGCCCCACCCCTGGCCGGGCGGGGCGGCCCGCGACCTGCTCGTGCGGAGCCGCCGGCTGGCCCTGGAGATCCGCGCGGAGCACAACCGACCCGCACTGTTCCGTTCCTTCGACGACCTGATCGACGCGCTGGCGTAGGCCACCTGCCAGGAGGACCCATGAAGTTCGGCATCTTCTACGAGCACCAGCTGCCCCGTCCTTGGGACGACGACAGCGAGCACCGGCTGCTCAAGGACGCGCTCGAGCAGGTCGAGCTCGCCGACCGGCTGGGCATCGACTACGTGTGGGAGGTCGAGCACCACTTCCTCGAGGAGTACTCGCACTCGTCCGCCCCCGAGGTCTTCCTCGCAGCCGCCAGCCAGCGGACGTCGCGCATCCGGTTGGGCCACGGCATCGTCCAGCTGCCGTTCAACTTCAACCACACGGCCCGGGTGGCCGAGCGCATCGCCACGCTCGACCTGGTGTCGGACGGCCGCGTCGACTTCGGGACCGGTGAGGCGTCATCCGAGGCCGAGCTCGGTGGCTTCCTCATCGACCGTGAGCAGAAGCGGGCGCAGTGGGACGAGGCGCTCGACGCGGTCACCCGCATGTTCGTGGAGACGCCGTTCGCGGGCTACGACGGCCAGTTCTTCAAGATGCCGGTGCGGGGCGTCGTGCCCAGGCCGCTGCAGCGCCCGCACCCACCCCTGTGGGTTGCCTGCAGCCGCCGGGAGACGATCCACCTGGCGGCCACGAAGGGCATCGGCGCGTTGAGCTTCAGCTTCATCGAGCCGGCAGAGGCCAAGGCGTGGGTCGACAACTACTACGCGACCCTGGCGTCGGACGAGTGCGTGCCCGGCGGCTTCGCCGTCAACCCGAACGTGGCGGTTGTGCTGCCGATGATGTGCCACTCCGACGAGCAGACGGCGATCGAGCGCGGCCTGGACGGCGCCCACTTCTTCGGCTTCAGCCTCGGCCACTACTACGTGTTCGGCACGCACCGGCCGGGTCGGACCGTCGTCTGGGACGAGTTCGAGGAGAAGCGCGACCTGTTCGGATTCCGGCGGCAGACTGCGGCGCAGACCGGCCAGACGCTAGGCGCCCAGCTCTTCGAGCAGGGCCTGGGCGCACTACGGGGCGCCATCGGGACGCCCGATCAGGTGCGGGAGCTCCTGCGCGGCTAC
This sequence comes from uncultured bacterium, assembly GCA_963756425.1. Classification (GTDB taxonomy): domain Bacteria; phylum Actinomycetota; class Acidimicrobiia; order Acidimicrobiales; family VFJN01; genus DASQUK01. The sequence goes on along the minus strand of CAVWNW010000007.1, from coordinate 24,373 downwards.
GAGGACGCCGGCGTCGACCAGGTGATCTTCGTGTCGCAGGCCGGGCGCAACCGCCACGAGCACATCTGCGAGTCGCTCGAGCTGTTCGCGACCGAGGTGATGCCGGAATTCGCCGAGCACGAGGCCGAGCGGGAGAAGGCCAAGCTCGAGCGGCTGGCGCCCGCCATGGAGGCGGCACTGGCCCGCCGGAGCGCTCGACGCGAGGCCCCCGACGTCGCCTTCCCGGCGGGGATGACCTACTGAGCCGGGCCTACTGAGGCGGGCCCCGCAGCCCGCCGCCCGAGCAGGGCGCCACCGTTCGACGGTGCCGGTCGTCGACCACCAGCTCAGCCACCGAAAGCGCCAGGAAGCCGATGGCGAGGCCGCCGACGACGTCTGATGTCCAGTGGACGCCGAGCCACACACGGCTCCACGCGACGAGGGCGATGGCCGACCACGCGACGCCGCTCAGCGCCCACCAGAGCCAACGGCGGTGGATGTAGAGCGCCGCGACCACCGGGACGAAACCCCACGTCGCGGCTGCAGCCAGCACGTGGCCACTGGGATAGGAGAAGCCGGTGCCCGCCACCAGCCGCGCCCCGCTCGGCCGGGGGCGGCCGACCAGGTCCTTGAGCAGCCACTCGACGGCCGGCCGCGCCGCGATCGTGACCAGCATCACCAGCGCCAGCGCGCGGCAGCGCCGGGCGGCGATGACGACGCCGATCGCGCCGGCGCCGAGGACGACCGGAGTCGAACCGAGCCGGGAGACCCAGAGCGCCAGCCGGTCGACCAGAGGGGTTCGCAACGCGACGCTGGCGTCGGTGATGGGCCGGTCCCACACCAACAGGGCACCATGACGCACGCTGGCCAGCGCCCCCAGCAGGCTGGCGAGCAGCAGCGCCGCCGGCACGAGCCAAGGCCACCGTTGACGTATCCGGCGAAGGGTCGTCGGCGGCGCCCGGTGCAGGTCGGGCCGAGCGTCGGTTGCGGTCACAGCCGCAGTCGCCGCAACTGGTGGACCGGCCGGGCGAGCGACGGTCGAGGCGGCGGAACCTGACTGCACGGCTTCCTTCGTGATCCGGGGGAGGACCAGAGCGTCTCACCGGCCCGCTGAACGCCGGCTGAACGCCCGGGCCCCGGCCACCGGCTAGCGTGGGACAGCGTGAGAGCGCTCTCACAGATCGACGCCGAGGGGCAGCCCGTCGCCCGGCCCCGAAGCGGTCCCCGGCGGTTCCCCGACGGCTTCCTGTGGGGCGCGGGCACCTCCGCCTACCAGATCGAGGGCGGCATCGACCTCGATGGCCGCAGGCCGTCCATCTGGGACACGTTCGCCGCCGCCGGCAACGCCCGAGGCGACACCGGCGACCCCGGGGCCGACCACCGCCGCCGGATGGTCGACGACGTCGCCCTGATCGCCCGCCTGGGGCTGCCGGCCTACCGGTTCTCCATCGCCTGGCCCCGGGTCCAGCCCCAAGGCGCGGGCACCGCCAGCCGGCCGGGGCTCGACTTCTACCGGGCGCTGGTGGACGAGCTCCTGGAGAGCGGCATCGAGCCGATCGTCACGCTGTACCACTGGGACCTTCCCCAGGCCCTCGAGGACGCCGGCGGCTGGCCGGACCGCGACACCGCCGGCCGGTTCGCCGACTACGCCGCCATCGTTGCCGACGCCCTCGGCGATCGGGTGCGGCGCTGGACCACGATCAACGAGCCGTGGTGCGCGGCAATGCTGGGCTACGGCGCCGGCGTCCACGCCCCCGGACGCACCGAGCCGGACGCGGCGGTGACCGCCGCCCATCACCTGTTGCTGGGGCACGGGCTGGCCATGGACGCGTTACGTGCCCGCGTGTCCGGACCGGGCCTCGACGCCGACCAGCGCCCGGAGATCGGGATCACGCTCAACCCCTATCCGGTGGTTGCCGCCACGTCGACGCCGCCGACCGACGCCGACCGCGATGCCGTGCGACGGATCGACGGCATCGCCAACCGCCTCTGGTACGACGCCGTGCTGCGGGGGGCCTACCCCGACGACGTGCTCGAGGACCTGGCGCCGGTGTGCGGTCTCGGCCACATCCGCGACGGCGACCTGGCGCAGATCGCCCGCCCCATCGACGCCCTGGGGCTGAACTACTACCGCCGCTACCACGTGCGGTACGAGTCCGGCGCCTCGGCACCGCCGTCGCCGTGGCCGGGATCCCCGGACGTCGCCTTCACCGCCCCCGCGCACACGCCGACATCCAACGGGTGGGCGGTCGAACCCGACGGACTGTTCGACGCGCTGGTGGGCGTGGCCGCCGACTACGAGCCGCCGCCGCTGTACATCCACGAGAGCGGGGGCGCGTTCGCGGACGCGGCGGGCAACGACGGCCGGGTGCACGACGCCGACCGCCGCGCCTACCTCGACGCCCACATGCGAGCGTGCCACGACGCCATCGCCGCCGGCGTCGACCTGCGCGGGTTCGTCGTGTGGTCGCTGCTCGACAACTTCGAGTGGGCCGAGGGCTACGGCCAACGCTTTGGCATCGTGCACGTCGACTTCGCCACCCAGCGCCGGACCCCCAAGGCCAGCGCCCTGTGGTTCCGGGACGTCATCGCCGCCAACGGCCTGCCCGGGGCGTGACCGGTTGGCCGGGCCGTCCGCCACCCGGTGCACGCTGGAGGACGTGGCCGCCCGCGCAGGCGTCTCGCGGGCAACCGTGTCGCGGGTCGTCAACGGCAGCACCCGCGTGTCGGACGGGGCTCGCGTCGCCGTCGAGCACGCGATCGACCAGCTCGGCTATGCGCCCAACCGTGCCGCGCGGAGCCTGGCGGCGCACCGGAGCGACACCGTCGCACTCGCGGTCTCGGAGCCGAGCACCCGCTTGTTCGGGGATCCCTTCTTCGCGGGAACGATCCGCGGGGTCGCCGCAACGCTCTCCGGCTCGCGCTACCAGCTGGTGCTGCTGATGATCCAGGACGAGTCCGACCGCGAGGGCGTCGAACGCCTGCTGCTGCGGGGCAACACGGACGGCGTGCTGCTGCTGTCGACCCGTCGGGACGACCCACTGCCCGGCCGGCTCGTCGCCGCCATGATCCCGTGCGTCATCGCCGGGCATCCCGGCGACCGACCCGACGCGTCGGCCATCGGCTTCGTCGACGCCGACAACGTCGGCGGGGCCCGCCGTGCCTGCGCCCACCTGATCCGGCGCGGTTGCCGCACGATCGCCACGGTCGCCGGCCCCCTCGACATGGCACCCGGCGCCGACCGGCTGGCCGGCTGGCGCGAGGCCCTGCGTGATGCCCGCCGCCCGGCGCCGCGGTCGCTGGTGGCCGAGGGTGACTTCAGCCGCGCCGGCGCGGCCGCGGCGGTCGAAGGCCTGCTCGAACGGCACCCGGACGTCGACGGCATCTTCGCCGCCTCCGACCTCATGGCCATCGGCGCGCTCGACGCTCTGCGGGCCGCGGGACGACGCGTCCCCGACGACGTGGCGCTGGTCGGGTTCGACGACAGCGAGCTCGCGGCGGACGCCGACCCACCCCTCACGACCGTCCGCCAGCCCATCGAGGCGCTCGGGGCCGAGATGGGGCGGCTGCTGCTCGATCAGCTCGGCGGCGCGCCGCCCCGCGGCGTCACGCTCGAAACCGAGCTGGTGGTGCGCCGCTCGGCGTGAGTGAAGGTGGACTCCGCGGTCGGCCGCCTGCTACCCGACGTGCTCTGGCGTCAGTGCTCCGCCGCCTGCTCCGCCCGGCGCTCGGAGAGGTGATCGGCGATGCCGATGGCCGTGAGCGGGAAGATGGGGGCCGGCAGCAGCACCAGCCCGCCGGCAACGCGCGCCAACACGAACGTGTACGCGGCCGCCACCACCACGGCCCACGCGCGGGCCCGCCAGTTCTCGGGTTCGTCCATGCGGAGTGCCTGGATGCCCCCGGCACCCACCCCGGCGACGATGCCGGTAACCGCATCGCCGGCCAGCGCCGACACCGGTATCCCCACGAGCAGCGACCAGCCCATGGCACGCACCACGGCGCCCGGGGCGCGCGGGTGCTCGGACAGGAAGGCCAGCGCAACGAAGACGAAGGGGATCACCGTCAGCCCGACCGCCAGGCCGAGCGCGGCGTTGGGTTCCGCCTCGCTGCTGGAGCCGTCGTTCGTGGCCCCGGCCACCAGCCCGGCCAGCAACGCCCAGAACGCCAGGACGAGCACCAGCGTCGCCACCAGGATCGCCCGCCATTTCTTGGCCGGCGGGAGCGCCTGTATGCCGGCCGGCCCGTCCCTCCTGCGGGACGCACGGGCAGCGCCCACTAGTCGGTCATCCCTTGACCGCCCCGGCGGTGAGCCCGCGGATGAAGTAGCGCTGCAGTGCGAAGAACACGACCAAGGGCAGCGCCATCGTGATGAACGCCGCGGACGTCAGCAGGTGCCAGTCCTCGCCACGCGAGCCGTTGAGGGTTTGCAGTGCGATCGTGAGCACTCGGGTGTCCTCAGTGCCGCCGAGGAAGATGCGGGCGACCAAGAGGTCGTTCCACACCCAGAGGAACTGGAAGATCGCGAAGGCGGCGAGCGCCGGCACCGACAAGGGCACGACGAGCCGCCAGAAGATCGTGAAGTGGTCGGCGCCGTCCATCTTGGCCGACTCGATGATCGACGACGGCAGTGAGCCGATGAAGTTGCGCAACAGGTAGACGGCCAGCGGCAGACCGAATGCGGTGTGCGCCAACCAGATTCCCAGGAAGGTGCCGTTGAGGTCGAGGTCCGGGAAGATCGGTACCCCGCCGATCTGAGCTCCCCCGGTGTACAGGCGCAAAATTGGGATCAAGGCCATCTGCAGCGGCACGACCAGCAGGCCGACGACCGCCACGAACATGACGTAACGCCCGCGGAACTCCATCCACGAGAACGCATAGGCGGCGAACGCCGCGATCGTGATGGGAATGACCACCGACGGGATGGTCACGGCCAGGCTGTTGAGGAAGGCGTTCTGGAAGCCGGCGGTGTCGAGGGCCTGGCTGTAGTTGTCGAGCGTCCACTGCGCGGGATCGAAGAGGTGCGCGAAGGCCGTCCACCAGCCGGTCGTCTCAACTGCGGCCTCGGGGCGGAACGAGGTGACGAGGACCCCGATGGTGGGGATCAGCCACAGGGCAACGATCAGGAGGACGAGGATGGTGACGGTCCTGCCACCCTTTCTGACGTCCTCGCCGCCCCCGCTGGGTGGCGCCTCGCCCTCGACGTCAGTTGGCAGCGGTGCGGTGAGCGTCATCGGAGTGCCTCCTGCTCACGGAACCTCCGCACGTTGAAGATCATCACCGGGATGACGGCGATGAACAGGATCACGGCGATGGCGGCCCCTCGACCATCGTTGTTGCTGATGAAGAACCACTGGATCATGCGCTCGGCGACGACCTCGGTCTGGTTCGTCTCGGCGCCGCCGATCACGAAGACGATGTCGAACACCTTCATGGCGTTGATGACCATGTAGGTGGCAACCACTGCGATGGTCGGGGCGATGGTCGGCACGATGATCCGACGGAACACCTGCAGCTCCGAGGCACCGTCGATGCGCGCGGCCTCGATGATCTCGTCGGGTATCGACTTGATGGCCGCGGACAACACGACCATGGCGAAGCCCACCTGGATCCAGATCATGATGACCATGAGCAGCAGGTTGTTCCATGGCTTCACCTGGAGCCACGCCGTGGGGCTCATCCCCAAACCCTGCTTGATGCCGTTGAGCAGACCGATGTTGGTGCCGAACCCCTCGGGACGGAAGCCGTAGATGAGCCGCCAGGTGACGGCGGCGCCGACGAACGAGATCGCCATCGGCAGGAAGATCAGCGACTTGGCCACCGCCTCGCCCCGGCGCAGCCTGTCGGCCAGGGTGGCGAAGGCCAGACCGATCGACGTGGCCACCACGGGCACGAACACGATCCAGCCCAGGGTGTTGCGGAGGGCCCGGCGCATGCTGTCGTCGGTGAACACGAACTCGTAGTTGTCGAAGCCCACGAAGCCCGAGCCCGGCTGGCGACCGCCGAAGCTGATGATGATCGTGTTGATCACCGGGTAGACGAGGAACACGGCGAGGATCACCAGGGCCGGGCCGACGAATACGTAGGGACGGACCCCGCCGCGGTAGCGCTCGGGCAGCCAGTCGACGGCCCGGTTCATGGCCCAGTACAGGAAGAAGACCCCGCCCACCCCCACGACGATCGCCACGCCTACGAGCACGAAGCGATTCGCGTCCGTGTCGCGCAGGAAGTCGAACGCGAGCCACAAGAGCGCGAAAGCAGCGATCGGGACGACCAGCGCGCCGACGATGCGCAGGACGGCGAGCCCCGCCGCTTGGCGCGCCCGGGGCCGCTTCTCCCCGAGATCGGGCTCACGCTCGGGCTCAGGTGCGACCGGCGGCTCCTCCACCGTGGTGGTCACGGCCCCCTCCTCCTCCTCATCCGGCCAACCCGGGCCAGGGTAGATCAGGAGGGGGCGGCCTGGGGCCGTCCCCTCCTGACCATCAACTTGCTACCGGTTGTCGGTGGCCTACTGCGGCCAGCTCGCCTCGATGTCGTCGAGGACCTGCGTGGCCGAGTCCGGCCCGCGCGCCATGTAGTCCATCATCCCGGTCCAGAAGCTTCCGGCACCGACCTCCGTCGGCATCTGGTCGGAGGCGTCGAACCGGGCGGTGCCGTCCTGTAGCGCCGCCGTCGTGACCTCCGCGGAGCCCGCCAGGATCTCGTTGGCGTAGCAGTCGGGGCCGACCCCGACGTTGGGCGAGAGCCGGGAAGATCCCGTCTCGCCGCCCTGGGCGCACTGCAGCTCCTGGCTGGAGAACCGCTGGAGGAAGTCCTGAATCTCGGGGGCGTTGCGGAACGCCACCGCGAACTCACCCGCGATCAGGGTCCCCTCCTGGTCGATGGGCGGGAAGGGGAACCAGTCGTAGTCGACGCCTGCTTCTGCCTCGGGCGGGAAGAAGGCGTTGATGAAGCTGGCCTGGCGATGCAACCAGCAGCCCGGCGGGTCCTGGAACATTGGACCCGGCGCGTCGCCGAAGGGGATGGCGGGCGTCTGGTCGGCACCGCCGAGGACGTAGCCGTCACCGAACATGACCTGGCCGAAGATCTCGGCCGCGTTCTGCACCGACTCGTCGTTGAACGGGATGTCGTGGCTCACCCACTGGTCGTAGACGTCCGGCCCCGCGGTGCGGAGCATGATGTCCTCCATCCAGTCGGTGGCCGGCCACCCGGTTGCGCCCTCGCTCTCGTAGCCGACGCACCAGGGCGTGCCCCCGTCGTCGCGGATCTGGTCGCTGAGCGCGATGAGATCGTCGAACGTCTCGGGCACCGCGTAGCCGGCGGCGTCGAAGTCGTCCTTCGGATACCAGATCATGCTCTTGAGGTTGACGTTGGTCGGCAGGCCGTAATGCTCGCCGTCTACCTCCCCGAGTGACACTGAGGTACTCCCCGAAGGTGTCCTCGAGCTCAGCGACGTCGAAGCCGAGGTCCTCGAGGGAAACGGCGCCCTGACCAACTGCATCTGCGACGGCCCCGGGCTGTGGCAGCAGCGCGATGTCGAGGTCACCGCCCTCGGCACGGATCTGGAAGTCCTCCTCGAAGTTCCCGGAGGCTTCCAGCGTGGCCTCGTAGTCGGCATCCGAGTTGATCAGCTCATCGACGATGCCCTGGACGACCTCGGCCTCCTCGGGCTCCATGGCGTTGAGGACGTTCACCTCGCCCGTGTCCTCGCTGGCCTCGCCTCCGCCGCCACCAGATTCCTCCGCTTGACCACCACCGTCATCGTCGTCGTCGCCACAGGCGGCGAGGAAGAGCACGGCGACGGCTGGCACCGCCAATAACCGGCGCATTCGCATGGGATTTCTCCTTTTGCTGTCGTGACTTGTGGGCTATTCGTTCTTGCCGTAGATCCCCAGCCCGGTGTCAGGATCGAAGAAGTGCAGGCGATTGGTGTCGACAACGAGCTCGATCGGCTCCCCCTGGGTGGCGCGGGTACGGGGGTTCAAGCGGGCCATGAAGTTCGACCGGCGCGCTTCGATCGTCCCCTGGACCCTTTCGACGGCCTCCTGGCCGACGTCCGCCGCTAGGTCGATCGCCTCCTCGGTCACGGGTGGAGGTGCGTCGATCGGGAAGTGCGCGACGACGTCCGAGCCCAGCGCCTCGCGCAGCTCCACGGTCGAGGAGATGCGGCGCTCGGCCGGTGCCTCCGAGACCAACGACGCATCCTCCATGTCCTCGGGGCGGATGCCGACGACCACGTTGCGCCCCTCGTACTGGCGCAGATCGGGCCGCTCGGCCATGACCTCGTCAGGCACCGGCAGCTGGAATTCGGCGAGCTTTACCGCCAGCCCCCCATCGGCCGGGACAAGGCTGGCCTCGACCATGTTCATGGCCGGCGAACCGATGAACCCCGCCACGAACAGATTGGTGGGGTGCTCGTAGAGCGACTGCGGGGTATCCACCTGCTGCAACACACCCTTGCGCATGACCGCCACCCGGTCGCCCATGGTCATGGCCTCGACCTGGTCGTGGGTCACGTAGATGGTGGTGACACCAAGCTCGTCCTGAAGCCGCGCGATCTCGGCCCGCGTCTGCACGCGCAGCTTGGCGTCGAGGTTCGACAGCGGCTCGTCCATGAGGAAGGCCTGCGGGTGGCGGACGATGGCCCGACCCATTGCGACCCGCTGGCGTTGGCCGCCCGACAGGGCCGCCGGTTTGCGCTTGAGCAGCTCGCCGAGACCGAGGATGCGAGCGGCGTCTTGGACCCTGTCTTCGATCTCCTCGCGCGGCATCTTGTGGAGCTTCAGGCCGAAGGCCATGTTGTCGTACACGCTCATGTGCGGGTAGAGCGCGTAGTTCTGGAACACCATGGCGATGTCGCGTTCCTTGGGCGGGACGTCGTTCACGACCCGGTCGCCGATCGTGACCGTCCCCTTCGAGATCGTCTCGAGGCCGGCGACCATGCGCAGCACGGTGGTCTTGCCGCAGCCCGACGGGCCCACGAGAACGATGAACTCCTCATCCGCGATGTCGAGGTCGAACGACCGCACGGCCTCGGTCCCGTCGGGGAACACCTTCCACACGTCTTCGAGAACGATCTGCGTCATATCCCTACCGTTCACCCTCTGGCGGGTTTCCTCAACCCTTTCACCGCGCGGGCATTGTTTCTTGGTGTTGCCGATGCGCCGCGGTGCCGTCTCCGAGACGGCGGCGCGGTGGTCGACCGCTCCACCAACTCGAGCCCGAGGCGGTGCTCACGGGGCTCGGGAAGGTGCCCCTCCTCCAGGGCGTGGAGAAGTATGCCAGCTGCCACCTTGCCGCTCTCGAACAGGGGCTGGCGCACGGTGGTGAGCCCCGCATAACCGGAGACCTCGACGTCGTCGAAGCCCACGACCGACACGTCCCCGGGCACGTCGAGGCCTGCGGCCCGGGCCGCCTCGAGCACGCCGAGCGCCTGGACGTCGGAAGAGGCGAACACCGCCGTCGGCCGGTCGCGCCGCGCCAGCAGCCGCTCCGTGAGCCGGCGGGCGACGGCGCGAACGTGGGGGCCATGGCACACGTAGCCGGCCGGGAAGTCGACACCGGCGTCGGCCATCGTTTGGCGAAAGCCGGCCTCGCGGCTGCTGCCGGCGGTGAATCCGAGCGGGTTGCCGGGATCGTCGCCGATGAACGCGATCCGCTCGTGCCCGAGCGCGAGGAGGTGGCGGGTCGCCAGGCGACCGCCCTCGACGTCGTCGGTCACGACCGCAGGCGCCCCCCGCCCGGCCGTGTCGAGCAACACCACCGGTACGCCCGCGTCGGTGAGGCGGGCCAGGCTGTGCGGCGGTAGCGGGAGCGACATGATCAGCAGCCCGTCGGCCCGGTCCCGGCGGGTCAGCGTGGCGAAGTGCTCGTCGCGGTGGATTGGCGACTCGACGTTGAACAGGACCAGGTCGTAGCGGCTCCCGTCGAGCGCGGCGGCGACGCCGCGCAGGCGCTCGACGGCCGAGGCGTGGGTGAAGAAGGGGACGACGACGCCGAGGGTCTGGCAGCGGCCGCGGGAGAGCCCCCGGGCCAGCGGGTTGGGCCGGTAGTCGAGGACCTCGATGGCGGCCAGGACGCGCGCCCGCGTGGTGTCGCGGACGCGCGGGCTGTCGTTGAGCACCCGCGACACGGTGCCCGCCCCGACCCCGGCGTGAGCTGCGACGTCGGCGATGGTGACCACCACCCCCCTCTCTCGGTGTCGACCATCAACACTCGGTGGAACCGCTTCCACCTTTGCTCGATGCAACGTAAGCCCGGTTCACTCGCCTGTCAATGGAACCGGTTCCACACATCCATGACAGTTCCATGATGCGCGACTGATTCCGGCGACCGCGACATGGCGAGGCAATGGGTTCCGCCGAGGCGAGGCTGAGGCAATGAGTTCCATGACCGGAACCCATTACCTCAGGCTCGGGGCGCCGGAACCCATGACCTCGGCCTCGTGGCGCCGGAACCCAGGCCCTCGGGCTCGGGCCGCCGGAACCCATGACCTCGGGCTCGGGCCGCGGCCGGCGCCGGCCAACGACCGGCGGGGGGCGTGGGGGGCAGAGGCTCCGCCGGAGCCCCCCACCGTCGCTCGGTCCGGCTCCGCCGGCCGAGCGACCACCAATCGACGCCGCCGAATGGCGGCGGCCACTTCCTCGATCCCGAAGCTCCGCTTCGGGATCGAAACTCACACGAGGTTGTCGACGAAGCGCTCCAGCTGGCGGAGGTTGCGGCACTCGAAGACGCCGTCGCAGAACGTCGTGTACTCGCCCATGATCGAGTCGCCTGTGTCCCAGTAGCTGCGGGGCTCGGGGTTCAGCCAGTACACGTGCCGGGCGCGGTGCTGCATCTCCTTGACCACCCACGACTGCGAGGCGTGATAGTTGTTGCGGGCGTCGCCGAGCAGCAGCAGCGTTGTCTTCGGGCTCACTTCCTTGCCCCAGCGCTGCCAGAACACCTCGAATGCGTGGCCATAGTCGCTGTGGCCGTCGACCCAGACGACGTCCGCCTCGGTGTTCACCCGGTGCACGGCGTCGGCGATGTCCTCCACCCCCTCGAACATCGAGGTGACCTCGTCGATGCCGTCGATGAACACGAACGACCGGACCTTCGAGAACTGGTGGCTGATGGCGTAGACGAGGTGCAGCGTGAACCGGGCGAAGGCGGCGACCGATCCGGATATGTCCGCCACCACGAAGATCTCGGGCTTCGAGGGACGGGGGTAACGGAACTGCGGATCCACCGGCACGCCACCGCTCGACAGCGAGTGGCGCATGGTGGACCGGAAGTCGAGCGGCCCCTTGCGGCCGTGGCGGCGCTTGCGGGCGAGGCGCACCGCCAGCTTCCGGGTGAGCGGGTAGATCGCCTTGCGGAGCGAGGCCATCTCCTCGCGGCTGGCGTGCATGAAGTCCACGTCCTCGGGCAGCGGCTTGCGCAGCGTCCGGGCCATCGCCTCGACCCCCCGGTCGGCAACCAGCCGCCTTCGGATCTCGGCCTCGATCTCCTTGCGGAGCTGGTCGATGCGCGCCTCGTACTCGTCGCGTTCGAGCCGTTCCTCCAGGGGCGTGAGGGACTGGGATGCGTCCTCCCGCGCCTGCTGCATGAGGCGATCGAGCACACCGTCGAGGTCCAGGTTCCGCAGGGTCCGGTAGAGGTAGTAGGTGCCGCCCACCGGGCGCCCCGGCTCCATGCCGGCGTAGCGCCGCACGGCCTGGCGGGCGAGCGCCTTGAGCATGGCCTCGTTGCCCTGGGCGAGCGCCTTGTACAGCATCTCGGCCAGCTCCTCGGGCGTCAGCTGCTCGCCCATGCCGCCGGCGCCGCGCTCCCCCTGCTGCTGCTCGGCCAGCTCGCCCAGCAGCTCGTCGAGGTCCGGCAGCTCGGACATCTGCTCGTCAGTGAGGGCGAACTCGCGGCCCCGCAGCGAGAAGTAGACCTCGAAGACCGTCTCGAACACCCGCCAGTGCGCGGCGTTCTTCACCAGCGTCGCGGCCAGGGCGTACTTGAACGCGTCCCGGTCCTCGAGCGGTATGTGCTGCACGGCCGCCATCGCGTCCAGGTTCTCGGTGAGGCTCACCGGCAGGCCGGCAGCGCGCAGCTCGGCGATGAACCCCGCCAGGAGCTCGGTCAGCGCCGCCCCGGCGCCGACCTCCGCCAGCCGGTGCCGTGCCCCGTCGAGCGTGAGGGAGACCGAGTTAGGCATTCCGTTGCCAGGGCTTGGCCGCACCGGCACCCGCCCCGGCAGCTTCGCTGCCACCCAGCGCCGTGTCCTGCTCGAACTCCTTGGCCGCCTTGGCGATGTCGCTCTGGTACTTGAGCAGGATGTTGGCCGTTCCGGTGGCGGTGGCCGCGTCGACCTGGTCGACCCCGAGCAGCAGCAGGGTGCGGGCCCAATCGATCGACTCGGACACCGACGGCGGCTTCTTGAGCTCGAGCTGGCGGATGGAGCGGACGATCCGAGCCACCTGGTCGGCCAGGCTTTCGGTGATGCCCGGAACCTTGGCCAGGACGATCTCACGCTCGCGCTCGAGGTCCGGATAGTCGACGTGCAGGAACAGGCAACGCCGCTTGAGCGCCTCGGACAGCTCGCGGGTGTTGTTGGAGGTCAGGAAGACGAGCGGGACCTGCGTCGCCCGGACCGTTCCCAGCTCCGGGATCGATACCTGGTAGTCGGACAGGATCTCGAGCAGCAGCGCCTCGGTCTCGACCTCCACCCGGTCGACCTCGTCGATCAGCAGGACGACGGGCTGGTCGGCCCGGATCGCCTCGAGCAGCGGGCGGGTGAGCAGGAACTCCTCGGAGAAGATGTCGTCCTCGAGCTCCTCCCACGTTGTCCCCTCGTTGCGCTCGGCCTGGATGCGCAGGAGCTGCTTCTTGTAGTTCCACTCGTAGAGGGCCTTGGACTCGTCGAGCCCCTCGTAGCACTGGAGCCGGATGAGGCGGGCGCCGGTGATCTCGGCCACCGACTTGGCCAGCTGCGTCTTGCCGGTGCCGGCGGGACCCTCGACGAGCACCGGCTTGCCGAGTCGGTCGGCGAGGTACACGACTCCGGCGATGCCCTCGTCGGCCAGGTAGTCCACCTTCCCCAGCGACTCGCGGACGGCGGCAACGGATTCGAACCGGTAGGCCTCGGTCATTGCTCCCCGCTCTTGCTGCTCCGCAGCGGGCCGCTCGGGCCACGCTCGCTCTCTCGCCCTCTGGGACGCTCGCTCATCACATCAGGCTACCGGCCCCCTTGACCAGCGGGTCAATCACGTTCCGCCAGGCGCGGGCGGCCGAGACCAACCTTTCGCCAACCTCGCCTCGGCCAAACTGGAGACGCGGCGCCACCAGGCAGCGCCGCGTCTCCCCCGGTACCCCAGCCGCGGGGTCGGGGGCGGTCTGTCCGCCCGCCCGCTGCCTCCGACCCCGCTGCGGGGCAGCGCGATCGGTATCCCGGCGTGCCCGGCGCGTAGACTCGCGCCGAACGAACGGGCAGGTTGAGGGGTGCTGTGGACCGCGATCTCGTCCAACGACGCCGTGCCATCGAATTGGCGCGAGGCGAACTGCCTCCTGGTAAGGACGTCGCGCCCCGCGGCTCGGACGCGGGCGCGTCGAACCGCTCCGTCGTCAGCCCGGTGATCCGGGCGTCGTGGCGCAGGTGCGCCCACGAGCTCGACACCGAGCGCGAGGCGGCGCCGGTCGAGCCGGCAGACGAGACGCGCGAACGCTGGGAGTCATCGCCGATCCGCCGGGCGGTCCCGACGCTGGCCGTCCAGCTGGAGACCCTGGCGTCCAACGGCGACCTGATCGCCTCGGTGAACGATCCCCAGGGGCGCCTCCTGTGGGGATGGACGCCGAAGTGGTTGCGGCCCGGCGCCGAGCGCATCGGACTGGTCCCCGGGGGCATCTGGAACGAGACGACGACCGGCACCAACGGCGTGGCCACGGCGCTTGCCGCCGACCTCGGCGTCTCGGTGTTCGCCACGGAGCACTGGCTGGCGCCCTTCCGCGACTGGGTCTGCTACGCCGCCCCCGTGCACGCCGCCGACGGCTCACAGGTGGGGGCCCTCAACCTGTCGACCAAGTGGGACCACGCCAACCCGCTGGGGCTGACCACGGTGACCGCCATGGCCCGCCTCGTCGAGCACGAGCTTCGGGCCGTCGAGCGCGAATGGGCGACGACACGCGGCGGACCTGTCCTCCACCTGCGACTCCTCGGCCGGGGTCGAGCCAGCCTGGGCGACATCCCGCTGGCCCTGTCGCTCCGCCAGATCGAGATCCTCACCATCCTGGCCGTCGTCGGCACGGCCACCCTCGACGAGCTCCACGCCTTCATGTACGGCGACCGGCCGGTCGCCGCTACGACCCTCAAGGCCGAGGTCTCGCGGCTGCGCCGTGTCCTCGGCGGCCACATCGCGTCGCGGCCCTACCGTCTCGCTGTTCCCTGCCGTGCCGACGCCTTGCGCCTCCTCGAGCGCCTCGACGTGGGCGACGTCGACGGCGCCGGCGAGCTGTACAACGGTCAGCTGCTTCCCGCCAGCGACGCCCCGCTGGTGGTCGAGCGGCGGCACCACATCGACGTGGCCCTGCGCACGGGGCTGCTGCGCGACGGTTCGGCCGCCGCCCTACTGCGCTACGCCGCGGTCCATCCCTTCGACGTCGAGGTCCTGGAACAGGCGGTGGCGTCGGCCCGCCCCCACGACCTCCTCCTGCCCACCGCGGTCGCCCGCCTCGCGGCGGCCCATCGCCTCCGTCAGTAGGCGGCGGCGCCGCGACTCAGGGGATGAGGAGCACGCGCCCGAAGGCCTGCCGGCTCTCGATGTAGCGGTGCGCCTCGGCAGCGTCGGCCAGCGGGAACGTGCGGTCGATCGCGACGCGCAACTCCCCGCTCGCCACCCGCTCGAGCAGCTGGGCGACGAGGGGACGGGTCCGCTCCGGCATCAGCATCATCTCGGCACCCAGGAAAACGCCGGTCAACGTGGCGTTCTTCATGGCGAGCGGCCACACGTCGGGCACGTTGGCATCGCGGCCCGCCCGCCCCACCCAACTGACGCGCCCGCGGTAGGTCAGGCAGGCGATGCTGGTCTCGAGCACTCGACCGCCGACCGGGTCGACGACGAGGTCGACACCGCGGCCCTCGGTCACATTCATCACCGCGTCGACGACGTCCGCCGTGGCGTAGTTGATGGGATGGTCCAGGCCGAAGTCGCGGAGCCGCGCCAGGCGCTCGTCGCTGGAGGCGGTGGCCACCACGGTGGCGCCGGCGGCCTTCGCCAGCTGTATGGCAGCCACCCCCAATCCGCCCGCGCCCGCCTGCACCAGCACGCTCTCACCCTCGCGGAGGCGCCCGAACTCGAACAGGCAGTCGTGGGCCGTCGCGAACTCGATGGGCACCGCCGCAGCCTCCCGGACCGAGAGGCCCTCGGGTAGCGGCCAGACGGCCCCTGCGGGCAGGCTCACCAGCTCGGCGTGCGACCCTGCGGGCATGGTGGCGACCACCGGCCGCCCGACCGCCGGGCCCTCGACCCCGTCGCCCACCGCGCGCACGACGCCGGCTGCCTGGTAGCCCACGATGTGCGGAGCCGACGGGATCTCGCCGCGCTGGCGGTGCAGCACGTCGCCCCCCTGCACACCCACGGCCTGCACCTCCACGATCACGCCGCCCGGCTGCAGCTCGGGATCGGGGACCTCGTCGTAGCGCAACACCTCGGGCCCGCCGGTTCGGTCGTACACCGCAGCTTTCACGAGGATCAGCCTTTCCGGTGGGGCTGCGCCCCACACCCATCGCCACCGGGCGACCTGGCGGTCGCGCCGTCGGCCTGCAGCGCTCGCTTCGCTCGCACTTCAGCCTTTCCGGTGGGGCTGCGCCCCACACCCATCGCCACCGGGCGACCTGGCGGTCGCGCCGTCGGCCTGCAGCGCTCGCTTCGCTCGCACTTCAGCCTCTCGTCTGGCCGTCGCCGTGGACGACGTACTTCTCGGTGGTGAGCTCGCGCAGCCCCATCGGGCCCCGAGCGTGCAGCTTCTGGGTGGAGATGCCGATCTCGGCGCCGAAGCCGAACTCCTCGCCGTCGACGAACCGGGTCGACGCGTTGACCAGGACGGCCGCCGCGTCGACCTCGTGCGTGAAGCGCTCGGCCGCCCCCAGGTCGCTGGTCACGATCGCCTCGCTGTGGCCGGTGCCGTAGCGGGCGATGTGATCGAGCGCGTCGTCGAGGGAGGGGACGACGCGCACCGCCAGCTTCAACGCCAGGAACTCGTGGGACCAGTCGTCATCCGTCGCGCGGCCGACGCGGTCGTCACCGAGCGCGCGCCGGGTGGCGTCGTCGCCCACCAGCTCGACGCCCTCGAGCTGCGCGGCGACGCGGGGCAGGAACTCGCCGGCCACGGCCTCGTGCACGAGCAGGGTCTCGGCGGCGTTGCAGACCGACGGCCGCTGGGTCTTGGCGTTGACCACGATGTCGGTGGCCATGGCCAGGTCGGCTCGGGCGTCGACGTACACGTGGCAGTTGCCGTCACCGTCGATCACGTAGGGCACCGTGGCGTTGTCCAGGATCGAGCGGATCAGCGACGGCCCGCCCCGGGGGATCAGGCAGTCCACCGTGTCGCGCTGCCGCATGAACTCGACGGCCGCGTCGCGGGACGTGTCCTCGACCAGGACCAGGGCGTCCTCCGGGAGCCCGGACTTCGCTAGGGCCTCGCGCAACACCCCGGCGATGGCAACGTTCGATCGGATCGCCCCCGACGAGCCCCGTAGGAAGGCGGCGTTGCCGGACTTGAGGCACAGCCCGAAGGCATCGCTGGTGACGTTGGGCCGGTTCTCGTAGATGATCGCCACGACCCCGAGGGGCACGCGGACCTTGTGGATCCGGAGCCCGTTGGGCCGGACCCAGCCCTGCGTGATCTCGCCCACCGGATCGGGCAGCGCGGCCACCTGCCGCAGCCCGCCGGCCATGCCGCCGATCCGGGCCGGAGTCAGCCGTAGGCGGTCGACCACCGTGGGACCCACGCCGGCGGCCCGCTCGCGCTCGACGTCGGCGGCGTTGGCGGCGATCAGGTCGTCCGCCCGCTCGACGAGCAGGTCGGCGGCGGCGAGCAGGGTGGCGTCCTTGGCGGCGGTAGAGGCGGTGGCCAACAACCGGCTGGCGGCCCGGGCGCGGCGCCCCAGGTCGGGGATCGCTGACCCTGTTCCCCGCTCTTGGCCTTCGTCCGGGCCGCTCGGGCGACGCTCGCTCATGCGCCCATGCTAAGGGCCGGGTTTCCACCCGGCCGATCGTCAACTGTTAGGGCCGGACCGCCGTGATGGCGAAGCGCTCGACGCCCTGGACGTGCCCGCCGGTCGACACCACGATCGTGAGCGCCGGGTCGGACGCACCCGAGAACGAGACCGTCGTCTGCCACGGTGCTTCCTCGCCGCCGGCGGGAAGGCAACACGCCTCGCCGATGGGGGCCTCCGAGG
The DNA here is from genome assembly GCA_963756425.1 of uncultured bacterium. Lineage (GTDB taxonomy): Bacteria > Actinomycetota > Acidimicrobiia > Acidimicrobiales > VFJN01 > DASQUK01. Next base: position 6,969 of record CAVWNW010000007.1, on the reverse strand, counting down.
AGGGCTGCCGCACCTGGACACGCAGGTTCTCGTCGACGCCCGTGATCCGGCCGCCGACGGTGACGGTCGACGAGACCTGCGACCCGTAGCTCGGCGTCTCCAGGGTCAGGTCGGTGTCACGGGTGCCGACGGCCTCCCAGGGGGCGTCGTCACCGGGACCGAATCGAACGAGATGGACGATCGCCGCGGTCGACGGGCCCGATCCCGCGTCATAGCCCACGCTGATCCAGGCTTCGCGCCCGCGCACATCGCGGCCGACGACCTGGTCGATCTCCCCGAATCCGAGGTAACCGGTCGTGAACGCCAGGGCCGTCGCGTCGGCGTCGAGGTGCCACGGTTGGGTGCCGTCGGCCGCGTGTTGTTGCCGCCAGGCGTCGGCCTCGGCCTGCGAGCTGAATGGCCAGAGCGGCGGGTATCCGAACTCGGCGCCGGCACCGGCGCCGCCGTCCGTGTCGTCAGGTGTGCCCTCGGCGAGCCGCACGGGGAACGCCGTGAAGCTGGGTATGGCGTTCGCCACCCCACTGTCGGTCTGCGCGTACAGGACCCCCCGCTGCGTCCCCGACGCCACGAAGGACACCTCGGCCGAGAAGGGCTCGAGGCTGTCGCTGCCGCCCGTACCGACGGCGGAGTCCGACTCGACGCCGCCGCCGTCGAACCGGTCGAGCACCCGGGCGTTGACGGTCCCCTCGAAGCCGCGGGCGCGGCCGGAGACGGTGACCGGGGAGGACACGGTGGCCAGCGGCTCGGGCGTGTCGACCTCGAGATCGCCGGAGGCGGCGGCGGTGACGAACCAGTGCACGCCGTCCAGGCGTCGCAGCGTCACGGTGCTCGCGATCCGATCGAGCGTCTGTCCCGCCTCGCCCCGGGCGTGGACGTCGACCTCGCCGACGCCGGGCTCCGTCTCGCGGAACTGCGAGAGCGGGGGGTCGGAGATGTCCAGTTGCTGGCCGAGGAACCCCCGGACCGCGTCGAGCGGGTCGGTGGTCAGCTCGCCGGCCGGGTCGGGCCAGAGCACCTCGTCGGCGTCGACGGTCGACGAAGGCGGCGCCACGGTCGTCGCTGAGGTTCCCGGCCCCGGTGCGGTTGTGGTGGGGGGCTCGACGGTGGTCGTTGGGCGGGGGTGGTCGACGGTGTCGATGCGACTCTCGTCGCCGAGGCGAGGCACGGCGACCGCCACGGCCACGGCGGCGGCGATGCCCGCGCCCGCCACGATCGCCCGCCGGCGGTGCTTGGCGGTCCGGACGCGAGTGCGGATCGCGTCGAGGCTGCGATCGTCTGCCTCCACACCGGCGGCGTGGGCATGCACGGCGGTGCGAAGCCGGTCCTCGAGCTCGGTGTGCTCGCTCACTGGTCCTTCTCCCCGAGAAGCTGGGCGAGCGTGGCCAGGCCTCGGTGCACATGCGTCTTCACCGAACCGGCCGACACGCCCATGGCGGCGGCGATCTCGGCCTCGGGTAGGTCGAGGAAGTAGCGCAGGGCCAGCGCCTCGCGCTGGCGCTCTGGCAGGTGGCGGAGCGCGGCGACGACCCGGTCGTGCTCGGCGCCGGCGATGGCCGACGCCTCCGGCGTGCCGGCGGCCGGGGCGACGGTGCGCCGGGAGTCATGACGGTCGCGCACCTTGTGGTGACGGAGCTGCGACCGGGCTCCGTTCAGGACGCAGCTGCGGAGGTAGGCGGGTGCCCGGTCGAGGTGGCGCAGGCCACCCCAGCGGAGGTGCAGCTTCACGAAAGCGTCCTGCACCACCTGTTCCGCCAGCCCGACGTCCCCGAGCACCAGTGACCCCAGCCGCACGAGCGACGCGTAGTGCTCGCGGTGCAGGTCCGCCAGTGGGTCGGCGTGGCGACGGGCCCGGCGGCCGACGCCGGGGGCCAGGCCGTCGATATCGACGACCGCATGCGGAAGGTCGGCTGTGGACGGTGCCTCCCTGCCACCGCGCAGGAAGCTGCGCCGTCGCACCCCGCCAGGCGGGACGCTCATCACCGTCATCATCGCCTACAGACGCTTGTCCAGCATCGTCGGTTGACACAGAACTGGGATGTCACGTCGCCGCCCATGTCGGCTGCGTGGCAGGCTCAGCGTTCGTATGGAGGCGCGGCAGGCCACCGATGGCGACGTCCGCTCGCTGGCCAGCACCCTGGCCCGCGCCTTCCACGATGACCCGGTCATGACGTGGCTGTTCGGCGAGCGGCCCGGTCCCCGCTTCCGCCGCCTCCGGCGCTACTTCGCCTCCGAGGCTCGCCGCCACGGCCGCCGCGGTCAGGTGCTGACGAGCGGTGACCTCGCCGGGGCGGCGTTCTGGGATCCCCCGGGTTCCTGGCGGGCGACATGGCCGCAGCTCGTGCGCTCGGCGCCGGTGATGCTGCAAGGCGTCGGCCCCCGGATCCTCCGGGCGATCAGGGCCCTCGACCTCATGAGCGCGCCCATCCCCGCGAACACCACTGGTACCTGGCCGTGCTCGGCACCGATCCGGCGCACCGGGGGGGGGCGTCGGCACGGGGCTGGTCAGTCCAGTCCTCGTGCGCTGCGATCGCGAGGGCCTCGGCGCGTACCTCGAGTCGTCCAAGCCGGCGAACGTCCCGTACTACGAGCGCTTCGGCTTCAGCGTGACCGGACAGATCGACCTGCCGTCCGGCCCCCCGGTGTGGCCCATGTGGCGCGACCCCAAGTGATCGGGCCACCTTCGGCCGCCCTCGACGACGCCGTGGCGGCCTTCGTCGCCGACGTGGTCCCCGAGGTCGAGGCGCTGGCCGACAGCGTGTCCGGGATCGACAGCTCGCGGCTCCGCTCCTACGTGGTGGTCGATGCGTACAACCTCTCCTGTGGGTTCATCGACGCCGACGGGCTCCACACCGACGACGAGCTCTGGGCGCTGATCGGGGCGTTCGGCCCCCGGATGAAGACCGGCCTCGCCCGGGCCACGCCGGGGCGCTGCGCGACGCCGGACTGCTCGCCGGCAGTCGCTCGTATCTCGAGCGACCGTCGACCCTCCTCGACATCCTGGTGCGGTCGGACGCCCGTGACGGGGGCGGCCGGACCGCCATCTACGCCCGTCGGGCGGCCCAGATCGGCCACGCCGTCGCCTCGCTGGACCTGCTGCCGTCGCGCACCGAGCTCGGCGCGATCGAGCGCTTCCGCGCCATGGTGCAGCGCGAGCTCGAGGCCTCCCGGGCCGGCGCCGGCCACACCGGGCCGTGGGCCGCTCCGGGCCCGGCCAGCGCAGGCCAAGCGGAGGGCTTGTCGCCAGACGCAGACGCCACCTTGCCCCCGGCCCGGCCCCTCGAGGAACTGCTGGCCGAGCTCGACGCGCTCATCGGCCTGGGCGAGGTCAAGCACGAGGTCCATCTGGTGGCCAACCTGCTGCGCGTGCAACAGATCCGCCGCGAGCGCGACCTCCCGGTGCTCGAGGCCAGCCGGCACCTGATCTTCACGGGTAACCCGGGGACAGGAAAGACAACCGTGGCGCGGCTGCTGGCGCAGATCTACCGCACCCTGGGCGTGGTGCAGCGCGGTCACCTGGTCGAGGCCGACCGGTCGGGCCTGGTGGCGGGGTTCGTGGGCCAGACCGCAGGCCGCGTGGTGGCCGCGTTCGACCGCGCCGACGAGGGCGTCCTGCTCATCGACGAGGCCTACAGCCTGACCCGGGGCGGCTGAGGACTTCGGCCGCGAGGCGATCGACATGATCGTCAAGCTGGTCGAGGATCGCCGCGACCGGCTCGTGGTCATCCTGGCCGGCTACCCCGAGGAGATGGCGGCGCTCGTGGACGCCAACCCGGGCATGCGCTCGCGCTTTCCACGGGCGATCCACTTCCCCGACTACAGCAACGAGGAGCTGCTTGCGATCTTCGAGGCGATCGGCGCCGAGGGCCGCTACCAGCTCGACGACGCCGGCCGTGAGGCGGTGCTGGACTGGTTCGCCGCCCAGCCCCGAGACGCCGGCTTCGGCAACGGCCGGCTGGCGGCTTAACCTGTTCGAGGCGGCGGTGGCCAACCAGGCGACCCGGCTGGGTGGCGAGGGACCGGCCCAGCGACGAGGAGCTCACCACGCTCATCGCCGCCGACATCCCCGCGGTGGAGCGTGTGTCCGCGGCCACCCCCGGGCCCCGGCAGAGAGGGACGGCGTGAAGGCCGTTGCGGCCCTCGCCGCCGCGGTCGGGCTGATCGTGGCGGCGATCCTCGTTCGCGACGCCCTCGACGACGACGGCGACAGTGCCGGTGGGACCTCGGCCGGGAGCGCCACCGCCGTGGTGTGCGCCACGGACCTCGGAGATGCCTGCGCCAGGCTGGAGGACGACGTCAACGTGCGAGTGGAGGCGGCGTCGGTCACCGCGGAGCGGCTGGCGACGGCAGCGGATGCCGACGAGGCCGCCGTCGACGTGGTGGTTGGCCCCGGCGCCGTGGGCGGACGTGGTCGTTGACGCGGTGGAGCGGGCCGGCGCCCCCGACCTGGTGGGCGAACCGTCCGCGGTGATCGGGCGGTCGCCGGTCGTGTTGGTGCTGGTGGAACGACCGGGCCGCTGCCCTCGAGGCGGGCGCGTGCGGCGGGCCGGCTGAGTGGCGCTGCCTGGGTGACGCCGCCGATCGCCCCTGGGACACGGTCGGCGGTGAGAGCGCCTGGGGTCGCGAACGTCGGCCTGACCGATCCCGACGCCGGCAACGGCCTCGTGGTGCTCGGCGGTGCCGCATCCGGATACTTCGGCAGCCCCGACTACGCCGCCAACGACCTCGACGGCGAGTTCTCGGATGGCTCGGTGCCCTCGCCGCCCAGGCCGACCCGACCGCCGCCGACGTGGTGAACGAGATGCTCACCCGGGGGCCCGGCCAGTTCAGCGCCGTGGGTGCGCTCGAGGCCGACGCACTGGACGCCGCCGACCGGGACGACGTGCGCGTGATTTACCCTTCGCCCGTGGCGACGGCCGACCTGGTGGCCATCCCCATCGGCGGCGCAGAGGGAGCTGCGGGCGACATCGGCGGTACGACACGTGGCCGGGTCCTGGGCGAGGGCGGCTGGCGGGTCGACGGCGAGCCCTTGGCGGCGGGCGTCGATGGTGGTCTGGACCTGCAGGCCGACGACTCCCTCCCGGGCGGTGGCGTGCTGGGTGCCCTTTGGGCCCGGTGGAACGAGGTGACGGGATGAGGTGGGTGGGGCTTAGGTGGGTGGCGGCGCTGGTGGTTGGCGTGTTCGCCGCCACCGCCTGCTCGGGTGGCGATGACGGGGGCGGAGACGGCGAGGCCGCCTCGCTCGCAGATCCCGGCGACTGTGTGCCCGTGGACGTCGCCAGCTCTCCGGAGAAGCTCGAGCTGCTCGGCGACCTGGCCGAGAGCTTCAACGACTCCGATGCCGCCCGGCTGGCCAGCGACGACTGCGCGTTCGGTGCGGGTGCAGAACAAGTCGTCGGGTGCGGCAGAGCAGCTGCTGGCCAACGGCTGGGACGAGTCCGTCGAGGGTCCCCGGCCGGTCATCTGGGTCCCCCGTGGCCTCGACGTGGGGGCAGGTACTCAACCAGCACCTGTCCGAGGAGGGGCAGCCGGCGATGGCGCCCACCGACGCCGCCAGCTTCATGCTCACGCCGCTCGTCATCGCCATGCCCCAGCCCATGGCCGAGGCGCTCGGCTGGCCCGACACACCGCCTGGTGGGCGGACGTGCTGGCCCTCGCCCGCGACGGTGCCCTGGCTGGGGCTCGTGTGGCCACCCGGAGTGGGGCGCATTCCGGCTCGGCAAGACCAACCCGAACTTCTCGACCAGCGGGCTGTCGGCGCTCATCGCACAGGCCTACGCCGCCACCGGCAAGACCAGCGGGCTGTCGCTCGAAGACCTCGCCAACCCGGCGGTCGGGAGCTTCGCCAGCGGTGTCGAGTCGGCCGTCGTGCACTACGGCGACACCACGCTCACGTTCCTCAACAACTGGTACCGGGCTGACCAGCGCGGCAACCCCTACCAGTACGTCTCGGCGGTGGCCGTCGAGGAGAAGTCGCTCATCGACTACAACTCCGGCAACCCCGACGGCATCCTCGACCAGGGCGAGGAGCCGCGGGAGCCCCGGGTCCCGCTCGTCGCCATCTATCCGGAGGAGGGCACCGTCTACAGCGACAACCCGCTGATGGTGCTCGACGCGGGAGTGGGTGGATGCCCAGCAGCGGGAGGCGGCGACCGTGTTCATCGACTACGTGCAGACGCCGGAGAACCAGGAGCGTGTGCTCGAGATCGGCTCCCGGCTCCGGATCGACGACGTGCCGGTGGCGGCGCCGATCAGCGAGGCCAACGGCGTCAACCCCGCCATCGGCGCAGATGCTGCTCGACGTGCCCGAGCCCGAGGTCTTGGCCCGCCTGCTCGACGACTGGGCGACCCAACGGAAGTCGGCGCGGGTGCAGATCGTCATCGACGTGTCGGGTTCGATGGGCGACCCGGGAGACCCCGAGACCGGCGCCACCAAGCTCGACCTCGCCAAGGAGGCGGCCATCACCGCCCTCGAGGAGTTCAAGGACGACGATCAGGTCGGCCTGTCGATCTTCTCGACCGAGCTCGGCGACCAGGGCGACCGGGAGGTGCTCGAGCTGGTCCCGACGTCGCGGGTCGGTGACGTGCGGGAGCAGCTCGCCAACCGGATCCGCGACCTGGTGCCCACGAACAACACGCCGCTGTACGCGGTGACGCAGCGGACGTACGAGGAGGCCCTGGCCGCCTACGACCCGGCGCGGATCAACGCCGTGGTGCTGCTCTCCGACGGCCGCAACCAGGACGACGACTCCGCCGACGACGGCGACCAGCTCACTGAGCTCATCGACACGCTCCAGGCGGGCGGCGAGGGCCAGGCCAGCCGGCCCGTGCGGGTCTTCCCCATCGCCTACGGCGACGACGCCGACCTACCCACCCTGCGCCAGATCGCCGAGGCCACCTCGGCTGCGGTGTACGACTCGTCGGATCCCACCAGCATCGACAAGGTCTTCACCGCAGTCGTCAGCAACTTCT